>NZ_JAOCLZ010000002.1:0-680955 GCF_025290685.1 Rhodococcus sp. PAE-6
GGAAGCTAAGCCTGTCTGCGCCGATGGTACTGCACTCGACAGGGTGTGGGAGAGTAGGACACCGCCGAACACCCGTTACCGAAGACCCCCAACATTGTTGGGGGTCTTCGGCTTTGAGGAGGGGAGCCGCTTTCGCGGGTCCCCTTTTCTCGTACGCGGACATTCGGTCGGGCTATGCTCGGATACGTGGGACGGAACGGGCCGGCGACAAGCGTGACCGGTGATTTCGAACTCACCATGGACGAACTGCGGGCGGTCGTCCGATACGTGGCGGAGAGTGCACAGGACGTGCTTCCCGTCTTCGAGGAATCCGTGCCCGAGGACCGTCGTCCACGTTCAGCACTCGATGCGGCGCGAGAATTCGTTGACGGTGCGCGACGAACGAGACTCCAGCGCGTCGCCGCCCTGGATGCCCACCGAGCTGCGAAGGATGCACCGACGGAAGCGGCTTCCCTCGCCGCGCGGTGTGCCGGCGATGCCGCCGCGGCTGCCTATCTGCACCCGATCGCGAAGGCCACTCAGGTCGGGCACATCCTGCGTACCGCTGCGAGTGTCGCTCGCATCGCCGAACTCCGTGCGGGCGGAGACCCGACGGCAGCTGAGGACTCGCTCGACGACGCCCGGCGCCGTGCGACCCCCGTGGTGGTCGACGTCCTGTCCAGATATCCGATCGCCCCTACCTCGAGAAGTCGTGTCGGACAGTTGATGAGCGCACTGGATGCATCTCTGCGCCCTCGGAACTAGGCGGTCGGTGCCGGGGGAAGCTCTCGCGTGCTCAACCACGCCTCCCACAGCGACCGGAGCGAGACGTCCGAGAAACGTGCGGCGAGATCCTTGAACTGCGCCGTCGTCACGTTGCCGTGCCGGTGTTCCGCGGTCCACGTCCGTAGGAGGGTGAAGAACGGCTCGTCGCCGAGCTGCACTCGCAGGGCGTGCAAAGTCAGTGCTCCGCGCTTGTAGATGCGGTCGTCGAACATGTCCTTCGGGCCCGGATCCTCGAGCAGGATGTCCTGCGGCTTTCGGGCCAGACCCCGGTGGGCGTCGAGCGCATGTGCATGCGCCGACCTGCCGCCCGAGTTCTCCGACCACAACCACTCCGCGTAGCACGCGAATCCTTCGTGGAGCCAGATGTCGCACCAACGGTTCAGCGTGAGGCTGTTGCCGAACCACTGGTGCGCCAACTCGTGTGCGACGAGCCGTTCCTCGCGGCCGGTGCCGTCGCAGAAGTTCGCGCCGAAGATCGACAATCCCTGTGCTTCGAGAGGGATCTCGAGGTCGTCGTCGGTCACCAGAGCGGTGTAGTGCGCGAACGGGTACGGGCCGAACAGGCGCGTGAACAACTCGAGCATCTCGGTCTGGCGAGCGAAGTCCCGATCGAACGCCGCGCGCAACCGAGGCGGATGGATGCCGTACTGGGGCACGGGTTCGTTTGAGAGGGTGCGTATCTCGTAGTGCCCGGTCTGGACCGTGGCGAGATAGGTCGCCATGGGTTCGGGTTGCTCGTAGACGCGGGTGGTGCGACTCGCCTTCGTGGTCTTGTGCACGAGGGTGCCGTTCGCGATCGCGACGAACGGAGCGTCGGTGGTGACCGCGATGCGGTAGGTGGCTTTCGAACCGGGATGGTCGTCGCAGGGGAACCAGGTGGGTGCGCCGTTGGGCTGACTCGCGACGAGCGAACCCTCGTCGAGTTCTTCCCAGCCGACCTCACCCCACATGGTCCGCAGTGGGGTGGGGGTTCCCGAGTACTGCACACCGAAGACGAGGACCGCCCCGGCAGGGAGTTTCTCGGCGGGGGTGACGGTGAGCTTGCCGCCACGATGCGCGAACTTGGCGGGACGTCGCCCGTTGACGGTCACCTTCGTGACTCGCATCGACTGCGCGAGATCGAGCGAATACTTGGCGCGCACGTCCGTAGTCGTGGCGATGATCTTCGCCCGGCCGTCGAGCCGATTGGACACGACCTTGTAGGTGAGTTCCAGTTCGTAGCGGGAGGCCCGGTAGCCGCGGTTCCCGCTCTCGGGCAGATAAGGGTCGAGCGGCCGGTCCGCGGCGACCGGCGCGACGGGCTTGGCGGCCTTGATGGGCTTCACCGCGGCGACCAGTCGTTCGGCGTGGTCCACGGCGTGATCGGATTGCCCTGCCAGCGAGTGGACGGCGGGACGACGTCGCCGCGCATCACCAGCGAGGCCGGGCCGACGGTGGCACCGTCGCCGATGCCCGAGGCGGGCAACGCGACGCATTGGGGGCCGAGCGTGGCGCCGGCGCCGAGGGTCACGGTGTCCATGGACATGATCCGATCATGGAACAGGTGGGTCTGTACAACGCAACCGCGTTCGACGGTCGCACCGTCGCCCAGGGACACCAGGTCGGCCTCGGGCAGCCAGTAGCTCTCGCACCACACACCGCGCCCGATCCTCGACCCCAGCGCGCGCAGCCACAGGTTCATCACGGCGGTGCCCGCCGCGGCCCGGGCGAACCACGGTGCCGCCACGGTCTCCACGAAGGTGTCGGAGACCTCGTTGCGCCACACGAACGAACTCCACAGCGGGTGCTCGACGCGTCCGATCCGACCGACGACGAGCCATTTCGCGATCACGGTCACGAGGCACGCCACGGCTCCGGCCACCATGAGCACGAGACCGCCCAGCAGCGCAGCGGCGAGATAGCCCCAGTGCACGGCGAGGGTGTTGAGTGCGAAGAGCACACCGAGCCCGATGCCGTAGGTGACGACCATGGGCACGAGCCGGAAGGTCTCCACCGCGCCGCGCGCGATCTTCAGTTTCAGCGGCGGTGCGAAGGTGCGGCTCGCGTCGCTGTCACCGCTTGCGCGCCGCAGGCGCACCGGGGGACTGCCCAGCCACGACGAGCCGGATTTCGCCTTCTCCGGAGCCGCGGAGAGCACCGCGACGAGCCCGTGCTTCGGGACGCGCCGACCCGGCGCCGCCATACCCGAGTTGCCGAGGAAGGCACGCTTGCCGACCTTCGCATGCGAGATGTACAGCCACCCGCCGCCGAGTTCGTAGGAGGCGACCATCGTGTCGTCGGCGAGGAACGCTCCATCGGCGACCTTGGTGAACTTGGGAACCATCAGCACGGTCGACGCCTCGACGTCCTTACCGATGTCGGCGCCGAGCAATCGGAGCCAGATCGGGGTGAGCATCGACGCGTAGAGCGGGAACAGGAAGGTGCGCGAGGAGTCCATGAGGCGCTCGGTGAACCACACCTGCCAGCCCACGCGGCTGCGCACGGGATGCCAACCCTCGGTCATCCCGACGGCAAGCAGTCGCACGGCCGTCAGGGTGAGCAGGGCGAAGACGAACATCGTCAGCAGCGCCGCGACGGGCAGCATCGCCAGGGAGTGCACCACGGCGTCGGAGACGGTGGGGGTGTCGTGCACCCACCACACCAGGAGCGCGACCCCGGCGGCGATCGAGACGACGGGCAGGCCGCCGAGCAGGATCGACGACAGCGCGTAGACCGGCACCCACCTGCCGCCCCGCGGCGGTGTCGCGGCGGGCCACGGCCGGTCGGCCTTGCCGGCCTTGCGGGCGGGGGAGCCCGACCAGTTCTGCCCGGCTTTCACGCGACCGAACACCGCGGATCCGGCCTCCACTTCGGCGTCCTTACCGATCCGCGCGCCGGGGGCCAGGAACGAGCGGGCGCCCACCGTGGCGCCGGCACCGATCCGGATGCTTCCGATGTGGACGAGGTCGCCGTCCACCCAGTAGCCGCCGAGGTCCACCTCCGGCTCGACGGCACACCCGTCGCCGAGTTCGAGGAGACCGGTGACCGGTGGAAGACTGTGCAGGTCGACGTCGCGGCCGACCTTCGCTCCCAGCGCCCGCGCGTACTGCCGCATCCAGGGAGCGCTCGAGATGTTCACGGCACCCACGGCCTCGGACAGTCGCAGAGCCGTCCACAGCCGGAGATGGACGCTCCCACCGCGTGGGTAGCTTCCGGGCTCTATGCCGCGCAGGAGCAGACGCGAACCCGCGACGGAGATCGCCATGCGCCCGACGGGCGTGAGGAACAGCAGGACACCGAGCGCGACCCACCACCACGACAGGGTGACGGTCCACGGCACGTCCACGACGAGCGCGACGACGTTGTTCAGGATCGCCAGCCAGGTCACCCACTGCAGTCCGGTGAGGGTGGTGAGGACGGCGGTCACGGCGATCTGCCCGAGCTGGGCGAGCCGCGGCACCGGGGTCACCTCTCGCGGTGTCGCCGCTTCCGTCGGCGCGAGTTCGTCGAGGTAGACGGCGAGCGATCCGAGCCTCGGGTGGTCGTACAGTTCTGCGACGGTCATCTCCGGATACCGGCTCCGCAGCGCCGTGACGAGTTGCGCCGCCGCGAGGGAACCACCGCCGAGTTCGAAGAAGTCGTCGTCGACGCCCTCGATCCGGGCGCCGAGGATGTCGGTCCACAGTTCGGCGACCCATTCGGCGGTGGGATCGAGACCGAGTGCTTCCACCGAGTCGGCATCGGCGCCGGGCAGCGGCCACGGCAGAGCGTTGCGGTCGACCTTGCCGGACGTGCGGGTGGGCAGTTCGTCGACGAGCGCGAGTCGGGGGACGAGCGCGGCCGGGAGTTGTTCGGACAGCAGGTCGTGGGCCGACGCGATGTCGAAGTCCGGATCGGTGGAGGCGAGGTATCCCACGAGGATCGAATGTCCCGCGGCCGTCTTGCGGACCGCGCACGCACCGCCCGCCACGCCGGGCAGGTTCTGCAGTGCGTTGTCGACCTCGCCGAGTTCGATGCGGCGGCCACCGATCTTGACCTGGTCGTCGGCGCGTCCCTGGAACAGCAGACCGGCGCGGTCGAGCGTCACGAGATCACCGCTGCGGTAGGCGCGGTCCCAGCCGAGCGTGGGCATCGGAGCGTACTTCTCGGCGTCCTTCGCCGGATCGAGGTAGCGCGCGAGGCCGACACCACCGATGACGAGTTCACCGGTCGCGCCCTCCTCGACGGGGTTGCCGTCGGCGTCCACGACGGCGAGATCCCATCCGTCGAGGGGCAGGCCGATGCGGACCGGTCCGGTGCCGTCCATCAGCGACGCGCAGGCCACGACCGTCGCCTCGGTGGGGCCGTAGGTGTTCCACACCTCGCGTCCCGGAACCGCGAGACGTTCGACGAGATCGGGTGGGCAGGCCTCGCCACCGAAGATGAGCAAACGCACCGCCTCGAGGGCTTCGGCCGGCCACATCGCCGCGAGGGTGGGCACCGTGGAGACGACGTTGATGTTGCGCGAGACGAGCCACGGCCCGAGGTCCATGCCGGAGCGGACGAGCGCGCGGGGCGCCGGAACCAGGCAGGCGCCGTGCCGCCAGGCGAGCCACATCTCCTCGCACGAGGCGTCGAACGCCACGGACAGCCCGGCCAGGACCCGGTCGCCGGGACCGAGCGGCTCCCCTTGGCAGAACATTCGCGCTTCCGCGTCGACGAAGGCCGCCGCATTGCGGTGGGTGACGGCGACACCCTTCGGTGTTCCGGTTGAACCGGAGGTGAAGATGATCCACGCGTCGTCATCGAGGTTCGGGCCCCGCACCACCGGGGTGCCCGACGGCGCGGCCGTGCCCGGTCCGATGCCCTCGTCCGTGACGATGGCGGTGACCTGCGCTTCCGAGAACACGAGTTCGGCCCGCTCGTCGGGATCGTCGGCGTCGACGGGGACGTACGCGGCGCCCGCGGCGAGAATGGAGAGAATCGTCACATACAGGTCGCTGCGCCCGGAGGTCATGCGGACCCCGACCCTGTCGCCGGCCCCGACGCCCGCGTCGTTCAGCGCATACGCACCGGCGATCACCGCCTCGACCAGTTCGGCGTATTCGAGGACCGTCGCGCCGTCGTCGATCGCGGGGGCGTCGGGATGTGCTTCGGCAGTGCTCCGCAGCAGGTCGACGAGGGTGCGGGCGGGTGGAGCGTGCGACGCGCGGAGGAACTCGTCGGGGATGGGGGACCGGCCGACGGGGGTCGAGGTTATGGCTGGCAATTCCGCGGGTCCTTCTGCTCGATGGTGCTTCCGGTTATCTCACGTCCGGGTGGACGGCAGGTGAACGTTCGGCGCGCAGAACGCGTGTCGGCGTCGTGCGGTGCCGAGCGACGCGGAGCTGTGCGGGGTTGACACGGCCCGGTCGTCCTGCCATTCTCTTCGCCAGGTCATGAGTACCAGCGTCAAGCCCCGGCTAGCTGGTCGGCAACCCTCCAACCGCGGTGGGGTGCTCCGGGTGACGACCGGGCCGTGAATCCACTACCGGACACGGCAAGCGCGGACTCCGCCGGCGACGAGAATTCTCCGTCGTAGGCGTCACCGGCGGGTCCCCGAGTACACAAGGGATTTGTCATGACTGCTGTAGCCACCACCACCTGCATCGCTCCCTTTGCCGCCGTTTCCGGCTGTGACGTGCAGGTTCCGCTCGTCCAGGGGGGTACCTGCACCTATGCGAACTTCGACTACGCGGCGAGCGCACCGGCGCTGTCCGCCGTCACCGACCGCATCACCGAGCTGCTGCCCTTCTATGCGAGCGTGCACCGCGGCGCCGGATACGCTTCGCGGATCAGCACCACCGCCTACGAGGACGCCCGCTCCTCCGTGTCGCGCTTCGTCGGCGCGGCCGACGACCAGGTCGTCGTCTTCACGCGCAACACCACCGATTCGCTGAACCTGCTCGCGAGTGCGGTGCCCGGCGATGTCGTGGTGCTCGACATCGAGCACCATGCGAATCTGCTGCCCTGGAAGAACTCTCGCATCGTCGAGGCTGCGGACACCGTCTCCGAGACGGTATGGCGTCTCGCGGTCGAACTGCAGCGCGCACCCGCGGCCCTGCTCGCCGTCACCGGTGCTTCCAACGTCACCGGTGAGGTCCTGCCGATCGCCGAACTCGCCGAGCTCGCACACGCTTCCGGTGCCCGGATCCTCGTCGACGGTGCGCAGCTCGTGCCCCATCGCCGTGTCGATCTCGTCGAGCTCGGTGTGGACTACCTCGCCTTCTCCGGCCACAAGCTGTACGCGCCGTTCGGTGCGGGAGTGCTCGTCGGCCGCCGAGACTGGCTCGACGCCGCCGAGCCGTACCTCGCCGGTGGCGGCGCGGTGCGCGAGGTGCGCCTCGATCACACCGAATGGTCCTGCGCCCCTGCGCGTCACGAGGCCGGCACCCCCAACGTGCTCGGCGTCGCCGCCCTTGCCGCCGCGTGCGATGCGCTCGCCGGTTTCGACGCCGACGCGGTGATCCGTCACGAGGAGGCCCTGTGCGCCCTGCTCGTCGACGGTCTGCAGGCCATCGACGGCGTGGAAGTGCTTCGGCTGTGGAACGATTCGGCCGACAGTGTCGGGATCGTCACCTTCACGGTCGACGGCTACGAGCCCGGCCACGTCGCCTCCTATCTGTCTGCCGAGTACGGCATCGGCGTCCGTGACGGACGCTTCTGCGCCCACCCGCTGCTCGCGCGGGTCGGTCGTGCCGGCGGAGCCGTCCGGGCGTCGCTCGGACTCGGCAGCTCGTCCGACGATGTCGAGCGGCTCCTCGGAGCGCTCCGGTTGCTGGTCGAGAACGGGCCGACGTGGGTGCACGCGAAGACCGCCGGCGTGTGGAACCCCTCGCCGGAGACGCGTCCCGGCCTCGGAGCGACCGACGGCGACGCATCTCCGTGCGTCTAACGGTCGACAATTCCCCATAGGATCAGTAGGGTAATTCGCATGGGACGGACGAGGACGATCGCTGCGGCACGCTGGTGCCGTCGCCATGTCGACCTCTGCCGTACGGCATCGGGAATCTGTCCGGACTGAAGGTCTTCTCCCTCACAGTCTTCCGGCTCACAGGCCGATCCCTCCGTGCCGCTCCGCGGCCCGTACCGAGAGGTATCCCATGTCCGTCGCATCCACCGTCACCCCTGTATCCGCAGACCCGGCCGTCGTCGAGTCCGCCGCGATCCGGCCGTTGCGCGTCGCCGTCGAACTCACCGGTCACTCCGGGCCCGACTACTGGGCCGACCTGACCCTGGGACGTGTCGGCGACCCGCCGCTCGACCTCAGCGCCGATGTATCCAACGTCGTGCGGGTGCGTGCCGCCGACCTGCGTGAAGCCGGGAAACTGCGCGACCGCATCCGTGCAGAGGCCGCCGAGGAGGGCCGCGATCCCGATTCGGTCACGGTGCTCGTCGACGTCGAGATCGTCCTTGCCTCCGATGCCCGCACCGCCCGCACCCGGCGCACCCGCCCGGAATCGACTCGCGGGGAGGCCGGCACGCTGTCCTATGTCGGAACGCCGCACGGTCTCGCCGGGCTGATCGCGGACATCCATGCCGTGCAGGTCGCCGATGGCGTCACGCTGATCCCGCTCGCCGCGCCGTTCACCGTCGAGCATCTCGTCGACGGAACGCTGCCGTGGCTGGAGTCGCGCGGCCTCGTCGAGGTCTCGTCGACCGTCGTCGAGGTCCTGCGCCGGTTCGGTGAGGGCGCTCGGACATCCGTGCGCGCTTCCTGACACGCATCCGTATCGCGAAGGAGGGGCAGGAGTTTCGACTCCTGCCCCTCCTTCGCATGCGTTCACGCCGTACGGCGGTCGAGTGATTCGACGACGTGTACGCGCGGATCGGGATCGAACCGGTAGCCCGATCCGCGGACAGTGGTGATGATGTTGCCGAAACGACCCAGCTTGGAACGGATCCGGGAGACATGGACGTCGACACTGCGGTTGCCGCGGTCGGTGTCGAAGTCGTCGTTCTCCGAGTATCCGGCGCCGAGGGGCCTCAATGCCGCGCGGGACACCACGACGCGGGGCCGACGCACGAGGTGCGCGAGGATCTCGAATTCGCTGTGACTCAACTCGACCCGCTGATTGTCGAGCACCAGCCCCCGGGCCGGCAGATCGATGACCAGAGGGGTCGGGCCGGGGCTGAGAAGAGTGTGGGTGCGCGCACCCGGGAGCAGATCGAGCGCGGTCTCCCGCAGAGCATCGGCGAGGGCGGCGAGATCGCCCGCCGACCCGGCGTTCGTGTCCGAGATCTGCACGATGAGAACGAGTTCGGGGGAATCGACCGAGCTGCCGGCCGGGTTCTCGATGGAGGACGTGGTCATGGAAGGGCTCCGCTGGTCGGAAGGTGAACGGCGCCGGGCAGGCAACTACCCGCAGCAGTGCGGCGCCGGAAAAGAGGAAGGGATGGTGCGGATCTCAGAACGCACAGAGGCACGAGCGGGTACGACACAGGTCGACATGCCTGCGGCTCCACGCTCGGACTGTCACGACGGAAAGTGTACCCGGATGGAGATGCCGGTGTACCGGTAGGTGGACGGTCTCAGTCCACGTCGACGTCGATCGCCGCGGTGATGCGCATGAGCTCCGAATAGACGGTCCGGAACAGTGTGTTCGGGCATCCACCCGACGCCCACAGATCCGGGTGGAGCTGCAGCGCACGGTCGATGTAGGTGGGCAGGTTCGTGGGATGACCGAGCGGTGCGACGCCACCGAGCGGCTGGCCGGTGACCTCCGTGACCAGGTCGGAGGGGGCCGGCACGAGTTCGCCGCCGAGCCGCTCGCCGGTCCGCTCGACCGACACGCGATGCGCCCCGGACACCAACAGCAGGATCGGGTCGTCATCGAGCAGGAAGACGAGCGACTTCACGATCGCGCCCACCTCGACACCGACCGCGGCGGCGGCCTGCTCAGCGGTGTGCACGGTCTCCGGCTGCTGGACGATCAGACCGTGATGGCCGCGGGCGATGAGCGTGTCCGAGACGCGGTGGGCATTCGGATGCAGCGACCTGGTCATGGATCAAGAGTAGGAAAATCGCCGCCCGATGGGCGCGGTTCCGAGGACGCGTCGTCGTCGTGTCGTGTCGTGGGGTGGCTCGATACAGTCCGTACGTAAACAAGTTACCCTTCGGTATTAACGCCTCTCCTGCCAGAAGGCAGGAGATTCCCGGCTCGGACCGCAACCGAACCACCCAGGAGGTGATCCGCCTGTCTGACGTCGTCGACACCGGTGTGGCCACGCTCCGCCACAGCCAGAATCACTCAGGCAGCGTTCCGGTCCCGGCATGCGCTGTAGTCGCAGGCCGAGCATCGGAAGGTTCGTTCGCCGAGTTCGAGGCGTTGCTTGGCTCTCGCGAAACATCTCGAACACGTCATCGACGTGTATGCGGGCCGTACCAGCACCACCTTCCGGCCGGCCCGCGTGCCCTGCTCGACGAGTTCGCGCTTCGCAGCGCCGATCGCGGCGTCCGCCGCTTTCCTCGCCATCGTGGATCGGGCGAGGAACTGGGGGCGGAAATCCTCCACGGCGATCAGTGCGTGGTGTGCGACCACCCCGCGCGCCCACATCCGTGCCTCGCGCTGGTTCCGCCGAGCGGCCTTCTTCTGCACCTGCGACGCACGTTTGCGGGCTCGCCGGTATCCGTTGGACGGTCGGCTTCCCTTGGGTCTGCGTCGGCGAGCCATGGTTCGTTGCGCCTTCGCCAGCTCCGCCGCGCAACGCTTGCGATGACCCCGGTGCGGCAGGTCGAACCGCTCGTCGGTGGTGGTCGCCGTGTGGGTCACTCCCCAATCGACACCGATCGCCGAACCAGGCGGCGCCGGAGCCGGAGGTTCGGTGCTGCGGGTGACGACGAACGACGCGTACCAATCTCCGACCGAGTCGCGGGTGATGCGCACACTCGACGGTTCGGATGGCAGTTTCCGCGACCACACCACCGGAATTGTGACGCCCTTCGGCAAGCGCAATCGGCCTTCCTGGATCCGGAAGCTGCGACGGGTGTACTCGAGAGTCGGCGACGTTGCCTTCCGGGACTTGAACTTCGGGCGGTTGCGTCCTTTCACCGCGAACGACGAGTCGAGCGCACGAGCGTAGGTCCGCAACGTCTGTTGTTGAGCGACCTGGGAGCCGGCCCGCAACCACGCCGATCGTCTGCGCGTCTCGGTCAGCTGTTTGCTCAGCTTCCCGGAAGTGGGTCGTGCGCCCGTCTTCTGGAGGTGCACGGCTTCGTTCCACAGGAACCTGCAGCGATGCCATTCGTCGAGCAGCGCGCGTTCGGCGTTGCTGCCCGCACGCAACCGGAAGTTGTAACGCACAACCTCGACCCCCATGCCCGGGCACGCTATCGACGCCCACCGACAGATTCCGTCGTCACCATCACAAGCCCGACCCTGGAAGGAGGACGGCAGTTCTCACCCTTGTGAGGGCCGAGAGCCGCCGAACACACAATGTCCGATCTCTCGCCTTGGAAAGCGTTCACCGTCGAACGCAAGGATCACGTCGCACAGGTCACGCTCATCGGCCCCGGCAAGGGCAACGCCATGGGCCCCGACTTCTGGGCGGAATTGCCCGTCCTCTTCGGTGAGCTCGACGCCGACCCCGAAGTCCGCGCCGTCGTCCTCGCCGGTTCCGGCCGGAACTTCTCCTACGGCCTCGACCTCGTCGCCATGGGCGGCAGCCTCGGCGCCGTCGTCTCCGGCAAGGCGCTCGCGAAGCCGCGCACGGACTTCCACACGTTGATCAAGAACATGCAGGCGGCCATCACGGCCGTCGCCGACTGCCGCAAGCCGGTCGTCGCCGCGGTCCAGGGCTGGTGCATCGGCGGAGCGGTCGACCTCATCTCCGCCGCCGACATCCGCTACGCGAGCGCCGACGCGAAGTTCAGCGTCCGCGAGGTCAAGGTCGGAATGGTCGCCGACGTCGGCACCCTCGCCCGGCTCCCGCTCATCATCGGCGACGGTCACGTCCGCGAGCTCGCGCTCACGGGCAAGGACATCGACGCCGCCCGCGCCGAGAAGATCGGTCTCGTCAACGACGTCCACGACGACGCCGATGCAGTGCTGGCCGCCGCTCACGCGGCCGCCGCGGAGATCGCCGCCAACCCGCCGCTCGTCGTCCAGGGCATCAAGAACGTCCTCGACCACACGCGCTCGCCGCAGGTCGACGACAGCCTCCGCTACGTCGCGGCGTGGAACGCGGCGTTCCTGCCGTCGGAGGACCTCACCGAGGCGATCACCGCCGTCTTCGAGAAGCGCCCGCCGCAGTTCAAGGGCGAATAGACCCCGCAGACGACGGATCCCCCGGACGATCGCATCGTCCGGGGGATCCGCGTTGTACAGGCTCGGTGTCAGTGCCCGCCGTTGTTCTTCAGGCGCTCGACCGACGCGGTCACCTCGGCCTCGGCCTCGGCGCGACCGACCCAGTCGGCGGCCTCGACGTGCTTGCCCGGCTCGAGATCCTTGTAGTGCACGAAGAAGTGCTTGATGGCGTCGAGCTCGAACTGCGAGACGTCGCTGATGTCCTGGACGTGATCCCACCGCGGGTCGCCGGCCGGGACGGCCAGGATCTTGTCGTCGCCACCGGCCTCGTCGACCATCTTGAACATGCCGACGGGGCGGGCCTCGACGATCACGCCGGGGAAGACCGACTCGGGCAGCAGGACCATGCAGTCGAGCGGATCGCCGTCCTCACCGAGGGTGTTCTCGATGTAGCCGTAGTCGGCCGGGTAGCCGAACGAGGTGTACAGGTAACGATCGAGCTTGACGCGTCCGGTCTCGTGATCGACCTCGTACTTGTTCCGCTGTCCCTTGGGGATCTCGATGGTGACCTCGAACTCCACGCCTTGCCTCACTTCGTCGGTGTTTTTCCGGCGGATACGACATCCGTATCTGCGGTGATGGTCCGCAGAGAGGATAACGGTCGCGGCGCTAGGCTGGAGGTGCAGGTACCGGGGCCCCGAGTGCGTCACAGCAGTGTGCGGCCGGCAGCGGGAAGTGCGGGTAGCTGGTCGACCAGTGTGTGCAGGATGCAGCGGAGGCGTGTTGACGGGGCAGGGCGGCAACAAGAAGCAGGGTTCACTGGCAACCAGGCGACGACGGAACATGAAGATCCTCTTCGGGATCTGGGGAGCGGGTTTCCTCGCTCTCGTCGTGGGCGGAGCCTTCGCGATCTACGACGTGCGGGCGTCCGCCGGCGCGGTCGTGCTCCCCGCACCGGCACCGGTGATCGCGACCCCCGCGGTCGCCGCGGTCTCGCCCGACGCTCCGACGCCCGACCCGACCTCGCTGGCGGCGGCACTCGACCAGGCGGTGAACAATCCCGGCCTCGGTGACTTCGCCGGGTCGATCACCGACCCCACGACCGGCACGGTGCTGTGGTCGAAGGACGCCGATCGCGCGCTGATCCCGGCCTCCACCACGAAGATCCTCACCGCCGCGGCCGCCATGCTCGTGCTGCCCTCCGATCATCGGATCACCACGCGTGTCGTCGAGGGTTCGAAGCCGGGGGAGATCGTCCTCATCGCGGGTGGCGACCCCACCCTCTCGGCGATGCCGCCCGGCGAGGAGAGCTTCTACCCCGGTGGTCCCCGCATCGCCGACCTCGCCGAACAGATCCGGCGCAGCGGCACGACGGTCGAGACGGTCCTCGTCGACACGAGTCTGTACAGCGGGGATCCGCTCGCGCCGGGCTGGTTTCCCCAGGACGTCGGCGACGGTTACGTCGCACCCATCGAACCGGTGATGCTCGACGGCGCCCGGTCGAACCCACTCGAGGACGAATCGCCTCGCAGCGCTACGCCCGCCCTGGACGCCGGTCGTGCACTGGCGATGGCGCTCGGTGCCGACCCCGCGCGGGTAGCGCTCGGATCCGCCTCACCCGGTGCGGCGCCCATGGCGTCGGTCCAGTCGGCGCCACTCACTGTGCGTCTCGGTCAGATGCTGCGCCGATCCGACAACGTCCTCGCGGAGACCATCGGACGGGAGGTCGCCGTCGCGACGGGCAACGAGCACTCGTTCGAGGGCACGACGAAGGCGGTGACCGGTACCCTGCAGCAAGCGGGTCTGGACGTCACCGGTGTGACGTTGCGCGACGTCAGCGGGCTCTCGGTCGAGAACCGGATCCCTGCTCGTACGCTCGATCGCGTGATCTCCGAGGCGGCCGGACCGAACAGGACGGAGCTGCGGCCCATGCTCGACTATCTTCCCGTCGCCGGAGCGACCGGCACGCTCGCCGACCGCTACGGCACCACGACCCGTGCCGGAGCCGGATGGGTGCGGGCGAAGACCGGCACTCTGACCGAGGTCAACGGACTCACGGGATACACCGTCGACTCCGACGGCCGCGTGCTGTCGTTCGCTCTGCTGTCCAACGGCCGGTCCCCGAGCGAGGCTCGGCCCGCCCTCGACGCCGTGGCGTCGGTACTGCGTGAGTGCGGTTGCCGATGACCGGCAAGGAGCGGGCACTCGGCGACGCGATCGACTGGTCGTTCGCGGCCGGGGTCGGCGTGCGCCTCACCCGCTCCGAACCCGCGATGTCGCGGTACACCCGCGATGCGGTGCAGGACGAGTTGTTCTCGGCCGCCGCGCGCGCCGAGGGACCGGTGCGCGAGCACACGCGTCTCGACGACGGAACCGAGCCGCCGCCCGCGCAGGTCGTCGACCGGCCGGGCTGGGTACGTGCGGCCGCGGCGTCGATGGCCGACCTCACCGCGACCTCGGGCGAGGATCCGGCCGGCTCCTCCCTCCGCTGGGTGGGCAAACCGGCGGGCGCGCAGGCCGGCGCGATGCTCGCCTACCTGTCGTCCGCGGTGCTCGGACAGTACGACCCGTTCTCCCGTTCGCTGCTGCTCGTCGCGCCCAACGTCGTCGCGGTCGAACGCGCCCTGAAGGTGCCGCCCGCCGACTTCCGGCTGTGGGTGTGCCTGCACGAGGTGACCCACCGCGTGCAGTTCGCACAGGCACCGTGGATGGCCGAGCTGATGCGCGAGGCCGCCGCCGACCTCGCCACCGCGGTCGACGAACCGATGGGCGACGTCGCGACCCGCGTGGTGTCGGCGGTGAAGGACCTGCGCACTCCCGGCGACAAGGCGATGTCGGAGCGGGGCATGCTCGGTGTCGTGCGGGCGCTGCAGGCACAGTCTCAGCGCGAGTCGTTCGATCGGATCCTCGCGCTCGGAACGCTGCTCGAAGGCCACGCCGATCATGTGATGGACGGTGTCGGCCCGGCCGTGGTCCCGTCGGTCGCGCGGATTCGGCGGGCGTTCGACAACCGGCGGCACCGCAACAGCAGCCCGGTGCATCGCCTCATCCGGCTCGTCCTCGGCATGGACGCCAAGATGGCCCAGTACGTGCACGGCAAGAAGTTCGTCGACGCCGTCGTCGCGAAGGTCGGCACGGACGACTTCAACGCCGTGTGGTCCGGTCCGGACGCCCTGCCCACCCTGACGGAGATCGACCATCCCGATGCGTGGATCGCGCGGGTGCTGAGCTGATCGTGGCTTCACCGTCCAACGATCGTCCGCTGCTGCCCGAAGCCCCGGCGATCCACGAGGTGCGCCTCGCCGTGCGGGCCTGGCTGGGCGCGCACCCGGCCGACGCGGTGACCGTCGCGTTGTCGGGCGGGGCCGATTCCGCCGCCCTGACAGCCGCCGCCGTCGCGGAGACCGAGGCGGTGCACGCCGTCGTCGTCGATCATCGCCTCCAGTCCGGTTCCGAGGTCGTCGCCGCGCGGGCCGCGGAGTTCGCCCGGGCCCGCGGCTGCGCGACCGTCATGGTGGTCGGTGTGGACGTCACCGGTGGGGGAGGCCTCGAGGCCGCCGCGCGCGCGGCCCGCTACCGGGCGCTCGACGAGAACCGCGACGACCGGACCGTGTTGCTCGGGCACACCCTCGACGACCAGGCCGAGACGGTGCTGCTCGGTCTCGGCCGCGGATCGGGGCTGCGTTCGATCCGCGGGATGGCACTCTTCGACCCGCCGTGGGGCCGGCCGCTGCTCGGCGTGCGCCGCGACACGACCCGCCGGGCGTGCGACGAACTCGGCTACCGCCCGTACGAGGATCCGCACAACACCGACGACCGGTTCACGCGCGTGCGTCTGCGCCGTGAGGTACTGCCGCTGCTCGAGGACGTGCTCGGTGGGGGCGTCGCCGAAGCCCTCGCGCGCACGGCCGGGCAACTGCAGGACGACGGCCACGCCCTCGATGTCTGGGCCGGCGACCTGCTCGCGACAGCGCGGCGCGAGGACGACCTGCTCGACACCGACACTCTCGCGGCGGCTCCCGCCGCAGTACGACGCAGAGCCCTCCGATCGTGGCTGATCGATCACACCGTCACGCCGAACGAGACGATGCTGCGGACGGTCGACGATCTGGTAGCGGCGTGGCGCGGACAGGGCCCGGTCGCGGTCGGACGGGGCCCGCGGACGGGGACGAGGTTGGTGGTGTCGCGTCGGCGTGGCACGCTTGCCGTGGAGTACGTCGACCGGGCGAAGGTCCGGGCGACCGGCAGCAGAAGGTAGGGAAGGACCCCGGTGTACGAGAACGACATAGCGTCGGTGCTGATCTCCGAAGAACAGATCAAGGAGCGGACCGCAGAGCTGGCGCAGTCGGTCGCCGAGCGTTACCCGGTGGGTGCGCCGGAAGGCGATCTGCTGCTCATCGGGGTGCTCAAGGGCGCCATCTTCTTCATGACCGACTTCGCGCGCGCTCTGCCGATCCCGACGCAGATGGAGTTCATGGCCGTAAGTTCGTACGGGTCGTCGACCTCGTCCTCGGGTGTCGTGCGCATCCTCAAGGACCTCGACAAGGACATCGCCGGTCGCAACGTCCTCATCGTCGAGGACATCATCGACTCGGGTCTGACGCTGTCGTGGCTGCTCAAGAACCTCTCGACGCGCAACCCCGCGTCGCTCGAGGTCGTCACGCTGCTCCGCAAGCCGGAGGCCGTGAAGATCGACGTCGAGGTCAAGGACGTCGGATTCGACATCCCGGACGAGTTCGTCGTCGGCTACGGACTCGACTACGACGAGCGCTACCGCGACCTGCCCTACATCGGCACGCTGGATCCCAAGGTCTACAGCAGCTGACCTCCGGTCGAGCCGCGTCGTGAGGTCCCCGGCTCGGGGAACTCCGGTTCCGTCCCGATCGTTGTCGATTACGACGTCTTCCCGGTGTCGGCTCCGGTCGGTGCCGGGGCGACCGCTCGTTGCTACGCGGTAACCTTGCGTTGCTTGGTCAGTGACCGTCGCGGCGTGCGGCCACCCCGGGCGCGAAGCGCCGCGACTGCGAGACCCCGACGAACTCGATCGAAAGGACCGGCCGCTCGGGCCGAACCTGTATGAACCGCAAGACAGTGTTCCGTAATCTGGCGATCGTCGCCGGCATTCTGCTGGTGATCTACGCCTTCAGTTACTTCGGCGACGACACGCGCGGTTTCACCCAGGTGGACACGTCCGTCGCGGTGTCCCAACTCGAATCGCAGAACGTCAGCGAAGCCCGCATCGACGACCGCGAACAGCAGGTGCGTCTGTGGCTCGAGAACGGCAACGACGCGACCGAGGGCAGCACCGAGATCATCGCGAAGTACCCCGCGTCGGCCTCCGAACAGATCTTCGACCTGGTCGCCGCGTCGGGCGCGCAGAAGTACGACACGAGCGTCACCCAGGAGAGCTGGCTGACCTCGATCCTCATCTTCGTCCTGCCGATGATCATCCTGCTCGGCGTGTTCTTCTTCGTGATGAGCCGCATGCAGGGCGGTGGTCGCGGCGGCATGATGGGCTTCGGCAAGTCGAAGGCCAAGCAGCTGTCGAAGGACATGCCCAAGACGACCTTCGCCGATGTCGCCGGCGCCAACGAGGCCGTCGAGGAGCTCTACGAGATCAAGGACTTCCTGCAGAACCCGGCGCGCTACCAGGCGCTCGGCGCGAAGATCCCCAAGGGCGTACTGCTCTACGGTCCTCCCGGCACCGGTAAGACCCTCCTCGCGCGTGCCGTCGCCGGCGAGGCGGGCGTCCCGTTCTTCACGATCTCCGGTTCGGACTTCGTCGAGATGTTCGTCGGTGTCGGCGCCTCCCGCGTGCGCGATCTGTTCGAGCAGGCCAAGCAGAGCGCTCCCTGCATCATCTTCGTCGATGAGATCGACGCGGTCGGCCGCCAGCGCGGCGCCGGCCTCGGCGGTGGTCACGACGAGCGTGAGCAGACCCTCAACCAGCTGCTCGTCGAGATGGACGGCTTCGGGGACCGCTCCGGCATCATCGTGATGGCCGCGACGAACCGCCCCGACATCCTCGACCCGGCACTGCTGCGTCCCGGCCGTTTCGACCGTCAGATCCCGGTGACGAACCCCGACCTCGCCGGTCGCCGGGCGATCCTCGCCGTGCACTCGAAGGGCAAGCCGATCGATCCCAACGCGGATCTCGGTGCGCTCGCCAAGCGCACGGTGGGCATGTCCGGTGCCGACCTCGCGAACGTCGTCAACGAGGCCGCGCTGCTCACCGCCCGTGAGAACGGCACGGTGATCACCGAGGCGATCCTCGAGGAATCGGTCGACCGTGTCATCGGCGGTCCCCGCCGCAAGAGCCGCATCATCAGCGAGCACGAGAAGAAGATCACGGCCTACCACGAGGGTGGTCACACCCTCGCCGCGTGGGCGATGCCCGACATCGAGCCGGTTTACAAGGTCACCATCCTCGCCCGCGGCCGCACCGGCGGTCACGCGATGACGGTGCCCGAGGACGACAAGGGCCTGATGACGCGTTCGGAGATGATCGCGCGCCTCGTCATGGCGATGGGCGGTCGTGCCGCGGAGGAACTCGTCTTCCGCGAGCCCACCACCGGCGCCTCGTCCGACATCGACCAGGCCACGAAGATCGCGCGCGCGATGGTCACCGAGTACGGCATGAGCGCGAAGCTCGGCGCCGTCCGCTACGGCCAGGAGCAGGGCGACCCCTTCCTCGGCCGGTCGATGGGTGTGCAGTCCGACTACTCGCACGAAGTGGCACGCGAGATCGACGAGGAGGTCCGCAACCTCATCGAGGCCGCGCACACCGAGGCGTGGGCGATCCTCAACGAGTACCGCGACGCCCTCGACATGTTGGCGGGCGAGCTGCTCGAGCACGAGACGCTGACCCGCAAGGATCTCGACCGGATCCTGGCCGACGTGAAGAAGCGTCCGCGGATCACGACCTTCAACGATTTCGGTGATCGGGTCCCGTCCGACAAGCCGCCGATCAAGACGCCCGCCGAGCTCGCGGCCGAGCGTGGCGAGCCGTGGCCGCCGGAACCGCCGTCGCTGACGAAGCCGGCGCATCAGCACCCGCAGTATCCGGGCCAGGGCGAGGCGCCCGCTCCCGCCGGCTACCAGCCCGGCGCGCAGCCGCAGTACCAGCCGGCGAACGGCTACCCCCAGCCCCAACAGCAGTCGCAGCCGGTCCCGGCCTCCGAGCCGCTTCCGGGCTTCCAGCCGACGGCTCCGTATCCGGGTGGTCCGCGGCACGCGACGCGTCCGGACTACGGTGCTCCCGCCGGATGGTCGGCTCCCGGCTGGCCGCCGCGCGAGCAGACCCCGCAGGAACAGCAGGGTCACGGGCCGCAGGGCCCCGGACAGCCTCAGGGATACGGATATCCGCAGGGCCCTCAGGGGCAGAACCCCCAGAGCTACGGACAGCCCAGCTACGGACAACAGGCCCAGGAAACGCAGAGTTTCGGGCGTCCGCAGGAGCCGCAGGACGCCGACCGTCCGTCGGACTCCGGCGAAGACGGTGCGGCAGATGCGCACCGTGGTGAGAACCACGTGGGAGACTCGCAACCGCGCGATGGTTACGGCGCTCCCGAACCCCCTCCCACACAGCGGTGGGAAGGCCCGGCCGGCCGGCACTGATCCGTGTCGGTGAGTCGGTACGGGGCGCGCATCGGGGCCGTCGGTTCCGATGGAGACGAGTGAGCGAAGAGTGGAGGGCGAGCGGGTGTCGGTGAACCACCTGAAGTCGGATACGGGTTCCGACCCGGAGGATGTGACGACCCACGAATTGAGCGTGGACGCGGGTCGTACATTCGACCAGGCCCGAGCCGAAGCGGCCGTGCGTGAACTGCTGATCGCGGTGGGTGAGGATCCGGACCGCGAGGGCCTGCGCGACACTCCCGCCCGGGTGGCTCGTGCCTACCGCGAGGTGTTCGGGGGACTGTTCACCGACCCGGACGAGGTCCTCGACACGACCTTCGACGAAGGTCATCAGGAACTCGTCCTCGTGCGAGACATCCCGATGTACTCGACGTGCGAACACCACCTCGTGTCGTTCCACGGCGTCGCCCACGTCGGATACATCCCGGGCCCCACGGGCCGCGTCACGGGTCTGTCGAAGCTGGCGCGTGTCGTCGACCTCTACGCCAAGCGTCCGCAGGTCCAGGAACGCCTCACCAGCCAGATCGCCGACGCCATGATGCGCAAGCTGCAGCCGCGCGGCGTGATCGTCGTGGTCGAGGCGGAGCACCTGTGCATGGCGATGCGCGGCATCCGCAAGCCCGGTGCCAGCACCACCACCTCCGCCGTGCGCGGGCTGTTCCAGACCAGTTCGGCGTCGCGTGCCGAGGCCCTGGACCTGATCCTGCGCCGGTGACCGTCTTCCCCGCCGAACAGTGGCCTGTCGTGATGGGCGTACTGAACGTCACCAGTGATTCCTTCTCCGACGGCGGTCGCTATCTGGACTGCGAGACCGCGATAGCCCGCGGCTTCGAGCTGCGCGAGCTCGGCGTCGACATCGTCGACGTGGGTGGCGAGTCCACCCGGCCCGGGGCCGTGCGCGTCGACCCGGAGGTCGAGGCGTCCCGCGTGGCGCCGGTCATCGCCGCTCTGGCGGAGGCAGGCATCCCCACGAGCGTGGACACGATGCGCGCCTCGGTCGCCGAGGCGGCCGTGGAGGCCGGGGTGACCATGATCAACGACGTCTCGGGTGGGCGCGCCGACGCCGACATGGCCGCGGTGGTCGCCGAGGCCGGGGTGCCGTGGATCCTCATGCACTGGCGTCCCCTCGGCGAGTTCGTCCACGCGGGCGGTTCGACGCACTACGAGGACGTCGTCCGCGAGGTCCGCGAGGAGCTGCTCACGCAGGTCGACATCGCGGTGGCCGCAGGCGTGGACTCCGACAAGATCGTGCTCGATCCCGGTTTGGGTTTCGTGAAGGAACCCGACCACAACTGGCAGTTGCTGCAGCGCCTGCCCGAACTCACCGAACTGGGGTTCCCGGTGCTCATCGGGGCGTCCCGGAAGCGATTCCTCGGATCGCTGCTCGCGGCGCCCGACGGCACGGTCCGCCCGCCCTCGGGTCGTGAGGTCGCCACGGCCGTCGTCTCGGCGCTCGCCGCCACACACGGCGCATGGGGCGTACGCGTCCACGACGTGCAGGCATCCCGCGACGCGCTCGCGGTGGTGCGTGCCTGGCAGCGCGGCAGCGCGGAAGGAGTGCACGCGTGAGCGACCGCATCGAACTACGGGGACTGACGGTCCGGGGCAACCACGGCGTCTTCGAGCACGAGAAGCGGGACGGTCAGGACTTCGTCGTCGACATCGTCGTGTGGCTCGATCTCGCGCCGGCCGCGGCATCCGACGAGCTGGCCGACACGCTGCACTACGGCGAACTCGCCGAGCGAGCCGCGGCGATCATCGCCGGTCCGGGCCGCGATCTCATCGAGACGGTCGCGGGGGAGATCGCCGACGAGGTGCTCACCGACCCGCGTGTCGCCCGGGTGGAGGTCACGCTCCACAAGCCGTCGGCGCCGATCCCGCTGACCTTCGGCGACGTCGCCGTGGTGATCGACCGCTCCCGCAGCGATGCGACGGGGAGCGCCTGATGAGTCGTGCCGTGCTGTCCATCGGATCGAACATCGGCGACCGGCTCGCGCACCTGCGGTCGGTCGTCGACGCATTGGGCGAGCGGGCCGTCGCCGTCTCGGCGGTGTACTCGACGGCACCGTGGGGCGGCGTCGAACAGGAGGATTTCCTGAACGCGGTCGTCGTCGCGGAGGATGCCGCCTTCGGTCCGCGCGACTGGCTGCGGTTCGGCCAGGAACTCGAGGAGGCCGCCGAACGCGTCCGGATCCAGCGCTGGGGTCCGCGCAGCCTCGACGTCGACGTCGTGACCTGCGTCAGCGGCGAGGGTGAGGTGCGCAGCGACGATCGGGAACTGATCCTGCCGCACCCGCGCGCACACCAGCGGGCGTTCGTGCTCGTCCCGTGGCTCGACGTCGAACCCGAGGCCGTGCTCACCGCCGAGGGCCGGCGGCTGGGCATCGGCGACTGGCTAGACGAACTCGACGCCGCCGAACGGGAAGGTGTGCACCGCACCGACCTGGCGCTGGCCGGGCCGAAGACCCAGGGACACGCCGAGTGCTGAAACAGACCCGGATCCGAGATCTGCTGGCGCTGGCCGTGCTGGCAGCGATCGTCGCGTGGTTGCTCGTCCGCACAATGTACGGTTCGCTGCCGCCCATCCCCGTCTACGCGGGAGCCTCGCTGTATCCCGTCGCGGTCATCGAGGTGATCCTGGCGTTCATGATCCGGTCGCGGGTCGGCAAGCACGAGATCGGTGAGGGCCCCGGCAGGTTGCATCCCATCACCGCCGCCCGCGCGGTCGCGCTCGCCAAGGCGTCCGCACTGGTGGGTGCCGCGAGCGCCGGAGTGTGGGCCGGGTTCCTGCTGTATCTCGTACCGCAACGCGGCGTCGTGCAGGCCGCCACCGACGACACGTCGGGGGTGCTCGTCGGAGCCCTCGCCGGCATAGCGCTGGCGGCGGCCGCGTTGTGGCTCGAATACTGTTGCCGGACACCGGAAGACCCCGACGAACCGAACGAACCGGCGCTCTGACATCGGATTTCGGGGTGGGGAAGGGCGTGTCGTCCGGCTCCGATCCGAGGACCCACCCAAGTACCCTGATGGTCATGGCAACCTCGGCGCGACCAGACAGGAATCGCCGTCCGTGGCGCAGTACCGGCTCGATGATCGTGGCCGGTCTGCTCGCTCTGGCGATGATCGCCTCGCTGCTGTTGATCTTCAGTGAGAGCGTGCAATTGCTGCGTGTCGGGGTGGTCGTCGCCCTGTGGGCTGCCACTGTCGGAGCCATCGCGATGAACAAGTACCGCCGGGAATCGGCGCTCGATCGGGCGAAGGCCGACGACCTGAAGACGGTCTACGAACTGCAGTTGCAACGAGAGATCGCGGCGCGGCGCGAGTACGAGCTGACCGTCGAGGAGAAGGTCCGTGCCGATCTGAAGCTCGACGCCGGGGAGATGGCGGCCCTGCGCACCGAGCTGGCCACCCTGCGCCGCACGCTCGAGATGTTGTTCGACGGCCGACTCCCCGACGATGTCGTCGCCCTCGAGGGCCAGGCGGAGAAGCTGCGTGGACTGAGCGAGGCGGCGCGGGTGTCCGCTCCGCGTCCGTCGGGACCGGCCTTCGCCTCTCCCGACGACGAGCCGGTCACCGCGGAGACCGAGTCGGTCGAGGCGGCCATGCGGGCGGCGGAGGCGTCGGAGAAGACGTCCGCGAAGGGTGATGTCGAAGAACCGCGTGCCGAGAAACAGGCGAAGGTTGATTCTGCGACGGGGAAGTCCGCTACCGGGAAGGTCACGGTCGAGAAGGCGACGGCTGGAAAAGCGGCCGCAGGACCGGACGTCGAGGACGCCGAGATCGAGGACGCGGAAGTCGAGGATCAGAAGGTCGGAGACACGAAGACGGGGGACCCGAAGACCGAGGACCCGAAGACCGGGGACGCGAAGGTCGCGAGCGCCGAGAAGGCGGCGGACGGGAAGCCGGAGCCGCAGAAGCCCGGCAAGCACGAGTCCGGATCCGATCCCGACCCGCAAACGGACGCAGACGGGGCCGGAGCGAAGACGAAGGGCGATGACCCCGCGGAGGGGAAGGACACCGCCGCGAAGGCCGATGGAGCTGCGGAAACGACCCAGGAGGACGACGAGGACGACCACGAATCGTCCGGACGTCGCTCCCGGCGCCGTCGCGCCGACGGTGAGGGCCGGACGGTCGCGGAGATCCTCGCGTCGTTGTCGGCCGAGCGCTGATCGCGGGGCGATCGCGCGGCAGGTCGCACCCGCCCCACCTCGGACGATGAGGCGCAGATCACTCGGCCCGACCGTGGCGAGCCCCGGAAAACGCGCGCTATTGTCGAGCGGAACGTCCGGTACCCGCTGAGCGGGACTGGAACGAACGAGAGGACTCCCGTGAATTCCTTCGGGATCACCAACGCACCCGCGCCTGCGCGCCTGTCGGTAGGAATCGTGTCCGCCGGACGGGTCGGCACTGCACTCGGCGCAGCTTTCGAACGCGTTGGTCATGTCGTCGTGGCCTGCTCGGCCGTCTCCGACGTCTCGCGGCACCGTGCCGCCACGCGCCTGCCGGATTCGCAGATCCTGCCGGTCGACGAGGTTGCCGGCCGCTGCAATCTCCTTCTTCTCGCCGTTCCCGACACCGAACTGTCGTCCCTGGTCAAGGGCCTCGCAGCCACCGGTTCGGTCGCCGCCGGCACGATCGTCGTCCACGTCTCCGGTGCTCACGGCACCGCGATCCTCGAGCCGCTGACCGAGCAGGGCGCCGTGCCGCTCGCGATCCATCCCGCGATGACCTTCACCGGCCACGACGAGGACATCGACCGGCTCTCCTCCGCGTGCTTCGGCATCACGGCCGCCGACGAGATCGGCTACGCCATCGCGCAGTCCCTCGTCCTCGAGATCGGCGGCGAGCCGGTCCGCGTCCCCGAGTCCATGCGCATGACCTACCACGCTGCGCTCGCGCACGGCAGCAACCACCTGGTCACGCTGGTCGCCGACGCCGTCGAGGCACTGCGCAGCGCCCTGCAGGGGGAGGAACTGCTCGGCCAGCAACTCGTCGACGACGCCCCCGGTGGAGTCGCCGAACGGGTGTTGCAGCCGTTGCTCTCCGCAGCGCTCGACAACGTGCTGCGGCGCGGGCCCTCGGCCCTCACCGGGCCGGTCGCGCGCGGCGATGCCGACGCCGTGGCCGCGCACCTGCGTGCGCTCGAGGCCGTCGACCCGCTGATCGCCGCCGGGTACCGCGCGCTGTCGCTGCGATCGGCGCAACGGACCGGGTCGAAGCCGGAACTGATGGCAATTCTCGAAGGAGCTGAATACGGTGAGTGAAGCAGGACAGCGCGGATACGTGCGAGGTGAACTGACCGTTCACCACGATCCCGCAGGCCTGACCAAGGTCACCCGGGCTCTGCGCGGCGTCGGCCGCACCGTCGCACTCGTACCGACGATGGGTGCGCTGCACACCGGTCACCTCGAACTCGTGCGCCAGGCCAAGCTCACCGGGGCCGTCGTGGTCGTGTCGATCTTCGTCAACCCGCTGCAGTTCGGGAAGAACGAAGATCTCGACGCCTACCCGCGCACTCTCGACGCCGACTTCGAACTGCTCCGCGAAGCGGGCGTCGAACTCGCCTTCGTGCCGACGGTCTCGGCGATGTACCCGCAGGGCCCGCGCACCACGATCCACCCGGGTCCACTCGGGTCGGAGCTCGAAGGTGCTGCGCGTCCCGGTCATTTCGCGGGCATGCTGACGGTCGTCGCGAAGCTGTTCAACATCGTCGGTCCCAACACGGCGTTCTTCGGTGAGAAGGACTACCAGCAGCTCACCCTGATCCGTCAGATGGTCGCCGACCTGAATCTCGACATCCGCATCCTCGGCGTTCCCACCGTGCGCGAACAGGACGGGCTCGCACTGTCCTCCCGTAACCGCTATCTCGACCCCGAGCAGCGCGAAATCGCGACCACGCTGTCTGCGGCGCTCGTCGCCGGCGCACACGCCGCAGCGGGCGGAGCCGAGGCGATCTTGTCCACGGCACGCGACGTGCTCGCGCAGAGTCCGCAGATCGAGGTGGACTATCTCGAGGTGCGCGGCGCCGATCTGGGGCCGGCACCCGAACGCGGCGACGGCCGACTGCTCGTCGCCGCACGACTCGGCTCCACACGCCTCATCGACAACGTCGGGGTCGCCGTCGGCACCGGCTTCCTCGAACGAGCCACCGGTCCGGTGGATCCCGACGCCGAAGACAACCTGACGAACCGCTGACCCACCGATCGAATTCGGAAACGAGAAAGAAGCCGAGGACGAGCATGTTCCGCACCATGATGAAGTCGAAGATCCACCGCGCCACCGTCACCCACGCGGATCTGCATTATGTCGGTTCGGTGACCGTCGACCAGGATCTGATGGACGCCGCGGATCTGCTCGAGGGCGAGCAGGTCTGCATCGTCGACATCGACAACGGCGCCCGGCTCGAGACGTACGTCATCGCCGGTGAGCGTGGATCGGGCGTCATCGGGATCAACGGTGCCGCAGCACGTCTCGTCAGCCCCGGCGATCTCGTCATCCTCATCGCCTACGGCGTGATGAACGAGCAGGAGTGCAAGGACTACGACCCGCGCGTGGTGTTCGTCGACGCCGACAACCGCCAGGTCGAGCTCGGCAACGATCCCGCCCACGCTCCCGAGGGCTCGGGCCTGATCACGCCGCGGATGCTGTCGACTCTCGACTCCCCGTCCCTGGTCTAGAGGTGCTCCTCACCGTCGACGTCCGCAACACCAATATCGTCCTGGGGGTGTTCGCGGGCAGCGGCTCGCACGCGCGGCTGCTGCGCGACTGGCGCGTCCGTACCGACCCCAGGATGACCGCTGACGAGATCGCCCTGCTGTTCCGCGGTCTGCTCGGCGAATCTGCCGAGCAGGTCACCGGGGTGGCGGCGTTGTCGACCGTGCCGTCGGTGCTACGTGAGGTGCGCGTCATGCTCGACCGCTACTGGTCGTCGGTGCCGCACGTAGTGGTGGAGCCGGGGGTGCGCACGGGAGTGCCGCTGCTCGTGGACAACCCGAAGGAGGTCGGCGCCGACCGCATCGTCAACGGTCTGGCGGCCTACCACTTCTACGGATCCCCGTGCATCGTCGTGGATTTCGGGACCTCCACGTGCGTCGACGTCGTGTCGGGCAAGGGGGAGTTCCTCGGCGGGTCCATCGCTCCGGGTGTGGAGATCTCGATGGATGCGCTGGCGTCGCGGTCGGCGGCACTGCGGAAGGTCGAATTGCTCCGTCCCCGAGGTGTTCTGGGAAAGAACACCGTCGAGTGCATGCAGTCCGGGGCCGTCTTCGGGTTCGCCGGGATGGTCGACGGCATCGTGCGGCGCATCTGCGCCGAGGTGCCCGGTTTCGACGGCGACGACGTGGCCGTCATCGGCACCGGCGACAGTGCGCCGCTGATCATGCCGGAGTCGCGCACCCTCGAGCACCACGAGCCGGATCTGACCCTCGAGGGGCTGCGTCTGGTGTACGAGCGGAACCAGGTGAGACGAGCGGCACGCGGAACTGCGGGTTCCGCTGAGCGTCATTCTGTGTAAAGATGTTCCTCGTGATCCGTTGCATGAGCACCCAGGAGTGTTGTCGAGGCTGACCGCCGCCTCGACCGATAACACATTCCTGGGAGTTTTCTCATGCGCGCTGCGCTTCTTTCCACCACTTCTGTTTCCACCGCTGCTCCGGTTGCCGCTTCTACGGTTACCGCTTCTACGGTTACCGCTATTGCTCCGGTCGCCTTCCACCGGCTCGCCGTCGAGCGCACGTACCCCACCGAACTGTCCGCAGCGGTCGCCCGCGGCGCCGTCGTCGTCGACATCCGCTCGAACGCCGAACGTGCCGCTCAGGGAACACTTCCCGGTGCACTGGCCATCTCCGCCGATCTCGTCGCCGAGCGACTCGATCCGAGCGGCCCGGGCCGTCTCGCCCTCGCCGTCGACCGCGACGTCGAATGGATCCTCGTCTCGTCGGACGGCGCGAGCTCGCACGGTGTGGTCACCGAACTGCACGCGCAGGGTTTGCGCCGGGTCACCCACCTCGTCGGAGGCTACGACGCCATCCGCGCGGCCCGCCTGGTCGGCGCAGTCGCCGAGGCCCAGCACGTCGCGCAGGACGTGGCGCGGGTCACCGCTCACTGAAAGCGCGCATCTGCAGGAATGGTGACCTCGGGTGTCCGATAGTCTGGTTACCCGTGAGTGATGCCACCGTTCAGCAGCCCGACGACACCCCCGAGCAGATGCGGGTTCGCCGCGAGAAGCGCGAACGGCTCCTGGCACAGGGTTCGGAGGCCTATCCCGTCGAGATCCCGCGCACCCATACGCTCGCGGAGATCCGCGCCGAGTATCCCGACCTCGAGCCCGACACCGCCACCGGCACCGTCGTGGGCGTCGCCGGCCGCGTGATGTTCTCGCGCAACACCGGCAAGCTGTGCTTCGCGACGTTGCAGGAGGGCGACGGCACCCAGCTGCAGGTCATGCTCAGCCTCGCCGGCGTCGGCGAGGAGGCGCTCGCCGCCTGGAAGTCCGAGGTCGACCTCGGCGACATCGTGTTCGTGCACGGCGAGGTCATCAGCTCCCGTCGCGGTGAGCTCAGCGTCATGGCCGACTCGTGGACCATGGCGTCGAAGGCGCTGCGTCCGCTGCCGGTCGCGCACAAGGAGATGAACGAAGAGGCGCGGGTGCGTCAGCGCTACGTCGACCTCATCGTGCGTCCCGAAGCACGTCGCAATGCACGCATGCGTGTCGCGGTGGTGCGCGAGCTGCGCAACGCGCTCGAGCGTCGCGGCTTCCTCGAGGTCGAGACGCCCATGCTGCAGACCCTGCACGGCGGTGCGGCGGCCCGCCCGTTCGTGACGCACTCGAACGCACTCGACATCGATCTGTACCTGCGTATCGCGCCGGAACTGTTCCTCAAGCGCTGCGTCGTCGGCGGTATCGAGAAGGTCTTCGAGATCAACCGCAATTTCCGTAACGAGGGTGCCGACTCGACGCACTCGCCGGAATTCTCGATGCTCGAAACGTACGAGGCGTACGGAACCTACGATGATTCGGCGCGGATGATCCGCGAGATCATCCAGGAGGTCGCGTTCGGGGTCTTCGGCACCCATGTGGTGACGCTCGCCGACGGTACGGAATACGACTTCGGGGGTGAATGGAAAACTCTCGAAATGTATCCCTCGCTGTCCGAGGCGATCGGCACGGACGTGACCCCCGACACCACACTGGAGGAATTGACGGCTCTCGCGGATCGTGTCGGTCTGGAGATTCCCGAGGGCAAGGGCTGGGGTCACGGCAAGCTCGTCGAGGAGCTCTGGGAGCACATGTGCGGCGACCAGCTGCACGAGCCGACCTTCGTGCGTGATTTCCCCGTGGAGACGTCGCCGTTGACACGCGATCACCGCACGGTGCGCGGGGTCACCGAGAAATGGGATCTGTACGTCCGAGGTTTCGAACTCGCCACGGGTTACTCGGAACTCGTCGATCCGGTGATCCAGCGCGAGCGTTTCGTCGACCAGGCGCGTCTGGCCTCGGAAGGGGACGACGAGGCAATGGCTCTCGACGAGGACTTCCTCGCCGCGATGGAACAGGGAATGCCGCCGACCACCGGTACCGGAATGGGAATCGACCGTCTGTTGATGGCACTTACCGGTCTGGGAATCCGCGAAACAATCCTGTTCCCGATTGTTCGACCGAACACCCGTTAATCGGATTTCACCGCTCCATATTGCGATGCGTTAATCGGCGGGTAGTGTGGTGCCCGTCCCGCGGGGGAAGCGCATTTGAGAGGATTTACACCACATGGCGAAAAAAGTCACTGTCACCCTGATCGACGATGTGGATCAGGAGTCGGCGGCGGACGAATCGGTGGAGTTCGGTCTCGACGGAGTGACGTACGAGATCGATCTTTCCGAGGACAATGCGGCACGGCTGCGCGAGCAGTTGGAATTCTGGATCGAACACGCTCGTAAGGTCGGCGGCCGCAAGCGGAGCAAGACCGCTGCCGGAACTGCACCTGCTGCGCGCAAGAGCGGATCCGGAAGTGCCGGTCGCGAACAGACGGCCGCTATCCGTGAATGGGCACGGAACAACGATCTGCCGGTGTCGGCCCGTGGCCGAATCTCTGCGGAGATCGTCGAGGCGTACAACAAAGCGCACTGACGAATCCTCGTCCGTGGGGCGTCGTCCATCCGTGGACGGCGCCCCACAGTCGTCGGTGGACGGGTTGGGTTGTGGCACAGTGGCGCCTGTCACACACGTCGATCGTGCGGACGACCCGGCACGATGCGGTCGGGGAGTAGCATCCGCTCATGGCCGAGACCGTGCTCGAACCAGGTTCCACCTGCTGGCGAATCGCGCGAGCGGAGAGGTTGACCTGCATAGTCGACGCCGCCGACTATTTCCGTCACGCCAAGGCGGCGATGCTCCGGGCGGAAAAACGCATCATGCTGATCGGGTGGGATTTCGACACCCGGATCAAGTTCGAACCCGAGGGTGCAACTCTCGAGGGACCGAACAAACTCGGTGAATTCCTCGAATGGCTTCCCGAACGTCGACCCGGTCTCGATATTTATCTGCTCAAGTGGAACATCGGTGCGTTCAGTGCCCTCGCACGCGGAATGACGCCGGTGTTCGTGCTCGATTGGCTCACCGACCCGAGCCTGCACTTCGAAATCGACGGGGCGCATCCCGTGGGCGCGGCGCACCATCAGAAAATTCTCGTCGTCGACGACAGCATCGCTTTCTGTGGCGGTATCGATATGACCGTCGACCGCTGGGACACCCCGGATCATCCGGACCGGAGCAAATACCGGCGGGAGCCGAGCGGTAAACGCTACGGACCGTGGCACGACGTGACGACCGCCGTCGACGGCGACGCCGCGCGGGCCCTCGGTGACCAGGCCCGCGCCCGGTGGAAGGCGGCCACGGGGGAGGAGCTCGATCCCGTGCCGGAGCCGGAGCCGATCTGGCCCGACGATCTCGAGCCGACCCTCCGCGGTGTGGACGTGGGCATCGCGCGCACGCTGCCCGCCTACGACGGGAAGGACGGCGTCCACGAGATCGAGGCGCTGTACCTGTCGGTGATCGAGAAGGCGCGGCACACTCTCTACCTCGAGAGCCAGTACCTCGCTTCGCGCAGGATCGCGGAGGCTCTCGCCGAGCGACTGCAGGAACCGGACGGCCCCGAGATCGTGGTGGTGATCCCACGCAACGCCGACGGCTGGCTCGAACGCAAGGCCATGGACGGTGCCCGGCGGGCCCTGCTGCACATGCTGTGGGAGGCCGACGTGCACGGCCGTTTCGCCGCCTACTATCCCGTCACCGCCGGCGGGGAGCCGATCTACGTGCACGCGAAGGTCGTCGTCATGGACGAGACGTTGCTGCGGATCGGGTCGTCGAACCTGAACAACCGTTCGATGGGCTTCGACACCGAATGCGACCTGGCCATCGAGTCCGCCGAACCCGGGGACGCGGTCGGCCGCGCCGCCGTCGAGCTGCGCAACATCCTGGTGGCGGAACATCTCGGCGTCGACCCCGAGGTGATCGCGGAGGCCACGAAGGACGGTGGTTCGCTCATCTCCGTCATCGAACGGTTGCGCGGTCCGGGACGTTCGCTGCGGCCGTTCGAACCGGGTACGGTGTCGGACGAGGACAGTGTCCTCGCAGAAAGTGCTCTGGCCGATCCCGAACGCGCCTCGCGGAGCTTCGGACGCAGGATCGAGCGATTCTTCGCCCGTTGATCACCCACAGCCTCTGTTCGCTTGTGGCGTACAGCTTGCGGAAACGTATCCGCCACGTGCAGCGTTGACTTCTGAAACCGGGTTTTCTCGCCGCCTTCCGAAGGGTAGAGGGAAAGCGAGTCGATACCACGGCCACTAGAGTGTGGAGTGGGAGCTTGGAACCTCTGAAAGGTTCCGACGAACGACTCGAGTGCCGGAGCTTAAGAGCGGCAGCAGGGTGCGGGACGATCGGCGTACCGGACCGGCGGCCGGAGAGTGTGAGGGAGTGCGATGTTCGAAAGGTTCACCGATCGCGCGCGGCGCGTCGTTGTCCTGGCTCAAGAAGAGGCCAGGATGCTCAACCACAACTACATCGGCACGGAGCACATCCTCCTCGGCCTCATCCACGAGGGTGAGGGTGTGGCGGCGAAGTCGCTCGAGTCGTTGGGTATCTCCCTCGAAGGTGTGCGCAGCCAGGTCGAAGAGATCATCGGCCAGGGTCAGCAGGCGCCCTCGGGGCACATTCCCTTCACTCCTCGTGCCAAGAAGGTCCTCGAGCTGAGCCTTCGCGAAGCGCTCCAGCTCGGACACAACTACATCGGTACCGAACACATCCTGCTCGGTCTCATCCGCGAGGGTGAGGGCGTGGCGGCGCAGGTGCTCGTCAAGCTCGGCGCCGACCTCAACCGGGTGCGTCAGCAGGTCATCCAGCTGCTGTCCGGTTACCAGGGCAAGGAGCCCGCAGAATCCGGCACGAGCCGTGGCGAGACCGGCACTCCGTCCACGTCGCTCGTCCTGGACCAGTTCGGCCGCAACCTCACGCAGGCAGCTCTCGAAGGCAAGCTCGACCCGGTCATCGGCCGGGCGAAGGAGATCGAGCGCGTCATGCAGGTGCTGTCGCGTCGTACGAAGAACAACCCGGTGCTCATCGGCGAGCCGGGTGTCGGCAAGACCGCCGTCGTCGAGGGCCTCGCGCAGGCCATCGTCAACGGTGAAGTCCCCGAGACCCTCAAGGACAAGCAGCTCTACACGCTCGACCTGGGCTCGCTCGTCGCCGGCAGCCGTTACCGCGGCGATTTCGAGGAACGCCTGAAGAAGGTCCTCAAGGAGATCAACAGCCGCGGCGACATCATCCTGTTCATCGACGAGCTGCACACGCTCGTCGGTGCCGGTGCTGCCGAGGGCGCGATCGACGCTGCGTCGATCCTCAAGCCCAAGCTCGCCCGCGGTGAGCTGCAGACCATCGGTGCGACGACCCTCGACGAGTACCGCAAGTACATCGAGAAGGACGCCGCTCTCGAGCGCCGCTTCCAGCCGGTGCAGGTCGGGGAGCCGACGGTGGAGCACACCATCGAGATCCTGAAGGGTCTGCGCGACCGCTACGAGGCGCACCACCGCGTCTCGATCACCGACAAGGCGCTCGTCGCGTCGGCCACTCTCGCCGACCGCTACATCAACGACCGCTTCCTGCCGGACAAGGCGATCGACCTCATCGACGAGGCCGGTGCCCGCATGCGCATCCGTCGCATGACCGCGCCGCCGGACCTGCGCGAGTTTGACGACAAGATCGCCGACGCCCGTCGCGAGAAGGAATCGGCGATCGACGCGCAGGACTTCGAGAAGGCCGCGAGCCTGCGCGACAAGGAGAAGCAGCTCGTCGCGCAGCGTGCCGAGCGCGAGAAGCAGTGGCGTGCGGGCGATCTCGACGTCATCGCCGAGGTCGACGAGGAGCAGATCGCCGAGGTCCTCGCCAACTGGACCGGTATCCCGGTGTTCAAGCTCACCGAGGAGGAGACCACGCGTCTGCTCCGCATGGAGGACGAGCTGCACAAGCGGATCATCGGCCAGGAGGACGCCGTCAAGGCCGTCGCCAAGGCGATCCGTCGTACGCGTGCCGGCCTGAAGGACCCGAAGCGTCCGTCCGGTTCGTTCATCTTCGCCGGCCCGTCCGGTGTGGGTAAGACGGAGCTGTCCAAGGCGCTCGCGAACTTCCTGTTCGGCGAGGACGACGCGCTCATCCAGATCGACATGGGCGAGTTCCACGACCGCTTCACCGCGTCGCGCCTGTTCGGTGCTCCTCCCGGCTACGTCGGCTACGAAGAGGGCGGCCAGCTCACCGAGAAGGTGCGCCGCAAGCCGTTCTCCGTGGTTCTGTTCGACGAGATCGAGAAGGCCCACCAGGAGATCTACAACACCCTCCTGCAGGTCCTCGAGGACGGTCGCCTCACCGACGGCCAGGGACGCACGGTCGACTTCAAGAACACCGTGCTGATCTTCACGTCGAACCTGGGCACCGCCGACATCTCGAAGGCCGTGGGGCTCGGCTTCTCGGCCGGAACGGGCGAGGCGTCGAACTACGAGCGGATGAAGAACAAGGTCCACGACGAGCTGAAGAAGCACTTCCGGCCCGAGTTCCTCAACCGTATCGACGACATCATCGTCTTCCACCAGCTCACGCAGGATCAGATCATCCAGATGGTCGACCTGATGATCGGACGTGTGGAGACGCAGCTGAAGAACAAGGACATGGGTATCGAGCTCACCGAGAAGGCGAAGTCGCTGCTCGCCAAGCGCGGCTTCGACCCGGTGCTCGGCGCACGTCCGCTGCGTCGCACGATCCAGCGCGAGATCGAGGATCAGCTCTCCGAGAAGATCCTGTTCGGCGAGATCGGCGCAGGCCAGATCGTCCTCGTCGACGTCGAGGGCTGGGACGGCGAGGGCGCCGGCGAGAACGCGAAGTTCACGTTCACGCCGAGCGAGAAGCCGGCCGAGGTCCCGGACACCCCGGCGGTCGCGCTGGCCAAGTCCAGCGAGGGCGAGTCCGAAGCCGGATAAGCGTCCGCTGCCTGTGGGAGCAGGCGCGTGTTGCTGCCTGTGGGAGCAGGCACGTGTTGCTGCCTGTGAGAGCAGGCACCTGCTGTACCGAGAGGGGCGGCACCCGAGAGGGTGTCGCCCCTCTCGTCGTCCGACGCACTTGACCTCCAGTCGGCTCGAGGTTGCACGGTGGTGGTGACCGGACGACGACCAGGAGGTATCGCGATGCGGCAAGTACTGCCCGATCTGTGGGAGACGCAGGAGGACAATCCGTTCCCGGGGCTGAGGACGCACGCCTATCTGTGGACCGGGACGAACAACGTGCTCTTCTACTCGGTCGCGGGTGAGGCCGATTTCGACGAACTGGGCCGCCTCGGGGGGATCACCGACCAGTACCTGTCCCACCAGGACGAGGCCGGTCCGATGCTCGGCAGGATCGCCGAGCGCTTCGGGCCGAGACTCCACGCGGCAGCGGCGGAGGCCGACGTGGTCGGCCGGCACGCCCGCATCGACGTCCCGCTGACGGAACGTCATGTGGACGACAACGGGGTGGAGATCGTTCCGACACCCGGGCACACGGTGGGCAGCACCTGCTATCTGGTGCCCGGCGCGGACGGGACCCGCTACCTGTTCACCGGCGACACGCTGTATCGCGGTGCTTCGGGGACGTGGCGGGCCGGCTACATCGAGGGGATGAGCGACGCCCGTGTGCTCGCCGACAGTCTGCGCCTGCTGGCGAAGACGGAACCCGATGTGGTGGTCTCGAGTGCGTTCGCGGGGGAGGCGGGCGTGCATCGGATCGACGCCCGGGAGTGGCCCGCCCACGTCGACCAGGCTCTGAGCGGGTTGTCTGCCGCGGTGCAGGGCTGAGCAGAGATCTTCTTTCCGGCCGATCTGCCCTGCCGCGGGTCGCGGCCGACCTTGCCGCCTGCTTATCTGCCGATGGTCGGCATGTGCGCGGTGAGTGTCGACAGGGTGCTGGCGACGATCTCGGTGAGTTCGTCGGGACGGATGTCGAGCGTGCCGTCGAGCCAGCCGCGGACGAGCTCGACGGCGCCGGCCATGACGACCACCGCACGCAGTTCGGCCTGCCGGGAGTCGAGGCGGGTGCCCACCGCGTCGCTCTGCTTGGCGAGTTCGTCGGCGGCGGACCGGATGAACGCGCTCTTCCGCTCGGCGAGCGGGGGCGCGTCGGAGATGAGGAAGCGACCCTGCTGGGGGTTGCGTTCGACGGCGCCGACGATCGCTCCCACCGCGGCGCGTGCCTTGGCGTGCAGCTCGTCGGGGGCCGCCGCGATGGCGTCGACGGCGCGTTCGAGCAGGGTCGCGCCGAGCTCGTCGTAGGCGGTGGTGACGAGGTCGGTCATGTCGGTGAAGCTCTCGTAGAAGAAGCGGGGGCCGACTCCCGCGGTGGCCGCGACCTTCCGTACCGTCGTCGCCGACCAGCCCTCGTCGGCGACGACGTCGATCACCGCGTTCTGGAGACGCTTGCGGCGTTCGGCGCGCCGGTCGGCCGGGGCGACGCCGCGATACGCGCGGGTGGCTTCGGGCTCGGACACATCGTCGAGTGTGGCACAACACGACCAGACTTCCGGAATCGACCAATTCCGGAATTAAGTGTGTACTAATTGTGGAATCCTCGTCATGGCCGGTCCCCGAATCCGGACGAGGAGGAAACGTGACGATCGATGCATCGTCGACTGCCCACCTGCACGACCGAACCGATCGACTCGCACCGAAGCCGATCCTGCGAGAAGGCGGCCCGCGTCTGGCGATGTCGTTGCTCGTCGGCGACTCGGTGCGGCCCACCAGGGCCCAGTCCCGGGCGTTCGCCAAGTTCGCGCACACCTGCGATCCCGTGGCCGACGATCTGGTCGCCGCGATACGCCGCGACCGGCTCCGCATCCGCACGCAGTTCGAGCAGGCACTCGAACACGGCATCGAGACCGTGCACGATTCCGCGCCCGAGATGGCAGCGTTCATCGCCACCCTCGACGGCGTGCCGTTCCGGGTCGACTACGACAAGCTCGATCTCGCCGCGCGGGCGATCGTGCGGATGCCGATGAGCACCCGGTGTGGTTCGCGCGCAACCTCCTACGCGACCGCCTGAATGTCCTGGTGCCCGGAGGCGCCGGACGCGCCGCCCGGCGTGGTCACGCCGAGCGTATGCGGGAGATCGCCGAGGTGAAGCGGCGGCTCGAGGCGCGGCCTTACGAACGGGACGGAGCCGTGCAGTCGATCCGTGAGCGCGACCGCGAACTCAGGGCGCGATCGGCCTGATCCGGACATCGGGAACGCTCTGGCGCGAACGGCCTCGCCACCACGACGACTCTGCAAGTGTGGTTCGTGAAGCACTGTCTTCGTGAAGCACTGTCGCATGCAGTGCTGTCGCACCCAGAGAAGGAGAGGTCATGCCCACTCGTACCGCACGGACCGCATGGAACGGGGATCTGCAGAAGGGCTCCGGTCAGGTGGAGCTCACCAGCTCGGGCCGTGGCACGTTCGACGTGTCGTTCCCGAAACGCTCGGCGGAGAACGCGGACGGCACCACCAGCCCCGAGGAGCTCATCGCCGCCGCACACTCGTCGTGCTTCGCGATGCAGTTGTCCGCGCTGATCGCGGAGGCGGGCGGCACGCCGCAGAGCCTCGAGGTCACCGCCGACGTCTCGCTGGGGCCCGATCCGGCGGGCGGATTTCGACTCACCGGAATCCGGTTGAAGGTGCGGGGCGAGGTCGACGGCCTCGACGCCGACGGCTTCGTCAAGGCCGCGGAGGACGCGAAGGCCGGATGCCCTGTGAGCAAGGCACTCACCGGCGTCGAGATCTCCCTGGACGCCGCGCTCGAGAGCTGACGGGTTCGTGGACCGATCGGCCGGGAACAGAGCACGTCAGGGCCGGGTTGTAATCGAATATGAGCATGCCTGACGTACTTCTCCCCACCGCTCACATCGAGATCTGGTCCGACATCGCCTGCCCCTGGTGCTACATCGGCAAGCGGCGCTTCGCGGAGGCCCTCGAGTCCTTCGACGACCGCGACCGGATCGAGGTCACCTGGAGGTCGTACCAGCTCTCGCCCGACACGCCGGTCGGGCGACGGGTCCCCGAGGTGGAGGCGCTCGTCGCGATGAAGGGGATGCCGGCCGAGCAGGTCAGGCAGATGTTCGCGCAGGTCTCGGACACCGCTGCCGACGTTGGACTCGAGATCGACTTCGACAACGTCGTCGCCGCCAACACCTTCGATGCGCACCGACTCGTGCATCTGGCGGGCGACAAGCGCGACGAGGTGCTCGAAGCGTTGTTCCGTGCGCATTTCGTCGACGGCGAGGTGATCGACGATGTGGATGTCCTCGTGAAGGTCGCCGCCGAGGTCGGGCTCGATCCGGAGTCGACGCGCGCGGCGCTCGACGGCGACGATCCCGCCGGTGAAGCGGCGGCCGACGCCGTGACCGCCGATCTCTTCGACGCGCGACGGATCGGCGTGCAGGGGGTGCCGTTCTTCGTGGCCAACCGCGCCGTCGCGGTGTCGGGTGCGCAGCCTGTGGACGTCTTCCGTCAGTTCCTGCGCAGGGCCGTCGACGATGTGACGGTCAAGCTGTGAGTGCCGCGAGATAACGTCGCGCGATCTGCTGCTGGAGCAGGTGCCCGACGGGACCGGCCAGCTTCGTGTACCAGCGGGCGGGGCGGGAGAACGCGAGCACCGTTCCCCGCACCCGTCCGTCCACGGTGCGCTCGACGACGAAGGTCTCCTCGCCGCTGGCGGGATGACCGGGGAGTGTGCCGTAGGTGAACCCGCGTATGTCCGGGGTGTCGACGATCTCGATCACGCGGCACCGCGCCGACGCGCGCACCGGTCCGAGACCGAAGCCGAGATCCACTTCGACGCCGGGTACTGCGAGGGGCGTGCCGGGCGGGATCCGTATGCCCGCGCCGCGGTGCATGTCCCACGAGAACAACTGGGCAGCGGCGACCTCGAACACGGTGTCGCCGCGGCCCAGTTCGCTCTCGACCCTCAGATGTCGATAACCGGAGGGGAGCGGTGCCTCGTCCCGGAAGGCACGCAGGCTCGCTCCCACCTCCGCATAGGTGAACTCACGCCCGGACCCGCCGGACGCGGACATCTCAGGACTTCTTGACGTCGAGGACGACCTCGAACTCGAGCAGCGATGCGCCGGTCGCGACGGGCTTCTTCGCCTCACCCGCGTGGGCAGCACGTGCGTCGCCGTCGCGCCACGCGGCGAAGTCCTCCTCGGACTCCCACTGCGTCACCACGAAGTACCGGTTCTCGCCGGCGGTGGGGCGGAGCAGCTGGAAGCCCAGGAAGCCGGGGGAGTTGTCGACGGTGTGCGCCCGATTGGCGAATCGTTTCTCCAGCTCGGGGCCGGCGCCTTCGGGAACTTCGATTGCGTTGATCTTCACGACTGCCATGCGCGAGAGCCTACTCCGCTAACTTGGTCGATTGTGTTGCACGACGAGGGCGGAACCGGACGACCCATCCTGCTGTTGCACGGTCTCATGGGCAGCGCCCGGACGTGGCGTCGTCACGTGCCGTGGCTGCGCGAACACGGACACGTGTACACCTTCGACGCCGCCGGTCACGGTCGTCCCGCTCCCGACGAACTCACCACCGAGGCGTTCGTCGCCGATCTCGCAGCCCATCTCACCGGGATCACCGAACCGCTCGTCGTGATCGGGCATTCGATGGGTGCCCTGCACGCGTGGTGCTTCGCTGCGACCCATCCCGAGCGGGTCACCGCGCTGGTGCTCGAGGACATGGCGCCCGACTTCCGGGGACGCACGGCCGCGAACTGGGCGGCGATGATCGCGCAGTGGCCGCAACCGTTCCCCACCGGGGATGCGGTGTTCGACTTCTTCGGGCCCGTCGCGGGTCGCTACTTCCTCGACTCGTTCGTCCGCCGCGATGACGGCTGGTATCTGCACGGCGAGGTCGAGACCTTCCGCGACATCTCGGAAGAGTGGGGGTCGCGGCACTTCTGGGACGAGTGGAACTCGATCCGCGTGCCCGCGCTGCTGCTCGAAGGCGAGTTCACCATCACCCCCGAGGGGCAGATGCGGCGGATGGTGACGCGACCCGGCACCGACCACGTCCTCGTCGACGGCGCCGGGCATCTCGTGCACGACGACCGGCCCGACGAGTTCCGTGCCGCCGTGGAGCGCTTCCTGACGACGCAGTCGCTGTCGGGCAGTCGACTCTAGGACACAGACCCCTCGCCGGCGAGCGCGAAACGGCCGTCGTCGGTCTGCTCGACGAGACCGTCCACGAGCAGTGAATGCAGGGCGCGGTCGCGCTGGCCCGGATCCGTGGTCCACACGCTGTCGAGGACGGGACGCTCCACCGGGACGCTGCTCTCGCGCAGCACCGCCATCAACCGGCCGCGCACCTGCCGGTCGGTGCCGGCGAACTTCTGCACCTTCCGGGGTGGTCCGTCGTGGGCGGGCCGCCCGGCCTGTACCCATGCGCACTCGGGCAGCGGGCAGCGTCCGCAGTCGGGCGTGCGAGCGGTGCACACGGTCGCACCGAGTTCCATCAGCGCCGCGGAGAAGGTCGCCGCACGTGAACGCTGACGCGGAAGGATAGCCTCGACGTCGGCGAGATCCCTTGTGGTCGAAGGGTTTCCTGGCTCCGCCCGACCGTGGACGGCGCGGGCGACGACACGACGCACGTTCGTGTCCACCACCGGCACACGCTGTCCGTATGCGAAGCACGCCACGGCGCGGGCGGTGTAGGCGCCGACGCCGGGCAGGGTCAGCAGGACGTCGACGTCCTCGGGAACCCGGTCGTCGTGCTCGGCGGCGAGTACGCCGGCGCACTCGTGCAGGCGCAGCGCGCGGCGCGGATAGCCGAGCTTGCCCCACGCCCGCAGCACCTCGGCCTGGCTCGAGGCGGCCATCGCGGACGGCACGGGCCAGCGCCGCACCCACTCCTCCCAGATCGGAGCGACCCGGGCGACCGGCGTCTGCTGCAGCATGACCTCGGACATGAGGATCTGCCAGCCCGTCACCCCGTCGCGGCGCCACGGCAGGTCGCGCGCCTGCGCGGCATACCAGCGCAGCAACGACGGTGCGTCCACGGACATCTCGGGTCTCCTCCGGTCACGGGGTCGGGTGTGGGGATCCGCTGAGGAGATGTCGAACGAAATCGGACATGTGCGCAGGTGAATAATGTACGCATGCCGAACTCCAATCCCATCTCCGCCTGGAAAGCCCTGACCGAGGGTAATCATCGTTTCGTCAGCGACACGCCGCTGCACCCGAGCCAGGGAATCGATCGTCGCGCCGAACTCGTCAACGGCCAGCACCCCACCGCCGTGCTGTTCGGCTGCGGAGACTCCCGCGTCGCCGCAGAGATCATCTTCGACCAGGGGCTCGGCGACATGTTCGTGGTCCGCACCGCGGGTCACGTCATCGACAGTTCCGTCCTCGGTTCCATCGAGTACGCAGTCGACATCCTCAACGTTCCGCTCATCGTCATCCTCGGTCACGACAGCTGTGGTGCCGTGGCGGCGACCATCGATGCCCTCGACAAGGGCACGGTGCCGGGCGGCCACATCCGCAGCCTCGTCGAGCGTGTCGCTCCCTCGATCCTCATGGGCAGGGCCGAGGGTCTGTCCACCGTCGACGAACTCGAGGGGCGCCACGTCGTCGAGACGGGCAAGCTGCTCACGGATCGTTCGCGGATCATCGCCGACCGCATCGCCGACGGCCGCTGCGCAATCGTGGGCGTCACCTACAAGCTCGAGGACGGCAAGGTGAGTCTGCGGGGCCACTTCGGAGACATCGGCGAGGTCTCCGACAACTGAAGACGGGTGCACCTGCGGTCACAACGATGTGACTGCAGGTCACAGCGACACGCCGACGGCGGTGTAGCCGTGCGCAGCCTGTGGCACATACCGTGGGGGGCGTGCTTGAACCGACCGGTCCTCTGCCCCCCGAGATCTACTGGCGACGACGCATTCTCGCGATCGGAGTCTCGGTGGTCGTGCTGGCTCTGGTCATCTGGCTCGTAGTGGCGCTGACCGGCGGCGACGACCCCGATCAGAATCCCGAACCCGCAGCAGCGGAGGTGACGACCTCCGCCACCACGACGGCGGCCGATGCGTCCGCCGACGCGGCGTCCGCGAGCACCACCCGGAGCGGTGGATCCTCGGGTTCGTCCGGGACGCGTAGTGCAGGGGATTCGGCCTCGGAGGACGCGGACGACGAGGACAACACGTCCACGTCCGCCACCACCTCCGCTGCTCCGGTTCCGCCGGGGCAGTGCTCCGATCAGTCGCTCGCCGTGCGGGTGACGGCGGACGAGCCGAACTACAGGGTCGGTTCCGAACCCGATTTCACGATCGTCATCACCAACATCGGCACGTCGCAGTGCGAACGCGACCTCGGTGCGGGCCTTCAGCAGGTGCTCGTCTACAGCCTCGACGGCAACGAGCGACTCTGGGCGAACACCGACTGCTTCCCCGAATCGACCGCCGACATCCGGTCGCTCGCTCCGGGCGACCAGGCCGCCTATTCCGTCAAGTGGTCGGCGACGACCTCCGAGCCCGGCTGCCAGGCGCCGCGCGAACCGGTCGGTCCCGGCGCGTACACCGTGGTCGGGCAGCTCGGCGGCCTGCGCAGCGCGCCCGAGCCGTTCAACATCACGCCCTGACCTGCTGCTCGTCCGGTAGTTGTTCAGTCGTAGTGGTTGATCGCGGCTTCGGCGAGCCGCGACAGTCCCTCGCGGATGTACCGGGCCCACAGGGCGCCGACCCCGTCGACCGCCTGCAGATCGGCAGCGGTGGCCGCGAGCAGGCCCTGCAGTGTGCCGAACGCACCTACGAGCCGGTTGATCTGCCGGGCCTGCAGGCGCGGCACCCGATGGAGCACGCGATAACCGCGGGGACTCATCGAGGTGTCGAGGGCCTCGATGGTGCCCGAATAGCCGAAGGCGCGGGCGAGGCTCGTCAGGTCGAGCAGGTCGACGTCGGTCAGGTGTGCGAGACGCTCGAGCGCCTGCTCGACCTCCTGCTGGGTGGGGGCGTGCTCGCCCGCAAGATAGTCCCGCACGATGAGCTGCCGGGCGAGCTGGTTGTCGCCGACGAGTTCTTCGAGCTGGAGGGCCAGCTGGCGACCATCGGTCCCGAGTTCGAGCACGTCCTGCTCGATCTCCACGGACAGGCGGTGCATCATCTCGAGCCGCTGCGCCACGGTGAGCGCGTCGCGCAGCGTGACGATGTCCTCGATCTCGACCACGGACAACTGCCGGGTCACCTCGTCGAGGCGGGCCTTGTAGCGCTCGAGTGTCGCGACGGCCTGGTTGGCCCGGGACAGGATGGTCGCGGAGTCGTTGATGACGTGGCGGCGACCGTCGACGTACACGCTGACGATGCTCATCGACTGGCTGACCGAAACCACCGGATATCCGGTCTGGATTGCGGTGCGTTCCGCGGCGCGGTGCCGGGTGCCGGACTCCACGGTGGGGATGCTCGGATCGGGCACGAGTTGCACGTTGGCACGCACGATGCGCGAACCGTCGGTGGACACGACCACGGCGCCGTCCATCTTCGACAGCTCCCGAAGTCGGGTGGGGGCGAACTCGACGTCGAGTTCGAAACCGCCGTCGCACAGCTCGGCGACCTTGTCGTCGAAACCGAGGACGATCAGGCCGCCCGTGCGGCCGCGGAGGATGCGTTCGAGACCGTCGCGTAGCGCGGTGCCGGGCGCCAGACGAGCGATGGTGTCGCTCAGCGTCGATGCCGGCGCCGACTCGATCATCTGGAATTCCTTCCCCTGTGCGGTCTGCGGTCGTCGTCACAATGCGCGGACTCGTGGATCGGCGCCCCGACCGCGCAACTACATTACTTGCTTATGCGCAGCACCTGGACTTTGCCCGACGACCTCGTCGTTCCCGATCTGCCGGAAGATCATCCCGGCCCGGGTGCGCCGGTACCGCAGCATTGGAACAAGTGCTTCGGGTGTGGTGACGACCAGCCCTCCGGCCTCGCGATGGAGTTCACGATCGGCGAGGGCCTCGAGGTGCTCGGCCGTCTCGACGTCGCCACGCGCTACCAGGGCGGACCGGGATTCATCCACGGCGGCATCCTCATGACGGCCTTCGACGAGGTCCAGGGAATGGCGTGCAACGCCGCCCTGCGGACCGCCGTCGTCACCGGGCACTTCGAGACGGACTTCGCCCGTCCCATCCCCCTGGGCTCGGTGCTCGAGTTCCGCGCCCGCGTCGACGGCTTGGTGCGGCGCAAGGTCTACACCAGTGCGGAGGCGCGCATCGTCGCCGGTCCGCCGGCCGATCCGGACGTCGTGGTGGCGTCGTCGGTCGGGTTGTTCGTCGTCGTCGGGCACGAGCACTTCGCGAAGGGCCGCGACTACGCCGACGGCATCCCGCAGAGTGAACACGACATCTCCGCCGTCTGACATCTCCGCCCTCCGGGTTTTCGCGTTCAGGTCTCCGGTCCGTCGGGGAGCAGCGGAACACCCGGCCGGTGGTCGCGTCCGAGCAACGCCGCGGAAGTGACCGCGCCCGCGCCGTAGCGGGAGTGCAGATCGTCCAGGACGGCATCGAGGGCGTGCCGGTCGACGGCGCGGTGCTGCGTTCGCGTGTCTCCAGTACTGTCCCCGGCGGCCTCGACCGGCTCGTCGAACGGCAGCTCGAGTTGCTCGACGCCTTCACCGACGAGATTCGTCACCGCGATCCCGATGAGCGTGAGACCGCGCTCGGCGATGAGCGGTCGGGTCTGCTCGAGCAGGTCGTGCGCCGCCGCCGACAGCAGATCGGTGCGTGCGGTGGCCCCGGGCAGCGTGTGAGAGCGTGTCGCGCGGGTGTAGTCGGCGAAGCGCATCCGCAGGACCACCGTGCGGCCGAGGCGTCCGGCCCGGCGCATCCGCCGGCCCACGCGGTCGACGAGCAGTTGCAGCGTCTCGCCGACCGACTCGAGGCTGTGGGGTCCGCGGCCGAGCGCGTGCTGCGCGCCCATCGAACTGCGCCGCCGATGCCGGACCGGACGCGGATCGTGACCGATCGCGAGCGCGTGCAGGTGGCGTCCCGCCGTGCGTCCGAGCAGCGAGACGAGATCGGACTCGGAGTGGGCGGCGACATCGGCCACGGTCCGCAGACCGTGCGCGTGCAACTTCGCCGCCGTCACCTTGCCGACGCCCCACAACCGCTCCACCGGCAACGGATGGAGGAACTCGAGTTCGGCGTGCGGAGGGACGAGGAGCAGTCCGTCGGGCTTGGCCACCCCGCTCGCGACCTTGGCGAGGAATTTGGTGCGCGCGACACCGACGGTGATCGGCAGCCCCACCTCCTCGGCGACCGTGCGGCGCAGGCGTGCGGCGATGTCGACGGGTCTGCCGGCGATGCGCCCGGGACCGGAGACGTCGAGGAACGCCTCGTCGATGGAGATCCCCTCCACGATCGGTGTGGTGCGATCGAAGATCGCGAAGACGTCGCGCGAGGCCTGCGCATAGGCCTCCATGCGGGGAGGCACCGAGATCAGTCCCGGGCACAGGGCGCGGGCGGCTCGGCCCGACATCGCGGTGACGATGCCGTGAGCCTTGGCCTCATAGCTCGCCGCGAGTACGACGCCCCCGCCCACGACGATCGGTTTGGCGCGCAGCCACGGATCGTCGCGCTGCTCCACCGACGCGTAGAACGCGTCGAGATCGGCATGCAGCACCGTCGCATCGGACACGAACACATGTTCGCACCGGCCGCCGACACCTCGGCAGATCGGCGCTGCCGACATGTCCGCAGGTCAGCGCGTGAGGGTCGACAGTGCCTGCGCCACGTTGGACACCTCGAACTTCTTCATGCCCTTCGGGACACCCTCGACATCGCGCGGAACCACCCCGCGGTCGAAGCCGAGCCGGTTCGCCTCCGCGAGTCGGCGACCCGCACCGACGACACGACGGACCTCCCCGGCGAGACCGACCTCGCCGAGCAGCACGGTGCCGGCCGGGACGGGCTGGTCGCGTACGGCTGAGGCGACGGCGAGTGCGAGCGCGAGGTCGGCGGACGGATCGGTGATCCGCATACCGCCGACGGTGGAGGCGTAGACGTCGCAGTTACCGAGCCGGCCGAGCCCGCAGCGACGCTCGAGCACCGCGAGCACCATCGCCACCCGCGCCGAGTCGAGACCGCTCACGGCGCGTCGCGGTGAAGGATTGTGCGTGGGCACCACGAGCGCCTGGACCTCACCGAGGAGCGGGCGTTTGCCGTCCATCGTGACCGTGACGGCAGTGCCGGGCACGGCCTCGTCGCGGTGCTGCAGGAACAATCCCGACGGGTCGCTGACGCCGACGATCCCGTCCTCGGCAAGTTCGAAGCAGCCCACCTCGTCGGCGGCTCCGAACCGGTTCTTCACCCCGCGCACCATGCGCAGCGTGGAGTGCTTGTCGCCTTCGAAGTGCAGCACCACGTCGACGAGGTGCTCGAGGGAACGCGGACCGGCGACCGCGCCGTCCTTGGTGACGTGGCCGATGAGCAGCACCGGGATGCCGCTGGACTTCGCGAGGGAGGTCAGGGCGCTGGTGACTGCGCGGACCTGCGTGACACCGCCGGTCACGCCGTCGACGTCGGCGGCGAGCATCGTCTGGACGGAGTCGACGACCAGCAGCGTGGGCTTGACCTGCTCCACGTGCCCGAAGATCGTCGCGAGGTCGTTCTCGGCGGCAAGATAGACCCGGTCGTGCACGGCGCCGGTGCGGTCGGCGCGCAGGCGCACCTGACCGGCCGACTCCTCGCCGGTGACGTAGAGCGCGCGATCGGCTTCGCCGCGCAACGCCCAGCGGTGCACCACCTCGAGGAGCAGCGTGGACTTGCCGACACCGGGTTCGCCGGCGAGCAGGACGACCGAACCGGGTACGACACCGCCGCCGAGGACGCGGTCGAGCTCGGGGATGCCCGTGGGCTTCGCGTGGGTGGCCTTGCCGTCGATCTGCGACAGCGGGGTGGCCGGGGTGCTCGGCAGCACGGCGGCGGCACCGGCGCGGGCGAGCGAGGTACCCGACCGCGAGGCGACCGCGACCGGTTGGACGGGTGCTTCGTCCATCGACCCCCACGTTCCGCATTCGGGACAGCGCCCGACCCACTTCGCGACGGTGTGCGAGCAGTCGGAACAGCGGTAGAGGGTCTTGGTCTTTGCCACGGCCGGAGGATAGTCGGTCGCACCGACACCGGAGCGGATGCGAGGAGGGCCCGGCCGAGCTGTGCTCGACCGGGCCCTCCAGCAGGAAGTCCTAGTGTGCTTCGCCCACGATCGGCGAGAGCTCCGACTCGTCGCGGGGGAGCTCCGGGCCGGCGTCGATCGGCACGGACAGGGTCACGTCGCCGGCCTCGGCGAACGTGAAGGTCACGGGGATGGTCAGGCCCGGGCGGACACCCTCGGAGAGGTTCACGAGCTCGACGTTGTTGACGACGCCTGCCGGGGCCGGGGAGGGGGTCTCCTCGGTGCTGTTCGGACGCGGCGACTCGTCGACCTCCTCGACGAGGGCGGCGTTCTCCTCGGAGACACCGGCGACCACGGAGGACTGCGGCGGAATCTCGAGGCGGGCACCGGTGACCGAGGCTGCGAAATCGGTGGAGATACCGGTGAGCTGATCGCCGACGTACGGGTCGAGGTTGACGATCGTGAAGCCGAGCTGGGCGGTGCCGCCGGGCTCGATGCTGTACTCCTCGGAGTTCGGGTAGATCACGTGCACGTTGCGCAGCGCGAGGCTGCCGGCGTCCACGTTGGAACCGTTGATGGCCGCGACCTGGGTCGAGGTCTGGGTGATCTGACCGGCGCTGCACGCGGACATCGTGAGCGCCGCTCCCGCGGCAAGGGCGAGAGCGGTCACGACTCGGCGAGTCGGCGCTTTGAGAGCAGTCACGGGTTCCTCCACTCGAGTAAGGCTCGCAATCCACTAGGCAGAGTAGTAGTTCCCGTGTGCGCTGTGTACGTCGGGGCCGGATCTCGTGCGGATTCGCGCGCGGAAGACGAGATCGACAGGCGCCCACGGGCGGGTGTGTCGGAGGTCACCCGATACACGGAAGCAACTGCCTGTCAAGCCCTACGCTCAGTGCTCGGTGCCCCTGACCTGCATCGTTGACGGGAGGGTGATGTGGTCACGTGTTAAACTGGGAGAATCGAAAGGGGCACGGGACACATGATTTTCAAGGTCGGAGACACCGTCGTATACCCCCACCACGGTGCGGCGCTGATCGAAGCAATCGAAACACGCACCATCAAGGGTGAGCAGAAGGAATATCTGGTTCTGAAAGTCGCGCAGGGCGACCTGACGGTCCGGGTACCTGCAGAGAACGCGGAGTACGTCGGAGTGCGCGACGTCGTCGGGCAGGAAGGCCTCGACAAGGTTTTCCAGGTGCTGCGCGCACCCCACACGGAAGAACCCACCAACTGGTCACGGCGGTACAAGGCCAACCTCGAGAAGCTGGCCTCCGGCGATGTCAACAAGGTCGCAGAAGTTGTGCGCGACCTGTGGCGCCGGGAGCAGGACCGCGGCCTGTCCGCAGGTGAGAAGCGGATGCTCGCCAAGGCACGTCAGATCCTCGTCGGTGAGCTCGCGCTCGCCGAGGGCACCGACGACGTCAAGGCGGAGACCATGCTCGACGAGGTTCTCGCCGCCGCTTCCTGACGCGCGAGACATCGGCAAACTGCACATGAGCGATCGCAACGGGCCGGTCGTCGGAATCCTTCCGGCGGCCGGCCGCGGTGTTCGCCTGGGAGAACCACTGCCCAAGGCGTTCGTGGAACTGGACGGCCGCACGATGCTCGACCGCTCGGTCGAGGCGATGCTCGCTTCAGCGGTCATCGATCGAGTGGTGATCGTCGCGCCGCCCGAACTGGCTGCGACGCCCGCGGACCGGCTCGTCGGCGAGTCGTTCGCCGACCGGGTCACCGTCGTCGCGGGTGGCGCCGAACGCGCCGACTCGGTGCGCGCCGGTCTTGCGGCGGCATCGGGCGCGCGGTTCGTGCTCGTCCACGACGCCGCGCGTGCGCTCACCCCGGCCGAGCTGTTCGTCCGGGTCGTCGACGCGTTGCGGGCCGGCAGCGACGCGGTGATCCCCGTCCTGCCCGTCGTCGACACCATCAAGAGTGTCGACAAGGACGGAGTCGTCACCGGGACTCCCGACCGGTCGACCCTCCGCGCGGTGCAGACGCCGCAGGGATTCGACGTCGAATTGCTCGAGCGGGCCAACCGCGACGCCGCCGACGCGACCGACGACGCGGGACTCGTCGAGCGGTTGGAGGAGCGGATCACCACCGTCGTGGGAGACCCTCTCGCTTTCAAGATCACCACCCCACTGGACCTGGTGCTGGCACGGACCGTGCTCGCGTCCGGCGTCCGCACCGAGAAGGAGATGTGAGCATCGTGCGTGTCGGCATCGGAACGGACGTGCATCCCGTGGAGGCCGGACGGCCGTGCTGGATGGCCGGTCTGCTGTTCGAGGACGCCGACGGGTGCGCGGGTCACTCCGACGGGGACGTCGCTGCGCACGCGCTGTGCGATGCGGTGCTCTCGGCCGCCGGTCTCGGCGACCTCGGATCGGTCTTCGGCACGGGCCGACCGGAGATGGCCGGCGCCTCCGGTGTCGCGATGCTCGGCGAGGTACGTCGCCTGCTCGACGACGCCGGCTGGGTGGTGGGCAATGCCGCCGTCCAGGTGATCGGGAACCGCCCGAAGATCGGGCCGCGGCGCGAGGAGGCACAGGCGGTGCTGTCCGAGGCGCTCGGCGGTCCGGTCTCCGTGTCGGCGACCACCACGGACGGACTCGGGCTCACCGGCCGGGGAGAAGGTGTGGCGGCGGTTGCGACCGCACTGGTCCTGGCCCAGCAGGACGAGCGGTAGGATAGACGGTCGTGACCTTGCGCTTATACGACACCGAATCGCGGGCCGTGCGGGATTTCGAACCGCTGGTCCCCGGCCAGGCCTCGGTGTACCTGTGTGGGGCCACCGTCCAAGGCGAACCCCATATCGGGCACGTACGCAGCGGCGTTGCGTTCGACGTGCTCCGCCGGTGGCTCGCTACCAAGAGTCTCGATGTCTTGTTTGTGAGAAATGTCACAGACATCGAGGATAAGATCCTCCGCAAGGCGGCAGAGGCAGGTCGGCCGTGGTGGGAGTGGGCCGCGACCTACGAGCGGGCCTTCAACCGCGCCTACGATGCGCTCGGTGTGCTTCCTCCCTCGGTGGAACCTCGCGCGACCGGCCACATCACGCAGATGGTCGAACTCATCCAGCGCCTCATCGACGCCGGGCACGCCTACGCGGCCGACGGCGACGTCTACTTCGACGTGCTGAGCTACCCCGAATACGGTGCCCTCTCCGGACACCGCATCGAGGACGTCCACCAGGGTGAGAGCGCCGGACTCGGCAAGCGCGACCCCCGCGACTTCACGCTGTGGAAGGCCGAGAAGCCCGGTGAGCCGTCCTGGCCCACCCCGTGGGGACGTGGTCGCCCCGGCTGGCATCTCGAGTGCTCCGCGATGGCCGGCTTCTATCTCGGCGGCACCTTCGACATCCACTGCGGAGGCATGGACCTCGTCTTCCCGCACCACGAGAACGAGATGGCGCAGTCCCGCGCCGCCGGCGACGGCTTCGCCCGCTACTGGTTACACAACGGCTGGGTGACGATGGGCGGCGAGAAGATGTCGAAGTCGCTCGGTAACGTGCTGTCGATCCCCAACGTGCTCGCCCGCGTCCGGCCGCAGGAACTGCGCTACTACCTGGGCAGCGCCCACTACCGTTCGATGCTCGAATACTCCGACGACGCGCTCGCCGAAGCGGCGGCGGCCTACCGGGGACTCGAGTCGTTCGTGCTCAAGACCCGCGACCGCGCGGGCGAGGTGCCCGTGGGCGAGTGGACCGAGGCCTTCGCCGAGGCACTCGACGACGATCTCGGTGTGCCCAAGGCGCTCGCGGAAATACACCGCAAGCGCAGCAAGGGCAACAAGGCGCTCGACAACGGCGATCTCGACACGGCCGTGCAGATCGCGTCGCAGGTCCGGAGCATGCTCGGCATCCTCGGTGTCGACCCGCTCGACGAGCACTGGTGCTCCACCGACGATTCAGGGTCGGCCGCACTCGCGGCACTCGACGTGCTGGTCGGCGCGGATCTCGAACGCCGCACGACCGCCCGGGCCGAGAAGAACTGGGCGGTGGCCGACGAGGTGCGGGACCGCCTCACAGCCGCGGGGGTCGAAGTGACCGATACGCCCAACGGACCCGAGTGGTCTCTGAAAGCAGGACAGTGATGGCAGGCAATTCCCAGCGTCGCGGCGCTATTCGTAAGGGCGGCACGAAGAAGGGGCAGGTCGTCGGGTCCGGCGGGCAGCGGCGACGCGGGCTCGAAGCGCGTGGCGCCACCCCCAAGGCCGAGGACCGGCCCTACCACCCCGCCGCACGGCGTGCCCGGGCCGCGGCCAAGGCCGCCGACCCGCGCGGTGGCGGTCGTCGTCCCGCGGCCGGTCGCAAGGCCGAGGACGGGCCCGAGATGGTGCTCGGCCGCAATCCGGTCGTCGAGTGCCTACGTGCCGGTGTGCCCGCGACCGCTCTGTACGTCGCCCTCGGCGCCGAGGCCGACGAGCGGCTCAAGGAAGCCGTGCAGCGCTCGGCCGAGATGGGCATCTCGATCCTCGAGGTCTCGCGTTCCGAACTCGACCGTCTGTCGTCGAACGGGATGCACCAGGGCATCGGCCTGCAGGTGCCGCCGTACCGCTACGCGCACCCCGACGACCTGCTGGCCCGCGCCGCGGAGAACCACGAGCGTCCGCTGCTCGTGGCCCTCGACAACATCTCCGATCCGCGCAATCTCGGCGCGGTGATCCGTTCGGTCGCGGCCTTCGGCGGCCACGGTGTGGTCATCCCGCAGCGCCGTTCGGCGTCGGTGACGGCCGTGGCATGGCGCACGAGCGCCGGTGCCGCAGCGCGACTGCCCGTCGCGCGTGCCACCAACCTCACGCGCACGCTCAAGGACTGGCAGTCCCGCGGTGTCCGCGTCGTCGGTCTCGATGCCGGTGGCGACACCAACCTCGACGATTTCGACGGCACCGATCCCGTCGTCGTGGTCGTGGGGTCGGAGGGCAAGGGACTCTCGCGCCTGGTGCGGGAGACCTGCGACGCCGTTCTCTCCATCCCGATGGCCGGAGACGTCGAGTCGCTCAACGCCTCCGTCGCGGCGGGCGTGGTGCTCGCGGACATCGCGCGGCAGCGTCGGGTCTGATCGAGTCTGCCCGAGCTGCGGTCGCGAGGGCCTAGTCTGTCCTCGTGGTCGCATCCCTGCCGTTCCGTACGAAGGTGTTCGCCTTCCTCGAACGCTTCGCCGACAAGTCCATTGCCGACGCGTCCGTCGACGAGATCCCGGCACGTCGTGCTGCGCGCACGAAGCTCCTGTCGTCCCCGGTCGGACGGCTGATCTCGGGCCGGACGCATCCCGGCGTGCGGATCGAGGACCGATGGGTCGAACTCGAGCACGAGGTGATCGACGATCTCGCCCCCGAGGACTCCCCGGTCCGGACCCGTCTGCGGATCTATCGGCCCTCGGCGCGAACGAGCGGTCCGCTGCCGGTCGTGCTGCTGTTCCACGGCGGCGGGTGGGTGCTCGGCAATCCGGAGCAGAACGAGTGGTGGGCGAGCCACACCGCCGCGCGGACCCCGAGCGTCGTGGTGTCGGTGGACTACCGGCTCGCCCCCGAACATCCCTATCCCGCAGCGGTGCTGGACTGCTGGGCGGCGTTCCGGTGGGTCGTCGCACACGCTGCGGAACTCGACGGTGATCCGTCCCGCGTCGTGGTCGCCGGTGACAGTGCCGGAGGCAACCTCGCCGCGGTCGTCGCCGACGTGGCCGGCCGCTCGGGTGGTCCGCTGCCGGCCGGTCAGGTGCTGATCTATCCGGCGACGGAGATGGAGGAGGAGTTCCCGTCGGAGCGGCAGTTCGCGAACGCTCCCGTGCTCACCTCCCGCGGTATGCGGGCGTTCGTGCGCCTGTATCTGGCCGGAGCCGATCCGTATGCGCCGACCGCGGCTCCCCTGCGCGGCACGCTCGCCGGTGCCGCCGTACCGGCCCTCGTCCAGATCGCCGGGCACGACCCGTTGCGCGACAACGCCGTTCGATACGCCGAAGCATTGCGGGCCAAGGGCGGCGACGTCGCGGAGACCGATTATCCCGACACCGTGCACGGCTATCTCAGCCTGCCCGGCATCTCTCCGCCCGCGACACATGCACTCGACGAGGCGATCACCTTCGTACGTCGGGTGACGGCTACCGACCCGACCGACGAGGACGACACCTCCGTGCCGTCACGCGCCTGACGGTCACCCAGCAGCGATCACCGTACCGGCACGAACCGCACCCGCTGTCCGGGACGCAGTTGCGCCGCGACCGGCAGATCGGCGGCGACCGCCACCGCGGCCACCGGATAGCCGCCCGTGACGGGATGGTCGACGAGGAACAGTACCGGATGCCCGTCCGGCGGTATCTGCAGCGAGCCGGGAACCATGCCCTCGCTGGGCATCTCCTCGTGCCGTGCCCGGTGCAGTCGGCCGGGACCGTGGAACCTGATACCCACCCGGTCGAGTTCCGGTGTCACCGTCCATGTCTCGTGGAACAGCGCCCGCAGTGATCCGGGCGTGAACCAGTCGTCGCGCGGGCCGGGCCGTACCCGGATCTCCACGGGGTCGTCCATCGGCGGCGGTGGTGGGAACTGCTCCTCGTCGGGCAGGTGACCCGACATCGCCCCGACGAGCAGACTGTCGCCGGCGCGAACGGGTGACGGTCCGGTGTGCGACAGGATGTCGGTGGATCTACTGCCGAGTACCTCCCGCACGTCGATGCCGCCGCGTACCGCGAGGTAAATCCGCAGGCCTTCGTTCGGGACGCCGATCCGCAGCACGTCGTCGTTGCGGAGGGTGATGCGCGCCCAGTCGCCGACCGGCCGGTCGCACACGGTCACGTCGGCGCGGGCACCGGTCACGGCCGCGATCGTCTCGCCGACGCTGCGGACGGCGAGACCGCCGCCGGTCACCTCGAGTGTCGCCGCGTCCGGCTGGTTCCCCACGAGCCGGTTCGCGGCGTCGTGTGCGCGCCGGTCGGCGGCACCGGACCGGGTGAGGCCCGAGGAACCGTAACCGGGACGTCCGCGATCCTGGACCGTCGTGAGCATTCCGCCGGAGAGCACCTCGAACCACGCCACGATGTTCATTCTCACTCACCGGCTTCGATCGCACGTCCGCACTCCGGCCGAACGATCGCGTTAGGTTGAAGATCATGAGGAAGGAGGTGACGATCATGGATGAAGCAGACGTCCGGGCGGCGACGACGCGACTGATCGAGAAGGCCGTCGAGGCCGACGACCTTCAGGCCGCGCACGACGCTGTCGCGGAACTGAGCGTCGAACAGGTCGTCGACGTGCTCGAACGGCTCGGTCGGACGGATCGCGCAGTGCTCTACCGGTTGCTGCCCAAGGACCGGGCGATCGACGTCTTCGAACAGCTCGACCCGAGCATGCAGAGCGAACTGCTCCGCGGGTTGCGCGACGATCAGGTGGCCGCAATCTTCGCCGACCTCGAACCCGACGACCGGGTGGAACTGCTCGACGAACTGCCCGCGACGGTCGCGTCGACCCTCATGCGCGGCCTGCCGCCCGCCGACCGCGAGGTGACCGCCACGATCCTCGGCTATCCGCAGCGGTCGATCGGCCGGCGGATGAGCCCGGCCTTCGTGTCGCTACGGCAGGACATGACCGTCGAGCAGGCGATGGACGCCGTGCGTCGTCGGCTCGACGACGCGGAGACGGTGTACACGCTGCCGGTGGTGGACGACGGTCGTGTGCTCGTCGGGGTGGTCGGTCTGCGCGAGCTGATGACTGCGGCGCCGGGAACGGTGCTCGCCGACATCATGAACGAGCCCTACTGGGCGCGCGTGACCGACGACGCCGAGGAGTCCGCGCGCCGCTGCGCCGAACTCAAACTGCTGGCGTTGATCGTCGTCGACAGCGAGACCAGGTTGGTGGGCATCCTGACCGTCGACGACGCCCTGCGGATCCTCGAAGCCGCCGACAGCGAGGACCAGGCGCGCATCGGCGGTACCGAGCCGCTGCGCCGGCCCTATCTCGCGACACCCGTCGGGCAGTTGGTGCGCTCGCGGGTGGTGTGGTTGCTCTTCCTGGCACTCGGTGCGACCCTCACGGTCCAGGTCCTCGAGGTGTTCGAGTCGACCCTCGATCAGGTGGTCACCCTGGCGTTGTTCGTGCCGCTGATCATCGGCACCGGGGGCAACACCGGAAACCAGGCCGCCACCACGGTCACCCGCGCATTGGCGCTCGACGACGTGACGCCACGCGACATCGGCGGGGTGATCGCCCGCGAGCTCCGGGTGGGTCTGTCCCTCGGTGTCCTGCTGGGCTCGGTCGCGTTCGTCCTGACGTCCCTGGTCTACGACTCGTCGGTGGGCGCGGTGATCGGGCTGACGCTGGTAAGCATCTGCACCCTCGCCGCCACCGTCGGTGGTGCGATGCCGTTGGTGGCCAAATCGATCCGCGCCGACCCCGCGGTCTTCTCCAATCCGTTCATCACGACCTTCGTCGACGCGACCGGCCTGGTGATCTATTTCCTCGTCGCGAAGGCCGTGCTCGGTATCTGAGCGCAGCGGCGCGGTGGATCCGGGGACGGCTCAGATCGCGACGAAGCGCACCGCACATCCCGGTCGCAGCAGCGCCGCAGGAGTCCGGTCCGGTTGCCACAGCGGGGCATCGGAGGTTCCGATGAGTTGCCATCCTCCGGGCGACTTCCGCGGATAGACGCCCGAGAACTCACCCGCCAGTCCCACGGCGCCGGACGGGACGGAGGTGCGCGGTGAACTGCGACGCGGCACGTGCAATCGAGAATCCCCGCCGGTGAGATACGCGAAGCCGGGCGCGAACCCGCCGAAGGCGACCGTCCAGAGGCTGCCGGTGTGGGCGGCGATCACGCCGTCCGCGCCGAGGCCGGTCAACTCGCCGACCTCTTCGAGATCGACGCCGTCGTACCGGACTTCGAGCGTCACCTCCTCGATGTCGACGTCGTCCCCGGACACCGGTGGGGTGGTGGTGACCCACTTGTGCACGACCTGCGCGCCGGTCTCCGACGGATCGAAGCACACCAGCAGTGTCCGCGCCGCCGGCACGAGATCGACGACGCCACGCGGCCGCTCGCGGTCGAGTGCCCGGAAGTGGGCGAGAACCTCGTCGAGGGAATCGAATTCGGCGAGCAGGGCGCTGTCTCCGGCACGAAGGATTTTCATCGGTGGACCTCGCGGTGTCGGGCGTTCACACGAACGCCCGGATGTCGATCTTCTCGGCGTCGAGGCGGCGGCGCACGGCGACGGCCATCGCCGTGGCGTCGGGGGAGTCGCCGTGGATGCACACCGACTGCGCGTTCACGCGTATGTCGCTGCCGTCGACGGCGGTGACCACCCCCTCGGTGACCATGCGCAGGACCCGCTCGGCGACCTCCTCCGGATCGTGCAGTACCGCACCGGGTTCGCGCCGGGAGACGAGCGTGCCCTCGGGGGTGTAGGCGCGGTCGGCGAACGCCTCGGCGACCACCTTCAGTCCGGCCCGTTCGGCCTCCTCGAGGAAGACGGAGCCGGGCAGTCCGAGGACGGGCAGCGAGGCGTCGTAGGCGCGTACCGCATCCACGACCGCACGGGCCTGTTCGCGGTGATGGACGATTGCGTTGTACAGCGCGCCGTGGGGTTTGACGTAGCTCGCCGACGAACCGGCCGCCCGGGCGAGACCGTCGAGCGCGCCGATCTGGTAGATGATCTCGGCGGTGAGATCCGCCGACGACACCTCGATGAAGCGGCGGCCGAAGCCGCCGATGTCGTTGTAGCCGACCTGGGCACCGATCCTTACCGCGCGCTTCGCGGCGCCGTGGCACGTGTGCAACAGTGTCGCCGGGTCGCCGGCGTGGAATCCGCACGCCACGTTGGCGCTGGTGACGATGTCGAGCATGGTCTCGTCGTCGCCGAGACGCCACCGGCCGTAGCTCTCGCCGAGGTCGCTGTTGAGGTCGATGCGGGTCACGACCCGAGTCTATGCCCGCTCAGAAGACCGTTCCGACGTCGCGGACGACGATGTCGTCGAGGGCGCGTTCGACGACGGCGGCGATCGTCATCGACGGGTTGCACGCGGCGGTGTTGCCCGGCATGAGGGCTCCGTCGAGCACGTACAGCCCGCGCTGGCCGAACACCCGGCCCTCGAGATCGCACACCGTGCTCATGCTCGCGCCGCCGAGCGGGTGCCAGGTCGACGGGACGATCGAGTTGGTGTCGGTCAGGATGCTGCGTTCGCCGGCGATGCGGCGCACGGTGGGGTCGATGTGACCCGTCTGCAGCACCGCGTCCCCTTCGTGCGGCCAGCGCAGGACGGCGTCGTCGCGAGCGGCGTCGTAGACGAAGTGCCCGCGACCCTCACTGACGCCGTAGCCCTGCTTGCCGCCGTTGTTGACACCCATCGCACCCGAACCGTCGGTGTAGGCCGGGCCATCTCGCCGCGGAGTTCGGCGAGCGCGTAGTCCCAGTCGATCGGCATCGGGATCTTGTCGATCGGGAAGCCGGCCTTCCGCGCACGGTCGGCGAAGATGCGCGAGGTCGCGTAGTTGGGGCTGTCGACGAGTTCGTCGGGCGCCACGGCCAGGTGCAGCATCTGCGCGACGCGCGGGTAGTGGACGCGGTCCATGCGCGCCCAGTCGAGTTCGTTCGGGAAGTGGGCGTTGAACACCGCTTTGTCGGGTTCAGCGTCATGCCCTGGTAGACGAGCGACCCACCGCCGACACCGGCGGCGCACAGGGCCGTCATGTTCTCGCCGACGCACGCCTCGACCAGACCGGTGTAGGGCTCGAAGGCGAGGTGACGACCGAACACCTCGGGGTTCGACCGGTGCCACAGGAACCGCTTGTCGGGGTTGTCGACGCGAAGGAACAACGCGTGACGTGCTGTACTCTCCACCCCCGATGTCTGTGACGTCCCGTTACTGGAGCAACCTCGGGAAACTGGGCGGACGTCGAGGAGCGCGTCAAGATCACGTCCCGACGGGCCGTGAATCAGGCAGTTGCGGCGACCCGCCCGGAACCACGTCGGTTGCGGGCGGTGCCGATCACGCGGCAGATCATGTAGATGACGAACGCGATCGTCGTGATGAACGCCGAGACCGGCACGCCCGGCGCCAGCGCGAGCAGGATGCCGCCGACCGCCGAGATCTCCGCGAAGACCACAGACAGCACCGTGGCGGCGAGCGGCCCGCTGACCACCCGGGCCGCCGCGGCGGCCGGGGTGATGAGCAGTGCCATCACCAGCAGCGCGCCGACGATCTGCACACCGAGTGCGGCGGTGACACCGACGAGGACCGCGAACACGATCGACAATGCGCGCACCGGGACGCCGCGTGCAGCCGCGACCTCCGGGTCGGTGCTGGCGAACAGTAGCGGACGGTAGATCACCAGCAGCGTGAGGATCACGACGGCAGCGCACGCGGCGAGCAGGGCGATGCCGGTACCGCCGGGCGCCACGATCTGACCGGTGAGCAGCGAGAATGCGGCACCGGTGCGTCCGTCGTAGGCCCACAGCAGCAGGACGGCGAGACCGAGTCCGAAGGCCATCACCACGCCGATGACGGAGTCGCGTTCGCGGGCACGTGTCCCCAGGACCCCGAAGAGGATCGCGGCGATCACGGCACCCGCGACCGCACCGATCCCGACGGAGACCCCGATGATGAGCGCCGCCGCGGCACCGGTGAGCGACAGTTCGGAGGTGCCGTGGACGGAGAACGCCATCTGACGGCTGATGATCAGCGGGCCGATCACGCCGGCGAGCAGACCGAGGATCGCACCGGCGACGAGCGCCTGCTGCACGAAGTCGTACTGCAGGAGTTCGACGGTGGTCTCCACGTCGAACATCCGCCCGAGGGCGTCGGTGAACTTGCTGCTCATTCGTGATCCTCGTGATCGTGGTGGACGCCTTCCCCGGGGCGCAGTCCGCCGGCGCTGCCGAGCGCGTCGATGGCGTCGCCGGTGCCGACGACCACCAGGCGGCCGCGCATCTCGAGCACCTCGACGTCGGTGCGGTAGAGCTCGGAAAGCACCTGCGAGGTCATCACCTCGGCGGGGGTGCCGATGCGGAACTGGCCGTCGACGAGGTACAGCACGCGATCCACCAGCGGCAGGATCGGATTGATCTCATGGGTGACGAACAGGACGGAGGTGTCGTGGTCGCGGCGGCGGCGGTCGATGAGCGCCGACACCAGGTGCTGGTTGGCGAGATCGAGACTGAGCAGCGGCTCGTCGCACAGGAGTACGCGCGGATCTCCCACGAGCGCCTGCGCGATACGCAGCCGCTGCTGCTCACCACCGGAGAGCGTGCCGATCGGGGCTCCGGCATAGGTCTCTGCGCCGACCTGAGCGATCGCGTCGTCGACCGCGACGCGGCGCCGCCGGCGCGTGCGCAGGCCGGTGCCCCAGCGATGTCCGTCCATGCCGAGGCCTACGAGATCGCGTCCCCGCAGCGGGACGCCCTCGTCGAGAGACTTCTGCTGCGGCACGTATCCGACGTGCGAGTTCCCGGTCCGGACGGCCTGCCCGGCGATGGTCGCGGTTCCGGAGGTGAGCGGGAGCTGGCCGAGCAGCACCTTGAGCAGCGACGTCTTGCCGGCACCGTTCGGTCCGAGCACCGCCAGGAACTCGCCGGGTTCGACGACGAGGTCGAGTCCGTCCCAGAGGACCCGATCGCCGAATGCCAGCCGGGCATCACGGAGTTCGACTGTGGGCGTGCGGTCGGATGGAGGAGGTGTCACCGGAGTCCGTGTTCTCGATCGGATGGTCAGGAGGCGGTCTCGAGCGCGGCGGCGAGGGTCTCGGCGGTCCGGGCCTGCCACTGAATGTAGTCGACACCTTCGGGCAGGGTTTCGAAAACCTCGACCACGGGGACGCCCGACGACTCTGCTGCCGTGCGCATCTCGCGGCTGATCCGGTCCTCGGTCTGCGGGTTGTAGATCAGGACGCGAACCTGCTTGTCGACCAACAACTGCCGTGTCGCCGCGATCGCCGCCGGGGACGGATCGGTGCCGTTCTCGATGGCGTTGGTGAAATCCGGGGGAGTGATGTCGTCGAGCGTCGCGGCCGAGACGAGGTAGTGGCCGATCGTCTCGGTCTGGGCGACGGGTGCGTCGCCGTGTGTGTCGGCGAGCTTGTCGACAACATCCGCGACGTAGTGCAGGTTCTCGTGGAAGCCCGCGGCGTTGGCCTCGTAGACGGCGGCGCCGTCGGGGTCGAGTTCGGCGAGCTGCTCGGCGACGGCGTGCGCGACGGCGTCGGCGGTCGCGAGGTCGTACCAGACGTGCTCGTTGATGCCGCCGTGGTCGTGACCCTCGTGCGAGTGCCCGTCGCCGGCGTCGGACAGCTCACCGCTCTCGTGCGAGTGGTCCTCGGAAACGGTTGTCTCCGAGTCGCTCTCGATGGCGTCGTCGGTGCCGTCCTCGTCGCCGTGATCGTGTCCGGCGTGCAGATCCGAGTACGCGCCGGATTCGAACAGGGCGAAGGCCTCCACGACTGCAGGCTTGTCCCCGGTGGCGCCGAGGATGTCGTCGACGAATTGGTCGTAGCCACCGCCGTTGTAGACGACGAGCGAGGCGTCGGAGATCGCCGCGGCGTCGAGGGGGCTGGCCTCGTAGGAGTGCGGGTCGGCGTTCGGTTCGGTGATGAGCGAGCGGACCTCGATGCGGTCTCCGGCCACCGCCTGTGCGATCGACCCCCACACGTTCGTGGAGGCGACGACGCTGATCTCGTCGTCGTCGGCGCCGGAGGTATCGGTGCCGCACGCGGCGAGGGCGGTCGCGCAGGCTACGGCGGCGGCTGCGAGGGCCGTGCGGGAGGACAGTCGCACAGTTCTTCTCCTGAGGATCGGCGGTCTTCGACGAACGGGGTCCGGAACGACCGAGCGACCGACCCAAACGTTATTGGTAACCGTTACCGTTCCACTTTAGCGGACGACACCGAGCCCTCCTACCATCCCTGGGTGGTCGTGACCATGGACACAGGACTACGGTCCTCTCATGTCCAGGTCTCGTCAGCCGCGCCGACAGGCGACCCTGGCGTCGATTGCCGCCGAGTTGAAGATCTCCCGCACCACGGTCTCGAACGCGTACAACCGCCCCGACCAGTTGTCCGCCGAGCTACGCGAACGTGTCCTCGAAGTCGCCAAACGACGCGGATATGCCGGCCCGGATCCGATGGCGCGGTCGCTGCGCACCCGCAAGGCAGGAGCCGTGGGGGTCCTGCTCACCGAAGCGTTGAGCTATTCCTTCCGGGATCCCGCCGCCATGAGTTTCCTGTCGGGACTGTCCGAGGCCTGCGAAGCGGCCGGACAGGGACTACTGCTCATCCCCGCCGGACCGGGCCGGACCGACGACGAGGCCGCACAGGTCGTGCACCGCTCGTCCGTCGACGGCTTCGTCGTCTACTCGGTCCCCGCCGAGGACCCCTATCTCGCTGCCGTGCTCGAACGGCACCTCCCGATCGTCGCGTGCGACCAGCCGCGCGGGCTCGAGAACACCCCGGTGGTGGGCATCGACGACCGGCGGGCGATGCGCGATCTCGCCGCCCACCTCATCGAACTCGGCCACCGCCAGATCGGCATGTTGTCGATGCGCCTCGGCCGCGAACGGCACGACGGGGTCGTCGACCTGGCGACCCTCGAATCCGGCGCCTTCCACGTGCAGCGCGAACGCATCCGCGGCGTCCAGGACGCCATGAGCGCCGCAGGGCTGGCCCCCGAATCGCTCACCGTCGTCGAGCGCTACACCCACACCGCGGAGGACGGCCTGTCCGCCGCGGCGCAGATCATGCGCATGAACCCGCGGATCACCGCGCTCGTGTGCACCACCGACGTGCTCGCGCTCGGCGCTCTCGCCTGGGCCAATCAGATGGGTCTCGACGTGCCCGGCCACCTGTCGATCACCGGCTTCGACGGCATCGACGAAGCGATCCGCGAAGGCCTCACGACCGTGCGGCAACCGCAGAAGGACAAGGGGCGGCGCGCAGGCGAACTGCTCCTCGCCGCCCCCTCGCACTCCGGTGTGCCCGCGCTCGAGACCCTGGGGACCCAGCTGTGGTTCGGTGCCACCTCGGGTCGGGTCGAGAGCGAGTGGTACGCCGAGTGACCGAGCGGCCCCGCTCGTAGCTCAGTGCTGCCGGTCGCCCGTGGCCTTCGCGCCCGACAGCAGCTGGGCGCAGCGCAGCAGACCGATGTGACTGTACGCCTGCGGGTGGTTGCCCAGCGCACGCTCCGCGACGGGGTCGTACTCCTCGCTGAGCAGCCCGGTCGGTCCGGCCGCCGCGACCAGCTGCGCGAACAGCGCCTCGGCGTCGTTGCGCTGCCCGACCAGCAGGTAGGCCGCGACCAGCCACGCCGCGCACAGGTGGAAGCCGCCTTCGGCGCCCGGCAGGCCGTCGTCGCTGTGATAGCGGTAGACGGTCGCGCCGCTGCGCAACTCCCGTTCGGTGGCCTGCACGGTCGCCCGGAACCGCTCGTCCTGCGGGTCGACGAGTCCGGTGAGGCCGATGAACAGGGTGGCCGCGTCGAGATCGGTGCCGTCGTAGGCCGAGGTGAACGACTGGACCTCGTCGTTCCAGCCCTTCTCGGTGACCTCCTCGGCGATCTCGTCGCGCAGCACCGCCCAGCCCTCGCCGGCGGTCCGGCCGAACTTCTCGGCGAGCGTCAGTGCCCGGTCGACGGTCAGCCACCCCATGACCTTCGAGTACACATGGTGGCGGGGTGCGTGGCGGATCTCCCAGATGCCGTGGTCCGGTTCGAACCAGCGCCGTTCGACTGCGGTGACCATCGAGCAGACGAGCTCCCAGTCCCGGTCGGTGAGGGCACGGTCGTGGGACACGCCGCGCGACTCGCGGCTGTGCGCGAGGTCGGCGATCAGGTCGACGATCGGGCCGAAGACGTCGAGTTGCACCTGCTGGTTCGCCGCGTTGCCGACCCGCACGGGCCGCGAACCGGCGTATCCGGGAAGCGAGTCGATCACGGCCTCGGGCGGCAGCGGTCCGCCGGCGAGCGTGTACAGCGGGTGCAGACGTTCGGGGCCCGGCACGGTCTCGAGGACGCGGTGGACCCAGTCGAGATAGTTCTCGGCCTCCTCGAGGGATCCGACCCGCACGAGCGCCTGCGCCGTGAGCGCGGCGTCGCGCAGCCAGCAGTAGCGGTAGTCCCAGTTGCGGACACCGCCGATCTCCTCGGGGAGCGAGGTGGTCGCCGCGGCGAGGATCGAGCCCGTCGGACCGTGGACCAGCCCCCGCAGGGTGAGCGCCGAACGCTTCATGAGATCGGGCTTGAGCGGCGGCAGCTCGAGCTGGGACGCCCACGTGTGCCAGTAGGCCTCGGACTGTGCCCGACGCTCGACCTCCGGCACCGGGTGCTCATCGAGATCGTCGGTGCCGCAGCGGAGTTCGAGGATGATGTCGTTCTCGGTGGGGTCGACCACGGCGTGGGCCGTCTGGTGCACGCCGTCCGTGGTGATGTCCCACCGCACGCCGGGGGAGCGCAGGACGTAGGGCTCGTTGAAGCCCATGACGCGGATGCCGTCGTCCTCGACCTCGAGGGTGACCTGTCCCTGTCCGAACTCCGGTCGCGGGGCGAAGGTCACCACCGCGCTCGCGCGCCCGGTGATCACGCGCGTGAGGTCGGTACGGCCGGCCTCGACGTCGTGCGGGAGGTAGTCGATCACCGCGAGCGACGCCCACCGGGTCACCACCGTCATCGTCGAGTCGACGTAGCGCTGGCTGAGCGGCAGTGCCTGGCGGGTCGGGCCGATGGTGAAGTGACCGGCTGCGTCACCGCCGAGGAGATGGGCGAACACCGCCGCGGAATCGGGTTCGGGGTGGCACAGCCAGGTGATCGTGCCGTCGGGGGTGACGAGTGCCTTCGAGCGGGGGCTCGCGAGCATGGTCAGGCGTTCGATCGGCGCGACGTGGGCGCCGGACAACCAGGTGCGACGTTCCTCGAGCAGGAACGCGAGTGCGGCGATGACCTCTTCGCTGGTGCGGACGCGGTACTCGGCGGCGGTGTCGCCGTCGCCGATCTTCACCCCGACGTCCGGGCCCTGCAGCGAACGGAAGGCCTTCTCGTCGGTCACGTCGTCGCCGAAGAAGACCGCCGCGCTGGCGGCTTCCTGGTGGCGGATGACGTCGAGCGCCTTGCCCTTGTCGGTGGGCACCACGGACAACTCGATGACTGCCTTGCCCTCGGTGACCTGCACACCGGGCCGGAGCGCGAGGCCGCTGCGCACGAGATCGAGGGCCTGCTCGGCATCGGCGGGAGAGGCGTTGCGCACGTGCAGCGCGGCGCTCGCGGGCTTGGCCTCCACCTGCACGCCGTCGAACCGGGATGCCACCGAGTGCAGTCCCTCGACGATCGTGGCGAGGAGGTCCCTCGCGTCGGGATCGATCTCGTGGACGAATCCGATGTCGAACTCGGAGCCGTGGCTGCCGACGAGTTTGACCTCGACCGGCAGGCGCGACAGAGCGGCGAGATCCTTGAGAGCGCGTCCCGAGATGACGGCAGCGGCCGTCGACGGCAGAGCGGCGAGGCCCCGCAGCGCCCGCACCGCATCGTCGTGCGGGTAGGCCTTCTCGGGATCGCTCACGATGGGGGAGATGGTGCCGTCGTAGTCGGTCGCCACGAGCAGGCGGGGCGTCCGCGCGACAGCCACCAGAGCACGTCGAAGGTCAATCGGAAGATCGTGGGCACTCACCTGCTCCACGTTAGGTCAGAGTGGGGCACGAATCCGACCCGGTGGGTATTGCGACCACGTGTTTCCGGTTACAGGAAGCGGCGGATCGGACGTCGGGCTTCGGGCGCGAGCGCCGCGGGGCTTCGGGCGCGAGCGCCGCGGGGCTTCGGACGCGAGCGCCGTCAGGCTTCCGACGCGACCGTCTTCGGCACGCGCGAGCCGTCGCCGAGCAGCAGCTCCACCGTCAGTTCGAGCCGGCGGGCGACATCGGTGGCCGACGAACGGCGCGTGAGCCAGGCGACGAGATTCGACAGCCACACGTCGCTGATGACGCGTGCGATGGCGAGTTCTTCCTCGGTGGGCTCGCCGTCGTTCATGGCCCGTGCGAACAGTCGGTCCATGAGGGTGCCCACCTGGTCGACCTCGGCGGCGGCGGAAGCGTCGGCGAACATGAACGCCCGTGTCATGGCCTCGGTGAGCAGGGGATCGCGCTGCATGGCCTTGGTGATCAGGCCCAGGATGAGGTGCATGCGCTCGAGGGGGCTGTGGCCGGGTGGGATCCGGCCCTTGCCTTCGATGCGGGCGAATTCACGGCCGAGGGCGGAGACCAGCAGGTGGACCTTGGACGGGAAGTATCGGTAGAGGGTGCCGACCGCGACGTCCGCGCGTTCTGCCACCGCCCGCATCTGCACGGCCTCGTAACCACCCTTCGACGCGAGCGCCAGGGTGGCGTCGAGAATCCGCTTGCGCCGTTCCTTCTGGGCATTGGAACTGAGATCGTCCTCGGTGAGGGCGGTCAGAGTTCCGTGTCCGTTGGCACGGGAGCGGGACGGGGTGGCCATAGATTCGTTTCCTCACGCCTTGACTCTGAATCGGTGCCATATTAGAACACGTTCTAGCAATGATGTCATTCGGAAGGGCGGAAACCGCTGTGAGTATCGCCACGACCGAGGAGCAGCGGGCCGTTCAGGCATCTGTCCAGGCCTGGTCACGTGCCGTAGACCCCATGTCGACGATACGTCGCGCAAGCGACGCGACGTGGCGCGACGGCTGGTCCTCCCTCGCAGAACTCGGAGTCTTCGGCGTCGCCGTCCCGGAGGAGGCGGGCGGCCTCGGCGCGACCACCGTGGACCTGGCCGTCATGCTCGAGCAGGCCGCCTACGAACTCGCACCGGGCCCGATCCTGACCACCGTCGTGGCCGCCCTCGTGTTCGGCCGTGCCGGTGAGACCGTCGCCAAGACGACGGAACGGCTCGCCGAGGGTGAGGTCCCCACCGCGCTCGCTCTCGACTCGGCCGTGACCGCGGAGCCGGCGGGTGACGGATTCCTGCTGCGCGGTGAGGCCGGACCGGCCGTGGGTGCCGAAGCCGGGGTCGCCGTGCTCGTCCGTGTCGCGGGTGAAGGTGATCCGGCCGTCGAAAGCTGGGCGCTCGTCGAGGCCGATGATCCGGGTCTGCACATCGAACCGCTCGAGACCATCGACGCCTCCCGCGCGGTGGCCCGCGTCCGCCTCGACGACGCGACGGTCCCGGCCGATCGCGTCGCGACCGTCCCGGCCGGCTTCGTGCGCGACCTGACCGCCGGCCTCGCCGCCGCGGAGCTGGCCGGTCTCGCCGGCTGGGCGCTGACCACCGCCGTCGAGTACGCGAAGATCCGCGAACAGTTCGGAAAACCGATCGGTTCGTTCCAGGCCGTCAAACACATCTGCGCCGAAATGCTCTGCCGCACCGAGAAGATCCGGGCCGTGGCCTGGGATGCGGCGGTCACCGTCGACGCGCAGCCCGACGAACTGCCGATCGCGGCGGCGGCCGCCGCAGCGATCGCACTCGATGCCGCGGTGCAGACCGCCAAGGACGCGATCCAGGTGCTCGGCGGCATCGGGTTCACATGGGAACACGACGCACACTTCTATCTCCGCCGTGCGGTCGCCACCCGCCAGGTGCTCGGCGGTTCCACCGCGTGGCGCTCGCGGCTGACGACCCTGGTCCGCGACGGCGCGCGCCGTCACCTCGGTATCGACCTGTCCGATCACGAGGAGAAACGCGCGCGGATCCGTGCGGAGGTCGAGAAGATCGCCGCCGCACCCGAATCCGAGCGCCGTGTCGCCCTCGCCGAGTCGGGCCTGCTCGCGCCGCACTGGCCGCCGCCCTACGGTCGCGGAGCCGGCGCCGCCGAACAGCTCGTCGTTCAGGAGGAGCTCGCCGCCGCCGGCATCGAACGTCCCGACCTCGTGATCGGCTGGTGGGCGATTCCGACCGTCCTCGCACACGGAACACTCGAGCAGATCGAGCGTTTCGTGATGCCCACCCTGCGCGGCGATGTGGTCTGGTGTCAGCTGTTCTCCGAACCCGGCGCCGGCTCGGACCTCGCGGCGCTGCGCACGAGTGCCGAGAAGGCCGACGGCGGATGGGTGCTGCGCGGGCAGAAGGTGTGGACCTCGCTCGCACAGCAGGCGGACTGGGCGATCTGTCTCGCCCGCACCGACCGCGACGTCCCCAAGCACAAGGGCATCACCTACTTCCTCGTCGACATGAAGTCGGCGGGCATCACGATCTCGCCGCTGCGCGAGATCACCGGCGACGCGTTGTTCAACGAGGTCTTCCTCGATTCGGTCTTCGTGCCGGACGACTGCGTGGTGGGCAATCTCGGCGACGGCTGGAAGCTGGCCCGCACGACCCTCGCCAACGAACGCGTCGCAATGGGGGGCAAATCGTCGCTGGGGCCGCGCATCGAGGAACTGCTCGAACTGTCGACCCCCGGCGATCCCGTCGCCGAGGACCGCATCGCGACGCAGATCGGGGAGGCGACGGTCGGTTCGCTCCTCGATCTGCGGGCGACCCTCGCGCAGCTCGAAGGGCAGGATCCGGGCGCCGCGTCCAGCGTCCGCAAGCTCATCGGTGTGCGGCAGCGGCAGGACACCGCCGAGCTCGCCATGGATCTCGCGGGCGAGGCCGGCTGGGTGGAAGGTCCGCTCACCCGGGAGTTCCTCAACACCCGGTGCCTGACGATCGCCGGCGGAACCGAGCAGATCCTGCTCACCGTGGCGGCCGAGCGGCTCCTGGGCCTGCCGCGCGATTGAGCGGTCCTTCCGCAGGGCGCCGGGGAGTGCTACAACTAGAACACGTTCTATTCGAAAGTGGGTGACGGTGGACTTCGCACGTGACGAGACACAGGAGGAAATCGCCGGTGTGGCGGCCGGTCTCCTGAAACGCGGCCTCACCGACGACGCGTTGTGGGCCGCGCTGGCCGACGCCGACCTGCTCTCGCTCGCTCTGCCGGAGCGTCTCGGCGGGTCGGGCTTCGGGCTCGGCGAGGTCGCCACCGTGCTCACCGAGATCGGACGCGGAGCCGCGCAGACCCCGGCCCTGGCCACCCTCGGCCTGGGCGTGCTGCCGATCCTCGCGCTCGCCTCCGAACAGCAACAGGACGACCTGCTCGCCGGCGTCGCCGAAGGAGCCGTGCTCACGGCCGCGCTCGGCGAACCGGGGCGCGCCTTCCCGGAGCAACCGGCCGCCACGGCGGTCGCCACCGACGGGGGCCACGCGGTCACCGGTTCGTTCGTCGCCGTGCCCTACGCCGATCGGGCACGCGTGGTGCTGCTGCCCACCGACGCAGGCGTGGTCGCGGTGGCTCCCGACGCCGTGGGCATGACCCTGCGTTCGAGCCCCACCTCGACCGGCTCTCCCGAGTTCTCGGTGCGCGCCGACGGCGCCGTGGGTGTCCTGCTCACCGAATCCGGCACCGACGCTGTGGCGACACTCCACCGGATCGCGCTCGCCGCCGTGGCGGCCTTCGCCGACGGACTGCTCTCCGGGGCAACCGAACTCACGGCGAAGCACGTCAGCGAGCGGCACCAGTTCGGCAAGCCGCTCGCGACCTTCCAGGCCGTCGCACAGCAGATCGCCGACGTCTACGTCACCGCCCGCACCCTGCACGTCGCGGCGCTGTCGTCGGTCTGGCGCCTGGCCGAAGGTCTCGACGCCGCGGACGATCTCGACATCACCGCCTACTGGATCGCCGCCGAACTGCCGCCGGCCATGCGGGTGCTGCACCACCTGCACGGCGGCGTGGGTGTGGACGAGACCTATCCGCTGCACAAGTACTCGTCGACCGCCAAGGACCTCGCCCGGTTGCTCGGCGGCGCCTCGTACCGACTCGACCTCGTGGGGGCCCGGTGTTCATCGAACTGACCGACGACCAGCGCGCACTGCAAGCCGAACTGCGGCGCTACTTCAGCAGCCTCGTCTCACCCGAGGAGGCTGCGATCATGCGCACGGAGCGGCACGGCCCCACCTATCGCGAGGTCGTGCGTCGCATGGGCAAGGACGGTTGGCTCGGCGTAGGCTGGCCCGTCGAGTTCGGCGGCCGCGGCTTCGGCGACGTGGAACAGCAGATCTTCGCCAACGAGGCCGTCCGCGCCGACGTGCCGTTGCCGAGCGTCACCCTGCAGACCGTCGGCCCGACCCTGCAGGTCTACGGGACCGACGAACAGAAGCGAAAGTTCCTGCCCGCCATCCTCGCCGGCGAGGTGCACTTCGCCATCGGCTACTCCGAACCCGAGGCCGGTACCGACCTCGCCGCCCTGCGCACCACCGCCGTCCGCGACGGCGACCACTACATCGTCAACGGACAGAAGATCTTCACCACCGGCGGGCACGACGCCGACTACATCTGGCTCGCCGTCCGCACCGGCCCCGCCGACTCGCGTCACCGCGGCATCTCCGTGCTCATCGTCGACACCAAGGATCCCGGCTTCAGCTGGACGCCGATCATCACGTGCGACGGTGCCCACCACGTCAACGCCACCTACTACAGCGACGTACGCGTTCCCGTCGAGATGCTCGTCGGCGAGGAGAACAAGGGCTGGAAGCTCATCACCACCCAACTCAACCACGAACGCGTCATGCTCGGCCCGGCCGGTCGCGTCGCCGGCATCTACGACCGGCTCGTCGAATGGGTCCGCGCCCACGAACTCCGGGACCGCCCCGAGGTGCGACGCGCACTCGGCGAGATCCACGCGACCTGGCGACTCAACGAACTGCTCAACTGGCAGGTCGCGGCGAGCAGCAACGACGCCGTCGACATCGCCGATGCCTCGGCGACCAAGGTGTTCGCCACCGAGCGGATCCAGCGCGTCGGGCGCCTCGCCGAGGAGATCGTCGGTGCCTTCGGCGATCCGGCCGACGACGACACCGCCGATCTGCTCCGCTGGCTCGACATGATGGCCAAACGCAATGTCGTCATCACCTTCGGCGGTGGCGTCAACGAGGTGATGCGCGAACTGATCGCCACCGCCGGTCTGGGCATGCCGCGGGTCCCGCGGTGAGGCAGGAGAATTCGGTGACACGAGATTCGGTGACACAAGGTTCGGTGACACGAGATGCTCGGGGGAGGATCCCCGAGGAGATCCGGCAGGCGGCCGAGAAGGTCCGCGGCGACGGCCCGTCCGCGCCGCGACCCGGCCGCGATCCGGTGAACATGCCGATGATCCGCAACTGGCTCGAGGCGATCGGCGACGACAACCCGATCTACACCGACGAGACCGCGGCGATCGCAGCCGGTCACGGTGGTCTCGTGGCCCCGCCCGCGATGGCGCAGGTGTGGACGATGCGCGGCCTCGGCGCCGAACGCGAGAAGGACGACCCGCTCGGCCGGATGACGCAGATCCTCGACGACGCCGGCTACACCTCGGTGGTCGCCACCAACTGCGACCAGATCTACCACCGCTACCTGCGCCACGGCGAGCAGGTGACGATCGAATCCACCCTCGAGGACGTCGTCGGCCCGAAGCGGACCGGGCTCGGAGAGGGATGGTTCTTCACCACCCGCAACCTGTGGAAGGTCGGCGACGAGGTCGTCGCCGAGATGCTCTTCCGCATCCTGAAGTTCGCACCGCCGTCGAAGGACGAGCGCGCGGAGACGTCGGAAGACCGGCCCACATCCGCGGTACCCGACGATCTCGACCCCACGCGGATGCTCCGCCCGTCCGTCTCCCGCGACACGCAATTCTTCTGGGACGGCGTGGCCACCCACGAACTGCGCATCCAGCGACGCCCCGACGGCACCCTGCAGCACCCACCCGTCCCGGCGCTCTGGCTCGACAAGTCGGAAACCACCGACTACGTCGTATCCTCCGGTCGCGGAACGGTGTTCAGCTTCGTCGTCCACCACGCGCCCAAGGTGCCGGGGCGGCAGGTGCCCTTCGTCGTCGCGCTCGTCGAACTCGACGAGGGTGTCCGGATGCTCGGTGAACTCCGCGACGTCGACCCTGGACAGGTACGCATCGGGATGCCGGTCGAGGTCACCTTCCTCGACTTCCCCGGCGACGACGAGACCGGCGGGCAGCCGTGGACGCTGTACGCCTGGAAGCCGATCGAGGAGGACGTGTGAGCACCCCGACCGTCACGACGGGCGAGAGCCTGCCCTCCCTCGAGATCCACGCCGATCCCACCTTCATCGTGTCGACGGCCCTGGCCACACGCGACTTCCAGGACGTGCACCACGACCGCGACAAGGCACAGCAGCGCGGATCGAAGGACATCTTCGTCAACATCCTCACCGACACCGGCCTCGTGCAGCGCTACGTCACCGACTGGGCCGGCCCCCGCGCGGTGGTGAAGTCGATCTCGCTGAGACTGGGTGTGCCCTTGTACGCCTACGACACCCTGACCCTCTCGGGCACCGTCGCGTCCGTCGAGGACGGACTGGTCACCGTCGACATCACCGGCACCAACAGTCTGGGCAAACACATCACGGCCACAGCCACTTTCGTGATCGGAGGCACCGCATGAGCGGCCTGTCGGGTGCAGCGGCGATCGTCGGCATCGGCGCGACCGACTTCTCGAAGGACTCCGGCCGCAGCGAACTCCGCCTCGCGGCCGAAGCGGTGTGCGCCGCCCTCGACGACGCGGGACTGACCCCGGCCGACGTCGACGGTCTGGTCTCGTTCACGATGGACACCAACACCGAAGTGGCCGTGGCCCGTTCGGTGGGCATTCCGCACCTGAAGTTCTTCTCCCGCATCCACTACGGCGGCGGTGCGGCGTGCGCGACGGTGCAGCAGGCGGCGATGGCCGTCGCGACCGGCGTGGCCGACGTGGTGGTCGCGTACCGGGCGTTCAACGAGCGGTCCGGCGCGCGGTACGGGCAGGTCAACACTGCCCTTGCCGCGCAGGTGAATTCGTCGGGTACCGACAACGCGTTCTCCTACCCGCACGGGCTGAGCACACCGGCCTCGTTCGTCGCGATGGTCGCGCAACGCTACATGCACGTCTCCGGTGCGACGAGCGCCGACTTCGGCGCCGTGGCGGTCGCGGATCGGGCGCACGCCGCCACGAATCCGAAGGCGTTCTTCCACGGCAAGCCGATCACGCTCGAGGACCACCAGAACTCGCGGTGGATCGCCGAGCCGCTGCACCTGCTCGACTGCTGCCAGGAATCGGACGGCGGCGTCGCGATCGTCGTCACCAGCGCCGAGCGGGCGAAGGACCTGAAGCAGACCCCGGCGATGATCGCGGCCGCGGCGCAGGGGAGCGGACCCGATCAGTACATCATGACCAGCTACTACCGGGACGGGCTCACAGGCCTGCCGGAGATGGGCATCGTCGGCGACCAGTTGTGGGAGCAGGCGGGCATCGGGCCGCAGGACATCGCCACGGCCGTGCTCTACGACCACTTCACCCCGTACGTGCTCATGCAACTCGAAGAACTCGGTTTCTGCGGCCGCGGTGAGGCCAAGGACTTCGTCGCCGACGGCATCCAGGTGGGCGGACGGCTACCGATCAACACGCACGGCGGTCAGCTGGGCGAGGCCTACATCCACGGCATGAACGGCATCGCGGAGGGCGTACGGCAGATCCGCGGCACGGCCGTCAACCAGGTCGACGACGTCGACCACGTCCTGATCACGGCAGGAACAGGAGTTCCGACCTCAGCGCTGGTGCTGTCGCGGTCCTGACGCCGTTTCCCTCCCAGGGGACCGCAGGCCTGCCTACTATGAAGGCCCACACTCCGGTGATATCCCCGTGGGAGGACCCATGTCGGTCACGGACGGACATGTCGTGCATCCGACTCGCGAACAGCGGGTCCAGAACGGTCTCGCCGCTCGGAGGGGCACTCCCGTCGAGTCGCTGGCCGATCTCGGGGAGTCGTCCCGGGATCCGATCGCGCTGCTCGAGAGTCAGGCGCAGTCGCGCGTCCCCCAGCTCGTTCCGGTCCGGTACGGCCGCATGGCGACGTCGGCGTTCGCGTTCTTCCGCGGTGCTGCACTGGTGATGGCCGACGATCTGTCGCGCACATCCGACAGTGGTCTGCACACACAGCTGTGCGGCGACGCCCACGCGAGCAATTTCGGCCTGTTCGCGACTCCGGAACGGAGAACGGCCTTCGACGTCAACGACTTCGACGAAACCTATCCGGGGCCGTTCGAATGGGACGTCAAGCGCCTGGTCGCAAGCCTCGAGATCGCCGGTCGCGACAACGGGTTCACCGCGAAGGAACGCCGGAAGATCACCCGGGCATGTGCCGCAGAGTACCGCGAGACGATCTGTAGGCAAGCGCAACTCGGAAATCTGGCCGTGCGGTACTCCCACCTCGATCCCACGACCGAGATAGCGGGGTTGGGTGGCCTGCTGGATGCGAAGATGGAGAAACGCACGCGGAAAGCGCTCGACAAGGCCTCGCGCCGCGACAGCCTCCAGGCACTGGAGAAGCTGACCACCATCATCGACGGTCACCGCCGGATCATCAGCGATCCGCCGCTCATCGTGCCCGTCGAAGAGGTCTTCGCCGACCTCGACGCCGAGGCGATCTACGACGAGTTGTACGGCCGTGTCCATTCGTACCGGGCGACACTACAGTGGGACCGCCGAGTCCTCCTCGAACAGTTCGAACTGGTCCAGGCCGCGCGGAAGGTCGTCGGAGTGGGCAGTGTCGGCACGCGGGCGTGGATCCTCCTGCTGCGCGGTGCGGACGACGACGATCCGTTGTTCCTGCAGGCGAAGGAGGCCCAGCGTTCGGTGCTGTCGTACTACGTCGACGGTCCGACCTTCCGGAACGAGGGCGAACGGGTCGTCAACGGTCAGCGGCTGATGCAGTCGGCGAGCGACATCTTCCTCGGCTGGCAGCAGGGCGCCGGGGCCGACGGGGTGAACCGGGATTTCTATATCCGTCAGCTCCGCAACGGCAAGGGTTCGGCGGTGATCGAGGAGATGGTGCCCAAGGGCCTGAAGCTCTACGGCCGACTCTGCGGCCGAGTCCTCGCCTTCGCCCATGCGCGGGCCGGCGACCGGATCGCACTGGCGGCCTATCTCGGCACGGACGAGGAGTTCGACGAGGCGGTCTCGTCGTTCGCGGTGGCCTACGCGGACCGCAACGAACGCGACCTGCAGGCGCTGCACGACGCCATCGAACAGGGACGGGTGAAGGCCCGGACCGGGCTCTGATCCCCGTCTGATTCGTGCCTGCTCCCCGGGCATGTCCGCTGTCCGGGAATCACCCATCCGTCCTTTCGCTCGGCGCGGTACAAGGGAGGCGATCACGCGCCGACGGAAGGACGTCATGATGGGTTTCGAGGGCAGGGTCGCATTCGTGACGGGAGCGGCGCGGGGCCAAGGACGCTCGCATGCCGTCGCATTCGCCGAGGCAGGCGCCGACGTGGTCGTCTGCGACCGGTGTTCCGACTCACCGGTGGTGGGATATCCGCTGGCGACCGAGGAGGACCTCGCGGAGACGGTGCAACTCGTCGAGGCGACCGGTCGCCGCGCCGTCTCTGAGACACTCGACACCGCCGACCGTCCGGCGATGGACGCGCTGGTGGCTCGTGCCCACGCCGAACTCGGGCGGATCGACATCGCGGTCGCCAATGCCGGGGTGTCGGTCGCGGCACCGGTGTACCGCATGCCGCAGGAGATGTGGGACGAAGCGATCGCATCCAATCTCACCGGGGTGTTCAACACCGTCGCCGCGGTCACGCCGGGGATGATCGAACGCGGCTACGGTCGTATCGTCACGGTGTCGTCGATGCTCGGCCGAGCGGGCAACACCAACATGGCCGCGTATGCGGCGTCGAAGTGGGGCGTGATCGGCCTGACGAAGAGCGCGGCCCTGGACCTCGCGCAGAACGGCATCACCGTCAACGCCGTCGCCCCGGGCAACATCTCCACGCCGATGATCCACAACGACGCGCTCTACGGGATGCTGCGGCCCGACCTCGAACATCCGACCGCCGACGATGTCGCTCCGGTGTTCACCTCCCTGCACGCACAACCGGTGCCGTGGCTCGACCCGGCCGAGGTCACCCGTGCGGTTCTGTTCTTCGCCGACGAGGCGTCCGCACACATTTCCGGCACCGTGCTGCCGATCGACGCCGGCAACGCCGCCCGGGTGACGGGCTGAGCGATCCTCCCGGCGGAGCGATGAGAAAACCCGTCGAACCGTGTCGGTCTCTTCGTGCACACTGTGCTCACCACCACAGTCAGGGGAGAAACTGATGGCCGACGCCATAGTTGCAGAAGGACTGATCAAGACATACGGGCAGCTCAGAGCGCTCGACGGGGTAGATCTGCGAGTGCCGGAGGGGACGGTCACCGCGCTGCTCGGGCCCAATGGGGCCGGAAAGACCACCACGGTGCGGGTGTTGACGACACTGCTCGTCCCCGATGCCGGTCGCGCCGAAGTGGCGGGATACGACGTCCTCACCGAGGCGCGAAAGCTCCGCTCCAGGATCGGAGCATCGGGGCAGTACGCGGCGGTCGACGAGTATCTCACAGGCTTCGAGAACCTCGAGATGGTCGGCCGGCTGTACCACCTCGGCGCCAAACGCAGTCGCCTCCGGGCACGCGAGTTGCTCGAACAGTTCGATCTCGAAGAAGCGGGCGATCGCCCGGTCAAGGGTTATTCGGGCGGTATGCGACGCCGCCTCGACCTCGCCGGTGCGCTCGTCGCCGATCCTCCGGTGCTGTTCCTCGACGAACCCACGACGGGTCTCGATCCGCGGGCCCGCCTCGGGTTGTGGGACGTCATCGACACCCTCGTGCAACGCGGCACGACGCTGCTGCTGACGACGCAGTACATGGACGAGGCCGAACGCCTCGCCGACGACATCGTCGTGATCGATCGGGGCACGGTCATCGCCCGCGGCACGGCCGACGAGCTCAAGAGCCGCGTCGGTGGCGAACGCATCGAACTCGCCGTGACCGACTCCGATCAGCGCGACCGCGCGGTTCGCGAGCTCGAATCGGTGGCGTCCGGGGAGGTCAGGGTCGAGCGCAGTACCGGCCGCATCACCGTGCCGGTCAGCGGCGACTCGGGCGGCGGAACCGACGGGCTCGTGACGGCGCTCGGGAAGCTGTCGGCCGCGGGCATCCGGGTCTCCGACGTCGCACTGCGGAAACCGACCCTCGACGACGTGTTCCTCACGCTCACCGGTCGCGGCACGGACGAGAAGGTCGAGGAGGCGGTGTCGTGAACACACTCGAGATGGTCGCATCCGACGGCCTGACCATTGCCAAGCGCAACATGATCAAGATCAAGCGTGTGCCGGATCTGCTGGTCTTCACGACGCTGTCGCCGATCATGTTCGTGCTGCTCTTCGCATACGTCTTCGGCAGCGCGATCGACGTTCCCGGCGTCTCGTACCGGGAGTTCCTCATCGCAGGCATCTTCACCCAGACGGTCATCTTCGGATCCACCTGGACAGGCCTCGGGATGGTCGAAGACCTGCAGAAGGGCATCATCGACCGGTTCCGGTCGCTGCCGATGGCCCCGTCCGCGGTGCTCATCGGACGCACCAGCACCGACGTGCTGATCAATGTGCTCAGCCTCGTGGTGATGTCGTTGACCGGTCTTCTCGTGGGGTGGCGGATCAACACCTCGGTCGGTGAGGCGCTCGCCGGCTACCTGTTGCTGTTGTTGTTCGCCTACGCCCTGTCGTGGGTGATGGCCGTGATCGGCATGTGGATCCGCACGCCCGAGGTCTTCAACAACGCGAGCTTCATGGTGATCTTCCCGCTGTCGTTCATCGCCAACACGTTCGTCGACCCGTCGTCGATGCCGACGGTGCTGCGCGTCATCGCCGAGTGGAATCCCATCTCGGCCGTCACGCAGGCGGTCCGCGAACTGTTCGGCAACACCAATCCCATGGTGCCGCCCCCCGACGTGTGGCCCCTGCAGAATCCGGTCCTCGCGTCGCTGATGTGGACAGCGTTGATGCTGATCGTGTTCGTGCCGTTCGCGATCCGCAGGTACCAGAAGGCCGTCAGCCGCTGACCGTCGGCGTCCGGCCGGCGGGTGGGTTCATCCCGGGTAGGGCGCGTACTGGCGCTGACGCAACAGCGTCGCCAGGTGCACGGCGTTGCGGGCGACGGATTCGGTGGTCGAGCGCACCGCTTCGGGGATCTCGTCGAGATCCTTGAAGTCGGTGCCCGACATCGCCTCGCCGTTCCAGTAGGTCGAGCCCTGCGCAGGGATCGAGAAACCGATGTCGTTGAGGCTCTGGAACAGGTCGGCGACGATCTTGTGCGCGCCGTCCTCGTTGCCGACGACTGCGGCGATCCCGACCTTGCCCACCATGCGTGGACGGTTCTCGTCGTCGGTGTTCGACAGTTCGGCATCGAGCCGCTCGAGGACGCGCTGGGCGACGCTCGACATGTGTCCCACCCAGGTCGGTGTGGCGACGAGCAGGATGTCGGCCGAGACGATGCGCTCGACGATCTCCGGCCATTGATCCCCATCGCCCATGTCGGCTTCGACACCGGGCTTGACGTCGAAGTCGACGACCCGGACGGTTTCGACGCTGACGTCGTGCTTCGACAGTGCGTCGAACACGTGCGCCACCATCTTGTCGGTGCTGGACTCGGCGGGGGACGGCTTGAGCGTGCAGTTCAGGGCCACGGCGTGCAGTGCTGTCATGTGCCCGGGATACCCGAGTTACACCACGACAATCACCTACAACACGACAGTCAGCGACCGCGTGCGGCCGCCCAACTGTCGATCGCCGCCGAGAACTCGAACGAGGTGGGCAGCAGTGCCACCTGGTCGGCCGGGCCGGGCTGCAGCGGGCCGAGTTCCTCGAGACTGTGGTTGGCGGTGGTGAAGTGCTCGAACTGCAGGTCGGTGTGGGCGAGGGCGTTTCGCAGCGGCTCGACCTGCGCGCAGTTGATGTTCAGGTCCTTGTCGGAACAGGTGAGCAGCACCGGGGTGTCGGCCGCCAGCTCCGCGGCGAGCTCAACCGGGTCGAGCTGGTCGGACTCGAAGAGGAACTTCGCGTTCGCGGGGTTCATGCCGAACTGCGCGAGGATCGGGTGCAGATCGGTGGGGAAGGCCCCGGTCGTCCGCAGCGACTCGACGGCACGCGGCAGGTCGGCCCGGACCGCCTCGCCGTCGGGGCCGAGCTGTCCGGAATCCACCACGGCATTCAGCTGGGCGGTCAGCAGGTCCAGGTAGCGCATCGGCAGCGGAGCGAGAAGTGCGAAGCCGCTTCCGATACCGCGATCGGCGAGTGCGAGCGCGGTCAGTGCACCCTCGCTGTGTCCGAGGACGAGGATCTCCTCGGGGGAGACTCCGGTGTGTTCAGCGAGCAGACGCACCGCGGCTTCGGCGTGGTCGACCTGCTCGGTGAAGCCGTACTCGCCGATGGTCTCGACCGTGTAGGACCCGAGGCCCGTCTCACCGGCCCCGATCTTGTCGAAGCGCAGGCTCGCGATGCCGTGGGCGGCGAGTGCGTCCGCGGTGCGCACCAGGGTGTCGGCCGCCCAGCCGGGCTGGTTGCCGTTGCGATCGGTGGTGCCGCTGCCCGGGAGCAGCAGTGCGGCGGCCACCGCGGCTCCGTCCGGGTTGCGGAGGCTGCCGTGGAAGGTGGTGCCGTCGGCCTCGAAGGTCACCGGGGCGTCGGTGCCGTTCGACACGGCGACCGAACCCGTGTCGGGAAGGGCCACCGCGGTTCCCGCGAGTGTCACACCTCCCGCGAGAACCAGCACGGGCACAGCAGCAGCACCGATCCACCTTCGCACGTTCCGCATGGTGCGAACCCTAGCAAAGGACTGCGCTGTGCCCGTGGTGAGCGAGGACGCCCGTGGGAGATCAGGGGAGTAGGGTGTCGATGAAGGTGTTGCTGAAGACCCGATGCGGATCGAGACGGTTGTAGACCGCGCGAGCCGAATCCCAGTTCTCGTCCGAGGGAACACCTTCCCGGTAGGTGTCGGGCAGGCCCTGCGTCAGGATCTGCTCGTCGGTGTACGGCAGGTCGGGACCGAACGCCCAGCCCTTCGACCATTCCGGCCGGAAGGTCGAGTCGCTTCCGTTGTACCGCTGCCGCATCCACTGCTCCATCTCCCGGTAGAAGGCGAACATGCCGGGAGTTCCCGGGACACCGAGAACGTTGAGCCAGATGGCGGTGTCCCATTCCGGGTGGTCGGGACGCGGGCGGGTCGACGCGATCGTCGGCGGTCCCGCCGACGGGACGAGGACGTCCTCCGGCCGATCCAGTCCGCAGCACCGGATTTCGACCGGACCGTTGAGAGGGAACTGTCCCAGGCTGCGGTAGTGCTCGATGCGCTCGGAGAACCAGTGCGCGAAGTCGTGGATCACGTTGGCGATGTTGGCGCGGTTCGTGAGCACCGCACCGCCCCCCTCGGTCAGTCGCAGGGTGGTCGCCTTGATGTAGAACTGCAGATCCTTCGACCAGCCCCAGATGTCGGACGATCCCGTCGCTGCGAGACCGGCCACGGTCACGCCGTAATAGGTCTGACCGAAAGCCGGTGCGATCGAAGTGTTCCCGGCCGTGATGTGCCCCAGCAGGTCGGTGATCGGTTCGGGCACGTTGTCGGAGAACGGGTAGTTGTACGGCCCGGTCACCTCGCGCGAGGTGGCCGGCTTCTCCGGTGCGAGCGACCACACCTTCATCCACGGACGTTCCGTGAACGGATACCAGATCGCCTCGGCCCGCCCCGCCGAATCGACGAACGACTCGAAGGTCCGACCCGGCGAACCGGCGGGGGAGAACAGTTCCTGCCAGGTGATGTCGGTGAAGGACTGGCAGCGCATGCGATAGTTCGGTCCGGCCTGCAACGTGACGGACGTGATGAACGTCCGGCCGAGATGCGTGAGCAGCGGGGTGATCTCGGGATCGGCGCGGGTGAAGGTACGCAGTGCGTAGGCGCTGCCGTCCCACACGACGGCGGTCAGTTCGGTCACGAGATTGCTCAGCGACCCGAAGGTGTGACCGGGGAGGGTGGATTCACCGTTGGCGGGCAGGGCGGCGCCGTGCGCGTTGACGGCGAGCGCCCCGGCGATCGACAACACGCCGGGCGCAGGAAGATTCGCGAGTCCGAGACCGTGGTCCTGCAATGCAGTGGTGATGACGTCGAGCGTCGCGCCGGGACCTGCCGTGACGGTCGCGGGGGAGCCTCCGGGGTTCACCTGGACCCAGTCGAGATGGAGCATGGTGTCGGCGAGGATCACCCGGTCGACGGGTGCGCCGTTGACGATCGTCAGCGGTGTCCAGCCGTGCATGGCCCCGCGCGGACGGATGGTGTATCCGTTCTCGTGCGCCCAGTTCACCAGGCGCACCACGTCGTCGGGGGTGCGAGGCGCGCAGGTCCAGATGGCGTCCAGCATGATCTCCTTGGACCAGTTCTGGTACGCCTGCTGGTAGAGATCGATGCCGTCGGGGAACACCGGGGGAGTGGGGAGCGTCGAGGCCGCGGACCCGGAGGGGACGGCATGTACCGGGGTCCATCCACCGAGGGCGGAGACCGCCAACGCACCGGCGCCGGCCGCGAGGAAACCGCGCCGCGACAGGCGCGGCGACGAATCACGAAGTGTCATGTTCGAATGTCGCTCTTTCGGGAGGGCGTGGCGATCACGCCACGGTGAGTACCACGTCGGCCAGGGCAGGGGCGAGATCGCGTTCGATGACGGAGACGGTCACGAGTTTGCGGTCGCCGTCGTTCCACACGCGCACCCGGAGGGTCTCGCCGGGGAAGACCACACCGGCGAACCGGGCGCGGAATCCCTTCACGCGCGATGCGTCGGCGTCGAGCAGACCGTCGGTCACCGCCTTGCACACGATGCCGTAGGTGCACAGCCCGTGCAGAATTGGTGCCGGGAAGCCCGCCGCGGATGCGAACTCGGGATCGGAGTGGAGGGGATTGCGGTCGCCGCACAGGCGGTAGAGCAGTGCCTGCTGTGGAAGGGTCGGCACGTCGAACTCGGCGTCCGGTTCACGATCGGGATACTCCACCGACTCCGACGGGCCGCGCTCGCCGCCGAAACCACCCTCACCGCGGGCGAAGATCGACGACCGCGCGGTCCACAGGGGATTGCCGTCGAGATCCTCGGTCACCGATTCCTGCACGACGACCGCGGCCTTGCCCTTGTCCCACACCTCGGCGATGCGGGTGACCGTGCGGCCCTTGCCCGAAGCGGGGATGGGCGCGTGCACGGTCACCTCCTGGCTGCCGTGGACGACCTTGGCGAGATCGATCTCGATCCCGGGGAACGAGACCTTCGGCGGCTCGACCTGGTGGAAGGTCGCGGCGACGGTCGCGAAGGTGGGGAGTACCTGGGGACCCCTGTCCCGGAGGTAACGCAGTTCACCCGCGTCGGTGGGATGGGACCCGGCACCGATGCCGAGGTTGTAGAGCTGGACATCGGTGCTGCTCCACTCGAACTCCTGAGCGGGCAGTTCGGCTCCGACGGCAACCGAGGGATCGATGGGCACGGGTACTTCCTTTCTACGGCTCGAACGCGAGTCGATCGGGTCACACGGTGTCGGCGGATTCTCGCAGCTCTTCGGCACGTTCGTCACGCGTGCGGTCCAGGATGTCCAGGGCCGCGAGATAGCCGAAGGTCATCGCCGGTCCGATGGTGGCGCCGGGCCCGGCGTAGGTGTGACCCATGACCGGGGAGCTGGCGTTACCGGTCGCGTACAGGCCGTCGATCACGCTGCCGTCCTCGCGCACCACCCGGCCATGGACATCGGTGACGAGCCCGCCCTTGGTGCCGAGATCGCCGGGGACCACCTTGAACGCGTAGAACGGGGCCTTGTCGACCACGCCGAGGCTCGGATTCGGCTTGTTGCGCGGATCCCCGTAGTAGTGGTCGTAGTGGGATTCGCCGCGGCCGAAGTCCTCGTCCTTGCCGGCCCGGGCGAAGCCGTTGAACCGCTGCACCGTCTCGGTGAGGGCGTCGGCCGGTACCCCGATCTTCTCGGCGAGTTCGGCGACGGAACCGGCCTTGACGAGCACCCCGGCCTCGAGCCACCGGCGGGGGAAGGGAGTGCGGGGGGTGATGCCGGCGAAGGTGTAGCGGTCGCGGTAGCGCTGATCGAGGATCAGCCAGCTGGGGATGTTCTCGCCCGGTCCCTCTCCGCGGCCGTGCTTGCCGCCGTACATCGCATGCGTCGCTTCGACGTAGGGCGCCGACTCGTTGACGAAACGCTTGCCTGCGGCGTTGACCATGAGGCACCCGGGGAGGCTGCGTTCCGACAGTGCGAACCACGGGCCGCCGGTGAGAGTGAAGGACGGTCCCCACCAGGCATCGTCCATGAAATCGACTGCGGCGCCCAGCTTCTGTCCGGCGCGGATGCCGTCTCCGGTGTTCGCCTTCGCGCCCACGGTCCACTCGGTGCCGATCGGCTGACGCTGGTACTGCGCCCGCATCTCGGCGTTGTGCTCGAAACCGCCGCTTGCGAGGATCACGCCCTTGCGGGCACGGATAACGCACTTCTCGCCGTTCGCGACCACCTCGACGCCGCGCACGACCCCGTCCTCGACGACAAGGTCGGTGAGCGCCGTCTCCAGTAGCAGGGGCACACCGGCGTCGCGCAGACCGATCCGCAGCCCGGCCATGAGCGCCTGGCCTCGGACGAGCAGGTGCTTCTTGGTGATGTTCGCCCAGACGAACCGAGCGCCGACCCGCATGGCGCGAACCGGTCCGCGCGGATTCCGCATGAGCAGGTTCAGCCACTTGTAGTCGGCCTGGGTGATGACGAAGTTCTTGGGAGCTCGGGCGTAGTCGGGTTCGAGGAGAGCGAGATCCTCGCCGAGACGGCGGCCGTCGAAGGGCGTCGGTTCGACCGAACGGCCACTGGGACGTCCGCCCGGCGCCTCGGGGTAGTAGTCGGAATAGCCCGGTACCCATTGCAGTTCGAGGGCGCTGTTCTTCAGGACGAAGGAGAGCATCTCCGGTCCGCGATCGATGTAGGTGTCGATCTTCTCGGCAGGTACGCCGTCGCCGATGATGCTGTGGAGGTACTTCCGGGCTTCTTCGGGGGTGTCGTCCACCCCGGCGGACTTCAGCGCCTCGTTGTTGGGAATCCACACACCGCCGCCCGATCGGGCGCTCGACCCGCCGTAGCGCGACGCCTTCTCGATCAGGACCACGTCGGCGCCCTTGCGGGCTGCGGTGAGGGCGGCGGTCATTCCGCCGGCACCGCTGCCGACGACAACGATGTCGTACTCCTGCTTCGTCATGTAGAACACGTTATAGAAATGGCGGTGCCGAGTCCATCCCCGAATGCGAAGAGTCCTGGACGTGAAGCGAAGACGCGGTGACGCCGACACTGGAACGCGATATCGCCGGCCGACGACGAGCGACGGCACCGTCCGATAGGGACGGTGCCGTCGCGGGGTCGATCGGGGTCGGAATCGGTCAGGTGGGTGATCCGTCCGGTACGGGAAGGGTGCCGTCGAGCACGGCCCGGTCGATGCTCTCCCGGAGCCGCGGACACCCTTCGCGCGGTGTGATGGACGAGCCTCGGAGCGGGCCGGTCTCGCGGAAGGTCGGGCACACGGTGTCCGGATCCTCCTGCCACTGCACGCTCGTGTGCGACAGGCTGTTCTTGCGCACCAGCACGCAGGTGCCGCACTCGCGGCACTGCACCTCGTGCTGACCCGAATCCAGATAGTTGATCTTGTCGATCGCGGTCTGGGCGGCGACGGCCTCGGCCCGCTCGGGCCACTGGGAGAAGTCCGGGGACTTCGCCCATCTGCTCCGCCGGGTCGAGGCACTCATCGTCACACCTCCGCTTCCTGCTTGCCCTGTTCTTCCTCGCGCTTCTTACGCTCGAGATTCTCGGCGACCTCCTTCTCCCAGGCCTCGTTGGCCTTGGCGGTGTCGACCTCGAACTCGAAGCGGCCCGTCATCTTCTCCGTCACGTCGGCGACGTCGACGTAGAACTGCTCGTACCAGCGGCGGAGCTGGTAGACCGGACCGTCCTCATCGCACAGCAGGGGATTGTCGATCTTTGTCTTGTTCTTCCAGATCTCGACGTCCTGCAGGAAGCCCTCGCCGACACCCTCGGTGAGCTTGGCGGCCAGCACGTCCGACTGCTCGGGTGACATGCCCTGCGGCTTCTTGACGATGATGCCGTACTGCAGCATGAACGAATCGTGCGTGATCGGGTAGTGGCAGTTGATCAGCACGGATTCGGTCTGGTACCCACCGTAGTTGTTCTTCAGCGGATTGATCATGTAGGAGGGGCCGTAATAGGCCGCGTACGACTCGAGCGTCGACTCCAGCCCGTACTGCGTCGCCATACCCTTGTCCGGCCGGCCGCGGGTGTTGAGGTACTGCTCCGCGATGTGCCCCTCGAAGACGTTCTTGAAGAACGTGGGGAAGGCGTAGTGGATGTAGAAGAAGTGCGCCATGTCGACGACGTTGTCGATGATCTCGCGACAGTTGGAACCTTCGATCCGGATCTGGTTCCAGGTCCAGTCCGTCCACTCGTCCGAGCCGTACTGCTCGATCTCGGGGATGGTGACCTCCGGAGGCGGGGTGTTGCCCTCGGGGTCGTTCCACACGAACAGCTGGCCGTGCTTCTCCATCGTGATCCACGAACGGGTGCGGGCCAGCGGGGGAACACGCTTGGCGTACGGGATGTCCGTGCACTTGCCGTTGCCGCCCCAGCGCCAGTCGTGGAACGGGCACGCAACCGAATCGCCCTTGATCTCGCCCTGTGACAGGTCGCCGCCCATGTGGCGGCAGTACGCGTCGAGCACCTTCGCGTCGCCGTTGCTGTCGGCCCACACCACGAGTTTCGTGCCGAAGGCCTCGACGGCGTGAGGCTTGCCGTCCTTGAACGTGCGACTGAGGCCGAGGCAGTGCCAGCCTCGCGCGAAACGCGTCCGGACCTCTCCGACGTCGATCTCGCGAATCTGTGCCATGTCCGCTCACTTCCCTCCGGAAATCTCTTCTAGAACACGTTATAGAATTCGCGTCCCGAGGGGAAGGGTTCGGGGATTTTGGTCCCGCCATAGGGATTGTCTACCTGCGGGTGCGGCGCGTCTCGACACGAATAAGAACATGTTCTAGTCTCGGTACAAGCGATCAATTCCTGAACAGACGGGAGCGTCCAGTGGGTGACCACGACAGCCACGAGGTACTGCAGCGGATCGACGCTCTGCTGCCCACGCTGCGAGAACGTGCGCAGGAGGCCGAGAATCTGCGCCGGGTGCCCGACGACTCGATCAAGGAGCTCCAGGAGGCCGGCTTCTTCAAACTTCTGCAACCGGCCCAGTGGGGTGGATACGAGGCCGATCCCGTCACCTTCTTCACCGCGGTGCGCAACATCGCGAGCGCGTGCGGCTCGACCGGATGGGTCTCCGGCATCATCGGCGTCCACAACTGGCACCTCGCACTCTTCGACCAGCAGGCCCAGGAAGAGGTCTGGGGCGACGACACCGACGTCCGCATCTCCTCGTCCTACGCGCCCATGGGTGCCGGTGAGGTCGTCGACGGCGGATACAAGGTCAACGGTGCGTGGGCCTGGTCGTCCGGATGCGACCACGCGAGCTGGGTCGTCGTCGGTGGCCCGGTCATCAAGGACGGCCGCCCCGTCGACTTCGGCAGCTTCCTGATCCCTCGTTCCGAGTACGAGATCGACGACGTGTGGCACGTGGTCGGCCTGCGCGGCACCGGATCCAACACGATCAAGGTGAAGGACGTCTTCGTCCCGCGCCACCGCTTCCTCAGCTTCAAGGCCATGAACGACCTCGCCTCGCCCGGGCTCGAGCGCAACACCGCACCCGTCTACAAGATGCCGTGGGGCACCATCCATCCCACGACCATCTCGACGCCCATCGTCGGCATGGCCTACGGCGCGTACGAGGCCCACGTCGAACACCAGGGCAAGCGGGTCCGTGCGGCGTACGCCGGCGAGAAGGCCAAGGACGATCCGTTCGCCAAGGTGCGCATCGCCGAGGCCTCGAGCGACATCGACGCGGCCTGGCGTCAGCTGTCGGGCAACGTCGCCGACGAGTACGCCCACCTCCTCGCCGGCGAGGAGGTTCCGATGGAACTGCGCCTGCGGGCGCGTCGCGACCAGGTCCGCGCGACCGGCCGTGCAATCACGTCGATCGACCGTCTCTTCGAGAACTCGGGTGCCACCGCACTCGCGGACGGCACACCCATCCAGCGTTTCTGGCGCGACGCGCACGCCGGTCGTGTGCACGCCGCCAATGACGCCGAGCGCGCCTACGTGATGTTCGGTGCCGCCGAGTTCGGTCTGCCGATCACCGACACGATGGTCTAGGGGTGGATGTGACCGCAATCGACGAGATCACCTACGAGTCGACCTCCCGTTTCGCACAGGTCCGCGACGACCTTCGCCTGCACTACCACGAGGCCGGCGTCGGCAACGACACCACGATCGTCCTGCTCCACGGCGGTGGCCCGGGCGCGTCGTCGTGGTCGAACTTCGCCAGGAACATTCCGGTGCTGGCACAACGGTTCCACGTGCTCGCCGTCGACCAGCCCGGCTACGGCAGGTCCGACAAGCCGACCGAGCATCCGCAGTACTTCGTGCACAGCGCGTCCGCGCTGAAGGACCTGCTCGACACGCTCGGGATCACCGACCGCGTCCACCTCCTCGGCAACTCGCTCGGTGGTGGTGCCGCCGTGCGGTTCGCGCTCGACTACCCCGAACGCGCAGGGCGACTCGTCCTCATGGGGCCGGGTGGGCTGAGCGTCAACCTGTTCGCACCCGACCCCACCGAGGGCGTCAAGAATCTCGGTCGGTTCTCGTACGAGCCCACCCGCGAAAATCTCGAGGCGTTCCTGCGGATCATGGTGTTCGACCAGTCGCTGATCACCCCCGAGCTCGTCGAGGAGCGGTTCGCGTCGGCGAGCACCCCCGAGTCGCTCGCTGCGGCGAAGGCGATGGGGAAGTCGTTCTCCAGCGCCGAATTCGAGAAGGGGATGCTCTGGCGCGACGCCTACAAACTCCGTCAGCGGGTACTGCTGATCTGGGGTCGCGAGGACCGCGTCAACCCGCTCGACGGTGCACTCGTCGCACTGAAGATGATCCCGCGTGCACAGTTGCACGTGTTCGGTGGATGCGGCCACTGGGCCCAGCTCGAGAAGTTCGACGAATTCAACCGCCTGACAGCGGATTTCCTCACGGACGGAGTCGAATAGATGAGTATCCGGTCGCTGGCATATCTCCGGATCGGCGCCACCGACGTCCCGGCCTGGCGCGAGTACGGACTCAAGGTCCTCGGCATGATCGAGGGCAAGGGCACCCACGCCGACGCGCTGTACCTGCGGATGGACGACTTCCCGGCCCGGCTCGTCATCGAGCCGCACGAATCCGACACGCTGCTCGTCTCGGGCTGGGAGACCGCGAACGCCGCCGATCTCCAGTCGGTTCGCGACAGTCTGTCCGCGGCAGGCGTCCCGTTCAAGGAGGGCACCGCCGAGCAACTCGCCGATCGTCGCGTCGACGAACTGATCGTCTTCCAGGATCCGTCGGGCAACACCCTCGAGGCGTTCCACGGTGCCGCCCTCGAACACCGCCGCGTCGTCAGCCCGTACGGGCACAAGTTCGTCACCGGCGAGCAGGGTCTCGGGCACGTGGTGCTCTCGACCCGCGACGACGAGGAATCGCTGCGCTTCTACCGCGACGTGCTCGGTTTCCGCCTGCGTGATTCGATGCGGATGCCTCCGCAGATGGTCGGCCGGCCCGCCGACGGAAAACCGGCCTGGCTGAGGTTCTTCGGATGCAATCCGCGCCATCACAGCCTCGCCTTCCTGCCCATGCCCACCCCGTCGGGTATCGTGCACCTGATGATCGAGGTGGAGAACTCCGACGACGTCGGTCTCGCCCTCGACCGCGCACTGCGGAAGAAGGTCAAGATGTCGGCGACGCTCGGTCGCCACGTCAACGACAAGATGCTGTCCTTCTACATGAAGACCCCCGGCGGATTCGACGTCGAATTCGGTTGCGAGGGGCTGCAGGTCGAGGACGACGACTGGATCGCCCGTGAATCCACGGCCGTGAGCCTGTGGGGCCACGACTTCTCGGTGGGAATGCAGTAATGACCGCGCCGGAGGCCGGAGAGAACGATGCGATCGACCCACGGGCCTTCCGCACCGTGCTGGGGCAGTTCTGCACCGGCGTCACCGTCATCACCACCACCGAGGACGACGGAACGCCTGTGGGATTCGCGTGCCAGTCGTTCGCAGCGTTGTCGCTCGACCCGCCGCTGGTGTTGTTCTGCCCCACGAAGCAGTCGCGGTCGTGGGCGGCCATCGAACGAGCGGGCCGCTTCTGCGTCAACGTCCTTGCCGAGGAACAGCAGGAGACCTGCGCGCGGTTCGGTTCTCGCGAACCCGACAAGTTCGCCGGACTCGACTGGACGCCGTCCCCGTTGGGCTCACCCGTCCTGACGGGCTCGCTTGCGCACATCGATTGCACGGTCGAGACGGTGCACGACGGGGGAGACCACTGGGTGGTGCTCGGTCGCGTGTCGTCGCTGAGCGAGGTGCGCGACGAGAAGGAACGCCCGCTGCTCTTCTACCGCGGGCAGTACACCGGGATCGAACCGGAGAAGACGACGCCGGCGCCCTGGCGCGACGACCTCGAAGCGTTCCTCACCTCCGTCACGGAGGACACCTGGTTGTAGATCGCAGGACCGTACCGCGCGACACGTGGTACCGCACCACGAAGCCGGGACGACCACATCGATTGTGGTCGTCCCGGCTTCGTGTGTGGATCAGGAACGGTCGGCGCCGGTCGCGTCGTCCGGTTCCTCCTCGTAGTACTCCGTGGTCACGACCCGGCGCACCAGGCGCGGCTTGCGCGGCCGGTCGGCGTCCTCGCCGCCTGCCGTGTCCGTCTTCGCATCGGCCGTGCTCGTGTCGGCCGACGGCGGCGGCGTGAAGTGCGCCGGCCCCGTCGGTCCCGGACCGACGATCTCCTGATCGCTGCCGCTGCCGCTGCCGCTGCCGCTGCCGCTGTCGCTGCCGGGAGCTGCGTGGCGGGCGGTGTCCGCCGCCGAGTCCGCGGTCCCGGACGGTGTGGACGAGTCCGCGGTCCCGGACGGTGTGGACGAGTCCGCGGTCCCGGACGGTGTGGACGGCGTCGACGCGGTATGCCCCGGCATCGAGTGCTCGAGCGATTCGTCCCGCTGGCCCTCGCTCGGCCGGTAGTTGCCGGCGATCTCCTCACGCGCGACGTCGGGCGGTGTCGGTGAGGGCCCGGTTCCCGCCGATGTGGTGGTGCCGTACGTCTCGCCGGTGTGCGGCGTCCCGGTGCCTCCCGGTCCGCCGGCCGCGCCGACGAGGCCACCACCGGCTGCGCTCCGCTCGCCGAGGCCGCTGCGGTCGTCGGTGAACCCGGCCCGATCGTCCGTGAATCCGCCCTGATCGCCGGTGGATCCACCCCCTGCAGGGGTGTCCCCGAACCGGCGGTAGTAGCGGTACAGCTCGTCCTCCTCGAGCGGGGTCAGCTCACCGTTCTCGTCGATGTTCGGGGCGCCGGTGATCGTGTCCTTGTCGAAGGGCAGGCGCACTCCGGTGCTGTCGAGCACGGCTTCGTCGATCGGGGCGAAGTGCCGGCGCGTTCCGAACAGACCCGTGACGACGGTGATCCAGGCGGGTCGGCCCGTGTCGTTGTCCAGGTAGACCTCTCCGACGCGTCCGAGCTTGTCACCGTCCGGCCCGTACGCGGTGGCGCGAGCGAGGGTGTCGATGTCGTCGTTGCTGATCATGATGTCCTCATCCGTGGGCGATGCGGCTTCCTGCTGTGCGGATGCCCTCCGGTGCGAGTGACGAAACGCTGCCGTTACACCGCTCGCCGTTGCGTCGACCATCCCCGCGTGTTATCCATATTGTCAACAATCCGACAACCGGCACGAGGGTTCGCGTCCTCGGCTGTTCGGAGGGATCGTCATGACCCGTCTTTCACCCCGCCTGCTGCAGGCAACGCCCGTCACCGTCGACCACGCCGAGGGGTGCTACATCCACGGCACCGACGGACGTCGGTATCTCGACTTCACCGCCGGCATCGGCGTCACGAGTACCGGCCACTGTCACCCGCACGTCGTCGAGGCCGCCCGCCGGCAGATCGGCTCGCTGATCCACGGGCAGTACACGACCGTGATGCACCGGCCCCTGCTCGAACTCACCGAACGCCTGGGCACGGTGCTCCCCGAAGGACTCGACTCGCTGTTCTTCGCCAATTCGGGCAGCGAGGCAGTCGAGGCGGCGCTGCGTCTGGCCCGCCAGGCGACAGGGCGACCCGGAATCGTCGTCTTCCACGGCGGTTTCCACGGCCGTACCGTCGCCGCCGCCACGATGACCACCTCCGGAACCCGTTTCTCCGCAGGGTTCTCGCCGCTCATGGGCGGTGTACACGTCGCTCCCTTCCCCACGGCCTATCGCTACGGCTGGTCGGAGGAGGAAGCGACCGATTTCGCCCTGCAGGAACTGGACTACCTGTTCGCGACCCTCGTGGCGCCGGACGAGATCGCGGCCTTCGTCGTCGAACCGGTCCTGGGCGAGGGCGGTTACGTCCCCGGCAACACCAGGTTCTTCCAGGGACTGCGGCAGCGGGCCGACGAACACGGCATCCTGCTCGTCTTCGACGAGATCCAGACCGGATTCGGGCGGACCGGAAAGTTCTTCGGGCATCAGCACTTCGACGTGCGACCCGACATCATCACCATCGCCAAGGGCCTCGCGAGCGGTTTCCCGCTGTCGGGTATCGCCGCCTCCGAGGAACTCATGGAACGCGCCCGTCCGGGATCGCAGGGCGGCACGTACGGGGCGAATGCGGTCTCGTGCGCGGCGGCCGTGGCCACTCTCGACGTGATCGAGAAGGAGGGGCTCGTCGACAATGCCGCCGTGCGTGGACGTGAACTGCTCTCCGGCGCACGGGAGAACACGACCGATGCCATCGGTGACGTGCGCGGCCTCGGTCTCATGGTGGGCCTCGAGTTCACCGCGGACGGAGCACCCGACCGGGAACGGGCGACCGCAGCGCAACAACTCGCCGCCCAGAAGGGTTTGCTGCTGTTGACCTGCGGTGCACACATGAACGTGGTGCGCATGATCCCCCCGTTGATCGTCACCGCCCAGCAGATCGAGGACGCGCTCGGGACCTGGTCCGAGGTCCTCGCCGAGGTCCGATAACCCGTCGAACGAGGGAGTCCGCGTGGCCCGATACATCACGATCACTCTCGACAAGCGCGACATCACGTGCAGAGCACGGCTTCTCGAGGACGAGGCGCCGCTCACCTGCGCGGCGGTGTGGGAAGCCCTGCCGCAGAGCGGCTCGGCGTTCCACGCCAAGTACGCCCGTAACGAGCTCTACACCCTCGTCCCGAGGATCACCGCGGCACCGCACCGGGAGAACCCGACGGTGACGCCGATCCCGGGGGATGTGTGCCTGTTCGACTTCGAACCGTGGGAGATCGGTAATCCCGCATACGGTTACGAACCCGGATCGCAGGCTCACGCGCAGCAGGGGGCAACCGACCTCGCGTTGTTCTACGGCCGGAACAATCTGCTGCTCAACGGTGATGTGGGGTGGGTGCCGGGCAACGTCTTCGCGACCATCGAGGAGGGTCTGCCCGAACTCGCCGTTGCGTGCAACGACCTGTGGATACAGGGGGTCGTGGGGGAGACGCTGAGCTTCGCACGCGCATAGACGGTCGTTGCACGGGAAACGGCACCGCGTACTCCGCGCGGTGCCGTTTCCCGTGGCGCTCTTCCCGTCTCAGCTCAACGCGTACTCGGCGAACCGCGCGACGGCGAGCAGCAGGTCGTCCGAGTGCCGCGGCCCGACGATCTGCAGACCCACGGGCAGACCCGCCGCAGTGGTGCCCACGGGGATGCTGATGGCCGGCTGCTGCGTGAGATTGAAAGGATAGGTGAACGGGGTCCACTGCGGCCACGATGTCAGCGACGAACCCGGCGGCACGTCGTGGCCGGCCTCGAAGGCGGGGATCGGCATCGTCGGGGTGATCAGCACGTTGTACTTCTGGTGGAAGATCCCCATCGTGATGCCGACCGCCGCCGCGACCGCCCGGGCCTCGAGATAGTCCACGGCACCGAGTTGTTCGCCGTGGGACCACACGCGTCCGAGGCCGGGATCCACCTTGTCCCGCGTGCCCTCGGGGAAGGTCTTCAACATCGTGGCCGCGCCTGCCGCCCAGAGGTTCTCGAAGGCCTCGAGCGGATCGGTGAAACCGGGATCGGCGGCGGTCACGCGCAGCCCGGCCTCGTCGAGGACGCGGACCGCCCGATCGACGATCTCACCGACCTCGGGGTCCACGTCGACGTAGCCGAGGGTCTTGGAGTAGGCGACGTCCATTCCCACCACCTCGCGGTTGAGGCCGCCGCGGAAGGTCGTCAGGGGCGGCGCGAGGGCAGTCGGGTCCCGGGGGTCGGGCAGCGCGAGGATGTCGGTGAGCAGCGCCGCGTCCTCGACCGTCCGGGTGATCGGCCCGGCGTGCGCGAGCGGCCCGAACGGGCTGGCGGGGAAGATCGGGATCCGGCCGTGGGTGGGCTTGAATCCGACGACGCCGCAGAACGATGCGGGGATGCGGATGCTGCCCCCACCGTCGGTGCCGACGGAGCACGGACCGAAGCCGGCCGCGACCGCCGCCGCGCTGCCTCCGGACGAGCCACCGGCGGTCTTCGTCGTGTCGGCGGGATTCGTGGTCACCCCGTAGAGCGCCGAGTCGGTCACCGCCTTCCACGCGATCTCCGGAGTGGTGGTCTTGCCCAGCAACACCATTCCGTCCTCGCGCAGCCGGGCCGCGACCGGGCTGTCGACGTTCCAGTCCTGGTTCTCGTCGACGGCCTGCGAACCCCGCAGTGTCGGCCATCCGTCGGTGAGGAAGATGTCCTTGATCGAGATGGGGACCCCGTCGAGCAGGCCCTTCGAATAGCCGGTCCGCCACCGCTCCTCGGACCTGCGCGCCTGGTCGAGGGCCTTCTCCTCGTCGACGAGACAGAACGAGTTGATCTCGCGATCGTGCGCCGCGATCCGATCGAGCACGGCCCGCGTCACCTCGACGGGAGACAACTCGCCCGAGGAGAACGCCGACACGAGTTCGACGGCGGTCATGTCTGTGGGCTCCATCGTGCCTCCTTCTCGTCGGACGATGCCGACTCTCACGCGCCGGGCACGTAACCCAGCTTCTTGTCCACCACGTTCCGAAGAGGTTCGCCACTGCGGTGACGGTGGAAATTGTCGACGAAGACGTCCACCAGCGCGTCGCGCCAGCCCACGAAATCCCCCGAATTGTGCGGGGTGATCGAGACGTTCGGCATGTCCCAGAGCGGATGGTCCTCGGGGAGCGGCTCGACGTCGAGCACGTCGAGCGCGGCACCGGCGATCGTTCCCGACCGCAGCGCCTCGACGAGGTCGTCGGTGCGCACGAGTTCGCCGCGCCCCACGTTGACGAAACGCGCCTGCGGTTTCATCGCGGCGAACATCCTGGCGTCGAACAGGTGCCGGGTCTGATCCGTGAGAGGTGCGGCCACGACGACGAAATCGACGTCGGCCAGGGCGGCCGGAAGGTCGGCGGTCGCGGTGACGCGGCCGAGATCGGGGTCGTCGTCGCGAGAGCGCCGGCCCGAGCCCTGGACCGTCATTCCCGCGGCGGAGAGCAGGCGGGCGATCGCGCGACCGATCGGGCCGGTGCCGACGACGAGCACGGAGCGCCCGGCGATGCGTTCGGATTCCCGGTGCTTCCAGATGTGCTCGTGCTGGAGCCGCAGCGATTCGGGGATGTCCTTGGCGAAGGAGAGTATCTGGGCGAGCACGTATTCGGCGATCGCCCCGTCGAAGACTCCGCGGGAGTTGGTGACGACCACGCCGCTGTCGCGCAGCTCGGGGAACATGAGGGCGTCGACCCCGGCCGCAGCGACATGGATCCACTTCAGGGACGCTGCGGCGTGCCAGGCTGCGGGCAGCGCGTCGGTGAGGAAGTCGTACGCGAAGAGGATGTCGGCGCCGTCGAGCGCGTCCGCCAGACCGGCGGCGTCGGTGTAGCGCACCGTGGCGTGTTCGGCCACCGGGGCCATCCACGCACGATCCGGGACGGCTTCGGCATGAAGCACTGCAACGACCGGCTGGGCATCCACGTTGACACCGTATGAGTGCCTCGTATTATTGTCAACAATCCTCAAGGCTGAGGGAAATCTTGACGAAGCCGAGGGACCGTATGGAACTGAACATTCCCGAATTCGAAGGTCCTCTGGCTCAGCGGGGCATCGGTGTGATCGCACCCTTCGATCTCGCCCTGGAACGAGAACTGTGGCGATGGGCGCCGCTCGAGGTCACCCTGCACCTCGCTCGAACCCCCTACGAGCCGGTGCCGGTCAGCCGCGCCATGGCCGAGCTGGTGTCCGACCGGCGGCACCTGATGGTCGCGACCCGCGACGTGCTGTCGGTGGAACCGGAAGTCGTTGCCTATCTGTGTACGTCGGGCAGTTTCGTCAACGGGGTGGCCTACGAGAAGGCCCTGTGCGACGCGATCTGCGAGGCGGGCGCATCGTGCGCGGTCACGACCTCCGGAGCGCTGCTCGAAGCCCTCCACAAACTCGACCTCACCCGCATCTCGGTGATCACCCCCTACGACCGGGAACTCACCGACCTGCTGCACGACTTCCTGAAGGAGGCCGGAACCGAGGTCGTCCGGTCGTCACATCTCGGGCTCGGCGGCGGCATCTGGAAGGTCAACTACCGCACCATCGCCGAACACATCATCGGGGCCGACACCCCGGACGCACAGGCGATCTTCGTCAGTTGCACCAACCTGCCGACCTACGACCTGATCGCGCCGCTCGAACGGGAACTCGGCAAGCCGGTCCTCACGGCCAACCAGCTCACCATCTGGGCGTGCCTGGGACGGATGAAGCTGCCCATGACCGGACCGGGGAAGTGGTTGAGAGGAGTGTTCTGAATGCATCGTGACCGCACGACCGTCGGGATCGTCTACCCGGATCATGCCGCAGAGGACGACTACCCGTTCGCCGCCGAACTCCTGGGGGTGAATCTGCCCGTCGCCCACATCTACGGAACAGATCTGCACGCCGTTCCCGAACTCCTCGACCTCGGGAGCCCGGCCAAGCTCGCCGGGGGAGCGGCGCAGTTCGCGGACGAGCCCCTCGACGCCCTTGTGTGGGCGTGCACGTCGGGCAGCTTCGTGTACGGACCCGAGGGGGCACGCACCCAGGTCGAGCAGCTCTCCCGGGAGGCGGGAGGCGTGCCCACGACGAGCACGAGCATCGCGTTCGTCGCCGCACTTCGGGCGCTCGGAGTCGGCCGGGTGGCCGTGGCGGCGAGTTATCCGCGGGACGTCGCCGAACTGTTCGTCGCCTTCCTAGCGGACGCCGGTGTCGACGTCGTCTCGCTCGCCGACGCCGGCATCGACACCGCCGCCGAGGTCGGCACCCTGACCGACGAGGCCGTCCTCGAATTCGTGAGGACCAACGGTCATCCCGACGCACAGGCGGTCCTCGTCCCCGACACCGCGATGCACACGCTGCGGATCATGCGGGAACTCGGGAAGGAGACCGGCAAGCCGGTGCTGACCGCCAACCAGGTCACCGTGTGGCACGGCCTGGAACTCGCCGGATATACAGTGGAATGCCCGGAGCTGGGCTCACTGTTCGAGGAGGATACCGATCATGGTGCTCGGTGATCTGGAAGATCTACGTCCTGTCACCCGGCCGTCCACGGCCGAGCTCATCGCCGAACAGATCCGGTCGGCCATCGTCCGGGGTGCGCTCGGTCCCGGCGAACAACTGGGGGAGGCCGAACTCGCGGCGCACTTCCAGGTCTCCCGGGGCCCGCTGCGAGAAGCCATGCAGCGGTTGCTGTCCGAAGGTCTGCTCTACAGCATCCGCAATCGGGGCATCTTCGTCACCGAGCTCACCTTCGACGACGTCGTCGACATCTACCGCAGCCGCTGGGTCATCGAGGGCGGTGCCCTCGACCTGGTGCTGGACGGCCGTCGCGAACAGACGTGGAAGGCCCTCGAACCGGCGATCGAGGAGATGCGCACCGCCGCCGAACGCGAGGACGCCACCGGTGTCTCGGACGGCGACCGACGTTTCCACGAGATCCTCGTGGCCAGTGCCGACAGTCCGCGGCTCGTGCGGGCGGCCCGCACGCTGCTCGTCGAGACGCGGATGTGCCTCGGCGCCTTGCAGACCACCTATCCCGACCTGCACGTGCAGGTGGACGAGCACGTCGTGCTGCGGGAGGCGATCCGCACCGCCGACCGGGAGGAGGTGCGGCGTCTGCTCGACGAGCACCTGCACGACACGGTCACCCGGCTCCGCGAGCGTCAGAACGTCGACGGCGTGATCGCGTCCGGCTGATACCGCTCAGCCGGGCGGGGTGAACGACGACAGGGCCGTTGCGGCGATGTAGTCGGCGGCGTCCTCCGCCGACAACCGTCCTGCCGCGACTTCGGTTGCGGCACAATGGACCAGGCTGTGCAGGACCGACGCCAGCCAGGACGACGCCAGGTCGGTGCGGAACGCCCCTTCGGCGCGACCGCGCTCGATGAGGGCGGTCGCGCGGGCGAGCAGGCCGTCGTGTGCGGCGCGGACGTCCTCGGCGGGAAGTGCTTGTTCGGCGGCGGCGAGCAGTGCCCCCGCGTCGGCGGTCAGCGACCACGAACCCGCGATGAGGCGGTGCAGGGCGTCGCGGGGGTCGCCCGTGAGGTCGATCCGGTCCATGGTCTCCTCCGCCTCGGCGAGCGCGCGCTGCACCACGGCGGTGACGAGTTCTGCGCGCGTGGGGAAGTGGCCGTAGAGCGTGACACGTCCGACGCCGGCGGCCTTGGCGATCTCCCCGATGCTCGCATCGGGATCACGACCCAGTGCGATGCGCGCGGCGTGGAGGATCGCCTCGATGTTCCGCTCGGCGTCCGCACGTTTCCTGGTTCGAAGCGATTCGGGACGGCGGGATGTCTCGTGGGTGGTCACGGATCCTCCTCTTGTCGAACACTGATGTTCAGGTTACGCTGATCACCAACTCGAACGTCTCTGTTCAACTTAGGCGGATCCTCATGACGAGCTCCGGCATCACCACCCTTCCCATCGATCGACCTGCGACCGGCATCGACCCGAAGGCGCTGCTACGAGGGGTGCTGCGCCGGTGGCCGAGCCTCGTCGCAGTCGCCCTCGCCGCGTTCGTCCTTGCGGACGGGGGCACCGACTTCCCGGCGATCCTCACCGGCGCGGCACTCGTCTATCTCGGTGCCGCCGTACTGGGCCGTCGCAGCGCGGCCTGGCCGCTGTTCCTCGGCGCCGTCGCGCTGATCGGCATCGGCAAGGTCGCCGTCGTCGCGTTCGGGGTACCGGTCGAGATCACCGTGGTGATGGTCGCGCTCGGTGCCGCCGGCGCCGTCTACGGACTCGCGCGCACCCCGGCCGGCCGGGCGATGCTCGTCGGGCCGTCGGCCGTGGCCATGCTGGGTTTCGGTGCCGTCGCGGTGGCCGCGGTGACGGTCACCCCCGTCCCGGCGGGCGTGATCGTCGGGCTCGGACTGCTCGGTCACGCCGCGTGGGACTACGTTCATTTCCGCCGGAACACCGTGGTCGCCCGCTCGCTCGCGGAGTTCTGCGGTGTGCTCGACACCCTGCTGGGTGTCGCGGTGATCGTCCTCGCCGTCTCGGGCGCGCTCTCCTGAGTCCAGGAGAGTCTCAGACGACGGTCGCGTTGCCGAAGATCATCCGCAGATCGGCGATCGACGACGAGGTCAGTGCGCGTCGGGGCAGACCGAGCGACCGCAGTTCGTCGGCGATCGGATGCGTCCCCAACCGTAGGGTCGCGCCGCCGAACCGGGTGCGCACGCCGCTCGGATTCATCTTCCAGGTCGTGCAGCGGGTGACGTCGTCGATGTGCGAGTAGGCGGCGAGCGAGGCTGCAAGGCCGTTGCCCGGCACCGGAAATCCGGGCGCCACCGCCAGTTCGGCGATCAGCACTCCGTCGGCGGAGACCGAACCGCGCTTGGTGCTGCTGTCGTGGTCGGCGTCGAAGTCGGCGAGGGTCTTCGGGAAACCCCAAATGCCGCGTCCCGCCGCAAGAGTGAAGTCGCCGTCGACGGGCAGATGGTGGATGAGCGCACCGGCCTGCCCGCCGACCAGGCTCCGCCAGTCGCCGACGATGCCGTCGCCGCGGTTGTGATGGTTGCGGACGAGGAAGCACACCCCGAACTCGTTGTACGGGCCGAGGTCCCCGTCGACGTAGTCCACGAAGACGAGCGTGCAGATCCCGTGGCCCGGGCGGTACTGCAGGATCTCGAGCCCGGTGCGGGCGACGAGTTCCTGCGCGGGGCGCACGGGAACCGAGAACATCCCCAGGAACGCCGTGGCCGTTCGGACCTGCACGGGCATGGTGACCGGCTTGCCCAGCACCACATGCGTCGTCGTCTCGCTCATCGCTGCCTTCCGGAAGTCGGACGTGCGTACCCCGACAATGAGAACACGTTCCAGTTCCGGGGGGAAGGGACTAGGAAGGAGCGCCGATGTTCATCTCGTCGGGATGCGCGCCCACCCGCGTGCCGTCGTCGAGCGTGTCGAGTTCGCTGAGGTCGAGCTCGTCGAGTTCGAAGTCGAAGACGTCGATGTTCTGGGAGATGCGCTGCTCGTGCACCGACTTCGGGATGACGATCAGCCCGTTCTGCAGATGCCAGCGGATCAGCACCTGCGCGGCCGACTTGCTGTGACGATCGGCGATGCGGGTGACGATCGGGTCGACGAGCAGGGTGTTCGGCTTCGAGTTCGGACCCCACCCCGAGTTGCTCGTGCCACCGAGCGGGCTCCACGACTCGACGGCGATGCCGTGCTCGGACGCGAACCGGCGGATCTCCTGCTGCGGCAGGTGCGGATGCAACTCCACCTGATCCACCGCAGGCAACAACCCGCCACGATCGACGAGCAACTGCAGGTGGTGCGGTTCGAAGTTGCACACCCCGACCGCCTTCGCGCGCCCGGACTCGGCGATCTTCTCGAGGGCGTCCCAGGTGCGCAGGATCCGTTCGCGGTCCTGCAGCGGCCAGTGGATCAGGTAGAGGTCGACGTACTCGGTGCCCAGCTTCTTCAGGCTCGTGTCGAATGCCTTCAGTGCCGGCTCGTAACCCTGATCGGCGTTCCACAGCTTGGTGGTGACGAAGATGTCCTCGCGCGGCACCGACGACGCGGTGAGTGCGCGGCCGACGCCTTCCTCGTTGCCGTAGGCCGCGGCCGTGTCGATGTGCCGGTAACCGGCCTCGTCGATCGCGTATCGGACCGCGTGTTCGGTCTCGTCGTTGGTGGCCTGCCAGACTCCCAGGCCCAGCTGCGGGATCGTCGTTCCGGAATTCAGCGTGATCGTGGGAGGTGTCATCTCTCCGACGTTAGCGAGCCGCCGCGGCGGGCGCGAGTGATCCCGGACGATCGGGTGCTCTCCGGCCCGCGGGCTCCGAGGACGGGTGTCGAGTTCATCCGCCGGACGCCGGGGGACGGCAGGCGAGCAGTGCCGCCCACGTATCGACCTCCCGTCGGCCCGTCAGCCGCACGACCGGCAGATCGAGACGTTGTGCGAGCGCGGTGAGGACGCGGTCGCGGTACCCACCGTGGGTGCGCGGTGAACTCCTCGACGTCCCCGCCACGAGGACGCGGCGGGGACGCACGGGGAGTGGAACCGAGGAATCGAGGAGGCGCATCACCGATCTTTCGCAGGGATCGCCGCCGACGATATTGCTCAGGCCGATATTGCGCTCAGGTACTCGCGCGGTTGCCCGAACAACTGGGCGCTGCCGTGCGCCCGCTTGAAGAACAACTGCGCGTCGTGCTCCCAGGTGATCGCGATCCCGCCGTGCAGCTGCACGGCCTCCGACGCGACCTGTTGGAAGGCTTCCGAACAGTAGATCTTCGCGGCGTACGCGTCCTGCGGATCCTGCGACAACGCAGCCGCATACGACATCGATCGCGCCGTCTCCACGAGCGCGTACATGTCGGCCATGCGGTGCTTGAGCGCCTGGAACGACCCGATTGCGCGACCGAACTGCTTGCGGTTCTTCGCGTAGTCGACGGTCAGGTCGAGCACCGCTTGCGCGGCACCCACCTGCTCGGCCGACAGGGCGATCGCCGCGGACGCCCGCAACCGGTCGACGAGATCGTCGGACGATGACAGGCGACGACCGGTCACCGCCGAGAACGACACCTCCGCGAGGGAACGCGTGGGATCCATCGTGGGCACGCGGCGCCGCGACACCCCGTCGGTCTCCGGATCGACCTCGAACAGACCGACCGTGTCACCGTCGGCGGCGAGCACGAGCAGGGTGGACGCGATGTCGCCGCCGAGCACGTAGTGCGCGGTTCCGGTCAGCACGTTGCCCTCGGCGCTCACGCCGGGACGCTGCCAGCCGGTGGCCGACGCCCAGCACACCGCGACGACCTCGCCGGCCGCGATGCCGGGGAGCAGACGCGCCGCCGCGTCGGCATCACCGGACAGCAGCACGGTCTGCGCCGCGAGCACCGCCGACCCCAGGAACGGCGACGGGGTGAGCGTGCGGCCGAGTTCCTCGAGCACCACGTGGGCCTCGACCCACGAGGCGCCCACACCGTCGTACTCCTCCGGAACGGCGAGGGCTGCGACCCCGACCTGCTCGACGAGCATCGTCCACAGTTCGTCGTCGTACCCGCTGCCGGTCGTGATCGCCCGCCGGACGGCAGCCGAATCGGAGTGCTTGGCGAGCAGGGTACGCACCGAGTCCCGCAGTGCGGCACGATCTTCCGTCTCGAACGTCATGACGCCTCGCTCTCGAGTGCCGCGACCACGCGTGCCCGGTGCTCGTCGGGGGTGCCCCACGCGGTGACGAGCGCGCGGACCTTCGTGATCCACAGCGACAGATCGTATTCCTGGGTGTAGCCGATCGCGCCGTGCACCTGCAGTGCCGTGCGCGCGGCGAGATAGGCGGCGTCGCCGCACGCGACCTTGGCCGCCGAGACGTCCCGGGACGCGGTGGACAGCTCGTCGCGGACGGCGATGGCCGCACCGTGCAGCAGCGGACGTGCCATCTCCAGCGCGACCGCCACCTCGGCGAGATGGTGCTTGACCGCCTGGAAGGAGCCGATCGCGCGGCCGAACTGCCTGCGCTGCTGCGCGTACTCGACGGTGGTGTCGAGCAGAGTCCGGCCCAGGCCTTGGAGCTGAGCTGCAGACGCGAGGACACCGATGTCGAAAGCCGCAGCGGTATCTGTGGATCCGAGCGACTCGCCGACGGTGATCGAGGCGAGCGTGCGCGACCGGTCGACCGACTCGCGCGTGTCCCCGGCGGTGCCCATCGAGACGGTGCCGTCGGCGACGTGCAGCGCGAGGTCGGCGACGTGCGCGTCGACCGCGTACGGCGCGTGGGGGAGCATCGCGACGGTGGCGAGCGATCCGGCGGCAAGCGGGCCGAGACGCTCGGGTGCCACGGCGGCGAGCAGAACCGGTGCCACCGCGACGGTTTCGACCACCGGACCGGGCACAGCGTGGCGACCGAGCTGTTCGACGGCGACGACGAGATCGACCGCGTCGGCCCCGAGGCCGTCGTGCTCCTCGGCAACGAGCAGACCGTTGACGCCGGTCTCGGCCAGTCGCTCCCACACCTGCAGACCCGGTGCCGTGTCGCCGCTGTTCCACGCACGGATCACCTGCGGCATATCCGACTTGGTGAGCAGGGCGTCGATACTGGACGCGAAGTCCTCATGGGACTCGTCGAGTGCGAATCTCATCGATCACCCCTCGGAAGGCCGAGCAGCCGCTCGGCAATGACGTTCTTCTGGATTTCGTTGGTACCGGCGTAGATCGGGCCCGACAGCGAGAACAGGTAACCGTCGGTCCAGCCGTCGACGAGTTCGGCGTCCACACCCTGCAGGTCGAGCGCCGTCTCATGCGCGGCGATGTCCCACTCGGACCAGAACACCTTGTTGATCGACGATTCGGCGCCGAGCTGTCCGCCCGCGGTCAGGCGCGTGACGGTCGCCCAGGTCGACAGCTCGTAGGCGCGCGCCCCGATCCACGCGTCGGCGACGCGGTTGCGCAGCGCGGTGTCGCCGTGGAGATCGGACTCGCCGTAGGCGCGCAGCAGCCGGTCGGTGGCCGCCAGGAATCGGCCCGGCGCACGCAGCGACAGACCGCGCTCGTTGGAGGCGGTGCTCATCGCGACCCGCCATCCTTCGTTCACCGCACCGATCACACCGGACTCACCGGGACGCTCCGGGTCGTCGGGGACGAAGACGTCCTCGAGGAAGATCTCTGCGAAGCCCGGCTCACCGTCGAGCTGCGGGATCGGTCGCACGGTGACGCCCTCGGCCCGCAGGTCGAACATGAAGTAGGTGATGCCCTTGTGCCGCTGGGCCTCCGGGTCGGAGCGAAACAGACCGAAACCCATGTCGGCATAGGACGCCCGCGAGCTCCAGGTCTTCTGGCCGTTGAGCAGCCAGCCGCCGTCGACTTTCGTGGCGGTCGAGCGCAGCGACGCGAGGTCGGAGCCGGACTCGGGTTCCGACCAGGCCTGGGCCCAGATGTCGTCGGCCCGGGCCATGCGCGGCATGATGCGGGCGAGCTGTTCGGGGTGGGCATGCTCGAACAGGGTGGGGGCGAGCAGGAAGATGCCGTTCTGGCTCACCCGGCCGGGCGCACCGGCGCGGTAGTACTCCTCCTCGAACACGACCCACTGCTCGAGGGTCGCGTCGCGGCCGCCGAGTTCCTCGGGCCAGGAGACGACCGACAGGCGTGCATCGGCGAGGGTCCGTTCCCACTGCCGGTGTTCCTCGAAGCCCTCGGCCGTGTCCATCGACTCGAGCGGCGTCGTGGGGACGTTCTCGGCGAGGAAGGCGCGTACCTCGTCGCGGAACGCGAGGGTGGCGTCGTCGAGCTGCAGATCCACTACTTCGCTCCTTCCACCGGACGAGCGCTCGCGGCCATCGACTTGGCGTTCATGCCGCCGAGCGAGTCGGCGCCGACCTCGGCGTTGTGCGCGTGCGCGAAGTGGTGCAGGCCGAAGACCGAGTCCATGCCGTTGCGCATGCCCATCTGGTCCTCGCACTGGTTGACGGCGCGCTTGGTGAGCGCGAGCCCGAAGCGGGGCATCTCCGCGATGCGGGCGGCGAGGGCGAGGGTCTCGTTCTCGAGTTCCTCACGCGGCACGACGCGGCTGACCATGCCCACCTCGTAGGCGCGCTGGGCACTGAAACGATCACCGGTGTAGAGGATCTCCTTCGCGAAGCGCGTTCCGAGGATCCACGGGTGCGCGAAGTACTCGACACCCGGGATGCCCATGCGGACTACGGGATCGGAGAAGAAGGCATCCTCGGACGCGACGATCAGGTCGCACACCCACGCCAGCATGAGACCACCGGCGATGCAGGCGCCCTGCACCGACGCGATGGTGGGCTTGGGGATCTCGCGCCAGCGGCGGCACATCCCCAGGTAGACCTCCATCTCACGGGCGTAGCGCTGGTCGCCGCCGGGCTTGTCGACGTGATCCCACCACATCACGGCCTTGTTGTCGTAGTGGACGTGGTGGTCGCGGCCCGGGGTGCCCAGATCGTGGCCGGCGGAGAAGTGCTTGCCGTTGCCGGCCAGCACGATCACCTTGACCTCGTCGTCCTCGACGGCCCTCTCGAAGGCGGCGTCGAGCGCGTAGGTCATGACCGAGTTCTGGGCGTTGCGGTAATCGGGTCGGTTGAGAGTGACGATCGCGACGCCGTCGCGCACCTCGTAGGTGACGACATCGGGCTCGAACGGGACGGTCATGACTTCTCCTCACGCAGAACGTTCTTCAGTACCTTGCCGGACGGGTTTCGGGGCAGCGCATCGATGAACCGAACCGATCGCGGCGCTTTGAAGTTGGCGAGTTTCTCTCGGGCGTACGTGATCACGTCGTCCTCGGTGAGCGGATGTCCGTCCAGCGGGACCACGAACGCCCGGCCGACCTCACCCATGCGCTCGTCGGGGACACCGATCACCCCGACCTCGTGTACTCCCGGCAGGCGCAGCAGTGCCGCTTCGACCTCCGCCGGGTAGACGTTGAATCCGCCGCTGATGTACATGTCCTTGAGACGATCGGTGATGTCGAGATAGCCGCGTTCGTCGACGGTCCCGACATCGCCGGTGTGCAGCCACCCGTCCTCGTCGATCGTCTCGGCCGTGGCCTCGGGATCGTCGAGATAACCGAGCATGACGTTCGGGCCGCGCAGCAGGATCTCGCCCTTGTCGCCGATGCGCACCTCGAACTCCGCGGTGGCGCGTCCGGACGAGGTGGAGACGGTGACGGGATCGTCGTCGGTGCGGCACATCGTCGCGACGACCGCCTCGGTCTGCCCGTAGGCGGTGAGCACCGCGTCGAAGCTCAGTTCGTTCTGCATGCGCTCGACGAGGGAGACGGGCACGGGTGCGGCGCCGGTGACGGCGATGCGCAGGTTGCTCAGGTCGTACTCGCCGCGCCGCGGGTGGTCGAGGATGGACTGGTAGATCGTCGGGGCGCCCGGGAGGACGCTGATGCGCTCGGCCGCGACCATCGCCATGACCTTCTCTACGTCGAAGGTCGCGAGGGGGATGACGGTGGAGCCCTCGAGCAGTGCGGCGACGAAGCCGGCCTTGTACCCGAAGCTGTGGAAGAACGGGTTGATGATCAGGTAGTTGTCGTCGATCGTCAGTTCGGCGCACTCAGCCCACGCCTGCGCGACACCGATGCACTGACGGTGGGCGCTGAGCACGCCCTTGCTGCGGCCGGTCGTGCCCGAGGTGAACAGGATGTCGGAGACGTCGTCGGGGGTCACGGCCGCGGCGCGCGCGTCGGCCTCGGTGCGGGCGGCGTCGGTGGCGGAGGACAGGAAGTCCGCCCACTCGACGACCCCGTCGATCGGCGCGTCGTTCCCGCCCAGCGGGACCCGCACGGTCGTCGGGATCGACAGTTCCGGAGCGGCCTTGCACAGTTCGGTGTAGCGGTCGGTACCGAGGAAGTCGCCGACCACGACGAGGGCCTCGGGGCGGACGCGCTCGACGACGTCGGCGGCCTCGTTTCCGGTGTAGCGGGTGTTGAGGGGCACGACGACCCCGCCGGCCCAATGTGTACCCAGGGCAGCGATCACCCAGTGGAACGTGTTGGGCGACCAGATGACGACGCGCGCACCGCGTTCGACGCCGCGGGAGACGAGCGCCGCGGCGACATCGCGGACGTGGTCGCGCAGTTGTGCGAAGGTCAGCCGGGTGTCGCCATCGGCGATCGCGAGCAGGTCCGGCCAGGTGTCGGCGGCACGTACGAGTGCGGCCGGAGTGGTTCTCGGTCGTGTGTTCACAGAGCTCCCTACCTAGCAATTGCTTGGTAGGTTATCGTACGGATGTGCACGAGAGCGAGAGCCAGGAAAATGCGGAGTTCGCAGCCACCGTCCGACAGTGGCTCGAAGACAACCTGACCGGCGAATTCGCCGAGCTCAGAGGCAAGGGCGGACCCGGAAGCGAACACGAGTTCTTCGAACAGCGACTCGCGTGGGACCGGCATCTGGCCGCTGCCCGATGGACCTGCATCGGCTGGCCCACCGAGTACGGCGGGCGCGGCGCGAGCATGGATCAGCGCGTGATCTTCCACGAGGAGTACGCGAAGGCGAACGCGCCCGCGCGCGTCAACCACCTCGGTGAGGAACTGCTCGGCCCCACCCTCATCGCGTTCGGGACCGAGGAACAGAAGCAGCGCTTCCTGCCCGGGATCCGTAACGTCACCGAACTGTGGGCGCAGGGCTACTCGGAACCGGGAGCCGGCTCCGACCTCGCCAACGTCTCCACCACCGCCCGCCTCGAGGGCGACAAGTGGGTGATCAACGGTCAGAAGGTCTGGACGTCGCTCGCACACGTCGCACAATGGGCCTTCGTCGTCGCGCGGACGGAACCCGGTTCGACCCGCCATCACGGCCTGAGCTTCCTGCTCGTGCCCCTCGACCAGCCCGGCGTCACGGTGCGGCCCATTCAGCAGCTCACGGGCACCTCCGAGTTCAACGAGGTCTTCTTCGACGACGCCGTCACCGACGCCGACCTCGTCGTCGGTGCCCCCGGCGACGGGTGGAAGGTCGCGATGGGTCTGCTCACCTTCGAACGCGGCGTCTCCACCCTCGGGCAGCAGATCGGCTTCGCCCGCGAACTCGACGGCATCGTCTCCGTCGCCGAGAGCAACGGTGCGATCGACGATCCGCACCTCCGCGAACGCATCGCCCGCGCGCGGATCGAACTGCGGGTCATGCGTGCCCACGCCCTGCGCACCCTCGGCGACGCCGACCCGGGTCAGGCCTCGGTCGCGAAACTGCTGTGGGCGAACTGGCATCGCGACCTGGGGCAACTCGCCATGGACGTGCAGGGATCGTCATCGCTCGTCGGCCCCGATCACGACCATGCCGGAAATCCCTCCGACATCACCGATCCCGAACATCTCGAGCTCGCGGAATGGCAGCGGCTGTTCCTGTTCACCCGCGCCGACACCATCTACGGCGGATCCAACGAGATCCAGCGCAACATCATCGCCGAGCGCGTGCTCGGCCTTCCCCGGGAGGCACGTCCGTGACCGCAACACCCCGTCCCGCATCCCCGCTCGCGACCCCGCCGGTCGAGACCCCCGGCCACGGACTGCTCCGCGACAAGAAGGTCGTGGTCACCGCCGCCGCCGGTACCGGCATCGGATTCGCCACCGCGCGTCGCGCGCTGATCGAGGGCGCCGACGTGCTCGTCTCCGACTTCCACGAGCGCCGGCTCGGCGAGTCCGCGGAGAAGCTCGCGGCCGAGTTCCCCGAACAGCAGGTCGCGACGATCGTGTGCGACGTGTCGTCCACCGAACAGGTCGACGCCCTCATCACCGGCGCCGCCGACCGGCTAGGGCGCATCGACGTGCTCGTCAACAACGCTGGACTCGGTGGCGAGACGCCCGTCGTCGAGATGACCGACGAGGAATGGGATCGCGTCCTCGACATCACCCTCACCAGCACCTTCCGCGCGACCCGCGCGGCACTGCGCTACTTCCGCTCGGTCGACCACAACGGCGTGCTCGTCAACAACGCGTCGGTACTCGGCTGGCGCGCCCAGCACTCGCAGGCGCACTACGCGGCGGCGAAGGCCGGCGTCATGGCCCTGACCCGCTGCTCCGCGATCGAGGCCGCCGAATACGGCGTGCGCATCAACGCCGTCGCCCCGTCCATCGCCCGACACCCCTTCCTCGCGAAGGTCACCAGCGAGGAACTGCTCGACAACCTCGCCGCCGGTGAGGCCTACGGCCGCGCCGCCGAGGTCTGGGAGGTCGCGGCGACCATCGCGATGCTCGCGAGCGACTACACGACCTATCTGACCGGCGAGGTCGTGTCGGTCTCCTCCCAGCGCGCATGAACCCGCTCTCGGTCGGCTTGAAAGGATGTCCGTCATGACTCCCTCACGCGACGACACCTCCAGCAAGTCCGGACGCCGCGCGGAACTGCTCGACATCGCAGCCGACCTGTTCGCGTCGCGCGGTGTGCGGGCCACGACCGTGCGCGACATCGCCGACGCGGCGGGAATCCTCTCCGGCAGCCTCTACCACCACTTCGATTCCAAGGAGTCGATGGTGGACGAGATCCTGCGGGCCTTCCTCGACGACCTGTTCGACCGGTACCGCAAGATCGTCGCGTCGGGTCTGCCGTCCCGCAAAACCCTCGCGGCACTCGTCACCACCTCCTACGAGGCGATCGACCGGTCGCACGCCGCGGTGGCGATCTACCAGGGTGAGGCCAAGCATCTCGAGGGCGACCGCTTCGCCTACATCGGCGAACTCAACACCGAGTTCCGCGACCTGTGGGTGGGCGTGATCGAACGCGGCGTCGCGGACGGTTCGTTCCGGCCCGACGTCGACGTCGAACTGGTCTTCCGGTTCCTGCGCGACACCGTGTGGGTGGCCGTGCGCTGGTACCGGCCCGGAGGCTCCCTCAGTATCGATCAGGTTGCCCAGCAATACCTTTCCATCGTTCTCGACGGACTGTCGAACCAGAATTCTTCGTGAGGAGACATCATGACCGAGGCCTACATCGTCGACGCGGTGCGCACCCCCATCGGCAAGAAGAAGGGTGGGCTCGCGGACGTGCACCCGGCCGACCTGGGCGCGCACGTGATCAAGGCGCTCGTCGAGCGCACGGGCATCGACCCCGCCGACGTCGACGACGTGGTGTTCGGTTGCGTCGACGCCATCGGCGGCCAGGCCGGCAACATCGCCCGCACCGCGTGGCTGGCCGCCGGCTACCCGCAGCACGTGCCCGGCGTGACCGTCGACCGTCAGTGCGGGTCGAGCCAGCAGGCCCTGCACTTCGGTGCCCAGGCGATCCTCAGCGACACCGCGGATCTCATCGTCGCCGGTGGCGTGCAGAACATGACGCAGATCCCGATCTCCGCGGCCATGATCGTCGGGCAGCAGTACGGCTTCGACACCCCCTTCGGTGGGTCGAAGGGCTGGACGGAGCGCTACGGCAGCGACGAGGTGTCGCAGTTCAAGGGTGCCGAGATGATCGCCGAGAAGTGGGACCTCAGCCGCGAGGAACTCGAGAAGTGGGCGCTGCAGAGCCACGAGCGCGCCAAGGCCGCCATCGCCGAGGGACGCTTCGAGAACGAGATCGTCCCCTTCGATGACGCCACCGTCGACGAAGGCCCGCGCGAGACCAGCCTCGAGAAGATGGCGTCGCTGCAGACCCTCGTCGAGGGCGGACGCCTGACCGCCGCCGTCGCCAGCCAGATCTCCGACGGCGCATCCGCGGTGCTGCTCGCCTCCGATGAGGCCGTGAAGAAGTACGGCCTGAAGCCCCGCGCGCGCATCCACCACCTCAGCGCCCGCGGCGACGACCCGATCTTCATGCTCACCGCCCCGATCCCCGCCACGCAGTACGCCCTCGAGAAGGCCGGCCTGACGATCGACGACATCGACCTCATCGAGATCAACGAGGCCTTCGCGCCCGTCGTCCTGGCGTGGATCAAGGAGATCGGCGCCGACCCGTCGAAGGTCAACGTCAACGGCGGCGCGATCGCCCTCGGCCACCCGCTCGGCGCGACCGGCACCAAGCTGATGGCGACGCTGCTCAACGAGCTCGAGCGCACCGGTGGTCGCTACGGCCTGCTCACCATCTGCGAGGGTGGCGGGACCGCCAACGCGACCATCATCGAACGCGTCTGACCCACCCCCTTCACATCCGCGCGCCCGTTCGTCACCCGCTGCTGCGATCGCCGCAGCGGACGGACAGCGGGCGCGCGGAAGCGAACGTATGGTCCGGTCCGGAGGTGACGTCTACCCTCGAAGCATGTGCCGGAACATCACGGAGCTGCGGGGGCTCGAGCCGGCTGCGACCGCCGAGGAGATCGAAGCGGCCGCACGGCAGTACGTCCGTAAGGTCAGCGGGATCCACAAACTCTCCGACGCCACCCGGGAGCCGTTCGAACAGGCCGTCGCCGAAGTGACCGCGACGACGACGAGATTGCTCGCGGCCCTTCCCGAGCGGCGGCAACCACCGCCGTCGGTGCCGCCGCTACGTCGGCCCGAGGTGCAAGCCAGGATCGCCGCACGCGGCTGATCGATTCCGGTTCGTTCGTCGACGCGCGCGGGTAGCGTGACGCTGGTCGAGATTCGAGCACGTTCGAGGCCCGTCGCGACCTCCGCGGGTCTGCGGGCGAGCCTGGTGAGGAGCCGATATGGCTGTGGACCCGGCGCCGCCGACCAGCAGCGAGGTGGAATATCTCCGGACCGACCCCGATCTTCCACCGGTCGGTGTCGTCGACCGGACACCGATATCACCCACCGCGAGGATCGTCTTTCTCGTGCTCGCGATTCTGGGGGCGGTCGCCTGGTCGATCATCGCGCTGGTCCGCGGCGAGGAGATCAACGCGGTCTGGTTCGTCATCGCCGCCGTGTGCACCTATCTCGTCGCCTATCGCTTCTACGCGAAGTTCATCGAACGCAAGATCGTGCAGCCACGCGACGACCGTGCGACACCTGCCGAGGAACTCGAGAACGGCAAGGACTACATGCCGACGGACCGTCGGGTGTTGTTCGGCCACCACTTCGCCGCCATTGCCGGCGCGGGCCCGCTCGTCGGCCCGGTGCTCGCCGCCCAGATGGGTTATCTGCCCGGCACGATCTGGATCATCGTCGGCGTCGTCTTCGCCGGTGCGGTCCAGGACTTCCTCGTCCTGTGGATCTCCTCGCGCCGCCGCGGACGCAGCCTCGGCCAGATGGCCCGCGAGGAACTCGGGCCGATCGGCGGCGTCGCGGCGCTCATCGCGGTCTTCGTCATCATGATCATCCTGATCGCGGTGCTGGCATTGGTGGTCGTGAACGCGCTCGCCGACAGCCCGTGGGGCCTGTTCTCCATCGCGATGACCATTCCCATCGCACTGTTCATGGGCGTCTATCTGCGCTACCTGCGACCCGGCAGGGTCGCGGAGGTGTCGCTGATCGGCGTCGTTCTGCTGCTCGTCGCGATCATCGCGGGTGGCTGGGTCGCCGAGACCGACTGGGGAACGAACTGGTTCACCCTGTCCCCGGTGACGATTTCGTGGCTGATGATCGCCTACGGATTCGCGGCGTCGGTGCTGCCGGTGTGGTTGCTGCTCGCCCCGCGCGACTATCTGTCGACCTTCATGAAGGTCGGCACGATCGTCCTGCTCGCGATCGGGATCCTCGTCGCACGACCGAACCTGGAGATGCCCGACATCACGTCGTTCGCCATCGACGGTGACGGCCCGGCCTTCGCGGGGTCGCTGTTCCCGTTCCTGTTCATCACCATCGCATGTGGCGCACTGTCTGGATTCCACGCGCTCATCTCCTCGGGCACCACCCCGAAACTGCTCGAGAAGGAGAAACAGATCCGGCTGATCGGCTACGGCGGCATGCTCACCGAGTCGTTCGTCGCGATCATGGCGCTGGTCACCGCCTGCATCATCGACCAGCACCTGTACTTCACGCTCAACGCTCCGGCCGCCCTCACCGGCGGCACCCCGGAGACCGCCGCCGCCTACGTCAACGGTCTCGGGCTGGGGTCGCCCGACATCACCCCCGAACAGATCTCGGCGGCAGCCGAATCCGTCGGGGAGGAATCGATCATCTCCCGTACCGGTGGTGCCCCGACGCTCGCGTTCGGCATGTCCCAGGTGCTCAGCGACCTGTTCGGCGGCGACAGCCTCAAATCGTTCTGGTACCACTTCGCGATCATGTTCGAGGCGCTGTTCATCCTCACCACCGTCGACGCGGGAACGCGTGTCGCGCGGTTCATGCTTTCGGACTCGCTCGGCAACTTCGGCGGTCCCGCTCGTCGCTTCAAGGATCCGTCCTGGCGTCCCGGCGCCTGGTTGTGCTCCGCGGTCGTCGTCGGCCTGTGGGGTGCGATCCTGCTGATGGGCGTCACCGACCCGCTGGGCGGCATCAACACGCTCTTCCCACTGTTCGGCATCGCCAACCAGTTGCTCGCCGCGATCGCCCTGACCGTCGTGCTCACCGTCGTCGTGAAGAAGGGACTGGTGAAGTGGGCGTGGATCCCCGGCGTGCCGTTGGTGTGGGATCTGATCGTGACCATGACGGCGTCGTGGCAGAAGATCTTCTCCGGCGACCGCGCGGTGGGGTACTGGGCCCAGCACCGAGCTTTCGTCGACGCGAAGAACTCCGGCGCAACCACATTCGGTTCGGCGAAGACTGCCGACGAGATCGATGCCGTCATCCGCAACACATTCATCCAGGGCACGTTGTCGATCGTGTTCGCAGTGCTCGTGCTCATCGTGGTCGCCGCAGGAGTAGTGGTGTGTACCAGATCGGTCCGGGCCGGAGGTATGCCCACCACCGAAACACCCGACGTGCCGTCGAAGATATTCGCGCCCGCGGGCTTCGTGCCGACCCCGGCCGAGAGGGAACTGCAGAAGGAGTGGGACGAACTGATCGCATCGGGCAAGGTCCGCGCCCCGGGCGCCGCACACACCCATGCCTCGCGGCATCGCGACGGGGACGGAGGTGGGTCGTGATCACAGCACTGCGTCGGGCGTGGTGGTGGATCGGTGCCGTCATGGGCGACCACGACTACGCGAGGTACGTCGAACTGCACCGCCGGCAGCATCCGGATCGACCACCGCTGAGCGAACGCGACTACTGGCGTGAGCGGCACGCTGCAGCGGATGCGAACCCGGGAAGCCGATGCTGTTGAGCGGGGAGATCGGGCATGACGCCGTACGAATCGATCCGCGTCGAGACGCGCGATCGGGTAACGACTGTGATCATGGCCCGTCCCGAGCGCCGGAACGCGGTCGACGGTCCGATGGCCGCCGAACCGGCCGACGCGCCTCGTGCTCTCCAAACCGGTGATCGCGGCGGTGGAAGGCTACGCGGTTGCCGGTGGACTCGAACTGTCACAGTCTTCCCACAGACCTGCATGCGCAACGACCGCCGCTCGGTCTACGAACAGTTCGGCCGCTCCGAATCCGAGGCGCTCGGATTCGTATTCGCCCTCGGTATGGAGTCCGTTGGAAGCGACACGGTCGGAGGGGCAGCGCGGTTCGCGTCCGGGGAGGGCAGGCACGGTTCGTTCTCCTGGCCCGATCCTCGACACCGATCACGCGATCAGGCCCCGCTCGCGCGCCGCGACCACTGCGGCGGTGCGATTGTCCACGTCCAATTTGGTGAAAGAGTGCACCAGATGGGATTTCACGGTTGCCTCGCTGACGAAGAGCTGTTTGGCGATCGCGCGATTGGACAACCCTTCGGCGACCAGCGACAGCACTTCGATTTCGCGGGCGCTGAGGTCGGTGCGAGGCTGCTGCATGCGGCGGTAAAGGCGCTGGGCCACGTCCGGGTCCAGGACGGTCTCCCCACGGGCCGCCGCGAACACCGATTCGATCAGCACTTTCGGGTCGGTGTCCTTGAGGAGGTAGCCCGCCGCACCGGCTTCGACCGCGCGCAGAATGTCCGCGTCCGTGTCGTAGGTGGTGAGTACGACGACCCTCGGCGGATCGGCCGCAGTCAGGATCCGGGCGGTCGCCTGCGCCCCGTCGATCCCCGATCCCAGACGCAGATCCATCAGCACCACATCGGGTTTCTCGGCCGACGCCGAAGCCACGGCTTCCTCACCCGACGATGCTTCGGCGACCACCATGATGTCATCGTGCGACGCCAGCAACGCGCGTAGTCCCGCCCGTACCACCGGGTGATCGTCGACGAGCAGTACACGTACCGCACTCATGCGACCCGCCCGATCGGAAGGGTTGCGGCGACCGCGGTTCCGTCTCCGGGTGCCGATTCCACGACGAGTGTGCCACCCAGTTCGGCCAGTCGTTCCCGCATCGACCGTAAGCCGAATCCACCGTCCTGACGTTGATCGAAGCCGATACCGTCGTCGACGATATCGAGCCGTACTTCGTCGGATGCGTAGCTCAATGTCACCCGTACCCGACGCGCCCGCGAATGCAACCGCACGTTGGCGAGAGCACTCTGGGCGACGCGGAGCAAGGCGACGTCGAAGTCCGTCACCAGCGGGATCGGATCGCTGTCGGTGAGTAGGTCACCGGTGATCCCGGTCTGCTGCTCGAGTTGGTCGAGCAGGCGCCGCAACGCGGATTCGAGCGGTGCGGACTCGAGCGCAACCGGCGCGAGCGCGTCGACCACCCGGCGGGCCTCGATCAGATTCTGCTGCGCGGTGTCCGCGATCTGCGCGAAGACCGCCGCAGAATTGTCGGGAGCGCGCTGCCCGGCTCGGGAGAGCAGCAGAATGGACGAAAATCCCTGCGCCAGAGTGTCGTGAATGTCACGCGCGAGGCGGGAACGTTCGGTCAGTGCGCCCGCTTCCCGTTGCAGCGCGACCAATTCGTCCTGCGCCCCGAGCAACTCTCGGTGCGCCTCGGTGAGTTCGTCCACCAACTGCTGTCGCTGCGCGGACTGCCGTACCAACTGTTGGTAGACGACGGCCATTCCGGCGGCAGCTGCCGCCCCGAACACCGGTCCGAGAATCGAGGCAACCGTGTTCGTGGTGCCGTGCCACAGCGTCGCTGCGATCGCTATCGCGGTCAGCATGATCGTCACCGTCAACGCGACCGGAGTGGAGAACAGGGGAAAGCACAGGAAGAACAGGGCGAACGCCAGCCAGACGAAGTTGACATCCGCCACCACGAGAGCCAACCAGCCCAGCCCGAGCGCCGCGAACCAGATCTGCCCCGACCGGCGCTGTACCGGCTCCCCGTTCTCGAAGCCCTCACGCTGCGCGAACCAGATCCCGAAGAGATACCACCCGGCTACCACGACAGCGAGCGCGACGATCGGAACGGGATGAGCACTGTCGGTAACCGTGCGCACGACACCCACCGCGAGGAGCAGGAAGAACAGCAGATGGGCGCCGAATTGCATGGCGCGTAGCACCGGCACGGCCCCGCCCGAGTCAGACCCATCGGAATTCCGCATCTCGCCCACTCTAATACCGCACTATGCCGTCGACCGCACCGATCGACGATCTCCAACTTTCGATGGATCAGCGAACCCAACCAATGCGCGATGCCGGGAATGTTGCCTTGCACGACACTGAGATGCATGTTCCTCGCCTTCCGTGATCTCCGGTTCGCCAAAGGTCGCTTCACGCTGATGACCTCGGCCCTGTTCCTCATTTCGCTGATGGTGGTCACGCTGTCGGGGCTGACCTCCGGACTGGGTAATCGGTCTATCGCTGCGATCGAGAACATCGGCGCCGACCACTTCGCATTCGGTGCTCCCCCCGATGGCCGCTCGGTCTCGTTCGCCGAGTCGACCGTGACGACGCGGCAGTATGCGGAACTTGCGGAGGCCGACGGTGTCGATGCTGCGTCGATCATCGGGGTGGCACCCGCTCGGATCAGCGTCGACGGTCGAGAAGTTGCCGCTTCTGCGTTCGGCGTCGACGGGCATTCTTTCGCCGCTCCGGTCGTGCTCGGTGCCGGCTCGGTAGCCGTGGACGCCGACCTCGCCAATGACAACGGATGGACGAACGGAACCCGGATTTCGATGAGCGGAAAGGTATTCACCATCACCGCTCTGGTCGACGACTCGTTCTACAGTCATCAGCCCGTGGTCTGGATGGACCACGACGCATGGATGTCACTGCCGTCGGCCGGTGGCAGTGACGGCACCGTCGTTGCATTGCGGACCTCCGCAGGGTTCGACGCCGATTCTGTCGGTGAGGCGACCGGGACGGCCGTCACCGACGGCCGCGGTGCGCTGAACGCGATCGGGTCGTACACCTCCGAGCGTGGATCGCTGCTGTTGATGCAGACGATGCTGATGATCGTCAGCGCCTTGGTCGTCGGGGCCTTCTTCACGGTATGGACCATCCAGCGCGGCCAGGACCTCGCTGTGCTCAAGGCTGTCGGTGCCTCCACCCGCTATCTGCTCCAGGACGCACTCGGGCAGAGCTCGATCGTGCTGGTACTCGGATCCGGACTTGGAACCCTGGCCGCAGCCGGTCTCGGAACGGCAGCCTCGCAGTCGGTTCCGTTCTCGCTCACGATGTCCACCACCGTGGTTCCGTTCCTCGCCCTCGTTGCGACGGGCATGATCGGCGCGGCTGCTTCCCTGGTCCGTATCGCCAAGGTCGACCCGCTCGCTGCCCTTGCAGCCGCTCGATGAGTCATCTACCGAGAACGAAGGACTTCGACATGAGTATCTGCTTACGCAACATCGTCCTCAGCTATCCCGACGGTGACGGGCATCGACGCGTCCTCGACGACGTGGATTTCGAGGTCCGACGCGGCGAATTCGTGGCTGTGACCGGTCCGTCCGGGTCCGGCAAATCGAGCCTGCTCGCTGTCGCCGGCCTTCTCATCACCCCCGATTCGGGTCGTGTCGTTATCGACGGCAGCGACATGACGGGACTGGACCGTGACGAGCGCACGACCGTGCGACGCGAGAAGCTCGGATTCGTGTTCCAGCAGTCGAACCTGCTGCCCTCGTTGACCGCAGTCGAACAACTGCAGATGATGTCCCATCTCGCGGGCGACTCGGTCCGCGAGAGTCGTGCCCGTGCCACGGACCTGTTGTGTTCATTGGGTCTCGACGGGCACCTGGACCGGCGTCCCCACCAACTGTCGGGAGGGCAACGGCAACGGGTTGCGATCGCGCGAGGACTGATGAACGACCCCTCGGTGTTGCTCGTCGACGAGCCCACCTCGGCCCTCGACGAGAACCGCAGCCGCGAGGTCGTGGCCCTGCTCGCCGATCTGAGCCGGGATCGGGATGTGGCGATCGTGATGGTCACTCACGACCTGAGCCGGCTGACTCTCGTCGACCGCGCCTGTGCCGTGCGCAACGGGACGCTGATACCCCTGCCTGGCTCCGTGCCGGGCGCAATTCGCTGAAACAGCGGCGAACTGTTGTCACGCGGTATCGGGAATCGTCCTGACCGGGCCATGGCTTGGGCTTCGGCGGAGTGGGGTCGATTTTCCGGACCGCGGGAGGCATCGTGAACGACCCAGCGCCTGTGTCCGGCGACGCGCGGCGGAGTCTGCGCACGTCGGAACCGATCGAGACCGGTGTTGCTGTCGATTACTCGCGGAAACTCGACAACAACACCGGTCTCGATCTGCTCGGAATCGGAATCAGGCGGCGGGACGCCCCTGATCGCGCAGGGCGGAGAGGGCGTCGATGCGCTCGACTGCCTCGGCGACGATGCGGTCGATCAGTTCCTGGCAGCTCGGCAGGTCGTCGAGCATGCCCACGACCTGACCGGAGGCGAGCACACCGGCTTCGGTGTTGCCTTCCACGAGACCGGCCTTGAGGAGCATGGGGGTGTTGGCGGCCATGATGATCTGCTGCCAGGTGCGGTCGCTCGCCTTCTTCATGGCGAGGCCGTCCTTGACGATGGTCGACCACTTCATGCCCGTCATCGACTTGAACTTCGTCGCGTTCCGCGCGGCCGCGAGCAGTCCCTTCGCGTAGGTGGACTTCTCGAGGCTGTTCACCAGGTCGGTGTTCAGGACCCGGTGCGGCATGCCGTCGACCTTGAGTGACACCGTGGTGTCCTGCAGTCCCCGCGAAAGGTACTGCTGCTTCACCGAATCGGGAACAGCACTGTCGCTCGTGAGCAGGAACCGAGTGCCCATCGCGATGCCGGCCGCGCCGTAGGACAGCGCGGCCGCGAGCCCACGACCGTCGAAGAAGCCACCGGCGGCGACGACGGGAATGTCGACGGCGTCGAGGACGCTCGGCAGCAGCAGGGTTGTCGCGACGGGACCGGTGTGGCCACCGCCCTCGCCGCCCTGCACGATCACCGCGTCGGCGCCCCACGAGGCGACCTTCACGGCGTGCTTGGCAGCACCGATCGACGGCACGACGACGATGCCGTGATCCTTGAGCTTGGCGATCAGCTCCTTCTTCGGTGCGAGGGCGAACGACGCGACCTTGACCTTCTCGCGGATCAGCAGGTCGATGCGCTCACCGGCGTCCGAGGCGTCGGCGCGGATGTTGACGCCGAACGGCTTGCCGGTCAGCGACTTGGTCTTCGCGACCGCCGCTTCGAGTTCGGCGTAGGTCATCGTCGCCGAGGCGAGGATGCCGAGACCACCGGCGTTCGACGTCGCGGCGGTCAGGCGGGGACCGGAGACCCAGCCCATGCCCGTCTGAACGATCGGGTGCTCGATCCCCACCAGGTCGGTCAGGGCGGTGCGCAGGACGGTCACAGTGAGACCTCGCGGTCGCGCAGACCCTTGGGGTCGATCACCTCGCGGATCAGACGCAGTTCCTCGAAGGTCGGCTCGCGGGTCACGCCCGCCTCGTCCAGGCCGGCGACCTCGAAGGAGGTGTTCTCCGCGACGGTGGATGCCTCGACACCCGGGTGCAACGAGAGCGCCCGGAAGGTGTGGTCGGGACCGCCGAAGTCGAAGACACCGAGGTTGGTGACGACCCGCGCGATGTCCAGGAAGCGGTACGCCGGGTTCTCGGGATCGACCTTGTCGTATCCGACACCCGAGACGATATCGACCGTGTCGACGAAGACGCGCGAGGAGTGCTTGCCGACCCAGTAGCTGGTCGCGTGGTTGATCGTGTTGCCGGGAGCGCCGCGCACACCGAACATCTGGCGTGTCGGCTGCTGGAGTGGACCGAAGGCCGACAGGTTCTGGTTGCCGTACCGGTCGATCTGGTTGGCGCCCATCACCACGTGGCGGCGGCCCGACGCGACGACGTCGAACACCTTGCGGAAGGGCATCCAGCCTTCGATCGGTGCCTTCGCGCCGAGGGCCGGGACGTCGGCGAGGATGAGTGCTTCACCGTCGGTGATCAGCAGGTCGGGCTCGGTGGTGAGCTTGGCCAGGCGTGCACCGATCTGCGGCAGTGTCGCCATCGGGCTCGCCATGATCTCGCCGGCACCCGAGAAGATGTCGGCGCATGCGATCGCGCAGTACTCGGCGCGGGTCACGGTCTCGGTGGTGGTCATGCCTGCTCCTGTGCGAACTTCTGGACTGCGGCCTGGTAGTCGTCCTCGCTGCCCGAGAGGAAGCGGTCGACGAATGCCTGCCATGCCTCGGGGTCCTTGGCGGACTCGGCGTAGTGGCGCTGGAACTTCTCGTCGCGGCCGTAGCTGTCGCCCGCGAGGGTGAAGTGCGCCCCGTTCGGTGCTTCGACGATCCCGTCGACCATCATGCGGTTGAGCAGGAGCTGCTGCAGCGGAACCTCTTTCACGAGCTGCTCGGTCTCGACGATCTTCTCGACGGAGACGTAGCGACGTTCGGCGGCCATGCAGTAGAGGTCGTCGAAGTAGGGGTCCACGCCCTGGTAACCGGAGTTGCCGTGCTTGTCGCCGATGTTGAGGTGCACGAACGACGCGTCGAGGTTCAGCGCCGGCATGGCGATGAGGGTCTCGGTGCCGTCCGGTCCGGGATACGGCGAGGTGACGGTCTTCAGTTCACCCTCCCAGAAGTCGACCACGGCCGAACCCAGGCCCGCGCGGAGGGGCAGGAACGGCAGGCGCGCGGCGGCGGCTTCCAGGCCGCACTTGATCATGCCCTCGTCCATCTCACGGGCGATGATCTCGCCGCCCGTGCGGGCCTTGGAGAACCACGGGTCGTAGAACGGTGCCGAGTCGAGCGAGACGAATCCGTAGTACGCCTTCTTCACCTTGCCCGCCGAACACAGCAGGCCCAGATCGGGACCGCCGTAGGTGACGACGGTCAGATCCTTCACGTCCGAACGGAGGATGGCCCGCACGAGGGCCATGGGCTTGCGGCGCGATCCCCAGCCGCCGAGGCCGATGGTCATTCCGCTGCGCAGCTCGCCGACCACGTCGTCGAGCGACATTCTCTTGTCACGCATGGTGTTCCGAACTCCTGGTGGTGTGAGGCGTCAGCTGTTGCTGCGCGGCTTTCCTGTTGCGACGAACTCGTCGCGGTGCTCGTCGGCGATGCCGGCGAGATTCAGCTCGAAGGTGAAGCCCTGCTCGAGGCGGTAGCTCGTCTTCACGTCGACGGGGTCGATGCGGTTGATGGCTTCCTTCGCGCGGCGGATGACGCGGGTGTCCTTCGCGGCGATCATCTCGGCGACCTCGCGTGCGGCGGCGTCGAGTTCGCTGCGCGGCACGACCTTGTACACCGAGCCGAAGTGCTCGAGCTGCTGCGCGGTGACGTTCTGCGCCGTGTAGTAGAGGGTGCGCATCATGTGCTGGGGGACGAGGCGCGCGAGATGCGTTGCGGCGCCCAGTGCACCGCGGTCGACCTCGGGCAGGCCGAAGACGGCGTCGTCGGAGGCGACGATGACGTCCGCGTTGCCGACGAGGCCGATGCCGCCTCCGACGCAGAAGCCGTTGACGGCGACGATGACCGGTACCTCGCAGTCGTAGACGGCGGCGAATGCCGCGGCACACCCGTGGTTGGCGGCGATCAGGGCGTCGAACCCTTCGGTGGCCTGCATTTCCTTGATGTCCACACCCGCGTTGAAGCCTCTGCCCTCGGCGCGCAGGATCACCGCGTGGGTGTCGAGACTGCGCCCGGCCGTGGTCACGGCCTCGGCCAGGTCGAACCAGGCCTGTGAGGGGAGAGCGTTCACGGGCGGGAAGTCGACGGTGACCGTGGTGATACCGGCGCTGTCGGAGGTCGAGGTGATGCCCATGGCATGTTCCTAACGTCTGTACCGAACCAAGCGATTGCTTGGTAAGTTAGCACAGGATAGCCGCCGGACCCAGAGGGTCGAAAGGCCGTAGGGTCGAGGTACGACCGATCATCGAGGAGAGAAGATGCCCGAAGCAGTAATCGTGTCCGCAGTACGGTCGCCGATCGGGCGAGCACGCAAGGGCTCGCTCGCGTCGATCCGCCCGGACGACCTGGCGACCCAGATGGTCGCCGCAGCGCTCGCGAAGGTCCCCGATCTCGATCCCACCGAGATCGACGACCTCATGCTCGGCTGCGGCCAGCCCGCCGGACAGTCCGGCTTCAACATCGCCCGCGTGGTCGCGGTGCAACTCGGCTACGACTTCCTTCCCGGCGTGACCGTCAACCGGTACTGCTCGTCGTCGCTGCAGACCACCCGCATGGCGCTGCACGCCATCAAGGCCGGCGAGGGCGACGTGTTCGTCTCCGCCGGCGTCGAATCGGTGTCGAGCTTCGTGACCGGCAACGCCGACGGTCTGCCCGACACCAAGAACCCGCTGTTCGACGACGCCCAGGCGCGTACCGCCAAGCTCGCCGAAGGCGGAGTGCCGTGGACCGACCCGCGCACCGAGGGTCTGCTCCCCGACGTCTACGTCGCGATGGGACAGACCGCCGAGAACGTCGCGTCCCACACCGGCATCTCGCGCGAGGACCAGGACCGCTGGGGCGTGCGCTCGCACAACCGCGCCGAGGAAGCCATCAAGAGCGGCTTCTTCGAGCGGGAGATCACTCCGGTGACCCTCGCCGACGGCACGGTCGTCAGCACCGACGACGGTCCGCGTCCGGGCACCAACTACGAGGCCGTCAGTCAGCTCAAGCCGGTCTTCCGCCCGGACGGCACGGTGACCGCCGGCAACGCGTGCCCGCTCAACGACGGTGCGGCCGCTCTGGTGATCATGTCCGACACGAAGGCGAAGGAACTCGGACTGACCCCGCTCGCGCGCATCGTCTCCACCGGTGTCTCGGGCTTGTCGCCGGAGATCATGGGTCTCGGACCGATCGACGCGACCCGCAAGGCTCTCGCCAACGCGAACATGGGCATCGACGACATCGACCTGTTCGAGATCAACGAGGCGTTCGCCGTGCAGGTGCTCGGTTCGGCGCGTGAGCTGAAGATCGACGAGGACAAGCTCAACGTCTCGGGCGGTGCGATCGCGCTCGGTCACCCCTTCGGGATGACCGGTGCCCGCATCACCGCGACACTCATCAACAACCTGCAGACCCACGACAAGCAGTTCGGCGTCGAGACGATGTGCGTCGGTGGGGGTCAGGGCATGGCGATGGTGCTCGAACGCCTCAGCTGAGCTCAGTCCTCCGAGTCGGTCGGGGGGTCGTCGGTCTGCCGCTTGCGCTCGTCCTGGCGCCGGCGGCGCGCGACCTCCCGGTTCGCGAGGACGGCCGCGAGCACGACCGGCCAGACGTACTTCGCCTTGTCTGCGACGGCCTTCACCCACTCGGGCACGGTGAAGTCGAACAGGGAGAATTCCGGCAGGGAGATGGTCGGCCACGGAATGTCGGGCCACGGAATGTCCGGCCAGGGAATGTTGATATCCCAGTCGGGCCAATCGATTTCGGGGATCGGGATCTGTGCGAGCAGCCAGAGCACGATCAGCGGCACGGCGACCCCGGCTACGGCGACCGCCGTGCGCTGGGCGGCGTATTTCCGGGGGTGCGCCCGGATCCATTCCTCGCGAACAGCCGCCTTGGATCCGGGCTCGGGGTCGAGGTCGACCCCGCCGATGCCGGTGAGGGCGGCTGCTGCCGCACCGAGTTCGGTGTCGCCGTCCCACCAGGTGACTCGTCGGGCCGGTCCGATGAAGGTGGGGAGCCTGACGGCGATCGCGCCGCGTTCGTGCCCGTCGAGGACGACCTTGTCGTCGGAGGTCTTCTTCGTGGCGATCTCCTCGCCGTCGATCGTCCAGGTGATCCTGCGGCCCAGCCCGGCATCGTCGATTTCCACGGCGTGCTCGGCGCTCTCCCAGGTGAGCAGCCAGCGCTCCGGAGTCTTCGGCATACAGTAATAATAGAGCGGACACTCCATCAATGGCATCCAGGGAGCCGGGGACATGGCACGTACGGTCGATCCGGTCCGGCACGAGGCGCGCCGCCTCGGGATCATCGACGCAGCTCTGACCTGCTTCGCCCGACACGGCTACGACGGCACGACCACGGCCGCGATCTGCCGCGAGGCCCGCATCGGGTCCGGAACCTTCTTCCACTACTTCCCCACGAAACTGTCGCTGATGGTGGCCGTTCTCGAACTGGGCACAGCCGAAAGCGTGGCGTGGTTCGAGGCGCAGAGCGGGCGAACCGACGCCACCCGTGTACTCGACGAATACGCCGTTCGGGCAGCAGAGGATGCGTCGGATCCCCGTACGGCCGGCTTCGTCCGAGCGGTCGGGGCTGTGATGACCCGGCCGGAGATCGCGGCTGCTCTCGACCGCGACGCCCGCGCGCTGCGCGACGGATTGCTTCCCTGGGTGCGGCTCGCGCAGCAGGCCGGAGAGATCCGGACCGACCTGCCCGCGGATCGGCTCGTCACCTGGCTACAGGCTTTGCTCGACGGCTACCTCGGCGTCGTCGCCGCCGAGACGTCCTTCGACCCCGTGCTCGAACAGGAAACGCTCCGCGACGCCCTGCAGCGCCTGCTCCGGCCGTAGATGTGCAGATCCGTCGTCACCAGTGGCCGTGGGTGTCGCGCCAGCCCTTGCGGATGATCTTCCCGGTGGCGTTGCGCGGCAACAGATTGCACGTCAGCGTCCATTGCGTCGGCACCTTGAAGTAGGCGAGACGCTCGGATGCGAAGGTCGTCAATTCCTCGACGGTGACCGTGGAGCCTTCGACGAGCACGACCACCGCAGCCACCTCCTGGCCCCATTCCGGGTGGGGCGCGCCGGTCACCATGCATTCGCGGACCGCCGGGTGCAGGGCCAGGACGCGCTCGACCTCCGACGGGTAGACGTTCTCGCCGTTCTGGTGGATGAGGTCGGCGCGCCGGCCCACCAGACGCAGACGGCCGTTCTCGACCACGCCGAAATCACCTGTGCGCAACCAGCGGTCGGGAGTGATCGCCTCGGCGGTCGCCGCCTCGTCGTCCCAGTAGCCGAGCATGACGAAGGGGCTGCGCACACACACCTCGCCCACGCGGCCGTCGGGCAGCCAGGCGCCGCTCTGATCCCGGATCTCGAGGCTCACCGTGATGATCGGCGCGCCCACCGTGCCGGGGAACTCCTCGAGTTCGGCGGCGGAGGCCACAGCGATCGACGTGCTGCACTCGGTGATGGTGTAACTGTCGACCATGGCGTGCTTGCCGAACGGAAGCCCTTCGCGCAGAAGTTGTTTGAATTCCGGCGTCGAAGGTTCCGAGGACAGGGTGAACCGGCTCAGCGAGGTGAGGTCGTATCTGTCGAGATCTTCGTCCTCGAGCATCCGCGCCGCCATCGACGGCACGGCCATCCAGTGGGTGACCTGTTCCGCCTCGATGAGTTCGAGCACGGGACGCACGCCGTACCAGCCCTGGTTCATCACCACGGTGCTGCCGGTGGCCAGGCGCGGCACGATCGTGTTGTGCAGGCTCGTGATGTGGAACAGTGAGGACGTCAGCAGATAGCGGGAGTCCGATGGTGCGGACCGGTCGTATGTGCCGCCGGTCCAGATCGTCGCGATCGCGTCGAGGTACCGGTGGTAGTCGACCACTGCCAGCAGATTCCGCTGCGAGTGCAACGCACCCTTCGGATCCCCGCTCGTGCCCGAGGTGTACAGGAGGACGGCCGGATCGTCCTCGGCGACTCTCGGGGGCGGCGGCTGCGCGCCGTCGAATTCGGCGATGAGGCGCGGTAGATCCTCCTCGATCGACAGCACCACCGTCTGCGCACGGTCGATGCCGGCCACGGCCGCAGCACGCGGACCGTCGACGAAGAGCACCCGGGGTCGCGAATGACGGATACCGAATTCGAGTTCCGGTTGCACCCACCACGCGTTCAGGCCCACCGAGATCGCACTGAGGGCCTGCGTCGCCCAGAAGGCGGTGACCCACTCGGGCCGGTTCGCCGACAGGATCGCGACCCGGTCGCCCACGCCCACCCCGTACCGCTCGTGGAGCGCCGCGGCGAGGGCGTACGACATGCGCGCGTTCCGGGCGAAGGTGATCCGCTGATCGGTCGTGACCAGATACTCGCGGTCGCCCCAGGCGAGGGACTGCGAGAGCAGATCCGCCACGGCGACGTCGCGTCTGCGCATGACGGGTATCTCGGTGCCCAGGACGTCCTGCACGACGATCTCGAACTCGCCACCCGGACCGGTGAGTCGCGATACCAGCTGATCGAGGAAATGGGAGGGATCGGAGGGGATGGTCATCGCCTGTATCCCACCGGTGCCCCTGCACGCTTCACGGACGTCCCCTCCTCCATCGAGTGCGTACCGCCAGAATCTCACGACGGGTCACCCCGACTTCGAATGTACCGGTGAGTGGGACGGGCGGTGACGGTCACCATCGCTCTCCCTAGCCTGTGACCTGGGCGTCTGTGGAAAAGCGAGGTCCTGTCTCCGTCGGGCCGCCGCCCGGCGCCCCTGTGAGAAAGGACCGAAGACGAATGACCGCAACGACGCCGACGCCCGCGCAGTGGCGAGGCCACGACCTGGGTGCCCGCACGATCCGCTACGACGAGCGGGACGCGATCCTGTACGCGCTCGCGGTGGGCGCCGGCGCGGCGGACCTCGATCTCGTGTTCGAGGACCGGCTGCGGGTGTTGCCGACGTTCGCCCTGACGCTGGCCCAGTGGGCACCGGATGCGCTCGGTGCGCTCGGTGCCTTCGACACGGCCACCGCGCTCCACGGTTCCCAGAGCCTCGAGGTGCTCGCACCGTTGCCACGCTCCGGGGAGATCGCGATGTCGGCGCGCGTCGGTGAGGTCTGGGACAAGGGCCGGGCAGCGGTGTTCGAGGTCGTCGTCGAGAGCGAGTTCTTCATCGCGACGTGGTCGTTGTTCGCACCGGGAGCGGGAGGTTTCGGCGGCGAGCGCGGACCGTCGGCGCCGTCCGCACCGGAGGGGGATGCCGACGTGGTCGGCACGCTCGCCACACGCGCCGACCAGGCGGCGCTTTACCGGCTGACCGGCGACCGGCACCACATCCACATCGATCCCGAGGCTGCGGCGCGCATCGGACAACCCCGCCCCATCCTGCACGGCCTGTGCACGCTGGCGGCCGCGACCCTGCCTCTGGCCGACATGCTCGGAGGGCACCCCGCCGACCTGAAGACGCTGTTCGGGCGCTTCGCGGCCCCCGTCTTCCCCGGCGATGCGGCACAGGTCCGCGCCTGGGGTGACGCAGCGGATGTTCGGTTCGACGTCGTCACGGAGACCGGCGCCGTCCTGTCCGGCGGTCGCGCCGTTTTCGCTTGATCGCCACAACCGTCTGGAGGAAAGACTTGGACACGTTCGCAGATATAGTGCGCGCTCGTCACGGTGACCCGAAGGTGGGGTTGCGTTTCGAGGACCAGCAGTGGACCTGGGGCGAGGTGGTTCAGGAAAGCGCCGATCGTGCCGCCGCGATCGTCGCGACCGTGCCCGCTCCCGCAGATCGGCAGCGCCACATCGGGGTGCTGCTCGAGAACGTCCCGGACTTCGTCTTCTGGATCGGCGCCGGCGCCCTGGCCGGAGCAGCCGTCGTGGGCATCAACGCCAGCCGCAGCGGCCCCGAGATCGCCCGCGACATCGCGCACGCGGACATCGACCTCGTCGTCACCGAATCCCGCCTCGCCCATCTGCTCGAGGACACCGGCCACGGACTGCCGACCGACCGCATCCTCGACATCGACGACGATCGCTACGCGGAGTTCCTCGCGCCGTTCCGCGGTGCGGATCTGCCGGAGACGATCCCGTCCACCGACGACATCGCATTGTTGCTGTTCAGTTCCGGTTCCACCGGCGCTCCGAAGGCCGTGATCGTCGGCCAGGGCCGGCTCGCGCGCCTCCTCGGTCCGCTCACCGAACGTGTTGGCATGCGCGAGGATTCGATCGCCTATCTGTGCATGCCGCTCTTCCACGGAAACGCACTCATGCTCAACCTCGGCACGGCCATGCGGGCCGGCGCGACCGTCTGCATGATCCGGAGGTTCTCCGCGAGCCGGTTCTCCGACGACATCCACAGCTACGGCGCCACTTTCGTCAACTACGTGGGCCGGGCCCTGTCGTACATCCTCAGCCGGCCGGAAGACCCCCGCGACCGCGCGAGCACCCTCGAACTCGCGTTCGGCACCGAGGCATCCGAAGCCGACGTGGCCCGCTTTTCCGAACGCTTCGGCTGCACGGTCGTCGAAGGCTACGGGATGAGCGAAGGCGTCTTCCGCATCAACCGCACCCCCGACACCCCGACCGGATCGCTCGGGGTCGCCGTCGGAGGCGTCGATGTCCGCATCCTCGACGAGGACACCGGGCAGGAGTGCCCCCGCGCCCGTTTCGACGAGACCGGTCGCCTCCTCAACAGTGACGCCGTCGGGCAGATCGTCGCGTGCGGTGCCGCCCACACCTTCGAGGGCTACTACAAGAATCCCGAGGCGATGGCCGATCGGGTCAAGGGTGACGACTTCTGGTCGGGGGATCTCGGGTACCGCGACGAGAACGGCTTCTTCTACTTCGCCGGAAGATCCTCCGACTGGCTTCGCGTCGACAGCGAGAACTTCTCCGCCACTCCCGTCGAGCGCATCATCCTGCGGGTGCCGGGCATCCTGTCCGCCCCGGTCTTCGCCGTGCCCGATCCCACGACCGGGGATCAGGTCATGTGCGCCGTCGAACTCGAGCCCGGCGCGGAGTTCGACCCGGCGGTGTTCGGGGCGACCCTCGCCGAGCAGCCCGACATGGGAGACAAGTGGTGGCCGCGATTCGTGCGCGTCACCGCGCAGATCCCGCTGACGGGCAGCAACAAGGTGAACAAGGCCCCGCTGCGGGCGGTCGCGTGGAGCACCCCCGACACCGTCTACGTGCGTGTCGGACGGACCTCCGAGTACGTCCTGCTCGACGACGCGGAACGCGCGCGCATCGAGCGGGAGTTCGTGGCCAACGGCCGGGCGGCCCTGTTGCCGACCACCGAACCTGCGCCGGTTGCGTGATCGCGGTCCGGCCCGGTCTCACGACATCGGAAGGTCTCGACCAGTGAGATGTCCTCATCAGGGGTGATACCGATCACCTAGCGTTTCGGTCGTATCGCGACGGAATGCTCCAGCGGACTCCGCCGCCTGACCTCCTCAACGCTTCCCTCCCGAAAGGACGGACGACCGTGAGCATCGGCACTTCCGAACAATCCGAGATCCGCGAGATCGTCGCCGGGTCGGCTCCCGCCCGCTTCGCCCGGGGCTGGCACTGCCTCGGCCTGTCGAAGGACTTCAAGGACGGCAAGCCGCACTCGATCGAGGCATTCGGGACCAAGCTCGTGGTGTGGGCCGACAGCAACGACGAGATCAAGATCCTCGACGCGTACTGCCGGCACATGGGCGGGGACCTCAGCCGGGGCACCGTCAAGGGCGACGAGATCGCGTGTCCCTTCCACGATTGGCGTTGGGGCGGCAACGGTCGCTGCAAGAACATCCCGTATGCGCGGCGAGTTCCTCCGATCGCGAAGACCCGCGCATGGCACACCCTCGACCAGGACGGCATGCTCTTCGTGTGGCACGACCCCCAGGGGAACCCGCCGCCGGCCGACGTGACCATCCCGCGCATCGAAGGTGCGACGAGCGACGAGTGGACCGACTGGGTCTGGTACACCACCGAGGTCGACACGAACTGCCGGGAGATCATCGACAACATCGTCGACATGGCGCACTTCTTCTACGTGCACTACTCCTTCCCGGTCTACTTCAAGAACGTCTTCGAAGGCCACGTGGCCAGCCAGTTCATGCGTGGTCAGGCTCGTATGGACGCTCGTCCGCACGCGGACGGACAGCCGAAGATGCTCGGAAGCCGCTCCGACGCGAGCTACTTCGGACCGTCCTTCATGATCGACGATCTCGTCTACCAGTACGAGGGTTACGACGTCGAGTCGGTCCTCATCAACTGCCACTACCCGGTCTCCCAGGACAAGTTCGTCCTGATGTACGGCATGATCGTCAAGAAGTCCGATCGCCTCGAAGGCGAGCAGGCCCTGCAGACCGCCCAGCAGTTCGGGAACTTCATCGCGAAGGGCTTCGAACAGGACATCGAGATCTGGCGGAACAAGACCCGCATCGACAACCCGCTCCTGTGCGAGGAGGACGGCCCCGTCTACCAGCTGCGACGCTGGTACGAGCAGTTCTACGTCGACGTCGAGGACGTCGAGCCGGCGATGACCGACCGCTTCGAGTTCGAGATGGACACCACCCGCCCGGTGGCCGCGTGGATGAAGGAGGTCGAGGAGAACCTTGCCCGCAAGGCAGCCCTCGACGAGCAGGCAGGCGCGCAGCAGTCCACCACGACGGGCTAGGAGCCAAAGACATGCAGAACCGGATGGAACCGTTGCGCTGCGGCGAATGCGCCGCGCAGGTGCTCGTCCAGAAGAACAGCTGGGAGCACACGTCCATCCAGTGGAACACCGACGCGCACCGTTGTTGTCCCGTCGTCCGGGACGACGACGGGCGCGACGGCCGCCCCGGTGCGCCCCGGATGTCGTGCACGCACCTCGACGCCGCGATCGCCAAGGCGGCCGCCTCGGGAGTCATCGAGGTCTTCGACGACACCCCGATCCGAGCCCCCATCGTGCAGTGACCTCTTCAGCTTCCGACTACCTCCCGAAGGACCAGTGATGACCGAAACCCTCGATCTCGACCGCTCGTACTACGGCCCGTGGGCCGTCGTCGCCGGGGGCTCCGAAGGCGTCGGCGCGGCATTCGCCGACGAATTGAGCCGCGCGGGTTTCGATCTCGTGCTCATCGCGCGTAAGCCGGGCCCGTTGGAGGAGACGGCGGACAAGGCACGGAGCAACGGCGTGCAGGTGCGCACCCTCGCGCTGGATCTGCTCGACGACGATGCCGTGGAAGAGATCCGCAAGGCGACCGAGGACATCGAGATCGGCCTGTTCATCTTCAACGCCGGCGCGAACAGCTACGGCCACGAGTTCGTCACCGGCGACCTCGACGGGTTCCGCGGCGTGATCGAACTCAACGTCCACCGGCAGGTCGAGTTGTCGCACCTGTTCGGTGGACCGATGAAAGAGCGCGGGCGCGGCGGCATCATGCTGCTCGGGTCGCTCTCCGGCTACATGGGTGCCGAACACCAGAGCATCTACGCGGCCTCGAAGGCGTTCAGCCGCGTCTTCGCCGAAAGTCTGTGGCTCGAGCTCGCACCGCACGGCGTGCACGTGGTCGAACTCGTACTCGGTGTCACCCGCACCCCGGCGATGGTGCGCGCGGGCCTGAACTTCGACATCCCGGGGATGCTCGTCGCCGAGCCGGAGGACGTCGCACGTGAGGGTCTCGAGCACCTCCAGGACGGCCCGGTGTGGGTCGCCGGCGGCAACTACGAGGCTGCGGTCAAGCGCAGCGGATTCCCGCGCGACAAGCTCGTCCGAGGCGCGGCTGCCGCGATGCGAGCGCTCCTGAACCGCTGAGCTCTGCCGCTTCCTCTACGACTCGTCCCCGGCTGCGGAACGGCAGCCGGGGACGCTTCATTGTCGGGGGTCAGAAGTCGATGCGCACGTGCTTGCTTTTCGGCTTGGCCTGGCACGCGAGGACGTATCCGTTGGCGATGTCCTCCTCGTCGAGGATCGCGGACGGCGGGGTGTCGACGTCGCCTTCGACGACGGTGCACGCGCACGACCCGCACTCGCCTTCCCGGCACGAGTAGGGCACGTCGAGGCCCTTCGAGAGCATGACGTCCACGAGAGTCGCGCTGCGCGGCCAGACGAGGTCGTGTTCCTCGCCGTCGAGCTGCACCGTCACGGAGGCGGCGTCGGTGTCCGACTCGTCGATCTCGACGGCAGGTACGTCGGCGAACGGATCGCCGGACAGGGAGGTGAATACCTCGGCGTGGATGCGGTCCTTCGGGACGCCGGCCAGCAGCAGGCCTTCGCGGACGGTATCCATGAACGGCCCGGGTCCGCACATGTACGCGCGGTGATCGGCGAAGGCAGAGACCAGGGTCGCGAGCTGCTGCGGCGTCGGCAGGCCCTGCACGCTCTCGAGCCAGTGCACGACGGTGAGGGCAGTGGCGTGCCGGGCGGCGAGTTCGCGCAGCCTCTCGGCGAAGATGACGGACTTCTCGTCGCGGTTGCCGTAGACGAGCACCACGTTGCGATTGCCGCTGTGGAGAGCCGACTCGAGGATGGACAACACCGGCGTGATACCGCTGCCTCCGGCGAACAGTACGAGTTTCTCGGTGAGATCGACCGGAGTGAACACACCCGCCGGGGGCAGCACCTCGAGGGTTTGCCCTGCAGTGATGTTGTCGCACAGCCAGTTCGATCCGTATCCGTCGGCGGTGCGCTTGACGGTGACCTTGAGAGGCTCGCCGGTGTGGGGGGAACTCGCGAGCGAGTAGCACCGTGCCACGGAACCGGTCCGATCGCTCGGGATGCGCAGGGTGAGGAACTGTCCCGGTTTGTAGGCGAAGCCCGCGCGGCGCTCTTCTGGCACGTCGAACACCAGCGAAACGGCGTCGGCGGTTTCCTGGACGACTGCACCGACGGTCAGTACGACGGAGCGTGAACCGACCGGTGTCTCAACGGCTGTCATCGCAGTGGTTCCCTTCGATACGAATACTTCTCGATCGGATCACCGTAGAACGCCGACGGACGCCGACGCCCGTCTCCTCCCGGTAATCGGGACACGGGAGGAGACGGGCGTTCGGATCAGGCGGTGCGCACGCTGCGTGGGATCAGCAAGGTGATCCCGATTGTCACCACGGAGAGCGCGATGAGCATGCCGCCGACCATGTTGATTCCCGCGAGTGGGGTCGCAGTGAACGCGAGCAGCATGGTCGCGATCGACGTTCCGACACCCTGACCCGCGGTACGCAGCACGGCGTTCGTGCCGGTCGTCTCGCTGGTGTTGTGCTCGGGCACGGACTCGACGATCAGGTTCGGAATCGCCGTGTAGGCGAAGGCGGTCGCGACCGACACCACGACGACCATCGCGGTCATGGCCACCACGGAGTGGTGCGTGGTGAGCATGACGACGACGCCGACGATGAACAGGGCGGTACCGAGCAGCATCGACGCGCGTGAACCCACCGCGGCGGAGATCCGGCCGCTCAGCGGAGTGCAGACGAATCCGAACAGGGAGCCGATGAACGAGAGCCAACCCGCGTGCGTCGCGCTCAGGCCCAGGCCGAAGTCGCCGGTGGACGGCGTCTGCATGATGATCGGAATGATCATGGTGACCACGCCCAGCGGTCCCACCGCGATCGCGACGGTGGCCAGCATCGTGAGCGAGAACTTGCGGTCGGCGAACAGGCGCACGTTGATGATGGGGGAGGGTGTGCGCAGTTCCCACCGCACGAGCAGGACCAGAGCGACGGCCCCGCCCAGGATGAGACCGAGGGTCCGCGGGTCCGACCAGCCCCATGACTGGGACTTGTTGACGCCGAGCAGGATCGCGGCGACCGCGCCGGCGAAGGTGACCGCACCGATGTAGTCGATCTTCTCGGAGGTCCCGGTGGGCCGGCGCCACGGGAGGACGAACCAGACGAGCAGCAGGGCGAAGATCGCGTACACGGCGGCGACGACGAAGATCATGTGCCAGCTGGCGTTGTCGATCAGCAGACCGGCGACGAGCAGCGACGCCGAACCGGCGGCGACCGCCGAGCCGGAGATCAGTGCGACGGCAACGGGAACGCGGGAAGCGGGAAGATGCTCGCGCGCCAGCCCTATGCACAGCGGCAGGATCGCACCGGCCACACCTTGGATCGCGCGGCCGATGATGATGCTGGTGAGGCTGTCACCGAGGGCGCTGACCATCGAGCCGAGCGCCGCGACGGCGAGCAGGACCATCAGGATCCGTTCCCGGCCGTACATGTCGCCGAGCCGGCCGCACACGGCGGCCGAGGCGGCCGAGACGAGGAGGAAGGCCGTCACCGCCCATCCGACCGTCGATGCGTTGCTGTCGAATTCGACGATCAACGTCGGGATCGCGGCGAACATCATCGATGTTTCGAACGCACTGATGATCTCGACGGCGATCAGGACCGACACGATCACCCATACCGGCTGCTGCCGGTCGAACCGGCTCCGCCCCTTCGGCGTTGCGGATTCCGGCTGGGAGAGGTCATTGGCGTAGGACGTCAAAGCGCATTCCAGACTCTCGGCGGCCCGATCGCGGGCCGTGTTTCCTGCCCCACGAATGGGAGTGGCTCGGATCACTTGGTATCGCAGGTGAGGGCTGTCACGCTGTTCTATCTCGCTGAGCGAGAACAATTTTGGTGGGTCAGATGAGCGCGGCCTCGTGTACTGCGCGGTCGAACTCGGGCAGTTCCGCGCCGTTGCGAAGGGTCGTCGCGAGCGACGGGTCGGCGAGATGGAGCCGACCGATGGCGATCAGATCGAACTCGTCGTCGCCCAGGCGTCGTTCGAGTTCGGGAACGTTGTTGCGCACAGGTGCGCTGCCCTGGAGGCGGCTCTCCCGCAACGTCGTTGCGATTCCGACGCTGCCTACGGCCATCGAATGTGCGCCGGTGACCTTCTTGGCCCAGCCTGCGAGTGTCAGGTCGCTGCCTTCGAAGGCCGGCATGTCGAAGCGGCGGATGCTCGCGTCGAAGACGTCGACGCCGGCTTCCTTCAATGGGGTGAGGACGGCTTTCAGTTCGTCCGGGGTGTGGGCGATCCGGGCTTCGTAGTTCTGTTGCTTGTGCTGCGAGAACCGGTAGAAGATCGGCAGGTCGTCGCCGATGCGCGCGCGGATGGCGGCGACCACCGCGGCGGGGAAACGGGTGCGGCGCTCGAGGTCGCCGCCCCATTCGTCGTCGCGGAGATTCGTTCCCTCCCAGAGGAACGCGTCGAGCAGATAGCCGTGCCCACCGTGCAGTGCGATGCCGTCGAATCCGACTCGGGCAGCGGCGGCCGCCGCGTCGGTATAGGCCGCGACGACCTGCTCGATGTCCTCCACGGTCATGGCCCGCGTAGGCGCTGAGGCCCGGGAGATGTAGTCCTCGCCGTAGGACGTCACGCCGAGCTCGCCCCAGACTCCCGACGGCCGCATGGGGACGAGGTCGGGGTCGACATCTGCGGTCATCGCGCCCCAGAGGGGGCCGACGTGCCAGAGCTGGGGGACGATGCGTCCACCCTCGGCGTGAACCGCGTCGACGACGCGACGCCAGCCGTCGAGGGCTTCTTCGCCGTGCATGTGTGGCACGCGGGGATTGTCGACTGCTGTCGGGTGATCGATCGCGACGCCCTCGGTGAGGATCAGGGCCGTGCCGCCCGCGGCGCGTCGCCGGTAGTACTCCACGACATCCGGGCCGGGCACGCCACCCGGCGAGTGCGAGCGGGTCATCGGCGACATCACGATGCGGTTGCGGAGCTCGAGGGAACGGACCGTCAGGGGACGGAAGAGGGGGGACTCGGTATCCGGCATCGTGGTCTTGACTCTTTCGGCTCGTGCGGGCGACGGGTGCAGGCGGGTTCGGCCCACATCCGAGGTTGTACCCACCGCCCGGTCCGCGGGACAGGGACCTCCTGCTCAGTGAGACGTGCCGGCGGAAGCGCGAGGGGAGGGACGTAGATCGCGGGAGCATCGAGTCCGCTGATCGGGAATTGTGCGACAGGTCACTCGCCTTGTACCCTGGGCATCACTCACAAGAATCAATTTCAATTCTTGCTTTCGTGGGTGATCGGATTCCGGAGAAAGGGTGACGATGTCCGAGGCGCAACGTACGCAGGTCTCCCAGGCACCGAAGCGCGAACTGCCTGCATCGATGGTCGAGCGAATGACCCTCATCCTCGATGCCTTCGACGATCTCTCGTCGCGGCTCACCCTGGAAGAAGTCGCGTGCCGCACCCGGCTTCCGCGCTCGACGGTCCACCGCATCCTCGACCAGATGGTGCGACTCGACTGGATCGACCACGCGTCGTTCGGGTATTGCCTCGGACGTCGTGCGAAGTCCATGGGAGAGGGCGACAGTGGGCACATCCGTGTCCGTGAGGCCGCGGCACCGCTCCTCCACGAACTGCACATGACCACCGGGATGGTCGCGCACCTGTCCGTGCTCGACGGGCCCGACTGCGTCTACCTCGACAAGATCGGCGGCCAGCTCGCCGCGGCACTGCCGTCGCGGGTCGGCGGACGTGTCCCCGCCTACGCCACCGCCGGCGGCAAGGCGCTGCTCGCCGGACTCGAGCCGGAGCAGGTCGATGCCCTCTACCCCGGCCCGCAACTGCCGCGTCGCACCGAGCGGACCATCACCGATCTGTCGACCCTGCACCTCGAACTCAACCGCATCCGCCGTCGCCACGGTCTGGCCTTCGAGACCGGAGAGGCCACCGCCGGTATGTCCTGTGCGGGCGCCGCGATCCGCAGCCCTGCATCGTCGGTCGCCGCGATCTCCCTGTGCGGTCCCACCCGCCCCGGACACCTCGAACGCATCGCGCCGCTGGTCGCCGATGCGGTCCGCACGATCTCGCGCACGCTCTATCCCGAACTCGACACCCCTCGACGCAATCGCGCCGCACGCACGTCCGGAGCGTCGTGGTCGCCGCAGGTCATGGAGCGAATGCTCGCCACGCAGTCGAACGGCTGGATCTGACGGCCGGAGCCGGGCAACATCACGCACCACCCCGCGGCGGGCGGAACATCCCGGTGATCGGGAACGTTCGAGCCGCGTGAGGTGGATCACTGGAAACCTTCTCGTCATGACGACGGTATCGACTTTCGAGAACACGGCGAGAGAACTCGCGACCGACCGCGGCACCCTCCGCTACCACGAAGCCGGTCAGGGTGAACCACTCCTGCTGCTCCACGGCTCCGGACCGGGCGTCACCGGCTGGCGGAACTACCGCGGTGTGCTCGCCGATCTCGCCGAGCACTACCGGTGCCTCGTCCTGGAGTTCCCCGGCTTCGGCGTGAGCGACCCGTGCGAAGGACACCCGATGGCGATGGCCTCGGTCGCGGTGACCGACTTCCTCGACGGACTCGGCTTCGACCGCGTGTCGATCATCGGGAACTCGATGGGCGGCATCGTCGGGACGCAGTTCGCGATCGCGCAGCCCGAGCGGGTGAAGAAGCTCGTCACCATCGGAGGCGCCGGCCGTTCGGTCTTCGCGCCGTCGCCGGGCGAGGGCATCCGGCTGCTCATGGAGTTCACGGACGACCCCACGCGCGACAAGCTCGTCCGTTGGCTGCGGTCGATGGTCTACGACCCCGCGATCGTCACCGAGGAACTCATCGAGGAGCGGTGGGCACTGGCCACCGAACCGAAGACCCTCGAGATCGCCCGACGCATGTACAGCACCGCGGCCTTCGCTGCGGGCGCGAAGGCCGCTGCCGCCTCCGACGCCACCCCGTACTGGGCGCAGCTCCACAAGATCACCGCGCCGGTGCTGCTGACCTGGGGTCGCGACGACCGTGTCAGCCCCGTCGACATGGCGATGCTTCCCATGCGCGAACTGCGCCGCGGCGAGCTCCACGTCTTCCCCAACTGCGGCCACTGGACGATGATCGAGGCGCGCGAGGCGTGGCTGTCGGCGGTGCTCGCGTTCCTTCGCCGCGACGACGCGTAGGCCCCGTCCGCGCGGACTCGTAACCCGCTCCCGCTCAGCCCCATCGACCGCTCCCGCTCAGCCCCATCGACCGCTCCCGCTCAGTGGAAAAACGACGATACGGGAGCGGTCCACCTGAGACCGTAGGCGTCAACGGAACCGACGCTCACCACGCCGTATCGGGGGCGTCACCCTCACAGAGCTGGAGAGATCATGGGACAGGTGCTCGACTCCGTTTCGGAGTTCGCAGACGAGATCCGCGCGGACGGCGCCGAAGGCGACACGCTGATGCGGCTGACCGACCGCAGCGCGAAGAGGCTCCGCGACGCCGGTGTCGTACGGCTCCTGCAGCCGAAGGAATTCGGGGGCCTCGAGGCGCACCCGCGCGAGTTCGCGGAGACCGCCATGGCCATCGGAGCCATGGACGGCGCGACGGGCTGGGTCAGCGGCATCGTCGGTGTCCACCCGTGGGAGATGGCCTTCTTCGACCCGAAGGCCCAGGAGGAGGTGTGGGGTGAGAACCCCGACACTTGGATCGCCTCCCCGTACGCACCGATGGGTGTGGCGACCCCCGTCGACGGCGGATACATCCTCAACGGCCGCTGGTCGTTCTCGTCGGGCACCGACCACTGCGACTGGGTGATGATCGGTGCGGCCGTGGGCGACGAGGACGGCAACCGCCTGAACCCGCCACAGAGCCTGCACGTGTTGCTGCCGCGGTCGGACTACCGGATCGACCACGACAGCTGGAACGTCGTCGGCCTGCGCGGCACGGGTTCGAAGGATCTCATCGTCGAGAACGCCTTCCTCCCCGAGTACCGGACCCTGCGCGCCGAGCGCGTCATGGGCGGGGTGGCGTGGCAGGACGCCGGACGCGACGAGACGCTCTACAAGTTCCCCTTCTCGTGCATCTTCCCGCTCGGCATCACCTCGTCGCTCATCGGCATCGCCGAGGGTGCGCTGAACTGCTACATCGAGTCCCAGCGCGAGCGGGTCACGGTGTCCGGCACCGCGATCAAGCAGGACCCGTACGTGCTGTCGAACCTCGGTGAAGCCGCAGCGGAGATCGCCGCGTCGCGCGCCGCCCTGCTCGAAACCGTCGACCGCTTCTGGGATCTGACCGAGCGGGGCATCGAGGTCACCTTCGAGCAACGCGCGATCGGACGCCGGACCCAGGTCGCCGCGGCATGGCGGGCCGTGCGCGCCGTCGACGAGATCTTCTCGCGGGCAGGCGGCGGCGCGCTGCAGCTGAGCAATCCGCTGCAGCGCTTCTGGCGCGACGCGCACGCCGGTCTGAGCCACGCCATCCACGTCCCCGGTTCGATCTTCCACGCCGCGACGCTCACCCAGCTCGGCGAAGAGCCGCAGGGCATGATGCGGTCGATGATCTGACATCACATCCATTACGGCGAAGGAACATTCGGATATGACGGATATTCGGGGCCTGGGTTATCTCAGGATCCAGACCACAGACATCGCACGATGGCGCGAACTCGTCGTCGACGGACTCGGCATGGCGATCGGTACCGGCCCGGAACCCGACGGCCTGTACCTGCGTGTCGACGAGCGGCGGGCACGCCTGATCGTGCTGCCCGGTGAGGTCGACAAGGCACTCGCCGTGGGCTGGGAGGTGCGCGACGAGTTCGCGCTGCGTCGCGTGCGCGAAGCGGTCGAGAAGGCCGGCATCGCCGTCGAGGTCCTCTCCGAGGAGGAGTCGACCTACCGCGACGCCGAGCAGGTCATCGCATTCGACGATCCGGGCGGCACCCGCACCGAGGTGTTCTTCGGTCCGGTGCTCGACCACAGCCCCCTCGTGACGCCGTTCGCCGGTGTCTTCCACACCGGTGAGGAGGGACTCGGCCACGTCGTCCTGCCCACCGCCGCGTTCGCGGAGTCCTACGAGTTCTACACCGAGGTACTCGGATTCCTGCCGCGCGGAGCGACGCGGCTCGGTGGCCTGTCGGCACCGCCGCCCGTGCGACGCGTGCGGTTCCTGGGCGTCAACCGCCGCCACCACAGCCTCGCGTTGTGCCCGGCTCCCCCCACCGCCGAACCCGGTCTCGTGCACCTGATGCTCGAGGTCGAGACGCTCGACGCGGTCGGTCAGGCCCTGGACCGAGTGAACAAGTTGGGCTTCTCGATCTCGTCGACCCTGGGCCGGCACACCAACGACAAGATGGTCTCCTTCTACGTGCGTGCCCCCGGCGGATGGGACCTCGAGTTCGGTACCGAAGGCATGCTCGTCGACGAAACCTTCTACACCGCAGAAGAAATCACCGCGGACAGTTACTGGGGTCACGACTGGTCGGGCTCCGAGCCGCTCGCGGCGTTCTCGCCTCCGGTGGGCTGATCGAGTTCGTCCACCCGGATACCTTCCGACGATGCCACGGCGTACGACGCCGTGGCATCGTCGCGTCGGTGGCCCTGTCCGATCGCCTCGGTACACCCGGGAGGGCGGCTCCCGGCGAGCGGGACCGGAAGGCGGTGCGTCACAGGCTTCGGGGAGAGTGATGTGGATTACAGATCGTGCCGGATCCTCACGCATCTCGACGCGGGCCGTCCCTACGCATGCCCGAGGTGCTCCTGTGACGTCACTGCTGACCGAACGAATCGCCGACTTCGCTGCCGCGCGCAATGCCCGCGCGCTGCCGCCGTAAGTCGCCGACTACACCGGACCCATCGTCGTCGACACCCTCGTGTGCGGCCTCGCCGCAGTACGCATGGAACGTACTCGCATGGCACACAAGGTGATCGACCGCCTCGGTGGGGTCGAGGAGGCCACGGTGTTCGGCCGTTCGACCACAGCGCCTGCTGCCGTTGCTGCTGCGTTCAACTCCGATATCACCTACGCGCTCGACGCGGACGACACACTCTTCGACTCGGCGCACTTCGCGACGATCGTGGTCTCCTCGGCCCGCGCCGAGGCCGAACGCGTCGATGCGTCCGGCGACAGCCTGCTCCGTGCCGTCGCTGTCGGCTACGACATGACCGCGCGGCTCAACCTCGCATGCTCGTTCATGGAGGTCGTCGACGGGCGATCACCGAGGACGTCGGAGACCGCTGGTGGATACTCGACAGTGCCGTGAAGTACTGCCCGGCCTTGCTGCTACACGGGTGCCTCCATCGATGCGTTGCGCGCGCTCGTCCGTGAACACGGCCGGGGGCCGGACGATATCGAACACATCGAGGTTCGGCTCAACCCCGGCGCCTACAGCCAGCGGGTGTTCCACACGCCGGCAACGAGTATCGAACCCGACCATCGTGCCGCGATCCACGGAGCCTTCAACCTCCCGGGCGGATCGGCCAGCTCACCATGTACCAGAACGACAATCAGGCGTTCCTGGTCATCGACGAACAGGCCTACGAGGAAGGAATGGCCACACCGACTTCGAGTCCGCAACTCCGTCACCAGCCGACCTGGGTGTGTGAGGCGGTGTCGGAACTAGAGTCCGAAATAGGTCTTCCCGCAGGAACTCTCGTATCGACGGTGGAGCTCTACAATCGGCACGCCGAATCGGGGACGGATCCGGTCCTCGGAAAGAAGGCGGAGTGGGTGCGGCCCCTCCGATCGCCGATCGCCGCGATCGATCTGCGTGGCATGACCGAAGGTTTCACCCTGGGGGGACTGCAGACCTCGGTGGACTCGGAAGTTCTTCACGTGGACGGAGATCCGATTCCCGGTCTGTATGCGGCGGGCCGTTGTACGTTCGGCCTCTCGGCGTGGGGCTACTGCAGCGGCATCTCCCTCGGTGACGGTAGCTTCTTCGGCCGGCGCGCGGGAATGCGTGCGGCGGCGAAGTGAGTGGCACCGGGATGTCCCCTCGGATGCGATGAGCGGAGCATTCCGGATCCGGGTCCGGGAGGGCTCCGCGTCTCGTGTCGTGCGAGCGTGCCACGGGGCGATGCCGGGTTCGCGACCCCTGCCGTGCGCCGGCTCTGCAATTCGCGCCGGCGGTCGGCGACCGGACCTCGGTGCCGGGTGCGCGGCCTGATCGGGTATTCGAGCACGCGAGGAGCGTTGTCGCCGTAGACGAAAAGGGCGGACCTCCTCACCGTCCTCCGCACGCATTGTGTATGTTCGACGCCGCGAACAGGGGGCATCGATGAACGAACACAGGACTGGGCACGGTTGTCGGGGGCCGGCGGGGGCGGGCTGCCGCCGGGATTCCTCGTCGTCTCCGGTGCGGAAGTGTGCGGTCCAGCCCTCGACGGCGGTGCTCGTCCTGCGGCGATCGACGGTTCGGCCGACCGGTTCGTAGGGAGTCGGTCCTCGGGCGAGGACGACCGGCACGGAATTCGTCTCCGTGCCCGGGACGGGGTATGTGCCCGAATGAGGATCTGGTGTAGAACGTTTCGGAAAGATGTAGTTTATGTCCGAAAAGCACGTTCTCTTCATTGTGAAAGGGAGATCTGAGAATTGGAGCCGAGCCGAACAGGTGCGCTGCAGATCGGTCGCTGGCGTCTCAAATACAGACTCGCGGCCGTGCTGTCGATTCCCCTCGTCCTCGCTGTCGCTCTCGGTGCCGTGCGCGTCACGACTCAGCTCGACGAGGCGCAGCGGTCGGCCGCATTGTCCGAGCAGACCGTTGTCGCGCCGGCGCTGCTCGACTTCTCCATCGCTGTGATCAGCATTACCGCCGCCACGAGCCTCGGATTCACGCCCAAGAGCGTGGCCGCGGACGATGTGACGCAGTCCATGGACACTCTGAGGGAACTCGCCGCAGAAAGCGATCTCAGCTCCGATGTCGCCGTAGAACTCGATGCGCTGCTCGCGCAGGGCGACCAGCTCTACGCCGCGGTCATGAACTCCTCCCTCGGAGCCGAGGAGTTCGGTCGCCTGACCACCGACTTCCTGGTGCGGTGCAGGGATATCTTCCGAGATCTGTTCGATCAGTTCGAGAACCACGACGCTCTCGTCGACGCCACGAACCTGCTCCTGATGTGGGACGCGCAGCTCAACCTCCTCGACCAGATGGAGTCCTTCCGGCTGCTGGCCACCAACCCCGAAGCCGCCCGGATCCTGGCGACCGGCGCCATGAACACCGAAGAGTCGACGCTGCGGCTCCTTCGAGGATCGGGGCTCGATACCGGGCAGATCGACGGGATGCTCGGCGGTATCGAAGCGCGCCGTAGGTTGATCGAGAACTTCACGCCGAGCAGGCAATTCGGGGAAGACCTTCGCAACGCCGTACTTTCGGCGTCCCGGTCTTATGCGGAAGGGATCGACAGCGCCAGCGCGCGTATCATCGGGACGCTCGAAGAACTGGCGGACGAGACACGTACCGCGGCCACCCGCGACGCGCTCTTCGTCACGGCAGCACTCGTACTCGCCCTGCTCCTCGCGATAGCAGTCATCCGTTCCCTGTCGGTGCCCCTGGGACGTCTGCGAGACAACACTCTCGCAGCGGCGAACACCGAGCTTCCCGCCGCCATCGCGGCGGTCAAGGACGGGGCCGACATCGACACCGTCCGTCTCGCTCCCGTCGGCACCGATACGGACGAGGAGATCGGCGAACTCTCCCGAGCGGTGGATTCGATGAACACGCAGGCGCTGCGTCTCGCCGGCGAGCAGGCCCACCTGAGGAAACAGGTGAACGTGATGCTCGAGACGCTGGCACGCCGCAACAAGACCCTCGTCGAACAGCAACTCTCGCTGATCGAATCTCTCGAATACGAGGAGAAGGATCCCGCCCGGTTGCAGAGCATGTTCGCTCTCGATCATCTGGCGACGCGCATGCGGCGTACCGGCGAATCCCTGTTGGTTCTCGCGGGCACGCGCCCGCGTACTCGCAGCGGGCCCGCACCGCTCGGCGATGTGCTCCGCGGTGCGGTGTCCCAGGTGGAGAACTACCAGCGGGTGCAGATCGGGAACACCCCGCGCGGATATCTAGTCGGTAAGGTGGTGAACGACGTGGTGCATCTGGTGGCCGAACTCGTCGACAACGCGCTGCGGGCTTCCCCGCCCACCACTCCCGTCAGGTTCGAGTTCTCCTCCGCCGTGGAGGGTGGCCTGCTTCTCGATATCGCCGATCGCGGAATCGGTATTCCCCGAGATATCATGGAGGAGATCAATATCCGTCTCGCGGCGGGTGAGAATGCCGATGTCGACGCCCCGCGTCAACTGGGATTGTTCGTGATCGGGCGTCTGGCGGCCCGCAACGGCATGAGCGTGCGTCTGAGGCCGACCTTCGACACCGAGACGAACGCCGGTGTCACGGCGTCGGTCTACTTCCCGGCCGCTCTCCTCAGCGAGGTGCACACGGTCCAGCCCACCGTGATGACGGAACGCCCCCGCCGGCTCAGGACCGAGGAACTTCCGTCCTTGGTGCCGTCGACGACGCCCGCCGGAGGTATTGCCCACGGAAAGTATCGTGGTTGACGTGTGACCGGAAGTGATGCCACCGCCGTCTCGACGGCGGTGGCATCACTCGTACCGCGGGTGTTCCGGTCTGCCGGTGGTCTCGGCCGGCCACCGAACCGTGTTCGCACGGTACCCCCGGCTCACATCCCCCCGACGGATCCGTCGGGAAGATGCACTGCGGACCCGGGGGGTCGCGGCCACGGATGCCCCGTCAAGCGTTCGATGTCGTTGTTGAAGCGTTCGAGCCGGGGTTCGCGATCCGTTGGTGGATCTGCGCGTCACCGCCCGCCGGCCCGTACTGCTCACCAACAGTGCTTCGATCGTGGTGGGTTTCGCGAGGTACGCCCAGTCGCTGATTCTTCCGCAGATCCTGCAGCTGCCGGAAGAGACCGGTCACGGACTCGGCCAGTCCATGATCATGATGGGTCTGTGCATGGCACCGGGTGGTCTGATGATGATGGCGGTCTCTCCCATCGGAGGAAAGCTCTCGGCTCGCCACGGCCCGAAGACCACGCTGCTGGTGGGCTGCCTGATCATCGCTCTGGGGTACACGGCAGGGCTGCTGTTGATGGGATCGGTCCTGGGCCTGGCAGTCGTCGTCGCGATCTGCAGCACGGGAGTCGGGTTCGCATACGGTGCGATGCCCGCCCTGATCATGGGGGAGGTCCCTGCCACGGAGACGGCATCCGCCAAAAGCGTGAACAGTCTCATGCGGTCGGTCGGCACGTCCTCCGCTTCCGCCGTCGTCGGTGTCGTCCTCGCACAGATGAGCGTGCCGTTCGCCGGTCATACCATTTCCACGGAGTCCGGCTTCCGGGTCGTCCTGCTGACGGGCGCAGGCGTCGCGCTTCCCGCGGCTGTCCTCACCGTCGCCGGTCCGCAGTCGCGCCGGGCCCGTCTCGCGAAGGTTGCCGCCGGCGCGACGCCCTCCGTGAGGGTGTGACGACGACTTCCTCCGCCCGTCGGTAGCGGCGGACGGAGGAAGTATCGGCGGAGTTACCGCGCGTCGAGCCCGAACGCCCCGCGGTAGAACACCATCGGACTCCGGTCGCCGACGCACTCCAGTTCGGCGACCCGGCCGATGACGACGTCGTGATCACCCGCGACGTGCACATCCTCCACCGATGCGTGCACCCGCAGCAGGACATCCGGCAGCGACGGAGTGTCCCAGCGGGACAATTCCCAGTGGAGACCGTCGAACTTCGGACCGCGGCTCGACCCGAAACGCGCGCACAGATCACTCTGGTCGGCACCGAGCACGTTGACGGTGAACCGGCCGACGCGGCGGATCCGCGGCCACGCGCGCCCGCGGTGATCCGCGCAGAACAACAGGAGGGGCGGTTCGAGCGAGACCGACGCGAACGACTGGCATGCGAAGCCGGTGGGCCCGTCCTCGTCGAGACCGGTCACGACGGTGACGCCGCTCGCGAACCGTCCCATGGCACGTCGCATCTCGTCGGGGCCCGGCAGTTCGATCCTGTGGTCGGTGTCGCGGGTCGGTATCCGGGTCTGCATGTGGCTCACTCCGATTCGATCGTGGAGGTCGACTCCGACCGTCCTTCTCCGACTCCGACGTTACGGCCCGAGAAAGTCGGGACGGACCGGCTTCTCGCTCAGTGGACGCTCGGATCCGATGCCGTCCCAGCACGACGTCCGGTGCCCGTGCTCCCACCGTTCGGGACCGTGGACGATCCGCGATGCGACAATCTGCCGGGCGGTTCGGTGCAGAATCGACGGGTCGTCATCGTGGAAAGGGGGACCGGTGCCCAGAATCGGTAAGGCGCGGGACGGAGCCGAGCCGACCTCGGTCGAACAACGGCGACGCCATGTGCGGATCCTCGAGGCTGCAGCGCAGCTGGGGTCCGAGCACGAATTGGCCCGCGTGCAGATGACCGAGGTGGCGAAGAACGCCGAGGTCGCGATCGGCACCCTGTACCGATACTTTCCGTCGAAGACGCACCTGTTCGTGGCGTTGCTGCTCCACCGGCTCGAGATCGGCGCCGACCGGTTGCCCGAACGGAAACCGGGGACGAGCGCGCGCGAGGCGATCACCGAGACGCTCGTCGAGATGACCCGCCGGTTCGTCGACCGACCACGCCTGGCCTCCGCGATGTTGCTGTCCAACAGCACCGCCCCGGCCTCGGTGGTTCCGGACTCCACCGAGGTGAGGCGGACGTTCCACCGAATCCTGTTCGAGAGGGCAGGCCTCGACGAGCCGACAGAGGAGGATCGCAACGCCGTGCGGCTGCTGTCGATGTTGTGGTCCGGACTGCTGGTGACCTATCTCAACGGCGGAGCGACCCTCGAGGAGACCGAGGCCGATGTGCGGAGGAGCTGCGACCTGCTGCTCGCGCACCTGTCGGAGTAGGGCACCGGAAACGACGCGAGTCCCCCTCCGCGGTCTGCGGAGAAGGACTCACGTCATCGGTGCGAGAAGACTATCCGGCCGCACCGATCGGGGGTGCGGTGTCCAGGACGTCCCCGAGGGCGGCTGCCGTCGCGTCCGCCCCGCCGAAGGTGAACGCCAACTGCCGGCCCCACAGGAAGTAGCGGTGGATCGGGTAGTCGATGTCGGCGCCGATACCACCGTGCAGGTGCTGGCCGGTCAGACCGACCCGCACACCGCCGCGGGATGCCCACCACTTGGCGACCAGGGCCGCGGAGTCGGCTTCGTCCTCGCGTCCGACGTCGATCAACCACGCCGCCTTGCGCACCGTGAGCCGGATCGCTTCGGTGTCGAGGTAGGCATCGGCCGCGCGCAATGCGACAGCCTGATTCGTCGACAACGGCCGGCCGAACTGCACGCGCTCGGAGGTGTACTTCGCCGTTGCCCGCAGCGTCTCCTCGCACACCCCGAGCTGAACGGCAGCCAGAGCGATGCGGATACGACGACGGGTCCAGGCCGCGATCTCCTCACCGTCACCGGGCAGGACGTCCTCGGCTCCGATGTGCACGTCCGTGAAGCGCACCGCGGCTTCGGCGCCACGTCCGGTCACGGCGACCGGGACGGCCTCGACGCCGGTCGCGTCCACCGGTGCGACCACCACGGCGACCGAGTCGTCGTCGCAGCGGACCGGGACGACGACGCCGGCGATGATGGGAGCCCACGGAACGGACGGAATCTCACCGCTGATGACGAGATCGTCGCCCTTGCGGATCGCTGTCACCGTGGGGCTCGCGCCGGGGGTGTCGTCGAATGCGCCGGTCAGAACGACCGACCCGTCGATGAGCTTCGGAACGTAACGCTCGACCTGGGTTTCCGTGCCGAACTGTGCGAGCGGAAGAGCCGCACCGGCCACGGTGGACCACACCGGCACGGGAGCGACGCGATGACCTTGCTGCTGCAGGATCGTCGTGAGCCCGAGCATGCCCATGCCGGCGCCGCCGACGGACTCGGGCAGAGCGAGTCCGAGGAGGCCGGCGTCGGCGAGTGCCTGCCACAGCGGGGCGTCGAAACCGCCCTCGGTGCGCTCCACCTCGACCACACGCTCGACCTTGGCCAGCGAACCGAAGACCTGCGACGCGAGGTCCTCGACCGCGATCAGGTCGTCATCGAGTTCGAATTCCATGTCAGCTCCTCGTCTCTGCCGGCGTCTTCACCGCAGCCTGTGCCGTCGCGTCGGGGCGCCTGCGGGCGCCCAGGGTCATTCCGAGGGTCTTCGCCGCCACGATCTCGCGCATCACCTCGTTGCTGCCACCACCGAAGGTGTTGTTCTGCGCGCGTCGACCGAGCGCTTCGATGCGGCCTTCGATCACGGCGCCGTGGCTACCGGGACGCAGCAGACCGCGGGCGCCGAGCACCTCCTGCAACATTCCGTAGGCCGCGACGACACCCTCGGTTCCGAACACCTTCGCTGCGGCGGAGTCGCCACCGTCGAGGGTGTTGGCCGCGATGTCCGACACCAGGCGCAGGTTCACGAGGTCGGCTGCCGACAGCAGCGCGTAGACCTCGGCGAGAGTCGAACGCACCCACGGGACGTCGAACAGCACACCGGGGCCGAAGGGCTCCTGCTTCGCCCAGGCGAGGACCTCGTCGTACATCTCGTTGGCGATGCCACCGCGGGCGGCCAGCGCGACACGTTCGTGGTTGAGCTGGCTCGTGATGAGGGTCCAGCCGCCGTTGAGCTCGCCGACGACGTTGCTCAGCGGAACGCGGATGTTCTCGTAGTACGTGACCGCTGTGCTGATTCCGCCGACGGTCTGGATCTCGGTGGCGGAGAAGCCCGGCGACGAGGTCGGCACGAGCACGACCGAGATCCCCTTGTGGCGAGGCGCGTCCGGATCGGTGCGCACGGCGAGCCAGATCCAGTCGGCGAAGATGGCCGAACTCGTGAACAGCTTGTTGCCGTCGATGACGAGTTCGTCACCGTCGATGCGTGCCCGCGTCTGAAGTGCAGCGAGGTCGGTGCCGGCACCGGGCTCGGTGTACCCGATCGCGAACTTCAGTTCACCCGTGAGGATCTTGGGAAGGAAGAAGTCCTTCTGCTCCTGCGTGCCGTACTTCATCAGTGCCGGCGCGACGGTGTTGAGCGTGACCAGCGAGACCGGCGCGCCGGCGCGGATCGTCTCGTCGTAGAAGACGTACAGCGCCTCGGGATCCTCCCCGCGTCCGCCGTACTCCTCGGGCCACCCCAGGCCGAGCCAGCCGTCGGCGCCCATCTGCCGGTAGATCTTGTCGAAGACCGGTCCACCCTCGGTCTGATCGACCAGGGCGCGTCGATCGTCGTCGTGGATGATGCGGGCGAAGTACTCCCGCAGTTCGGTGCGCAGCCGCCGTGACTTGTCGGACAGCTCGGGATGCATGTGGTCTCCTGAGAGGTGGTCGGGGCCCGGGTTGCGGGCCTAACGGTCGGCCGAGAGGACGATCGCGCTGTGCGGCACCGGCGATCCGCCCGTGACGAGCACGTTGTCGAGTGTCTTCGCCGGCTGGTTCACGGAGGTGCCGCGGATGAGCCGGACGCCTTCGGCGATGCCGTTGACGCCGTGGATGTAGCCTTCGCCGAGCTGACCGCCGTGGGTGTTGATCGGCAGTCGCCCGTCCACCTCGAGGTTGCCGTCGGCGATGAAGTCCTTCGCCTCACCGCGACCGCAGAAGCCGTACTCCTCGAGCTGGAGCAGGACCATGGGGGTGAACGCGTCGTACAGGATCGCGGCGTCGATGCCTTCGGGACCGAAACCTGCCTGTGCCCACATCTGCCGGGCGACGAGCTCCACCTCGGGCATCGCGTCGATGTCCTCGCGGTAGTAGCTGCTCATCGAGATCTGCTGAGGACCGACACCCTGCGCTGCAGCGGTGATGATCGCCGGCGGGTGCGGAAGATCCCGTGCGCGTTCGGCACTCACGATGACCAGTGCCTGTCCGCCGTCGCTCTCCTGGCAACAGTCCAGCAGACGCAGCGGGTCGGCGAGCATCCGCGAGTTCTGGTGGTCGTCGAGAGTGATGGGCCGCTCGTAGAACCAGGCCTTGGGGTTGTTCGCCGCGTGCTTGCGCGAGAGCACCGAGATCTGCCCGAAGTCCGCGCTGGTCGCCCCGTACTTGTGCATGTAGGTGCGGGCCAGGAAGGCCTCCTGCTGAGCGGGAGTGAGCAGGCCGTACGGGTTGATCCAGTTCCGGTATTCCTGGTCGGTGTTCGAGTTGTATGCGAAGGGCGGCGGCCCGGCGCCGAAACGGTGACCCGAGCGCTCGTTGAAGGCGCGGTAGACGACCACGACGTCGGCGACACCGCTCGAGACGGCCAGTGCGGCTTGCTGCACGGGTGCGCAGGCGCCGCCACCGCCGTGCGGGATCCGGCTGAAGAACTTCAATTCCGGGATGCCGAGCGCGCGGGCGACGGCGATCTCGGGGTTGGTCTCCATGGTGAACAGCGCGAAGCCGTCGACCTCTTCGACGCCGATCTGCGCGTCATCGAGAGCAGCGAGGACCGACTCGCACGCAAGCTGCCATTCGCTGCGGCCGGAGTTCTTGGAGAACTCGGTGGCTCCGATACCGGCGATAGCGGCGACTCCGGAGAAGCCCTTGACGGTCATCGGCTCTTCCTCTCGTACGGCTCCACCACGACCTCCGCGGTGACGTGGACGCCTCTGCTGTTGCGGCCCTGCACCTTCATGGTGACGGTCGCGCCGTCGACGGCGGTCACCTCACCGTTCATGTGCATGGGGTCGCCGGGGAAGCAGGGCACGCCCAGGCGCAGCGACGCGCGGCGCACCCGCGCCGACGGTCCGGTCCAGTCGGTGACGTACCGGTCGACGAAACCGTTGGTGGCATTGATACTCATGAAGACGTCCGGTGTGCCGCGTCCGAGTGCGGCGTCCGGGTCGTGGTGCACATCCTCGAAATCCTGCGACGCGATCGCGGTAGCCACGATGGTGGTGCGATCCATAGGCAGGGCGAGTTGGGGAAGTTCCTGTCCGACAGTGCATTCGGCGAGGTTCATGCGTCTCCTCCGGGCTTGCGCAGCTGAGGCAGGATCTCGCCGTGTGCGTGCTCGGCGAATCCCACCTCGAGTTCCATGCCGATCTCGAGGGTGTCGTGGTCGACGCCCGCGATGTCGGCGACGATGCGGATCCCCTCGTCGAGGTCGATCAGTCCGACGGCGAGCGGGTACTCGAAGGCCGGATCCTGCGGGTGGTGAATGACCGTCCAGCTGTGAAGCGTTCCGCGCCGTGAGGATTCGACGGTCTTCCATTCGAACGAGCGGCACGCGGGGCATGCCGGGCCCGGAGGATGGCGCAGAGTGCCGCACTCGCTGCACTGCTGGATCTCGAGTCGGCCCTCACGGACGGCGTCGAACCAGAACTGGTTGTCCTGGGTGATGGTGAGCCGGGGGACGGCGGTCATCGCGTCTCCTTGTCGGTGTTCGGGTTGAACCGGAGCATCCGGAAGCGTTCCTCGGCGACGACTTCGCCGTTCTGGTCCTCGTAGCGCTTGTACAGCGTGAAGAATCGGCCGTCGCCGAGACCCGTTCGCTTGACCTCGGATACGGACTCGATCGTGTAGTGGGCGGTGATGTGGTCGCCCGGGACGAGTTCGCGGTGGTAGTCCTGCTCGACGTTCGTCGCGACGACGGAGGTGAAACCCTCCCGATCGAGGTCGGCAAGCATCCGGGAGTATGCGAAGTCCTCCACGACGCCCTCGGCGCGCTTGCGCTGCACGTCACGCCAGCGGCGGTAGCCGGCCATGATCCAGGTGGAGATCATGGCGGGCGGGCACACGACGGAGTCGCGTCCGGTCTCGCGCGCGGCCTCGGCGTCGACGTAGATCGGGTTGAAGTCGTCGTGGGCCTCGACCCAGTTGCGGATCATGGCGTCGTTGACGGCGTATCGGGCCACGCGGGGTGGTTCGGCCACCTGCCCGACGTACTTCTCGTAATCCTGCTCGACGGTCTGCATGGCCCAGTCACTCCTCTTCGACGCGCGCGTTCGTCGTCACGCTAAGTGGGGCCGACAAGCGAGTTCCCGTGATTCCCACTGAGCAGGAGCAGTGGCGGGGTGAGGGGGAGCCGGTACCAAACCAAGCGATTGCTTGGTAAGTTGTCGACGTGAGACCCGCGCATCCCGCGGGATGAATGACGTGGAGGCAGCGAATGGATCTGGGACTCGACGGCGCGGTCGTGCTCGTCACCGGGGGAATACGGGGAGTCGGTGCAGGCATCACCAGGGTGTTCCTGCGTGCCGGTGCGACCGTCGTGACGTGCGCTCGCAACGAGCCCGAACAGCCTCTCGAGGTGGACGGGCGGACCGCGGAGTTCCTGACGTGCGATGTCCGCGATGCCGATCAGGTGGCCGCGCTGATCGAGACCATCGTCGACCGCCACGGGCGGCTCGACGCCGTGGTGAACAATGCCGGCGGGTCACCGTACGCGCTGGCGGCCGATGCCAGCCCGAAGTTCCACGCCAAGATCGTGGAACTGAACCTGCTGTCCCCGCTGCTGGTCGCGCAGGCCGCCAACGCGGTGATGCAGAAGCAGGACACCGGCGGCTCGATCGTCAACATCTCGAGCGTGAGCGGATCCCGCCCCTCGCCGGGCACCGCGGCATATGGTGCGGCCAAGGCAGGCGTCGACAGCCTCGCACAGTCGCTCGCCGTCGAGTGGGCCCCGAAGGTACGGGTGAACTCGGTGGTGGTCGGCCTGGTCGAAACCGAACAGTCGCACCTGTTCTACGGAGACAAGGCCGGCGTCGCCGCAGTCGGCGAGACCGTTCCGCTGGGACGGCTGGCCCAGCCCGAAGATATCGGCCACTGCGCCGCATTCCTGGCCTCTCCGCTGTCGGCCTACGTCAGCGGATCGACATTGACCGTCCACGGCGGCGGTGAACGCCCTGCCTACATGGCAGCGGCCGAAACGAAGGAGACGAAGTGAGTGGACTGATGGACGGGCGCGTCGTCATCGTGACCGGCGCCGGACGCGGCCTCGGTCGCGCGCATGCCCTGGCATTCGCCGCGGAAGGCGCCAAGGTCGTCGTCAACGACATCGGTGTCGGCAGTGACGGAACCGCCACGGGGGAGAGCCCCGGTGAGCTGGTCGTCGAGGAGATCCGTGCGGCCGGGGGAGAGGCCGCCGTCAACGGCGACGACGTCGCCGACTGGGCCGGCGCCGAGAACCTCGTCAGGACCGCCCTCGACAATTTCGGCCGGCTCGACGTGCTCGTCAACAACGCCGGATTCCTGCGCGACCGCATGCTCGCCAACATGAGCGAAGAGGAGTGGGACGCGGTCATCCGCGTGCACCTCAAGGGGCACTTCGCGCCGATGCGTCACGCCATGACCTACTGGCGCGCCGAGGCCAAGGCCGGCAACCCCGTCGACGCCCGCATCATCAACACCAGCTCGGGTGCCGGCCTGATGGGCAGCATCGGCCAGGGCAACTACGCCGCCGCCAAGGCCGGTATCGCGACGCTCACGATCCAGGCCGCAGCCGAATTCGGCCGCTACGGGGTAACCGTCAACGCGATCGCACCCTCGGCACGCACCCGCATGACCGTCGGGGCCGGTGGCGCGATGGCCGAGATGATGGCCGCACCCGAAGAGGGTTTCGACGCCATGGCGCCGGAGAACGTCTCGCCGCTGGTCGTGTGGCTCGGCAGTGCCGAAGCGAAGGACGTGACCGGTCGCGTGTTCGAGGCCGAGGGCGGCAAGGTGTCGCTGGCCGACGGATGGCGCCACGGTGAGGCGATCGACAAGGGCGACCGTTGGGATCCGAAGGAACTCGGTCCCGTCGTCGAGAAGCTGATCGCAGCGTCGCAGCCGCCGACGCCGGTCTACGGAGCGTGATGTCCCCGCGCGTTTCCGGTGGTCATCACCGGAAACGCGCACGGACGGCGTCGCCGCTCTAGGCGGGCGCGCGGACGATGAGGGTGGAGCCGGGGAAGTAGGCAGCGAGTTCGGAACGTGCCTGCTTGAGCGTGGCGGTGCCGTAACCCTGCTTGCGGAACTCGGGATGCACCCAGATCCGCACCTCGACCTCGTTGCCGGTCAGCTCGCCGAACGCGAACCCGATGGCCTTCGGCTCGTCGCCCGAAAGATCTTCGGCCACAAGCCACATGCCGGACTCGTCGTCCATCAGCTCGTTGCCGCGCTGCCGCTCGGATTCGACCTGTTCGTCGCTGTCGTCACCCAGCTGGTCGGCGCAGCGCTGCTTGAACAGCGCCGTGTCGGCCGCGCTGTGGGAAATGGGCCGCAACCGGAAATGCGCGCCGGTCGCGTACGGACGCGCCGCCGTCGTCCACTGCAGCACCGCATCGAGATCGTCGAGTTCTTCACGGATCTTCTTCCGCTCCGCCTGGGTCAGACGGCGGAACGGAAGGTTCAGCACGGCCTCCGCGCAGAACTCGTCGGTGTCGAGCAGCGAGGCGAGCTTCGCGACCGCGTCGCCCCGATCCTTGCTCTCGACGATCACGTCGAGCACCTCGTGGCGTCGTTCGAGCGCCCGGAGCAGCGCGGCCGCGATTTCCCGCCGGTCGAGCACCTTGTCGTGATCGGTGGTTTCCATCGTGCGACATCCCTTCGTCGAGAACCTGGACGTACGAGACTCAGTATTCCCGCACGGGACCGTCCCGGCGAACCGTGCCGGGCGGGACGCTCACTCGCACACGACGACGGGAATCACACGGTCGGTCCACGACTGGTAGTTGTCGAAGTCCGGGTACATCGCCGTCAGACGTGGCCAGTAGGCCGCTCGTTCCTCGTCGCTCGCGACCCGCGCCCGCATGGTCCGGATGCGCGACTTGATCTGCACCGTGGTCTCCGGGTTCGCCTGGATGTTGCGGAACCACAAGGGGTGCTTGGGCAGTCCTCCCTGGGAGGCGACGAGGACCACCTTGTCGCCGTCCTCGAGGAACAGCAGCGGGACCGTTCGCGGTTGCCCGGTCTTCCGCCCGATCGTGGTCACCAGGCACACCGGGATGCCCCACGGGAAGGCGCTTCCCACGCGCCACTTCCCGCCGATGCGACCGCCGGTCGCCCGGTACGCCGCGACGTTGAACCGCGACATCCACTTGATGATCGAGATCGTGGCCTTCGAGTCGAGGCCCTTCGGCGCCGCTTCGGTGCCCATGTCAGATGCGCTCGATGATGGTGCCCGTCGCCAGCGCTCCACCGGCGCACATCGAGATCAGAGCGGTCGACGCGTCACGCCGCTCGAGCTCGTGCAGCGCGGTGGTGATGAGGCGGGAACCGGTGGATCCGACGGGGTGGCCGAGCGCGATCGCGCCACCGTTGACGTTGACCTTGTCCATGTCGGGTCCGTGCACCTGGGCCCAGGACAGCAGCACCGACGCGAACGCCTCGTTGACCTCGAACAGGTCGAGATCGTCGATGCTCATGCCCGCCTTCTCGAGAACCTTCGCGGTGGCCTGGACCGGGCCGTCGAGGTGGAACTCGGGTTCGGCGCCGACGAGAGCCTGCGCGACGATCCGCGCCCGCGGCTTCAGTCCGAGTGCCTTCGCGCGGTCGGAATCCATGAGCAGCACGGCCGCGGCTCCGTCGGAGATCTGCGACGAGGTGCCGGCGGTGTGGATGCCGCCCTCGAGCACGGGCTTCAGCTTCGCCAGCGACTCGGCCGACGTCTCGCGCAGACCCTGGTCGCGGGTGACGGTCGCCTTCTCGCCGGTGCGGTTGCCCTCCTTGTCGACGACGGGTGCGACGACCGGCAGCACCTCGCGGTCGAACCGGCCCTCGTCCCAGGCCTGCTTCGCGAGCTGCTGTGAGCGCACGCCGAGTGCGTCGACGTCCTCGCGGGTGATGCCGCGGCGCCGCGCGATGCGTTCGGCGGCCTCGAACTGGTTGGGCATGTCGATGTTCCAGGACTCCGGCCGGCGCGGGCCCGCCTGGTCGCCGACGTTGGCGCCGAGGGGCACCTGGGTCATCGCCTCGATGCCGCAGGCGATGCCCACGTCGATGGCGCCGGTGGCGATGAGGCCTGCGATGAGGTGATTGGCCTGCTGCGCCGATCCGCACTGGGCGTCGATGGTGGTCGCGCCGACCTGCCAGGGCAGCCCCGCGTTGAGCCATGCGGTGCGGGTGATGTTGTTGGACTGGGCGCCCGCCTGGGTGACGCAGCCACCGATGACCTGTTCGACGAGCTCGGCGTCGATGCCGGCGCGTTCGACGAGTCCGGCCTGGACGGCGCCCAGGATCTCGGCAGCGTGCAGGCCCGCGAGCCATCCACCCCGCTTGCCGATCGGGGTCCGTGCGGCCTCGACGATGACTGGTGTGCCCACTTCGGGCTCCTTTCTCCTACGTTCTTCGCAAAATAGAACAGGTTTCTCCGGGAGGCAACAGAACTCGATTATCCACGGGACGTGCAGATCTCTTGGTCGCGCGGCGCGCCTGTGTTTGAATGGTTCTAGAACGTGTTACAAATCACGCGAGCGGTACTCGCCAGGGCAGGAGAGATATCAGTGGCGCAGCCGAACATCCCCGAAGACATCGACTTCACCGATCCCGATCTGTACGCAGACCGTATGCCGTTCGAAGAGTTCGCGGAACTGCGTAAGACGGCACCGGTGTGGTGGAACAAGAAGTCTCCCGACGTCGGTGGTTTCCACGACGAGGGTTTCTGGGTTGTCTCCCGGCACGAGGAGGTCCGAGAGGTCTCCCGCCGGAGCGACGTGTTCTCCAACTGGGAGAACACTGCGATTCCGCGGTTCAACGACGACATTCCTCGTGAGGCCGTCGAGCTGCAACGTCACGTCCTGCTCAACAAGGACGCCCCCGAGCACACCAAGCTGCGCAAACTCGTCGCCCGAGGCTTCACGCCCCGTGCGATCAACGGCCTGCGCGACGAGCTCGACCGTCGCTCCAAGATGATCGTCCAGGAGGCCTGCCAGGCCGGTCGGGGCGACTTCGTCACCCAGATCGCCGCGGAACTGCCGCTGCAGGCGATCGCCGATCTCATCGGCGTCCCGCAGGAGGACCGCGCGAAGATCTTCGAATGGTCCAACCAGATGACGGGCTACGACGATCCGGACAACACCGCCGATCCGGCGGCCGCCTCCATGGAGGTGCTGGGCTACGCCTACCAGATGGCCGCTGCCCGCAAGGAGAACCCGGCCGACGACATCGTCACCACCCTCATCGAGGCCGACATCGACGGCGACGAACTCGCTCCCGAGGAGTTCGGCTTCTTCTTCATCGTGCTCGCGGTGGCCGGCAACGAGACCACCCGCAACGCGATCACCCACGGCATGGCGGCCTTTCTCGACAACCCCGAGCAGTGGGAGATCTTCAAGCGCGACCGGCCGAAGACCGCCGCCGACGAGATCATCCGCTGGGCCACTCCCGTCACCTCGTTCCAGCGCACGGCGCTCGAGGACACCGAACTCGGCGGTCAGACGATCCGCAAGGGCGAGCGCGTCGTCATGCTGTACGCCTCGGCCAACAACGACGAAGAAGTGTTCGACAACCCCCGCGAGTTCGACATCCTTCGTGATCCCAACCCGCACCTGGCATTCGGTGGAACGGGCGCGCACTACTGCCTGGGCGCGAACCTCGCACGTATGGAGATCGACCTGATCTTCAACGCGATCGCCGACCACATCCCGGACATCACCAAGATCGGCGACCCGCACCGTCTGCGGTCGGGCTGGCTCAACGGCATCAAGGAGTTCCAGGTCGACTACAAGACCTCGGGTGGGTGCCCGGTCCAGCACTGACCGAACCGAACACCGACCGAACCGAACATCGAGGTCCCCGGGCGCCCCTGCGCGCCCGGGGACCTCGCACATCCCGTGTCGTCTACAGGACCTCGGACCTGCGGCCGATCCACCACATCGCGGCCCCCGCCGCGAGCACACCGGCTACCGATACACCGGTCGTGAGAACCGTCCACGAGTCCGGCGTCCACCCGGACGGAGAATCGGTGAGAGGCGTGTAGGCGGTCCATCCGAATCGGGAGCACCGGCACGCATCACGAGAGCCGCTGTTGCCACCGCGATGACAGTCACCGAGAGAACCGTCCACACTGTGTTGGCGGGCTGCGCCGACACCTCGAGGTACACGGCGCTTCCGGACGAGGAGGCCGCGAACTCCCGGTATTCCGCGACGGGTTCCGCGGTGAGCAGCGCGGCAACGACGCCACCGGTCATCACCGCGGGGAGCCGGGTGCCCGCACTTCGGGCGCAGCAGACGACGAGGGCACCGAGCACCAGGCCTGCACCGACCGCCGAGACGTACATGTCGAACCGCCACGCACCCGGCAGGGCGACGACCGCCACGAGTGCGGCTCCGGCCACGACGGCGCCGAGCGCGCCCACCCGGTGGCGTAACCACAGCGCGATCGACGCGGCGACGAGCGCTCCCGTGGCAGACGCGGTGATACCCGAAGTCTCCACGGCACCGAAACCGAACCCGGTATCGAGTGGATAGGTGTCGACGCTCGGCGCGGCGAGGACGGTTCCGGCGGTGAAACTGCCGACGGCTGCGAGTGCGTAGAGAATCCAGGAGGGCACCCCCTACCTTCTCCGAGCGGTCACCGGGACGCGGCGCCGACACGCCGGGCGACGATGCGATCAGGTCAGGCGGCGAAGATCCTCGGAGGTGTCGACGTCTCCGGGGTCGGCGAGCCCGGTGCAGTCGAGACGCCGCACGCGTTCACGATTGCGGGCGAGGAAGGACCGCGCGCCCTCGTCACCGGCGGCGTCGGCGGCGGCGCCGAGCGCGTCGGCGATGTCGAAGACCACCGGATGACCGGGGTGATCTCCGAAGACGGGGAGCGTGACCGTGCCCGGCCGGTGCTCGTCCAGGACGTGGCGCACCAGATCGGCCGTGATGCCGGGAAAGTCGACGACGGTGAGCGCGACCCGGTCGTGAGTGCGCGCGGCGTCGACCCCATGGCGCAGGGAGGTCGACATGCCGTCGGACCAGTCGGGATTGTGCACCGCCGTGGCGCCGGTCGGGCAGGCGGCGGCGACCTCGTCGCCGAACGCCCCGACTACCACCACGACCTCGTCGCAGCCACCGCCGAGCAGTGCCTCGACGACGGTATGCAGCAGGGGACGGCCACGGTGGGGGAGCAACGCCTTCGCGCGTCCACCCAACCGAGAGCCGTCCCCTGCTGCGAGAACGATTCCGGCGGTCGGCATACCGCCGATGCTACGAGACCGGCCGCAGAGTCTTCATCGCGCGATCCACTTCCCAGAACGCACGCAGCGACACGATCCTGCCGTCGTCGTCGACCCGGTAGACGAACACGCCCTCCGCGTCGATGAGATTGCCCGCCATCGTGGTGCGGATCGTGCCGATGTTGACGCACTCGTTGCCGCACACCAGCACGTCGTCGACGAGGAACTCGAGCTTGTCGGTGTTCGCGATGGTCATGTCGTAGAACTTCGCGATCGCCTCGTGTCCGTGGTGCCCCTTGCCCTCCGGATCGAAGCCGGACGGACCCACCGGATCCTCGACGCACGCGTTCTCCGCGAACAGCGCGAGCCACTCGTCCTTGCGTTTCCCGCTCGCCGCCGCCTGCGATGCCTTCGCTGCGATACGCGCCGGGTGTTCCTCGCTCATGCGGCATCCCTTCCGGGAATGTACTTGTCGGCGAACTTCCGCAGCGATTCCTGTTTGGCCTCGAGCGGGGAGTCGAAACCGTGGCCGTCGAAGATCCACGGCACCACGATGATGTCGGTGACCCCGGCGTCGGCCAGTTCGGCGTAACCGGAACCACCGAACCTGTCGACACACACCGTCTGGATCTCGAACGGCAGGTTGCTGCGGCCGTACTCGGCCCGCAATTCGCGCAGTCGGGTGATGACCCCGACCAGATCGTCGAACCCGATCATCGCCGACGTCCAGCCGTCACCGACCCGGGCCGCACGACGCAGTGCCACCTCGGTGTGCCCACCGACGTAGAGCGGTACCGGTGCGGTGGGCGCGGGACTCATCTGCAGCCGGTCGAAGTCGTAGAACTCGCCGTGATGTTCGACCATGCCGCCGTCGAGGATCAGCTTCAGGACGTCGATCATCTCGTCGACGCGCTTGCCGCGCTTCGCGTAGGGCACACCGCACCACTCGAATTCTTCCGGCGCCCAGCCGATTCCGACACCCAGTCCGAACCGGTTCCCGGTGAGGTTCGCAACGGATCCGACCTGCCGCGCCAGCAGCACCGGATTGCGGGAGCCGAGCTTGAGCACCTGGGTGTAGAACCGGATCGTCGACGTGCTCGCCGCCATCGACGCCGCGGCGATGAGCGGATCCACCCAGGGGGTGTCGGGCGTCCACATCCGCGAACCGTCGGGGGTGTACGGATAGTCGACCGTCTGCTTCTCCATGTAGAACAGGGAGTCGGGCAGTGCGATCGAGGTGTATCCGCACTCCTCGGCGGTCTGCGCGATGCCGGTGAGCTGGTCGAGTGGGGTCATCGCGACCCCGACGGTGAACGAGACCATGATGACTCCTAATTCGTGGGCCGGTCGGAGCCCACCACCCACATGGAGAAGTACTGGGATCCACCGCCGTAGGCATGTCCGAGTGCCTTGCGGGCGCCGTCGACCTGGTGATCTCCCGCCGTGCCCATCACCTGGATCGCGGCTTCGGCGAACCGGATCATGCCCGATGCCCCGATGGGGTTGGAGCAGAGCACGCCGCCGGACATGTTGACCGGAAGCCGACCGCCGATCGCCGTCTCGCCGGCCTCGGTGAGTTTCCACCCCGACCCCTCGGACGCGAAACCGAGGTTCTCGAGCCACATCGGCTCGAACCACGAGAACGGCACGTAGATCTCGGCGCAGTCGATCTCGCCGAGCGGATCGGTGATACCGGCCTGCTTCCACAGTGCTGCGGCAGCGACCCGTCCGGCCTCCGGATTCACCTGATCGCGCCCGGCGTAGGTGGTGGGTTCGGTGCGCATCGCCGTGGCATGGATCCACGCCACCCGGCGGCCGGCCTGCTCGGCGGCCTTCGCGGTGTCCTCGTCGCCGAGCACGACCGCGCACGCACCGTCGGACGACGGGCACGTCTCGTCGTACCGGATCGGATCCCACAGCATCTGCGAGGCCTGCACCTTCTCGAGGGTGATCTCGGGCTGCTTCAGATGCGCGTACGGATTCTTCGCGCCGTTGAGGCGGTCCTTGACCGCGACCATCGCCCCGATGTGCTCGGGCGCACCGGACCGGCGGATGTACGAACGGACGTGCGGCGCGAAGTAGCCGCCCGCGCCGGCACCGACCGGCATGGTGAACGGGACCGGTGTGGACAGCGCCCACATCGCGTTCGACTCGGACTGCTTCTCCCAGGCCACCGCGAGTACCCGGCGGTGCACGCCGGCCTGGACGAAGCTTGCCGCGACGTTCGCCGTCGAGCCCCCGACGGACCCGGCGGTGTGCACGCGCAGCATCGGCTTGCCCGTGGCGCCGATGGCGTCGACCATCGACAGTTCGGGCATCATGACGCCCTCGAACAGGTCGGGGGCCTTGCCGATCACCACGGCGTCGATGTCGTCCCAGCCCATCTGGGCGTCCGTCATGGCGCGGTCGATCGCCTCGCGGACGAGGCCGGACATCGACACGTCGTGCCGCTTGGCGACGTAATGGGTCTGCCCGGTTCCGAGGACAGCTGCGGGTTGCTTCGCCATCAGTTGCGTCCCTCCAGAACGGCTACCAGATTCTGTTGCAGCACAGCACCGCTCGTCGCGTGCGCGAGTGCACGTCCGGCCGTGCCGTCCATGATCGCCTGCGCTGCGTAACCGATGCGCTCGAGACCGCCGGAGAACATCGGGTTGCCCGTCAGCGGCCCACCGGACGGGTTGATCGTCGTCGACTCGCCCAGGCCGATCGCCTCGCGCAGGATGAGTTCCTGGTGCGTGAACGGTGCATGCAACTCGGCGACGTCGAAGGCGGTGTCCCCGCCGGTGACGGCCTGCGCTGCGGCCCGGGTCGAGGGTGAGACGGTCAGATCGAGTGCGCCGAAGTTCGGTGAATCGGTGCGATGCTCGATCCCGGTGATCCACGCCGGGTTCTCGCACAGCTCGCGCGCCCGGTCGCCGGTCGCGAGGACGATCGCGGCCGCGCCGTCGGTGACGGGGGCGCAGTCGTGCTTACGCAACGGGTCGGCGATGTACGGCTGGGCGAGCAGTTCGTCGATGTCGAAGTCGCCGGAGAGTTGCGCCTTGGGATTGTCCTTGGCGGCGGCGCGGCTACGGACCGCGACCTCCGCCATCTCGCGGTCGGTCCACTTACCGGAGTCGAGACCCAGGCGGGCCTGCAGGCCCGCGAGCGAGACGGAGTCGACGCCCAGAGGGGCCACGAGGTACGGATCGAGCTGCAGGGACAGGGTTTGGCGCAGAGTGCCGGCCGAGGACTTGCCGAAGCCGTACACGAGGGCGGTGTCGCCCTCACCGGTGATGAGCTTGACCCACGCCTCGTAGAGCGCCCAGGCCGCATCCATCTCGACATGCGATTCGTTGATGGGCGGGACGGCGCCGATCGCATCGATCGCCGAGATGAACGAGAATGCTCGTCCGGCAAGGTAATCGGAGGAACCCGAACACCAGAAACCGATGTCGGACTTGGTGATGCCGAGCTTGCCGTACAGCTCCTGGAAACACGGGACGAGCATCTCGACGCCGTTGGTGGTGCCGAACGTCTCGCGCACGTGCGGAGCGTGCGCGAAGCCGACGACTGCAATGTCTGTCATGTGTCCGCCGCTCTCAGAGGTGGTGTTCGAAGGTGTCGTAGTCGGCGTCGGGTTCGCCGGTGGGACGGAAGTACTCGATGTTGCGTAGCGTGTGATCCCACTCCTCGCGAGGACGCCATTTCGCTTCGACACGCATGCCCATCCGCACCTCGGACGCATCGCATTCGAGGATCAGGTGCAGGAACGGGATGTCGGCACCGTCGAGCAGTACGTAGGCGGCGACATAGGGCGGCTCGATCTGCTGGCCGAGGAATGGCACGTTCACGATGCAGAAGGTGGTGACGATGCCCTTGTCGGACACTTCCACGGGTTCCTTCGTCGGTACGCCGTCGGTGGGGCTCGCACCGCGCGGGGGCACGTAGACCTTCCCGCCCGGGCCGGTGCGGCCACCGATGATCCTGCCGTCCTTCAACCCTCGCAGGTACCAGGATTCCTCGGGGGAGGCGGAGTGCCGGTAGTCCAGGTCGACGGGAGTGGTGATCATCGTGACCGGATCACCCTCGGCCGCTGCGACGGTGATCGTCGCCTCGCCGGGTTCGAAGGCCTCGATGTCGTGGATGTCGCCGGTGCGTTCGGCGGCCCACCGCACACGTACACGCAGACCCGTCTCGATGTCGTCCGGGGAGGCGACGTCGACGGCGTGCAGGAGTGCGGTGTCGGCGCCGTCGAGGCGGATCAGCGCCCACGCGAACGGCCGGTCGAAGGGCTGTCCGGGCAACGGCTCGGCGTTCCACGTCCAGCTCACCACGGTGCCGGTCTGTCCGACCTCGACGACATCGGTGAGCGGTTCATGGGTGACCGCGTCGTATTCGGGGGGTGGGACGAGGACCCGTCCGTCGGATCCGCGGGCGCCGAGAATGCGGCCGTCGCGCAATCCGGTGACGAAGGCTCCGACGGTCGGCCCGGTGGATCGTGTGTAGTCGAACTTCAGATTCAGCGGTGCGCTCAGCGGTGGCTCGGCAACCGTGCTCTTTCCCAGGCTCACAATTTCGAGTAGAACAGGTTCTAGTGGTGCTGGCAAGAGCGGCGCGCGAACTGCATCTCTCCACGATTCGCCCGACAGGAAAGGCGTCCAATGAAACTGGGACTGCAACTCGGCTACTGGGGTGCTCAGCCGCCCTCGAACGCACCGGAACTCGTTGCTGCGGCCGAGGCCGAAGGATTCGACGCCGTCTTCGCCGCCGAATCGTGGGGATCGGACGCGTTCACTCCGCTCGCCTGGTGGGGTTCGTCCACCGAGCGGGTGCGGCTCGGCACGTCCGTCGTGCAGATCTCCGCACGCACACCGACGAGTTGCGCGATGCACGCGCTCACGCTCGATCACCTCTCGGGTGGCCGGCACATCCTCGGCCTCGGCGTCTCGGGGCCACAGGTGGTGGAGGGCTGGTACGGGCAACCGTTCGCCAAGCCCCTCGCACGGACCCGCGAGTACGTCGACGTGATCCGCAAGGTGCTCGCGCGCGAAGCGCCGGTGACCGGCGACGGACCGCACTTCCCGCTGCCCTACGCAGGCACCGGATCCACCGGGCTCGGTAAACCGCTCAAGCCCATCACGCATCCGCTGCGGTCGGACATCCCGATCTGGATCGGTGCCGAAGGTCCGAAGAACGTCGCGCTCACCGCCGAGATCGCCGACGGCTGGCTCGCGATCTACTACACCCCGCGCCTGGCGCCGATGTACGACGAGTGGCTCGACGAGGGGTTCGCCCGGCCGGGCGCCCGGCGCACCCGCGAGGACTTCGAGATCGCGGCGACCTGCCAGGTGGTGATCACGGACGACCGCGCAGGGACGATCGCGGCGATGAAACCGGTGACGGCACTGTACGTCGGGGGAATGGGCGCGCCGGAGTTGAACTTCCACGCGCAGGTCTACCGGCGGATGGGATACGAGGCCGTGGTCGACGAGGTGACCGCGCTGTTCCGTGCCGGCCGTAAGGAAGAAGCGGCGGCAGCGATCCCGGACGAGATGGTCACCGAGACGATGATCGCCGGGAACGCCGACGAGGTACGCGAGGGCGTGAAGCGGTGGGAGGAGGCCGGCGTGACGATGCTGCTGGTCGGTTGCCGCGACGTCGACCAGGTGCGCACGATCGCCGACGTGGTGTTGCGCTAGACCAGTGGTACTGGGCCAACGCCACGGCGGGCGGAAACCGTTCCGTGAGGACGACTTCCGCCCGCCGCGTGTGGCGTCAGGAGGCGTAGGCCGCCTTCAGCTTGCCCTTCACCAGCTTGCCCGTGGGGGTGCGGGGCAGTTCGTCGACGAAGTCCACCGACCGCGGCACCTTGAAGTGGGCGACCCGCTCGCGGACGTACGCGATGAGGTCGTCGGCGAGATCGGGTGATGTGGTGGCACCGGACGACACCTGCACGACGGCCTTGACCTCCTCGCCCATCTCCGGATGGGGTACGCCGATGACGGCGACGTCCTCGACGGCCGGGTGCAGGGCGAGCACGTTCTCGATCTCCTGCGGATAGATGTTCACTCCGCCGGAGATGATCGTGAACGACTTGCGGTCGGTCAGATACAGGTAACCGTCCTCGTCGAGGTAACCGAGGTCGCCGACCGTGGTCCATGTGGGATGCTCGGGATGCTGCGACGCCGCGGTCTTCTCGGGATCGTTGTGGTACGAGAACGGAACCTTCTCGTACTCGAGGTAGATGGTCCCCACCTCACCGGCCGGGAGTTCCCGCCCTTCCTCGTCGCAGATGTGCGCGGGCCCGAGCACGCTCTTGCCGACCGAACCCGGGTGTTCGAGCCATTCCTGGCTGTTGATGAACGTGATCCCGTTGGCCTCGGTGGAGCTGTAGTACTCGTAGATCACCGGTCCGAGCCAGTCGATCATCGACCGCTTGACCTCCGGCGGACACGGCGCGGCGGCGTGGACGAGCACGCGCAGACTCGACAGGTCGTGGCGGGCACGGATCTCGTCGTCGAGCTTGAGCATGCGGACGAACATCGTCGGCACCATCTGCCCGGCGGTGATCTTGTGCTCCTCGATGTGCCGGAGCGCGGTCTCGGCGTCGAACTTCTCGGCCAGGACCACCGTGCCGCCGAGCGCGTGGATCGCCCCACCCCAGCGCAGAGGCGCTGCGTGATAGAGCGGGGCGGGGGAGTAGTAGACGTCGGAGTCGGTGAGGCCGAAGAGGAACTGCGCCACCGTCACCAGCGGCTCACCGGGTTCGTCGACGCGACGTTCCGGGAGATCCGGCTGGATTCCCTTGGGGAAGCCCGTGGTTCCGGACGAGTACAGCATGATGGCGCCGCACGGTTCCTCCTCGAGCCGCGGACCGGCCCCGGCGAGGGCGTCCTCGTACGACTCGAAACCGCGCACGGCGCCGCCGAACGCGAGTCGCGCGGAACCGATCGTGACCTTCTCGCCGACCTGTTCGGAAAGCTCACCCAGCGTCGCCGAGACGATCAGGGCCTTCGCGCCGCTGTCCTCGACGATGTACGCCACCTCGCCGGCGGTGAGGTGGCTGTTGACCGCCGTGATGTACAGCCCGGACCGCATTGCGGCCCAGAACACCTCGAATGCCTCCGGCCGGTTGTCGGTGAGGAGGGCGACGACGTCGCCGGGGCGGAGCCCGGCATCGTGCAGCACTCGGGCGAGCGCCGCCGACCGGTCGTCGAGTTCGCGGTAGGTCAGGCTCCGGCCACTGTCGGCCAGGACGACGGCGAGCTTGTCCGGGGCAGTGCGGGCGTGGACTCCTGGATACATGGGGGCTCCTCATTGCCTCGACATCGCCTCGACGAACACTGTGATCTTGTGGTCTGGATCACGGCCGACAATGTAGCAGAGCTAAGGAGATGGTTGTGACCGTGCTCTCATGGGTGGGAGTGCGTTCCACAGTGGCGCAGGTCAGGAACCCGAGAACTTCGGGGCACGCTTCTCCGCGAACGCCCGCGGCCCCTCCTTGGCGTCAGCGCTCTTGAAGACGGCGGCACCGAGCTCGGCGTCGATCCGGAACGCTTCCTCCTCGTGCAGACCTTCCGAGTCTCGGATGGTCCGGAGGATGGCCTGCACGGCGACCGGGCCGTTGTTCGCGATCGTCTCGGCGATCTCGAGGGCCTTGTCGAGTGCGGTGCCGTCGGGGACGACGTAGCCGATGAGCCCGATCTCCTTGGCCTCGGCGGCCTTGATGTGGCGGCCCGTGAGCAGGATGTCGGCGGCGATCGTGTACGGGATCTGCCGGACGAGGCGCACGGCGGATCCGCCGAGCGGGAACAGTCCCCATTTCGCCTCGGAGACGCCGAATTTCGCGCTCTCGCCGGCGACGCGGATGTCGGTGCCCTGCAGGATCTCGGTGCCGCCGGCGATCGCGGCGCCTTCGACGGCCGCGATGAGCGGTTTCGTCAGGCGGCGGCCCTTCAGTAACGCCGGCAGACGCGACAGGTCCCAGCCCCCGTCGTTGCCTTTCCCGTCGCTCCGCTCGCCGTGCTCGAACTTGTCTCCGGGAGGCGCTGCATTCATGGCCTTGAGATCGGCACCCGCGCAGAACGCTCCACCGGCGCCGGTGAGGATCGCGACGCGGATCTCGGGATCGTTGTCGACGCGATCCCAGGCCTCGTTCATGATCGCCATCATTTCGCCGGACAGCGCATTTCGTGCCTCGGGGCGGTTGAGCGTGACGATCAGAACGTGGCCGCGTTGCTCGACGAGGCAATGCGGTTCGCGGGACGAAATGTCCGAATCGGCTGCGCCGGGGGCTTCGGTAGCGGACACTGGCAGGACTCCTCACAGGATTGTGAACTGGATCATATTCAGGTCTTGTCAGAAACGGTAACACGTTCTACTTTTGTCAGCGTGGCCCTAAACATCGCAGACCTCGTCGAACACGCAATCGACCTCGTTCCCGAGCGCGTCGCGCTGGCCTCGGACGGACGTGAGGTCACCTACGCACAGCTGGAGGAACGAGCCAACCGACTTGCTCATTACCTGCGCGAACAAGGTGTGAAGCCGGGCGACAAGGTCGGCATCTACTCGCGCAACACCATCGAGGCCGTAGAGGCGATGATCGCGGTCTTCAAGATCCGCGCGATCATGATCAACGTCAACTACCGCTATGTCGAGAACGAGTTGCAGTACATCTTCGACAACTCCGACATGGTCGCGCTCGTCCACGAACGTCGCTACTCCGACAAGGTCGCGAACGTCCTGCCGAACACTCCGCTGGTGAAGACCGCCGTGGTGGTCGAGGACGGCACCGACGCCGACTTCTCGGCCTATAGCGGCATCGAATACGAAGCGGCACTGGCGCAGAGCAACCCGGAACGCGACTTCGAAGACCGCAGCGCCGACGACATCTACATGCTCTACACCGGCGGCACCACCGGTCACCCCAAGGGCGTGATGTGGCGTCACGAGGACGTGTGGCGCGTCCTCGGCGGCGGTATCAACTTCATGACCGGGGAATGGGTCAAGGACGAATGGCAGCTGGCGAAGGAGGGCGCCGAGAATCCCGGTCTCGTGCGCTATCCCATCCCGCCGATGATCCACGGTGGCGCCCAGTGGGCGCTGTTCCAGTCGTTGTTCAGCGGCGGCAAGGTCGTCATGCACCCCGAGTTCTCGGGCCACGAGGTGTGGCGCATCATCGACGACCACAAGGTCAACGTCATCTTCATCACCGGCGACGCCATGGCCCGCCCCATGCTCGACGCACTGGAGGAGGGCAACCCGACAACCGGTCAGCCCTACGACCTCTCGACCCTGTTCGCCATGGCATCGAGTGCGGCCCTGTTCTCCCCGTCCATCAAGGACCGTTTCCTCGATCTGCTGCCCGGCAAGATCATCACCGACTCCATCGGCTCGTCCGAGACCGGCTTCGGTGGCATCGGCATCGCCGAGAAGGGCAAGACCCTCGGCGGCGGCCCCACGGTGAAGATCGACGAGTCGACCACCGTCCTCGACGACGACGGCAACCCGATCGAACCGGGTTCCGGAAAGGTCGGCATGGTCGCGCGCACCGGCAACATCCCGCTCGGCTACTACAAGGACGAAGCCAAGACCAAGGCGACCTTCCGCGAGTACAACGGGATCCGCTACTCGATCCCCGGTGACTACGCGCGAGTCGAGGGTGACGGCACCGTCACAATGCTCGGCCGCGGTTCGGTCTCGATCAACAGCGGCGGCGAGAAGGTCTACCCCGAAGAGGTCGAGGGCGCACTCAAGCAGCACCCGGCGGTCTTCGACGCCCTGGTGGTCGGTGTGCCGGACGAGCGCTTCGGCGAGCGGGTCTGCGCCGTCGTCGCCCTGCGCGAGGGCGAGCAGACGACGCTCGACGAACTCATGACGACGGCACGGTCGAAGATCGCAGGGTACAAGGTGCCGCGCGCGGTGTGGTTCGTCGACGAGATCAAGCGGTCGCCGGCCGGCAAGCCCGACTACCGGTGGGCGAAGGACCAGACCGGATTGCGTCCGGCCGACGAGGTCTACAACAACGGCGACGGCAACGGCGCCGCGGCGACGGGATAGAAGGACGCATGCAGACCGGCCTCAGCAAGAAGTTCGGTATCGAGTATCCGATCTTCGGATTCACGCCTTCCGAACACGTCGCGGCGGCGATCAGCCGCGCGGGTGGACTCGGTGTCCTCGGGTGTGTGCGGTTCAACGACCCGGAGGAACTCGACGCCGTCCTGACCTGGATGGACGAGAACACCGACGGCAAACCGTACGGCGTCGACATCGTGATGCCCGCCAAGGTGCCCACCGAGGGCACCGCGGTGGACCTCGACAAACTGATCCCCGCCGAACACCGTGCCTTCGTCAACCGCACGCTCGAAGAACTCGGTGTGCCGCCGCTGTCCGACGACGTCGGCAAGGCGAGCGGTGTTCTGGGCTGGCTGCATTCGGTCGCGCGTTCGCACGTCGACGTGGCACTCGCACACCGGCCCGCCCTGATCGCCAACGCCCTGGGGTCGCCGCCGAAGGACGTCATCGACCTCGCGCACGAGAAGGGAGTGCCGGTCGCGGCACTCGCGGGTGCGGTCGAGCACGCGAAGCGGCACGTCGAGAACGGTGTCGACATCGTGATCGCGCAGGGCTACGAGGCCGGCGGGCACACGGGTGAGATCGCATCGATGGTGCTGTGGCCCGAAATCGTCGATGCGCTCGGCGATTCCGCGGCAGTGCTCGCCGCCGGTGGTGTGGGATCGGGACGGCAGGTCGCGGCGGCGCTGGCCCTCGGCGCCTCCGGTGTGTGGATGGGTTCGTACTGGCTCACCACCTCGGAGTACAAGCTCGGGGCGGCCGCGCACGGTCCGTCGTCGATCCAGCGCGCGTTGCTCGGAGCGAGCTCGTCCGACACCGTGCGGTCGCGGATCTATTCGGGAAAGCCCGCGCGTCTGCTCAAGACCAAGTGGACGGAGGCGTGGTCGAAACCCGGTGCGCCCGAACCGCTGCCGATGCCGCTACAGAACATCCTGGTGAGCGAGGCGCATCAGCGCATGTCGGCGGCCGATGACCCCGAGGCCGTCGCGATGCCGGTCGGGCAGGTGGTGGGGCGGATGAACGAGATCCGTCCCGTCGCGGAGATCATGGCCGACCTCGTGCGGGGCTACGACGAGGCCGTCGATCGGCTGAACGAGGCGCGATAGGACCACAGTGGTGGGGTGGCAGGTGCCCGGGGTGGAGTGATCCGCCCCGGGCACCGTCCCTTTCCGGGATCTGCGTCGGCCGGGGTGTCGCCGGACAGGGGGGGCAGCGGCGGTCGCGGGTGGGGGTCGACGGCTGAGGTGTGCCCGACCCGGCACTACCCTGGGGTGGACGTGACGCGAGCGGTACCGGTCGTGAACCGCACCGCAGCGGACTCGAAGCGTTCACCGAGGAGGAGGCCGTTCACCTCGGTTACCGAGCAGAGGACGGAAGACGCAGTGACACAGGCCGAGTCGCAGGCAACCGGAGCGCTCGCGGACATCAGGGTGCTCGAACTGGGCACCCTGATCGCCGGGCCGTATGCAGGACGCCTGCTCGGCGACATGGGCGCCGACGTCATCAAGATCGAGGACCCGAAGCGGCCCGACCCGCTCCGCACCTGGGGGCAGGGCGAGCGGGACGGGCATCGCTTCTTCTGGACGGTGCACGCGCGCAACAAGCGCTGCGTCACCCTCGATCTGCGGGCGCCCGACGGGCAGGAACTGTTCCGGCGTCTCGTCGCCGAGTCCGACGTGGTGGTCGAGAACTTCCGTCCCGGCACGCTCGAGAAGTGGGGGCTCGGCTACGACCTGCTCTCCGAGATCAATCCGGGCATCGTGCTGGCTCGCGTCTCCGGATACGGGCAGACCGGTCCCAAGGCCGGGCAGGCCGGCTACGCGTCCGTGGCCGAGGCTGAGAGCGGTCTGCGGCACCTGAACGGCTATCCCGGGCAGGCGCCCCCGCGACTCGCGCTCTCCCTGGGCGACTCCCTCGCCGGGATGTTCGCCGTGCAGGGCATCCTCGCCGCGCTGCTCGGCCGCGAACGGACCGGACGCGGGCAGGTCGTCGACGTGGCGCTCACCGAGGCGTGCCTCGCGATCCAGGAATCGGTGATCCCCGACTACGACGTCGCAGGCGTCGTCCGCGGCCCTTCCGGCACCCGGCTCGAGGGCATCGCCCCGTCGAACCTGTACCGGACGTCCGACGACATGTGGATCGTCATCGCCGCCAACCAGGACACCGTCTTCCGTCGCCTGTGCGCGGCGATGGAGCGCCCCGAGCTCGCCGACGACCCGCGCTTCGCCGACCACCTCGCGCGCGGCGTGAACCAGGACGAGCTCGACGCCCTCATCGGCGAGTGGGCGGCGACGTGGACGCTCGACGACCTGCTGGCGCACCTGTCGTCGTCGGGTGTGGTGTCCGGGCCGGTGAACACCGTCGCGGAGGTCGTCGCCGATCCGCAGTTCCAGGCACGGGACATGATCGTTCCGCATCACGACGAGCGCACCGGCGCAGACGTACTCGGCCCCGGTGTGGTGCCGACGCTCACCGGGACGCCGGGTTCGGTGCGTCGTGCCGGCCCGCCCGTCGCGGGATACGACAACGCGGCGGTCTACGGCGAGATCCTCGGACTGAGCGACATCGAGCAGAAGGAACTGCGTGAGCGCGGAATCATCTGAGGTACGCAACGCGAGGCGAAGGCTCGCAACGTCGGCAGTCACTACCGGTGTTGCGAGCCTTCGTCCGTTGTTGCGTGCCTTCCGCGCAAGGTCACCCCGCAGGTGGAGGTGGCGCTGCAGCATCCGAAGGTCACGCTCATCGCCAACGCACTCGGCACCCCGCCGGCCGACATGATCGAGCACATCCACAAAGCCGGTCTCAAGGTCGCGGCGCTGTGCGGTTCGCCGAAGCGGGCCCGCAAGCACGCCGACGCCGGTGTCGACATCATCATCGCCCAGGGCGGCGAAGGTGGCGGGCACTGCGGTGAGGTCGGCTCGATCGTGCTGTGGCCGCAAGTCGTCAAGGAGGTCGCGCCGGTCCCGGTGCTGGCGGCCGGAGATATCGGCAGCGGCCAGCAGATCGCCGCGGCGCTCGCGCTCGGCGCCCAGGGTGCGTGGACCGGTTCGCAGTGGCTCATGGTCGAGGAGGCCGAGAACACCCCGGTGCAGCAGGAGGCCTACATCAAGACGAGCAGCCGCGACACCGTCCGCAGCCGCTCGTTCACCGGCAAGCCCTGCCGCATGCTCCGCAACGACTGGACTGAGGCGTGGGAGCAGGAGGGCAACCCGAAGTCCCTCGAAATGCCGTTGCAGTACATGGTCTCCGGCATGGCCGTCGCCGCCACTCACAAGTACCCCGACGAGTCGGTCGACGTCGCGTTCAACCCCGTCGGTCAGGTCGTCGGGCAGTTGACGAAGGTCGACAAGACCTCCGCGGTCATCGAACGCTGGGTGCAGGAGTACCTCGAGGCGACCGGCACGCTGGAGAAGCTGAACGAGGCCGCGAGCGTCTGATCTGCTCGGATTCGTCTCACCGGGAGGGACGAGGGTGCTCGAGGTTCGGTCCGGGTGCAATCCGGATCGGGCCTCGTGCCGTCTCCATGTCCACCGGCTCGCCCTTCTGCGTGATCACCACGTGGCCGCTACGTTCGAGTTCGGCGGCCACCGAGCGTGCGGCGTCCATGAGGTCGCGCCACGAGTCGCCACCCGCGACCCGCGCGGCGTCGCTGGGACAGATGGTGGACGGATTCCGTTCCCGGAGCAGCGCGCAGATCGTGGCCGCCAGCCGTTCACGATCAGTCTGCTCGTCGCGTGGTTCCCACCACGGATGCCCGCGTTCACCGAGCGCGACCTTCGCGTCCTGGACGCGGTGCCGTGCGGAGTCGCCGTCGCTCTTCACGAGACGCCGAGCGCGCATCAACTCCGCCACGAGTTGCTTCTGCAACGGTTCAGGAATCGTGGGATCGGTGCCACGCCAGCGCCGCCCGTTCACCACCACATATCTGCCGTCCGGCGTGCGCTCCGCCCCTCCGGATGACCCGTCGGTGTCCATCGGTCCCGCCCGTCACTCGACTCGACGGCGACGGAAGTCCTTCCGGACTTGTCGCCGAACAACCACCGCCGCGGCACAACTGTACGCGCGGGGGCGCGTCGGCCGAGGGGCGACGACGCTATCGCGCAGAAGTGCCGAGGGAGGCCGGTTCGAGAAGCTGCGCCAGTTCGTCCGACAACAGCCGGAATTCGGAATCGCCACGTTCCCGAATCCAGACCGGATCGGTGCAGTACCAGCGTTCGGCGGCCAGAGAACGGGTCACGACCTTGAAGGTCGCGGTGCGGGGGAACTCGCTGCAGACACGGATCAGACCGGGCATCTGCTTGGGGCCGAGATCGGTCTGCGCATCGAGGAAACGCGCGAACGCGACCGGATCGAAGTCGGAGCCCGCCGCAGGGATCACCGCGGCCATCACCCGGTCGCCGACGTTGCGGTCGGGCACCCCGTACACCGCGACCTGAGCGAAACCCTCGTACCGCATCAGGATGCGCTCGATGGGTGCCGCACCGAGATTCTCCCCGTCCACCCGGAGCCAGCCCGAGCTGCGTCCGGCGAAGTAGACGAAGCCGTTCTCGTCCCGGTAGGCGAGGTCGCCGCTGTGATAGCGCCCGTCGCGGAGGCGTTCGGCGTCGGCCTCGGGGTTGTTGTAGTAGCCGTCGAACAGACCGGCACCGCGCACGTTGACGAGCTCGCCCGTCGCGGCGTCGGCGTTGGTGATCCTGCCGTTCGCGTCGAACACCGCCGGAGGGCAGCGTCGCCCCGTCTCGGGATCGAGGATCTCGATGCCCTCGGGAAGCCGGCCGAGGGCGCCGGCCGGGGCGTCGGGTGCCGACGCGATCGCGATGCCGCCCTCGGTCGAGCCGAATCCGTCGACCACCCGTGCGCCGAAGCGCCGCGTGAACTCGGCGACGTCGGCGGCCGACGCCTCGTTGCCGTACACGATGCGCAGCGGGTTGTCGTGGTCGTCGGGCTGCTCGGGAGTCGCCACGACATACGACAGCGGCTTGCCGACGTAGTTCGCGAAGGTCACCCCGTAGCGGCGGACGTCGGGAAGGAAACCCGACGCCGAGAACCGTCGACGCAGAGCGATGCTGCCGCGCGCCGCGAGCCCGATCGCCCAGCCGGCGATCATCGCGTTGGAATGGAACAGGGGCATCGACACGTACACGGTGTCGTCGGGGCCGAGACCGAACCGCGTGGCGAGCATCGTCGCGGGATCGGTGAACTTGCGGTGCGTGCACCGCACGGCCTTCGGGTCGCCGCTCGTGCCCGACGTGAAGATCAGCATGAACAGGTCGTCGGGGGAGGGCGAGGCAGTCTCCCCGACCGTGTCGGCGAAGGGGGCGAGCATCGCCGTCCACTCGGGCGAGTCGACGTCGATCACCCGCACGTCGCCGAGATCCACACCGTCGAGCAGGGACGCATGTGCGGCTTCGGTGAACACGACCCGGCAATCGGCGAGCGCGATGTCGCGGGCGAGCGCCGCACCGCGCCGGGTCGTGTTCAGGCCCACCACCACCGAACCGGAGAAGGCCGCGGCGCCCAGCAGCAACGAGAACTCCGGGACGTTGTCCATGAGGATCCCGATGTGCTTCGGCGCCGGGCCGTCGAGCAGGTCGCGTAACAGTGTGGCGTGTCGCCGGGACTGCGCGACGTGTTCGCGCCACGACAGTTCGGTCTCCTCGAAGCGCAGGCCTCGATCGTCGACGTCGGCGAGTCGTTCGAGCAGTTCGGTGACGGTGAGAGCGGTCATGCGATCAGGCCGGGACGTCGGCGAGTTCGTGTCCGAGCGCGCGCAACTGGTCGGTGGCGGAGCCGAGCAGGAACTCGTGGTGCTTGGCCGCGAGGAAGTAGCGGTGCACCGGATGGTCCTCGTCGAGCCCGACACCGCCGTGCACGTGCACGGTCGTGTGCGCGACACGGTGTCCCGCATCGGCCGCCCAGAAGGCCGCGGTGCGCAGGGCGTCGTCGTGACGCTCACCCGAGGCCATCCGGAAGGCGGCCTGCCACAACGTCAGTCGCACCGCCTTGACGTCGATGTAGGCGTCGGCGAGTCGCTGGGAGACGGCCTGGAAGCTGCCGATCGGGCGGTCGAACTGGACGCGTTCGCGCGCGTACTGCGCGGTGAGCTCGAGGGCCTGTTCGAGGACGCCGCACTGGTAGGCGGCGGAGCCGAGCAGGCTGCGGTCGCGCAACCACGTCGCCACGGCGACGCCGTCGGTGCCGAGAACACGGTCGGCCGGGAGCGGGACCTGCTCGAGGGTGACGATGCCGCGACTGTCGAAGTCGGTGGTCTGCTGCCGGGTGATCGAGACACCCGGATCGTCGGGTCGCACGAGGAAGACCGCCACCGAGTCGCTTACGGTGGCCGGGACGAGGAAACCGTCGGCGACCGGCGCCGCGTCGACGACGATCTTCACGCCGTCGAGCACGTGCCCGTCGCCCGTGGCCTGCGCCCGGGTCGCCGGGGTCGTGGGATCGGGATTCAGTTCCTCGGCAAGGGCTGCGGAGAGGATCTGCTCACCGGTCGCCGCGGGACGCCCCCACTCGGCCTGCTGCTCGGCGGTGCCGAACTCCGCGATCGCCGACGCGCACGCGGCGATCGAGCCGATGTAGGGGACGGCGGCGACGCCGCGGCCGAGTTCGCGCAGGATGCTCGCCTGCTCGAGTGGGCCGTACCCCTCTCCGCCAAGCGACTCGGGAAGAGCGGCGCCGAGCACGCCCGACGATGCGAGCGTGTCCCACAGGGTGCGGTCGATGCGGTCCTCGGAGGCGTCGAGTGTGCGCAGGTGTTCGTTGGTGACGATGTCCGCGACGATGCTGCGGGTCAGTTCTGCGAGATCCTGCTGGGCCTCGGTAAGGGTGAAGTCCACGGTGCGCGTCCTTTTCTAACGCTTGGCGGGCGGCTGGCCGAGAGCGGTCATCGCGATGATGTCGCGCTGTACCTCGTTGGTGCCGCCCCCGAAGGTGAGGATGAGGGAGCTGCGGTGCATGCGTTCGATCCGGCCGCGGAGCAACGCGCCGGCCGAGTTCTGCCGTACCGTCGCAGCGGGGCCGAGGACCTCCATGAGCAACCGGTAGGCCTCGGTCGCGAATTCGGTTCCGAACACCTTGTTGGCCGAGGCGGCCTCCGGGCCGAGCGGGGTCGTTCCGGCGCTCGAGGCGATGTCCCAGTTCATCAGCTGCAGGTATTCGGCCTTGGCATGGACGCGTGCCAGGTTGATCTGCACCCATTCCTGGTCGATCACCCGCCGCCCGTCGGGCAGATGCGTCTCCTGCGCCCAGCGCCGGACCTCGGTCAGCGCGGTGCGCACGGGGCCGGCGGAGGTGAGCGCGACCCGCTCGTGGTTGAGCTGGTTGGTAATGAGCGCCCAGCCGCCGTCGACCTCGCCGACGAGCGCGGACGCCGGGACGCGCACGTCCTGGTAATAGGTGGCGCTCGTGTCGGGGCCGGCCATGGTGTGCACGGGGGTGTACGAGAAGCCGGGAGTGTCGGTCGGCACGATGAAGACGCTGATCCCCTTGTGCTTCTTGACATCCGGGTTGGTGCGCGCGGCGAGCCAGACGTAGTCGGCGTAGGCGATCAGGCTCGTCCACATCTTCTGCCCGTTGATGACCCACTCGTCGCCGTCGCGCACCGCGGTGGTGCGCAGGGAGGCGAGGTCGGTGCCGGCGCCGGGTTCGGAATAGCCGATCGAGAAGTGCAGTTCTCCCGCGGAGATGCGGGGGAGGAAGAACTCCTTCTGCTCGTCCGTGCCGTAGTGCATGATCGTCGGCGCGACCGAATCGATGGTGAGGAACGGGACGGGCGCGCCGGCGATGGCCGCCTCGTCGGTGAAGATCAATTGGTCCATCGCGGAACGGTTCTGACCGCCGTACTCCTCGGGCCACCCGAGCGTGAGCCAACCGTCCTTGCCCATCTGCTGCACGACCTCGCGGTACACGTTGCCGGAGCCGTACTCCCCGGTCGTGGCCGCGAGCGCCTCGCGGCGCTCGGGTGTCATGATCTGTGCGAAATAGGCCCGCAATTCCTCGCGGAGGGCTTGTTGCCCGGGGGTGTAGGAGATGTCCACGAACGCTCCGTTTCGTCGCTGCGTGTCCCCGCGAATCGTCTCTGTGGGATCATCGCGAATCATTGCACAGAATTGGAACGCGTTCTAGTCTGGACTCGATCGGTCGGCGCGAATGTGAAGCGAGGTCCCGGAATGGATGTCAAGGTCGACTTCGACCGCTGTGAAGCGAACGGCGTGTGTGTCGGGCTGGCGCCCGACGTCTTCGATCTCAACGACGACGACGAGCTGATCGTCACGCATCCCGTACCCGAGGGTAGCGAGGACGTCGTCCGCGAGGCCGTCGCCCAGTGCCCGCGTGCGGCCCTCGCCGAGGCATGAGCGTCGGACGGTGACCGGCACCGACCCTTGTCAGGAAAGATAACAAGTTCTACATTCTCGGTGCCCCCGGGTCCTGGTGGGGAGAGTACCGGCGTGCGGCCGGCAATCGGCCCGAATCTCGAGGAGTACGTGGATGAGTGCGGACGCCAACGGTGGCGCGGAGAACGACGATCGGGTGTCTCTCGAAGGGCGGGTCGCCGTCGTCACGGGAGCCGGAGCGGGACTCGGACGTGCCGAGGCGCTCGCGCTCGCGCGGGCCGGAGCATCGGTGGTGGTCAACGATCTCGTGGAGAACGACGCGGTGGAGGACACCCTCGCGCGGATCCGCGATCTCGGTGCCGAGGCGGAGTTCGTGCCCGGCAGCGTCGCCGAGCGTGAGACGGCCGATGCGATGCTCGCCGCGGCGCACGGCAAGTTCGGTGGTCTCGACATCGTCGTCAACAATGCAGGCATCACGCGGGATCGGATGCTGCCCAACATGTCCGACGACGAGTGGGATTCGGTGGTCGCCGTGCACCTGCGTGGTCACTTCCTGTTGTCCCGCAATGCCGCGGCCTACTGGCGCGACCGGTCGAAGCAGGAGGGTGGCCCCGTCTACGGGCGTCTGGTCAACACGTCCTCGGAGGCCGGTCTGCTCGGGCCGCCCGGGCAACCCAACTACGGTGCCGCCAAAGCCGGCATCACCGCGCTCACCCTCTCGGCCGCCCGTGGTCTCGAGCGGTACGGTGTCCGCGCCAACGTGATCTGCCCGCGAGCGCGGACGTCGATGACCGAGGCGGTCTTCGGTGGTGCGCCGGACGACGGCATCGATCCGCTCTCGCCCGACCACGTCGCGAATCTGGTCGCCTATCTCGCCTCCCCGGCGGCCGATCGCGTCAACGGGCAGGTCTTCATCGTCTACGGACCCATGGTGGCCCTGATGGCCGCGCCGGTCGTCGAGCAGCGTTTCGACGCCGACGGGCAGTGGACCCCCGCAGCGCTCGCCGACGAGCTCGGCGGTTACTTCGCCGATCGTGATCCGGGCCGGACATTCTCGGCCTCGGCGGCTCTCGATCTGTAGTTCCGGCATCCCCTGCTGTTCCCATTCGGGGACAGCAGGGGATGCCGTGTCTTCGTCTCCGGGCCGGGATCCTGCAACTACGGGTAACGGACACCGGGGTTCCGGTAGCGTCACGCCCACTCGGGCCGTTCCTCCGGCTCTCGCCCGGCCCCGTGTTTTGGCCTGGTACGTGTTCTAATTTTTTCCCCTCCTGCGATGACCCGATCGGGCCGTGACGGCCTCTCGTGTCGAGGTGATCGAGCTCGGGCCCGGCGTCGAGAATCTCACCGAAACCCCAGGGTAAAACCACTTATGAGCGTGTCGATGCGCGTCGGTCGATGCCCGTGTGTCCGTTCGGACGGAAATGGATCGAGATGCCCCTCGACGGATCTTTGACAGGTGAACACGTTCTAGTTAATATGACCCGGGTCACAGCACACGCCATCGATCGGCCGCGCGCCGACGACGTGAGGATCGAAGGGGGTACACGATGGTAGACCTCCTCGAGGTTCCCTTACGGGCCGTCGGCGGACTGTTCGCCATGACCGGCGAGACCGCCCGGGCGGCCTTCCGTCGCCCCTTCCAACGGCGCGAGTTCATCGACCAGGCATGGTTCGTCGCACGCGTCTCGCTCGTGCCCACCGTGCTCGTCGCGGTGCCGTTCACGGTTCTGGTGAGCTTCACCCTCAACATCCTGCTCCGGGAGATCGGCGCGGCCGACCTCAGCGGAGCGGGTGCGGCCCTCGGCGCGGTGACGCAGGTGGGTCCCATGGTCACGGTGCTCATCGTCGCCGGTGCCGGCGCCACCGCGATCTGCGCCGATCTCGCGGCGCGCACCATCCGCGAGGAGATCGACGCGATGCGTGTGCTCGGCATCGATCCGATCCAGCGTCTCGTCGTGCCCCGGGTGCTCGCGTCCACCGTCGTTGCCCTACTGCTCAACGGTCTCGTGTGCACGATCGGCATCCTCGGCGGGTTCGCCTTCTCGGTCTTCCTCCAGGACGTCAACCCCGGCGCGTTCATCAACGGCATCACCCTGCTCACCGGCTTCGGAGAACTGATGATCTCCCAGGTCAAGGCGGGGCTGTTCGGCATGATCGCGGGGCTGGTCGCGTCCTATCTCGGTCTCAATGTCAAAGGTGGAGCGAAGAGTGTCGGTGACGCCGTCAACCAGACGGTCGTGTTCGCGTTCATGGCGCTGTTCGTGGTCAACCTCCTCGTCACGGCCGTCGGCATCAAGCTGACCGCGGGATGAGGGGAGCGGAGATTTCATGGCAGTGATGTCCTGGCGCTTCCCCCGTGCGGTTCGGCGCATGACACGTGCGTCGTCCACCGTGGACCGGGTGGGGGAGCAGGCGCTGTTCTTCGGGCGCGCCCTCGCGACGGTCCCCCGGGCGCTGATGCACTACCCCAAGGAGACGGTGCGTCTGGTCGCCGAGATCAGCATGGGCACCGGCGCACTCGCCGTCATCGGCGGCACCGTCGTGATCGTCGGCTTCCTGACGCTCTTCACCGGCGGCATCATCGCCGTGCAGGGCTTCAGCTCCCTCGGCAACATCGGTGTCGAAGCGCTCACCGGCTTCTTCGCGGCCTTCATCAACGTGCGTATCGCGGCCCCGACGATCGCCGGCATCGGGCTGGCGGCCACCATCGGCGCCGGCTCCACCGCCCAGCTCGGCGCCATGCGTGTCTCCGAGGAGATCGACGCGCTCGAGACCATGGCGATCCCGTCCATCCCGTATCTGGTGTCCACGCGCGTGCTCGCCGGGATGATCGCGATCGTCCCGCTGTACTCGCTCGCCGTGATCGCCTCGTTCGTCGCGAGCCGCTTCGCGACGGTGGTGCTCTACGGTCAGTCGGCGGGCGTGTACGACCACTACTTCACGACCTTCCTGATACCCACCGACATCCTGTGGTCGTTCGTCCAGGCCATCGTGATGGCGATCGCCGTGATGCTCATCCACACCTACTACGGTTTCACCGCAGGTGGCGGCCCCGTCGGTGTGGGTGTCGCGGTCGGCAACGCGGTGCGGGCCTCGCTCGTCGCGGTCGTCACCGTCACCCTGCTCATCTCGCTCGCCGTCTACGGCGCGACCGGCAACTTCAACCTGTCGGGATAGGGCGCGCGACATGGACACTCCTTCGTGGAAGAAGAAGTTCGCCGCCTTCGGTCTCGTGGGCGGCCTCGCCGCGATCGTCGCGGTGGCACTGACGATGTTCGCCGGTGGGTTCACCTCGACGGTCCCGCTCACCGTCACCTCGCCCCGGTCGGGTCTGGTGATGGAACCCGACGCCAAGGTGACGATGCGCGGCGTCGAGGTGGGCCGCGTGGCGTCGATCGAGCACACACCGGCCGGTGCGGTCCTGCATCTCGACATGCAGCCCGGGCAGATGCAGCTCATCCCGTCGAACGCACGGGTGGCGATCGAATCCACCACCGTCTTCGGTGCCAAGTTCGTCGACATCGTCGTCCCCGACGATCCGTCCTCGGTGCCGATGCAGGAAGGCGCCGTAATCGCGGCCGACAACGTCACCGTCGAGTTCAACACGGTCTTCGAGCACCTGTCCGACGTGCTCGCCCAGATCCAGCCCGAGAAGCTCAACGCCACCCTCGGCGCGCTGTCGGAAGCGCTCAACGGACGCGGCGACGCCCTCGGTGCCGCCCTGGCCGAGGCCGATGCGTATCTCGCCGAGATGAATCCGTCGCTGCCGCAACTGCAGGCCGACCTCGTCTCGGCTGCGCAGGTGACCGACGTCTACGCCGACACGGCCCCCGACCTCATGACCACGATCGGCAACGCCACCGACGTCGGCAACACCGTCGTCGACGAACAACAGCAACTCGATCTGCTACTGATGAACCTCACCGGTCTCGCGAACACCGGACGGGACGTCCTGGGGGAGAACGAAACACAGTTGACCACCGCACTCGACAGCCTGAGCCGCACCACCGGCCTGCTCGGTGAGTACTCGCCGCAATTGACCTGCTTCATCGTCGGTCTCAACGACGCCCGGGTGGCGTTCGAACCGATGGCCGGCACCGGAGAGTACGCCGCGCTGATGCTGAGCACCAGCTTCATGGGTGGCGCGACGCCGTACAACGACGCCCAGGATCTGCCCGTGGTCGGCGCGACCGGCGGACCGAACTGCTGGGGCCTGCCGAACTTCGACCCGCGCCGCGACGGTCACGCGCCGTTCGTCGTGTCGAACACCGGCGAAACGCCCTACAAGCCCGCAACGGAAGCCTGGATCCGCTACCCGACGATCTTCCAGTACCTGTTCGGCGACCATCTCGCGGGCGGGCGGTGACCATGAGAGCGACCACCGTCAAGTTCCTGATCTTCGCCGTCACGATGACGTTGATCTTCGCCGGGCTGGCCGTCGTGTTCAGCCAGGCGCGGTTCACCGGCACCGAGAACTACCGGGCCACCTTCACGGACGTCTCCGGTCTCGGTGCCGGCGACAAGGTCCGCATCGCCGGGGTGCAGGTCGGTTCGGTGAAGAAGGTCGACATCGGCCGCGACAACACCGCCGAGATCGAGTTCGACGTGGACGCGAAACACACGCTGTTCACCGGCACCCGCGCCACCGTGCGATACGAGAACCTCGTCGGCGACCGGTATCTCGAACTGCTCGAAGGTGCCGGCAGCGTCGACGTCCTGCCCGCCGGTGGCAACATCCCGATCGAGCAGACCGAACCCGCCCTCGATCTCGACCTGCTCCTCGGCGGGTTCAAGCCGCTGTTGCAGGGCCTCGACGCGCAGCAGGTCAACGACCTCTCCGGAGCTCTGTTGCAGGTCTTCCAGGGGCAGGGCGACACGCTCGTGTCGCTGCTGGGGAACACCAACTCGTTCACCAACTCACTCGCCGACCGCGACCAGCTGATCGGCGACGTCATCGACAACCTCAACGCCGTCCTCGGCACGATCGACGATCACGACCGCGAGTTCGAGAACACGATCGAACAGCTGCACACCCTGGTGGGCGGGCTGTCCGCCGATCGTGATCCCATCGGCGCGTCGATCCCGCCGATCGCCTCCGGCACCGCGGATCTCGCCGCGCTGTTGCAGAACAACCGGCCCGACTTGCAGACGGTCATCGCCGAGACGAACCGCACCATGACCCAGCTCGACCTCGGCAAGGATGACATCAACCGCACGCTCGAACGCCTGCCCTCCGACTACAAGAAACTCATCCGCGTGGGTGCATACGGAAACTTCTTCCAATTCTTCCTCTGTGCCAATACTTTCAAGTTCTCCGGACCGGACGGCACCACGATCCGGTACACCACGGCGAACCACGACACGGGAAGGTGTGCGAAGGTCGAATGAGTGCACCCCGTGACCCCAACTACATCCGGACGGGCATCATCGGCCTGGCCGTGTCCGCCGCGATCGTTCTCGCCGGTCTGCAGTACGACCAGCTGCACTTCCTCTCCGGGGGCCTGAGCTACTCGGCGCGCTTCCAGGACGCCGGCGGTCTGGTGCCCGGCGACGACGTCATGCTCGCCGGGGTGAACGTCGGCGACGTCACCGAGGTGCGCCTCGACGGTCAGGCCGTGCTGGTGAGTTTCCGCATCCGGGACGGTATCGGGCTCGGCGACACCACCGGAGCCGACATCAAGACCAACACCGTGCTCGGCCGGAAGTCGCTGGCGCTGCGCCCCGGTGGCGACGGTGTGATGCGCCCGAACTCGATCATCGGTATCGAGCACACCAATTCGCCGTACTCACTGACCGACGCACTCGGCGATCTCACGACGACCGTCTCCGAACTCGACACCGATCGCATCAACGACTCGCTCGACGCGCTGTCGCAGACCCTCGAGAACACCCCGCCCGAGATCCAGGGCGCCCTGGAGGGGATGACCCGCCTGTCGCAGTCGATCAACGCCCGCGACGAGTCGTTGCACCAACTGCTCGAGCGTGCCGAGAGCGTGACGGGCATCCTGGCCGAGCGCAGCGACCAGGTCAACGCGCTCATCGTCGACGCGAACGCTCTGTTCGGCGAACTGAGCCTGCGCCGCGACGCCATCACCGAACTGATCGCGAACATCTCCTCCGTCTCGCGTCAGCTCACCGGGCTCGTGCAGGACAACCAGGCGCAGATGGCACCGACACTCGAGAAGCTCAACCTCGTGACGGCCAACCTGCAGGCGAACAAGGAGAACATCGCCGGGGCGCTCGACGGCCTGGGCCCGTACATCAGCGCCCTCGGGGAATCCGTCGCCAGCGGACCGTTCTTCAACGCCTACGTGTCCAACATCCTGCCGGCGCCGTGGTGGAAGGCCATCGTGGACAGCCAGGTCGCGCCCGATCTTCTCCCCGAGGATCTCCAGGACGTGATCCCGGACGGGCCCCCGACTATCAAGAGGGACGGCGAATGAGTACCGATACCGCCCCGACGACCGCCCGCCGTCGCCCACCCCTGCTGGTGCCGGTGATCATCGGTGCCGTCGTCGTGCTCGTGCTCGGCGCCCTCGCCGTGTTCGTCCTGCCGGACCTCGGTAAACGCACGATCCACGCCGAATTCGCGTCCACCAGCGGCCTGTACGAGGGCGACGACGTGCGGGTGCTCGGCGTCTCGGTGGGGCGCATCAGCGACATCGAACCCCGCGACGACCTCGTACAGGTGACGATGAAGGTCGACGACGGCGTCGAGATCCCGTCCGATGCGAGTGCCGTCGTCATCGCGCAGAGTCTCGTCTCGGCGCGCTTCGTCCAGCTCACCCCTGTGTACTCGGGTGGCCCGACGATCGAGGACGGCGCGACGATCCCGATGCAGCGCACGGCCTCTCCCGTGGAGTGGGACCAGATCAAGACCGAACTGATGCGATTGTCCGAAGCGCTCGGTCCAGAGGAACTCGATCCGCAGGGATCTCTCGGCCGGTTCATCGACACCGCAGCCGAGAATCTCGAGGGCAACGGGCAGACCGTGCGCGAGGCCCTTCGGGAGTTGTCGGACACGATGCGCACGCTCTCGGAGGGGCGCACCGATCTGTTCTCGACGATCCGCAACCTGCAGACCTTCGTGTCGGTCCTCTCGTCGAGCAACGAACAGATCGTGCAGTTCGGCGGTCGTCTCGCGTCGGTCTCGGACGTGCTCGCGCAGAGCTCCGACCAGCTCGGTGCCTCCTTGTCCGAGTTGAACATCGCCGTCGGCGACGTACAGCGGTTCGTGCAGGGCAACCGGGCCGGGCTCACCGAATCGGTGGAGCGGCTGGCCGATGCGACCGAAGTGCTGGTCCGCAAACGTCCCGAGATCGAGCGGGTGCTGCACTCCGGCCCGACCTCCCTCGCGAACTTCTACAACATCTACAAGCCGGCGCAGGGGTCGCTCACGGGCGCGCTCGCGATCAACAACCTCGCCAACCCCGTCGAGTGGATGTGCGGGTCGGTCGCGGCCGCCGCGAACGCGACCTCCGAGCGCAGCGAGGAACTGTGCCGCCAGCAACTCGGCCCGGTGCTGTCGTCCATCAACGCCAACTACCTTCCGCTGCTGGTCAATCCGCTCGCCGGTGTGCAGGCCTTCCCCGACGACATCGTCTACACCGAAACCTGGCTCGAGGAGGCGTCGGCAGGTCGTGGCACCGCGCCCGAGCCGTCGTCCTCGGAGACCGCGTCGCCGGTCGACGGGATCCTCGGTGGCCTGCCGTCGCTGCAGGTCCCGCAGGATCTGGGTTCTCTGCTGCAGCCGGGAGGAGTGCGATGACCGGCCGCTCGATGTTCCGCCGCCTGGGCGTCGCGGCCACCGCGGTCGCGGTGAGCACGACGCTCACCGCCTGCGAGTGGGACGGACTCAACTCGATTCCCATGCCCGGCAGCGCCGGCCGCGGGGAGGGCGCCTACGAGGTGCAGATCGAGATGCCCAACGTGACGACCCTGACCCAGAACTCGCCCGTGCGGGTCGACGACGTCACTGTGGGGTCGATCTCGGGGATCGAACTCGACGGCTGGCACGCGCTCGTGACGGTTTCGCTCGACGAAGGCGTGATCGTTCCGGCCAACTCGCTCGCCCGGATCGGGCAGACGAGTCTGCTCGGGTCGCAACACCTCGAACTGATCCCGCCCGTCGGCGAACCCCCGCAGGGCCGGCTCGAGGACGGCGACGTCATCCCGCTCGAACGCGCCGGTGCGTATCCGACCACCGAACAGACACTCTCGTCGCTGTCGGTGGTGCTCAACGGTGGTGGACTCGCGCAGATCAACGACATCACCACCGAACTGAACGCGGCGCTCGTCGGCCGGGAGGACTCGATCCGGAATCTGCTCCCGCGCCTGGACGAACTGGTGTCCACCCTCGACACGCAGCGCGGCGACATCATCGCGGCGCTGGAGGGCATGGACCGGCTGGCCGCGACCGTCGACGACCAGAACGCGACACTCGTCCGCGCCCTCGAGGAGTTGCCACCCGCGCTGGAGGTGCTCTCGGATCAGCGTTCGAACCTCACCGCCGCGATGAGTTCGCTCGGTGAACTGAGCACCGTGGCGAGCCGGATCGTCGAGACCTCGAACGACGATCTGAAGGCGAATCTCGAAGGGCTCGCGCCGACGTTGAAGGCCCTGGCCGATTCGGGCAGTGCCCTGACCGAGGTGCTCGGTGTGCTGCTCACCTATCCCTTCCCGCAGGCGGGCATCAACAACATCATCCGCGGCGACTACGCGAACCTCGCGATGACGATCGACCTCACCCTCGACCGCCTCGACCTGAACTTCCTGTCCGGGACGCCGCTCGCGGGACGCCTCGCCGGCCCGGAAGGCATCCTCGGCCGCGACGCGGGACTCGCCGCACAGGCGACGGACCCGTTCCGCGCACCGCTCGAACCACCCCCGCCGCCGCCTCCCGGTCCCGAAGGGAAACTGACGATCCCCGGCATCGGTGAGATCACCATTCCCGGCCTGCCCCTGGGGGTGCCCGCACCATGATGCTCACGCGGTTCGTCCGCATCCAGCTCACGATCTTCGCGATCCTCACGGTCGTCGGACTCGTCGTGATGTCGCTGATGTACGTGAAGTTGCCGGCGCTGTTCGGGATCGGACGGTACGAGATCGTCGTCGAACTGCAGTCGACCGGCGGTCTGTATCCGCACTCGAACGTCACCTATCGCGGAAACACCGTCGGCACCGTGCGGAGCGTCGCCCTGTCGCCGACAGGGGTCGAGGCGTTGCTGTCCATCGACAGCGACGCGAAGATTCCCGCCGATGTGGACGCGGCGGTGCGCAGCGTCTCGGCTGTCGGCGAACAGTACGTCGATCTCGTTCCCCGAGCCGACGGTTCGGGCGGCGAACGCCTGGCCGACGGCGACGTGATCCCGATCGACCGCACGAGCGTGCCGCAGGAGGTCGGTGCCCTGCTCGACCAGGCCGACGTGTTGCTCGCCTCGATCAGCGACACCCGGCTGCAGACCGTGGTGGACGAGGCGTTCGACGCGTTCAACGGCTCCGGACCCGAACTGCAGGAACTGATCGACTCGACGCGCCTGTTCGTGCAGGAGGCCTCGGCGAACAGTGCCGAGACACGGCAGTTGATCGACCAGATCGGTCCGCTGCTCGACACGCAGGTGGTCACGAGCGATGCGATCCGGTCGTGGACACGCGACATGGTCACCTTCACCGACCGCCTGCGCGAGAGCGACCCCGACCTGCGAGCCCTGCTCGACGTCGGACCGGGTGCCGCTGCCGAAACCGAATCCCTGTTGCAGGAACTGAAACCGACCCTGCCGTTGCTGCTTGCGAATCTGGTGAGCGTCGGCGAGGTGGGTGTGGTCTACAACGCCGGCATCGAGCAGATCCTGGTGCTGTACCCGCCGATGACGACGGCCCTGATCACCGCGGCCGGCGCCGGCCCGCCCGAGGACGGTGCCGTGGTGGACTTCCACCTGCAGGTCAACGATCCGCCGCCGTGCCTGGCAGGCTTCGTGCCGCCGGAGCAGTGGCGCAGTCCGGCCGATACCTCCGTGGTCGACACACCCGGCGACATCTTCTGTCAACTGCCACAGGACTATCCGAACGCGGTCCGCGGCGCCCGGAACGTACCGTGCATGGAGTACCCGGGCCGTCGCGCACCGACGCCCGCCACGTGCCGCACCGGGTACAGCCCTACCTATTCGGACAATCCGTGGACCGGACCGCCGACACCGGTGGCCTCGGAGAACGTCGCACCCACACCCGCTTCCTACGGTGAGCGCGGCGACACGGCTCCCGCCGGGGTCGCGGCGCGACGGATCGATCCGCAGACCGGGACGTACATTGGTCCCGACGGCACCGTGTACACGCACGCCGATCTCGGTGGAGATCGGAGCTTGGAGAGTTACATGAAGGCGCAGCAGGGCTGATGGCAGACGAGATCGACAAGAAGACGAAGCCGGCATGGGCCAAGCCGGTCGCGATCATCGCGTCCGTACTGGTCATCGCGCTCGTCGCGGCCGGTGCCTGGCTCATCGTCGACAGGCAGTCCGCGAACGAACGCGACGAGAAGCGGGAGGCGTACCTGCAGGCCGCGCGGCAGACGGTGCTCAACCTGACCACCATCAACGCCGATACCGCCGACGCCGACGTCGCACGTCTGCTCGAAGGCGCGACGGGTGATTTCAAGGCCGAGTTCGAGGGCCGCGAAGGGCCTTTCGTGGAGGTCGTGCAACAGGCCGGCGTCGACACCACCGGTGAGGTCCTCGAAGCGGGGATCCAGAACGAGGACGGCACGTGCGCGTCGTCGCTCGTCGCCTCCCGCGCGATGGTGAGCAACGCCGACCAGACCGAACCCGAAGCACGCGACTTCCGTCTGCGGGTGACGATCTGCGACGAGAACGGCAGATTGCTGGCGTCGAAGGTGGAGTTCGTGCCGTGACCGACGAGAAGGACGATCGCGTGACGCTCGACAAGACGACCGACGACACTGTGGCCGGTGGGACCGCAGAGAAGGACGGATCCACCGCCGCCGAGACCTCGGCCGCCGACACCTCCGTCCCGGACGCGATTTCGGATCCGAAGGCCTCGTACCTGCCACACATCGCGATCGGATTGTCTTTCGTGGCAGTGGTTTTCGCGGTCCTGGTGGGATGGCTCGCCTACGGCACCGTCCAGCAGTCCGCCGCCGAGACGGCACGGACGGAGGCAAGGGTCGCTGCGGAGGAACAGGCGGTCGCGATGCTCGCCTACACCCACGACCAGGTGGACGCGCAGACCGACGCCGCCGCGGAGGGTCTCACCGGCGACTTCCGCGACGAGTACACGAATCTGATGAAGAACATCATCGCGCCGGGCGCCAAGGAGAAAGCGATCAGCGTGCAGGTGAGCGTGCAGGCGTCGTCGGTGGTCTCCGCCGACGCCGACAACGCTGTGACCCTGCTGTTCCTCAACCAGATCACGACGAGTTCGGAGAACCCCGAAGCGGTGAGCAGCGGCAGTCGGGTGCGCGTCGAACTCGAAAAGCAGGACGGGCGTTGGCTCGTCCGCCGGTTGACCCCGATCTAGAAGAGAGCCGTCAGGTGGGGTCGGGTTCGCCGGCCTCACCCGGCGCGATCAGCGCGCGTCCGGCGGCGCCGGTGTTGGCGAGGGTGTCGAGGAACGAACGGGCCCAGCGATCCACATCGTGCGTGAGCACCTGACGGCGCAGCGCACGCATCCTCTTGCGGCCATCCTCGCGCGGCACCTCGATCGCGGCCTGGATCTTGTCCTTGACGTCCTCGAGGTCGTGCGGATTGCACTGGAACGACTGCCTCAGTTCGGCTGCGGCACCGGTGAACTCGCTGAGCACCAACGCGCCGCCGAGATCGCTGCGGCACGCGATGTACTCCTTGGCGACGAGGTTCATGCCGTCGCGCAAGGGGGTTACCAGCATGACGTCGGCCGCGACGAAGAACGCGATGAGCTCGTCGCGGGGGACCGGGCGGTGGATGTAGTGCACCACCGGACGCCCCACCTCGGCGTACTCACCGTTGATGCGACTGACTGTCCGCTCGATCTCGCCGCGCATGTGGACGTAGGAATCGACGCGCTCCCGGCTCGGGGTCGCGAGCTGCACCATCACGGTGTCCTTCGGGTCCATGCGACCCTCGGCGAGAAGTTCGTGCACCGCATCGAGCCGCACGTCGATGCCCTTGGTGTAGTCGAGGCGATCGACGCCGAGCAGAATCGTCTTCGGGTTGCCGAGTTCCTTGCGCAACGCCTTGGCGCGATCGCGGATGGCCTTGCTCCGCGACTGCTGGTCGAGCCGGCCCGATTCGATGGAGATGGGGAAAGCGCCGACGCGCACCGAGCGGAAGCCGACCTGGACCACGCCGAGCTTGGACCGGATGCCGATGTTGCCGCGTGAGGTCTGGGCACCTGCCAGACGTCGGGCGAGATACAGGAAGTTCTGGGCACCCCCGGGAAGATGGAAGCCGATGAGGTCGGCGCCGAGGAGACCCTCCACGATCTCGGTGCGCCACGGCAACTGCATGAACAGCTCGATCGGCGGGAACGGGATGTGCAGGAAGAAGCCGATCGTCAGATCGGGACGGAGCATCCGCAGCATCTTCGGCACCAGCTGCAGCTGGTAGTCCTGGATCCAGACGATCGCGCCCTCCGAGGCGGCCTTCGCGGTCTCCTCGGCGAAGCGGCGGTTGATCTCGACGTAGGAGTTCCACCATTCGCGCCGGTACTCCGGACGCACGATCACGTCGTGGTAGAGCGGCCACAGCGTGGCGTTGGAGAACCCCTCGTAGTATTCGGCGATGTCCTCGGTGCTCAACCGCACCGAGTGCAGGGTCAGCCCGTCCTCGACGATGACGCCTGACTCGGCGTCGGCCACGCCGGCCCAGCCGACCCAGGCGCCGTTGTTCGAACGCAGGATCGGCTCGAGTGCGGTGACGAGCCCGCCCGGACTGCGCTTCCAGCGGGCGGTGCCGTCGCGAAGCCGTTCGAGGTCGACCGGCAGGCGATTGGCGACGACCACGAAGTCCGACCCGGCGTGCGAGTCGTGGTTCCCCGCTGCGTCCGCTTCGCCTGCTGTCACGTTGTGGTCCTCTTTCGGAGCCGGTGCCGTCGCCGGCCCGGCAGTGTGGGTGCCGACATCGGCACCGGGATGGGTGTCGAGCTCGTCAGTGCTTGTCGCTGGGACCGATGCCGAGCATCGACAGCAGCATGCGGCACTCGTCCGCGTTCTCTGCGTAGGCAGCGACGACTCGCTGCGCCTGTCGTGCGGTTTCGTCGGCGACGGGTTCGAGATCCTCGTCGGCGATGTCGTTCGCGGTGGTCGGGTCCGCGGCCATGATGTCCTCCCGGGGTCGCTGCTCTGTGCGAGCACGCATCGTCCTTCGACTCTAGGAGAATCGGACAGCTCGCCGCCACCCGCCTTCCGAGGGCGGTCCTGGCACGGTCCTGCACGTCTACATCGCGGTACCGTAGGACGGTCGTGCAGTAGGTACACCGTGTGTGTTTCCGGCGCACGACGTCACAGCGCCGACCCGCGGCGCACAACCGCGCTCTCGTCGAGGAAGGTATTCATGCCCATTGCCACCGTGAACGGCATCCCGCTGAACTACCAGGTCAAGGGAACGGGCGATCTCGTCGTCCTCATCATGGGAACGGGTAGTCCGGGGCGCGTGTGGGATCTGCACCAGGTGCCCGCGCTCGTCAAGGCCGGCTACCGGGTCGCCACCTTCGACAACCGCGGCATCGCACCGTCGGGCGAGAGCCTCGGCGGCATGACCATCGACGACCTGGTGAAGGACACCGCCGGCCTGATCGAACTGCTCGGCGGCCCCGCCTACGTGATCGGCACGTCGATGGGTGCGCGTGTCGCGCAGGAGCTGACGCTCGCCCGTCCCGAACTCGTCCGCAAGGCCGTTTTCCTGGCCGGTCACGCCCGCATGGACCAGTTCCAGCTGACGCTCACCGAGGGCGAGCGGCAGCTCTACGACAGCGGCGTCGAACTGCCGCCGAAGTACCAGGCCGCCGTCACGGCCGTGATGAATCTGTCGCCGGCCTCGCTGGCCGACGAGCACACCGCCCGCGACTGGCTCGACGTCTTCGAGTTCAGCGGCGGAAAGGTGTCGGCGGGCGTGCGCGCGCAGCTCGGCATGGACCGGGAGTTCGATCGGCGCGCGGCCTACCGCGGCATCACCGTGCCGTGCCTGGCCGTCGGATTCGCCGACGACCGGATGATCCCGGCCTATCTGTCGCGCGAGGTGGCGGACGCCATTCCGGGTGCGCGCTACGAGGAGATCCCGGACGCGGGGCACTACGGCTATCTCGAGCGGCCCGAGGCGGTCAACAAGATCCTGGTGGACTTCCTGGCTTCCTAGAGGAGTCCCTTCACACGGGAAATCGGCAGGCGGGCGCGGTGGGATCGGCGACGATCCACCGCGCCCGCCGTCGTCGAAATGCGACGAAGGTCCCTGTGATCCGGGAGATCGGGACGTCCCGCGGACCGTCGGGCACTGGTACGCTCACCGAACAAAGGTTAGCCTGAGCTACCTTCGCGTCTCGTGTGAACCGACCACGGGCCCCTCCGGACCCCCTAGTACGGAAGTTGAGTGATGACCGACCGTTCCAGCCTTGTCGCCGATGACGCGGGGAGGTCGGAGGGCAACTCGCAAGGAGACGTCTTCGACCTCGTCGGTATCGGTTTCGGCCCCTCGAACCTGGCGCTCGCGATCGCCGTCGAGGAGCACAACACCGACAACCCCTCCTCGGCGATCCGGGCACGTTTCTTCGAACGTCGGTCGGCCTTCGCCTGGCACCCGGGCATGCTGCTCGAGGGCGCCACGATGCAGATCGCGTTCCCCAAGGATCTGGTCACCTTCCGCAACCCCGCGAGCTCGTACAGCTTCTTCTCCTACCTGCACGACCGTGGCCGTCTCGTGGACTTCGTCAACCACCAGACGTTCTTCCCCACACGTCACGAGTTCCAGGACTATCTGCAGTGGGCGGCCACGCGCGTCGACGCCGACGTCCGCTACGGAACCGAGGTCGTCTCGGTCGAGACCGTCCGCAACCACAACGGGGTCGCCGATCTGTTCGCCGTGCGGACCGCCGACGGCGCCGTCGTGTACGCGCACAGCGTCGTGGTCGGAGTCGGATTGCGTGCCCGGCTCCCGAAGTGGGCGACCGAGTCCGCCCGCTGCTTCCACAACCACCACTTCCTCTTCCACATCGAGGACATGCCGGAGCCGCAGAACCAGCGCTTCGTGGTGGTCGGTGCCGGGCAGAGCGCGGCCGAGGTCGTGCAGTACCTGCACACGCACTACCCGCAGGCCGAGGTCCACAACGTCTTCAACCGCTTCGGGTACAGCCCGGCCGACGACAGCCCGTACGCGAACCGCATCTTCGACCCGCAGGTCGTCGACGAACTGCACGCGGCCCCGCTGTCCGAGCGTGAGCGTCTGCTCGCCCTGCACCGCAGCACCAACTACTCGGTCGTCTCGCCCGAACTCATCGAGGCGCTCTACGCGACCGAATACCGCGAACGGGTGAGCGGTCGTCGCCGCTTGTTCATGCGTCGTGCCTCGGAGGTCGTGTCGGCGATCGAGAGCGAGGCGGGAGTCACCGTCGAGATCCGCGACAATCTCGAAGGCGACACCGAGACCCTCGAGTGCGATGCGGTGGTCCTCGCGACCGGCTTCGAGCCCACGCCTCTCGCGCCGCTGCTGGGTGATCTCGCGCCCGAGGCACCCGTTCTGTCCGTCGCCCGCGACTACCGTCTGCCGCTGCCCGAGAACGTCACGGCCGACGTCTACCTGCAGGGCGGAACCGAGAAGACACACGGTCTGACCGCGTCGTTGCTGTCCAACGCAGCGATCCGCGCGGGTGAGATCCTGACCTCGATCGTCGAACGCCGAGAGCTCCGTCTGCCCGGAGCCGGGGGAGGAATCGACGAGCTTGGTAGGATATCGGACCATCACACCTACGCAACAAGTGAGGCGAGATGAGCACGAATCCATTTGACGACGAAGACGGCCGCTTCTACGTCCTCATCAATGATGAGGAGCAGTACTCGCTGTGGCCGACCTTCGCCGAGGTTCCGCAGGGGTGGCGGGTGGTATTCGGCGAAGAGTCGCGCGCCGCTTGCGTCGAGTACGTCGAGCAGAATTGGACCGATATGCGTCCGAAGAGCCTTCGCGACGCAATGGAAGCCGACGAGAAGGCCCGCCAGGGCAGCTGAACGCTTCCGTCAGATCCGCCGAGAGTCACGCCCGCGCCGAAAGCGCAGCGTGGCTCTCGTCGTTTGTACGGACGATCCTGCCTCCCGGCCCGACGACGACCCGTGTGGGTCGAGAGGTATAGGGCCCGTGGCCAGGGGACCCGACGCAATCGGGCCCGTCGGTATCGGGCCGGTGGCGATCGGACCGGTGGCGATCGGTCCCGTCGCGATGGGGCCCGTCCCGGAAGCTGTGGGTATCGGGCCGGTGTGCAGCGATCCCACCGGGATGGGACCCGTGGCGGGGCCGGGCGCCGGACGCCACACCGGGCGGTTCTTGTCGAGCCGGATCCGGGGGATCCGCCGCAGCTGCGGGCGACGCAGCGCGCCGACGCGGAGGACACCGCGCGGGTTGCGCGTGCGGCGGGCGAGCCATTCACCGAGCGTGACACCCGCGGCGAGCGCGCACCCGATACCGAACGCCGAGAACAGCGCCGTCATGCCGGTGGCCATCTGATTGCGGAGCATCGCGTACAGGCCGCGATAGAGGGCGAGACCGGGCAGCAGCGGCGTGATGCCGGCGACCGCGACGACCAGCGGTGGCGTGAGCGCGCGGCGGGCCATCAGACCACCGGCGAAACCGATGACGGTCGCGGCCAGCGCCGACGAGATGATCGGACCGAGCGACAACCCGAGCGCGAGCTGGTAGCCGAGGCTGCCGGTGGCGCCGGCGAGCGCGGCGACCGTGAGAGCGCGACGTTCGGCGTAGCAGGCGACGGCGTAGAACAACGCCGCCGCGGCACCGGCGAGGATCTTCGTCGGCAGCTGTGTGAGGTCGGGAAGTGCCTCGTAACTGATGAGAGGGAGTTCGGCGCCGAACACCGACGCGACCCGCAGGGTCGTCGCGACACCCGCGACGATGCCGCCCGTCATCATCAGCACTTCGAAGAAACGCGCCGACGCCGTGATGGGGGCCCCGGTGATGGCGTCCTGCACCGAACCCACGAGCGACAGACCGGACAGCAGCACCGTCACGCCGGCCGCGATGATCAGTCCCGGTGACACCTCGATCCCGATCGTCTCCCGTATCCCGTACAGCGTGATCGCCGGGGCTGTCGCGACGATGCCGCCCACCAGATGCTGGAAGAAGAACGGCAACCCGGCCGCGTTGAGTTTGCGGTTGACGCGGTCGATCACGAACGTCGAACCGAAGGCGACGAGCGCAACCAGCGCGTCGCCGCCGAGGAGCACGGAGATCGAGGCGGCCATCGCCGACCACGCGATCGTCGCCACCCAACGGTTGTACGGATGCGCCTTGGTGGTGATGGCGAGCAGTTCTTCGTGCGCCTGCGCCGGGGAGATCGCGTCGCGGCGGATGCGGCGGGTCAGACGGTCGACGGCCGCGAGCCGCGTGAAGTCCATCGAGCGGTAGTGCACCACCCGCATCGTGCTCGATGGCGGCATGGTCGGTCCGCGATAGGCCGACAGCACGATCGAGTTGTAGGTGACGTCGACGTCGCACTGCGCCAGACCGTAGGTGGCAGCGACGAACCGCACCTGTTCGGCGGTGTCGATCGCGCCGGTGCCCGAGGCGAGCAGGACCTCACCGACACGCACGGCGACGTCGAGCGCCTCGGCGACCACTGCATCGTCGGTCAGATCGATCGGCTGCAGTGGCGCCGGCGCCTCGGTGACCGCGTCGATGGTCGCGCGGCGGGTACCGAGAACCCGATCGAGGAAGTCGTCGAAGCGGCTCACCGTCCGCGGCCTCCGGTACGGCTGGGGGAAACGGGGAGGGTGGGCATGCAATCCACCGTAACGAAGGCGGGTGGGTGCGCGCCGAGAGTGTGACGCGCTATATGATGGCGTCGCTCACGCGTCGTCCGCGACCGTCGAGTTCTGTGCCTCCTTAGCTCAGTGGTAGAGCACTCGCCTTGTAAGCGAGCGGTCGTCAGTTCAATCCTGACAGGGGGCTCCAGTAGGGCCCGTCGCGTACCGCGCGGGCCTGTTTCATCCGGTGCTGCTGTGAACCGCTGCGAAGACCACGAACACGGCGAACAGTGCCGCGACGCCGAGGCACGCACCGATCAGAGCTTCGCGGCGATGCGTCGCCGTGCCCCTGTCGACCCGTTCGAGACCGATCCATCCGCACACCACTGCGACCAGACCTGCGGGGATCGCGACGAAGTCGCCGATGACGGGTACGAAGGCGAAGACGAGCGCGACGATCCCTGCGGTCAGTGCCGTGTTTCCGGCGCCGTTGCGGGGCGGGACCGGGGTGAAGCGGTCTGCGGTCATCGTCCCTCGATCCGGGAGGCACACATGCACGGGCGGGTGTTCGCCCGGACCGGATCCCTGTCCCGTCGAAGGCGAGAAGGACAATTTACATCGGAAGACGGGGCTCCGGGAGGGTTGCTGGGCCGTTGCCGTCCTGCTCCGGCCGGTGGTGTTCACCGAAGCGGAGTGCTCGGCGCTCGAACAGGTCGATCACCGGCGCAATCGTGTGCGGCGCCTCGTGGAGGTCGCGCGCCGCGGCGACGCGCCCGAATACGAGGGCGACCACCGGGGATGCCGTGAGCCATCCGAGCAGCGGCCAACCGATCCAGGTCATATCCGGAGAACGGTTCGGGCGCACGGAGCGTCAACGGATCCGCCGCAGTTCACCCGGTTGTTCACCCTCCGCATGTCACTGCAGGGGCGTGTGAATACGGAAGTGACGAAATGGATCGGATATCAGGACTTCGAGGATTCGAATGCGTCCATATCGACGAATATCAGCCGTCCGTCGTCGAGTGCCACAGCCCAGCGGCGCACGCGCGCCCAGTCGCGACCCAGCTTGTCGCCCACGGCTTCCTGTGCTGGACCGAAGTCTTCGACGATCGTGCCGGGACAGGCCTTGGTGCCCGCGACACCCGCGCGTACGACGACCTTCGAGCCCACAGCAGGCTTCGGGGGAGTATTCGACGATCCGGCCATAACTCGAATCATGCCATCAGTGGAAAGAATTGACCGGGCAAACACGGATTATCCGCATCGGACGAATGTGGCGATTCGGGTGGAATATCCCTTTCGTGTTGTTCTTTCCACCAGAAACGACTTCGCCCACGCCGGTCGGCGTGGGCGAAGAGGTTCTCGAATCGGAGAAACAATGGCCGGTCAGCGCAGTGCGAGCTTCTCGCGCGCCTGATCGACGAACTCGGAATCGACCATGAGGTCGTAGCGCGAGGCCTCGATGCTCTTTCTCGAGACGAAGTCGCGGCGTCCCCCGGTGCTCCAGTGGGTGAAGAAGCCGAGTGATCCGCCCCACACTGCGCCGAAGACGACAGCGGTGAGGATCACGGTGGCCATGCCGGTGGCAGGCAGGAGCAGTGCCAGGAGCAGACCGAAGAGCAGGCCCGTCCAGACGCCTGCGGCGGCGCCGCGAAGGGCGGCCTTGCCGTTGGTCATGCGGCCTTCGATGTGTTCGACGGTGGTGACTCCCTGGCCCACGACCCGCAGGTACTCGACGGGAAAGCCTTCGTCGGACAGGTGGTCGATGGCCCTCTCGACGGCGTCGTAGGTGCGGTAGCTCTCGAGGACGGTTTCGGATTCGGTGTAGTGCCCGGGTGTCGGTGCGTAGATATCTGTCATGCGTTCCCCTTCGTCGACGATTGGAACGATACGCTCATCGTAGCGTATCGTTTCGTAGTGTTTGATTCGGGGTCGCCTTGTCGGGGAGACTCGGGAATCCTGCGGGTGTATGCCCGCGCGAGGAGGATGTAGACATGGTGGGCGAGGTCGAGACGGAATCCGTGGCCCTGACGTCGCGGCGCCCCGTCAAGGAGCGTGCCGGGACCGACGCACGCATCGTGAAGGCCGCGCTCGAGATCCTGCGGCTTCACGGGCCCAACCGCGTCACCGTCGAGGCGGTCGCGGCGCTGTCGGGCGTCGCGAAGACGACGATCTACCGGCGCTACGCGAACCGTGACGAGATCCTCGACGCGGCATTGCATTCGCAGGTCGCCTCACCGTGCGTGCCCGACGGGCTGTGCGTCTACGACCGCGTCAAATGGACCCTCGAGCTGATCCGTCGCGGACTGTCGAACGAAGTGGGCATGGGCAGTGTCGGCGCACTGCTCACCGACCAGGAACCCGAGTTCACCGAGTCGATCCGCGAGATCATCAATGCCCGGAGCGAGGTCGTCGCCGACGTGCTCCGCACCGCGATCGAGTCGGGCGCGATTCGCAAGGACATCGACGTCGACACCGCCGTCTCGATGCTCGTCGGCGCGTATCTCGGTGCCTACCTGCGTCACGGCGAGGTGGGGGAGTCCTGGGCGGACGAGGTCGTCCACATCGTCTGCCCCGAACTGGAACCGGACCCGCAGGCGCAGTGATCGTAGGCCCGCCCCGCGGGTCGATCGATCGTAGGCCCGCCCCGCGGGTCGATCCGTCGTAGGCTCGACCCGTGACTGAGTCGAGTCGATGCGTGGTGGCGGTCGTGGGATCGCTGAACCTCGACCTGACGGTCGTCGTGGCACGTGCTCCCGAAGAAGGTGAGACGGTACTCGGCCGGCATCTGCGCACCTATCCGGGAGGCAAGGGCGCGAACCAGGCCATCGGTGCTGCCCGCCTGGCTCCCACCGCCATCGTCGGCGCGGTGGGCAGCGATCATGCCGCTGACGTACTGCGCGGCGTGCAACAGAGGGCAGGGGTCGACACCTCCCATCTGCGCACCACACCGGGCCCGACCGGCCGGGCCGTCATCCTCGTCTCCGACGACGGGCAGAACCGGATCGTCGTCGTACCCGAGGCCAATTCGTTGCTCGAGGCCGAGGACGTGACCGCAGCACTCGATGCCCTCGATCCCGCGGTGGTGCTCACCCAACTCGAGCTGCTCCCCGCAGTGACCTGGGCCGCCGCCCAGTGGGCGCGCGATCACGACCGCCGGTTCGTGCTCAATCCGAGCCCGGTGATCGACCTGGACGAATACGTCCTCGCCGGCGCCGATCCGCTCGTACTCAACGAGCAGGAAGCCCTGCACTACGCGGGTCTTCCCGCAGGGACCCCCTTCGACGCGATCGTGACCCGCCTGCTCGAACAGGTGCGCACCGTGGTGATCACCCGTGGTGGGGAGGACGTCGTGGTCGGAACCGAGGACGCGATCGAACATCTGCGGGTCCCGCAGGTCGACGTCGTCGACACGACGGGGGCGGGCGATCATTTCGCCGGCACGCTCGCCGCGTTGCTCGGCACGGGGGAGGACCTGTTCGCGGCAGCGCGCCGGGCATCGGCCGACGCTGCCCGGCTGGTCGCATCCCGCCGCTCCGATCGCTGACACGGCGAGGAACTATGTCAGGGCGGCGGAAGCAGCTCGCCCTTGCCGCTGCGCAACCAGCGCCCGGGAAGCCGGCCGGCGAGGTCGCCGAGCGGACCGACGGCCCCGCGCAGCAGCTCGACCGTTTCCTGCAACATGTCGATGCTCGCGTTCATCTGCGAGATGCCGGGCGTGAGATGCGCGAGGGTCTCCGAGAGCGAGACGATCTGATCGAGCGGACCGCCCTCGGCGAGCAGTCGTTCGAGGGCGCCCCGTTCGGAGAGCAGGACGTCGAGGACGCCGCCCTGGGCGAGGGCCCGCTCGACGACCCCACCGGGCCGGATCGCCACATCGACGATGCCGCCCGGCGCGGTGAGCCGTTCCACCGCGCCGTCCTGGGCGAGCAGCCGTTCGAGCGGGCCGTCGTGCGCGGTGAGGCGATCGAGCAGACCCCCTTCCGACACGAGGCGGTCGAGGGCACCGTCGTCGGCGAGGATCCGGTCGAGGGGACCACCCGGTGCGGTGAGCCGGTCGACGGGTCCGCCCGGTTCGAGCAACCGATCGAGCAGGCCACCCGGCTCGGTGAGCCGATCCACCGGCCCACCCGGCGCGAGCAGCCGGTCGAGGGGACCGCCGGGACGCAACGCGTGACCGAGTCCACGGTCCTCCGACGTGAGCTTCGAGATCTGCTGCAGCAGACCCACCGAACTGCGGGTGTCGGGCAAGCCGACCGCGCCGAGCGCGGAGTAGGTGGTGGGCGACACCGCGACCCGCACGGTGCCGACGACCGTCTCGGCGACGCTCAGGGCGACCTCTGCGGCGGTCAGACCCACACGCACCGGCATCACGAGTACGGACCCGAGGTTCATGGAACCGACTGTAACGGTCAGTGCTCGAGAACGTCAGTCCGAGAACGTGAGGCCCGAGAACGTCAGTGCACGAGTTTGAGACCGACCACGCACAGCACGATGCCCGCGATCAGTGCGAGCTTCAGCAGCGAGGCGGTCTCGGTGCCGGTGACCATCGCATATCCGACCGTGAGAGCGGCGCCGATACCCACCCAGATCGCGTAGGACGTCCCGACCGGCAGGGTGCGCAGGGCATACGCGAGCCCGGCCATGCTCAGGACGAGGGCGACGACGAACACCAGTGTCGGGGTGAGCCGGCTGAAACCGGCAGATCTGCCGAGGGCTGTAGCCCACACGGCTTCGAGCACACCGGAGAGGACGAGAACGATCCAGGCCATGACGTACAACGCTCCTGCACCGTCTTGTCGCTGGCCGGGTACGGTGCGCTCGTCCGGGAGGCCGACCGGCGGCCACCTCCGTCGAGGTTAGGAATTCCGGGCGAGTATTGGCAAATTGCTCAGGACACGCGCAGTAGCTGCGATTCCTGCGCAATCACCGTGCACGAACATCCGCCGTCCAGTTCGATGCAGTCGAGAACGAGGGTGTGCCGCACGATCTCGAAGTCGACGCAGTCGGGTTCGGTGCAGTCGACCCGAGTATCGGCGTGGAGCACGAGTGTGCCGTGGCAGTGGTCGAGATCGTGGTTGCACTGTGAACACGTCATGCATCACTTGATAGCACTGCCGTCGGACAGGTTCTCCGAGCTCATACATGGGGATCACGGACGTGGTCGGGAAGGCCGCGCGGAACGCGTGGTCGTTGTTCGTCGCCGAGCCCGCACTCGGCCTGCTCGACGCCGTCTTCGGCGGGGTGCCCGCACCCATCGTCCGCACGGCCTACCGCCTCACCGCGATCGAACGCGAGATCCAGCGTCCGTCCGGCAGCGCCGCACGCGACACCTCGTGGGTCGAACTGGACGCCTTCCTCCACGAACCGTGTGCGGACAGCAACGCGCCGGCCGCCACGCTTCCGTCGAACAGGGAAGTCGTGACGACCGGCGCGTGAGTGCCGGGCCGGTGTGTACTGCCGGCTAGTGCGTTCCGGCGGTCTCGGGGGCCGACACCTCCACCGCATCCGCCTCGGGCTCCGGGGCCCGTCGGACGAACAGGGAGCCGACGACTGCGATCACCGCGATCGCCGCGCCCCACGTGAACGCGCCGTGGACACCGTCCGCGAGCGCACCGGCGGGATCGCCCGCGCTCTCGGCGCCCGCGACGGTCGTGCGGGTCAGCACCGTGATGAACAACGCCGTACCGGCCGCACCGGCGACCTGCTGCATGGTGCTGACGATGGCGCTGCCGTGGGAGTACAACCGCCGCGGCAGCGCTCCGAGTGCCGAGGTCAGCAGCGGCGAGAACATCAACGCGAGGCCGATGTTGAGCAGCACGTGCCAGGCGATGACCGTGCCGATCGTGGTGGTCGCGTCGAAGGTCGTCATGCCCCACATCGCGACGCAGGCGATGATCGCGCCCGGTGCGACGAGCGGCCGCGGACCGAACCGGTCGAACAGGCGTCCGACGATGTAGCCGAGCAGACCCATGACCAGACCACCGGGCAGCAGCATCAGGCCGGTGGTCAGCGTCGACTGACCCAGCACGTTCTGCAGGTAGATCGGCAGCAGGATGAGGGTGCCGAACAGCGACATCATGCTTACCGAGACGAGTGCAACCGCGAGCGAGAACGCCGGGGTACGGAACGCGCGCATGTCCAGCAGGGCGCCGTCGCCGAGGCGGAGCTGACGCAGGACGAAGACCGTCAGCGACGCGATGCCGACGACCAGCGGCAGCCACGGCGGCATGAGCGGATCGCCCTCGGTGGCCTCACCGAGACTGCTCAGACCGAAGACGAGACCGCTGAACCCGAGGGCCGACAACACCACCGACGGGGCGTCGAGCGGAACCGCGACCGGTTCGGTGACGCTGCGGATCCAGCTCAGGCCGAGCGCCGTCGCGACGACCGCGATCGGCAGCACCAGCCAGAACATCCACCGCCAGCTCAGCTGGTCGAGCACGACGCCACCGATGGTCGGGCCGACCGCGGGAGCGACCGCGATGACGATCGAGATCACGCCCATCGTGCGACCGCGACGATCGGCGGGAACCAGGTTGAGCACCGTCGTGAACAGCAGCGGCAACATCACCGCGGTGCCCACGGCCTGGACGACACGACCCAGCACGAGAACCGGGAAGATCGGGGCGCTCGCGGCGATCAGGGTGCCGAGCAGGAAGCTGCCCATCGCGATCGCGAAGACCGTGCGCAGCGACAGCCGGGTGAGCAGGTAACCCGTGATCGGGATGACGACGGCCATGGTCAGCATGAACGCCGTGGTGAGCCATTGGGCGGTGGCTGCGCCGACGTCGAACTCGACCATCAGCTTCGGCAGCGCGACGCTCATGATCGTCTCGTTGAGGATGACGACGAATGCGGCCCCGACGAGAACGGCGATCAGAAGACCGGCGCGCGGTGCGGCAGCGGCCTGCGGCTCGGCCGTACCGGCCGGGGCTGGGGAACTCGGTGGAGTAGAAGACACGAGGAACACAACGGGATACCGGTCGGAATTGTTCCGCCGATATCCCGTCGAGCGGATCAGTCGGGGACGTGCTCGCCGTGCCCCTGTTCGCGCAGGGCGTCCTTGATCTTGCGATGCGCGCGGTCGAGCGATTCGGGCGACGGATCCTTCTCGGCTGTCGCGAAATCGAAGTCGCCGAGGGAGTAGGCGGGGAAGACGTGCAGGTGCAGGTGGGGGACCTCCAGGCCGGCGATCATCAGGCCGGCGCGCGGAGCGTCGAAGGCGGCGGTGACGGCGCGACCGAGGATGCGGGCGACGTCGTTCACCTTCGCCCACAGGTCGTCGTCCACGCTCTGCCAGTGATCGACCTCCTGCCGTGGCACGACCAGCACGTGCCCCTCGGTGAAAGGGTTGATGGTCAGGAAGGAGACGACGTCGTCGTCCTGCCAGACGAAACGGCCCGGCAGTTCACCGGCGATGATCTTGCTGAACACGGAAGTCATACCGGGAGGATAAGGGACACCGGGTTCACCGGAGCTGTTCCCCGACATCGGCCGCCGCGACGGTGAGGACCAGCAGCGGCACGACCTTCTCCGGCGCGATCCGGTAGCGGTTTCGGCTTCCCTGCTCGACCACCCGCGCAGCCGACAGAGCCCGGAGATGGTGGTAGAGCCGGCCGGTCGACGTGAGGTCGGTGGCCTCCTGGAGTTCGGTGGCGGTGGCGGGCCCGCGCAGCAGAGTCCGCACGATCGCCAGCCTCGCGGGGTTGCCCAAGGCGTCGAGGACGGCGGCGACGGGAACGGGATCGAGTGCGAGGGATGCGCCCGCGTCGTACTCGATGTTCCAGCGGACGTGGCCGTGCAGGGAGACGAAGCCCCCGTAGGTCACGGACCCCGTGCTTCCTGCCACGTCCGCCACGGGACCGGTGCCACCGGGACCGTCCCCGGCGCCCCGGCGGGTCGCGTCGCCCTCGAGGATCCGCACACGGCGTTCGAGATCCGCGAGCCGGGCCTCGTACTCGTCGTTCACGTCGCCGTCGCTCACATCGCGCAGCGTATCCGCTCGAGAAAATCGGGATCGTTCGCTGCCGCGGCGAGCATCTCCTGATGGGCGAACGATTCGAGGGCTTCCGCGTAGTCGCTGTCCGACATGCCGGACGCGAGCATCACCGTGGTCGCGATCGTGTCGTCGTCGCGGCGGAAGGTGACCGCGTCGGTGAGGATGCCGGGCAGGCTACCGCCCTTGAATCCGACTCCCTCGAATCCCGGAACCGTGGACGGTTGCCATTCGAGGTGGGTACGCGCGAGGTCGCCGCCGGCACCGAACGAACCGTCGGCGATCGCGCGATGCAGGGCGGTGAGCTCGGCGGCCGATCCGGTGTTGTCGAAACGCTGGACGCGGTCGACCCGGGCGAACAAATCCTCCGGCACCGGGTGCTGCACCGCTTCGGCGCGGTAGGCGGGTTCGGAGGCGTAGCGGCGCGCGGCGTCCCAGACCGCCGACGAATCGTCGAGTGTCGGGTCGAGCAGCGCGAGTGTGTTGCCGAGCATCGTCGGCGGCGTGAAGTCGTCCCAGCCGCCCTGGGCGGCGGCCTCGCGCAGCGCGTCGTCGCCGAGGCGGTCGCGCAGGTAGTCGGGGACCGCGTTGTCGCTCTCCTGGATCATCGCCGACACCATCTCGTCGAGAGTGACGGTGTCCTCCGGGTCGTTCACACCGAGCCGTTCGAGAGCCCGGGGGTGTGCGCCGCCGTCGGTGTCCGGGAGATGCCAGCGTTCCCAGTCGGCGAGCGGTACGCGCTCGTCGGGGGAGAGTTCACCGGCTGCGACGGCGCGGGCATAGGCGGCGAGATGCACGACCTTCACAGCCGACGCGAGCGGTTGCCGCTCGTCGGGTCGTTGTTCGAAGGTCCCGCCGTTGCCGTCGTCGACCGCGATGGCGACCGTGTCGGGGTTCTCGGCGAGGTAGCCGATCCAGCCTTCGGCGGTGCTCACGTCCGCGGCGGGGGTGGGCATGCATTCACCGGCCGGGGCGGACGCGTCCGCCCCGACCGGTGCAGGGATGTCGGACTCCGGTGGAGTGCTCTGCCCGCATCCGGCCAGAGCGATCACGACGCTCGTCGCGGCGAGGGTGGTTCCGATCCTGTTCGGCATGGCGGTATCCGTCCGTGTCGGGGTGACGGTTCGAAATTCCGAACTTTCGAAATAACGATAGATCAGTCGGGTGGGCGTGTCGAGAGCTCACGGCGACTCCGACGGTCGCGGGCGGTCGTATCGTCGGGCTCATGGAAGGTGACGGGAGCGTGCGGGAGGCGCCGCTGCGCGTGCTCGTGGACGAACTCGTCACACACGTCCTCGTCGGGCTTCCCGCGGATCGGCGCACGGTCGTCGGTCTGTGCGGGCCGCCGGGTGCCGGGAAGAGTCGCGCCACGGCGCTGCTCGTCTACGCCCTCCGATGCGCGGGGGTCTCCACCGGGCAGGTGCCGATGGACGGCTACCACCTGTCCAACCGGCAGCTCGACACCTTCGGCGCGCGGGACCGGAAGGGGGCGCCCGACACCTTCGACGTGGCCGGCTTCCGCGACATGCTGAGCCGGGTGCGGCAGTGCCGCGACGAGACGATCTACGCCCCGGATTTCTCCCGGCCGCTCGACGAACCGATCGCGGCGGTGCATGCTGTGCCGGCCGATGCCCGGGTGATCGTCACCGAGGGCAACTACCTGATGTTCGAGACCGGGGGATGGGAACACATCCGCCCGCTGCTCGACCTCGTCATCTACATCGACGCACCCCGCCGCACGCTCACGCGACGTCTCGTGCGCCGGCACCGCCACCACGGACGGGACGAGGACGGCGCACGCGAATGGGTGCGGACCGTCGATCTGCCCAATGCGGAAGCCGTTCAGCGCACGCGTTCCCGCGCCGATCTCGTGTGGAGACCGGTCCCGTAGTCTGTCCTGCGTGCGCGTACTCGTTATCGGCTCCGGTGCCCGTGAACATGCTCTTGCTCTCGCCCTGTCCCGCGACCCCGGCGTGACCGCCGTGCTGGCCGCGCCGGGCAACCCCGGTATCGCGAACGTCGCCGAGCTGTTCCCCGTCGATGCGGCCTCCGCCGACAACGTCGTCGCCCTCGCCACCGCGCAGAAGGCCGACCTCGTCGTCATAGGTCCCGAGGTTCCGCTCGTCCTCGGGGTCGCCGATGCCGTCCGCGCCGCGGGCATCCCCTGCTTCGGACCGTCCGCCGCCGCCGCACGCATCGAGGGATCGAAGGCGTTCGCGAAGGACGTCATGGCCGCCGCCGGTGTGCGCACCGCCCACAGCGAGGTCGTCGACACTCCCGCGACCCTCGACGAGGCGCTCGACCGGTTCGGACCGGCCTGGGTGGTCAAGGACGACGGTCTCGCTGCCGGTAAGGGCGTCGTCGTCACCACCGATCGCGCCGCCGCCCGCGACCACGCCGCCGAGATCCTCGAGAACGGGCACCCCGTCCTGCTGGAGTCCTTCCTCGACGGCCCCGAAGTCTCGCTGTTCTGCCTCGTCGACGGCGAGACGGTCGTGCCGCTGCTCCCGGCGCAGGACCACAAGCGCGTCGGCGAGGACGACACCGGCCCCAACACCGGTGGCATGGGTGCCTACACGCCGCTGCCGTGGTTGCCCGAGGGCAGCGTCGAGCGGATCGTCTCCGAGGTCGTGGAGCCCGTCGCGGCCGAGATGGTGCGCCGCGGATGCGGTTTCTCCGGACTGCTCTACGCGGGTCTGGCGATGGGCGCCGAGGGCCCGGCCGTGGTCGAGTTCAACTGCCGTTTCGGCGACCCGGAGACCCAGGCCGTGCTCGCTCTGCTCGAGTCCCCGCTGGGCGAGGCCCTGAAGGCGGTCGCCGCCGGCACGCTCGCCGAGCTCCCGCCGCTGCGCTGGAAGGACGGCGCCGCGGTGACCGTGGTGCTCGCCGCCGAGTACTACCCGTCCACCCCGCGCACCGGCGATGTGATCACCGGCGCCGAGGGCGACACGGTGCTGCACGCCGGCACGAAGCGTCGCGAGGACGGCGCGCTGGTCTCCGCAGGTGGGCGCGTGCTCAACGTGATCGGTGTGGGTGCCGATCTCGCGTCCGCGCGCAAGGCCGCTTATGATCGGCTCGCCGACGTCAAGCTGCCGGGCGGTCACTTCCGCCGCGACATCGGTCTGGCGGCCGTCGAGGGCCGGATCTCGGTCTAGCCTTTCACTCTCGTCCTTCACCCTTGCACCTACCGGGTGTATGTTGCACACTCGGTGCATTTCGATGCCGCCAGGGGTGACTGCATGGTTTCTCGAAGACGAACGCCGACGCCGGACCCGACACCGCTACGGCACCACCACGTCGTCGTCCACGGGTTGCCGGACGACGTCCTCGTCGAGCGCGACGTGCCCATCCGCACGGGCGACGGCACCGTACTGAGAGCCGACGTCTACCGTCCTGCCGACTCCGGTGAACACGACCGCTGCCCCGTGCTGGTCGCCGTCACCCCCTACGGCAAGGACGCCGGCGTCGACCGGTATCCCGTCGACTTCGTCGACCTCGCCGAATCCGGCAACCACATCGGCGATCTCGAGATCAGTGACTGCACCTCCTTCGAAGCACCGGACCCCGCCTACTGGGTTCCTCGCGGCTACGTCCTCGTCGTCGCGGACATGCGCGGTCATCACGCTAGCGGCGGCCGTCCCCGCCTGCTGCTCGGCCGGGCCGCGCTCGACTGCGCGTCCGTCGTGGAATGGGCCGGTGGTCAGGAGTGGAGCAACGGCCGCGTCGGCCTCGCCGGCGCCGACTATCTCGCCACACTGCAGTGGTACACCGCCGCGCTCAACCCGCCCTGTCTCGCGGCCATCGCACCCTGGGAAGGTGTGAGCGATCCCTGCCGCGACATCCTCACCCAGGGCGGCATCCCCGAGACCCGCTACAGCGAGTTCTGGTACAGCGCGATGAACACCGGCGCCCGCTGCGGCGCCGCCTCCCTCCGGCGGTTCACCCCGTGGTTGCGGCGCCGTTTCCCCGACTTCTTCCGTCACCTCGCCCCGCCGCCCCGACTCGAGGACGTCACCGTGCCCGCGCTCGTCGGCGTCTCGTGGTCCGATCAGGGCCCACGCGTCCGCGGGTCGGTCGAGGGTTACCGCCGCATCGCGTCGGAGCACAAGTGGCTCTACACCCACGGCCGGAAGATGTGGCAGACCTTCTACGGCAACGAGGCCCTCGACTACCAGCGACGATTCTTCGACCGCTTCCTCAAGGACGAGGACAACGGCTTCGAGGACACCCCGCGCATCCGTCTCGAGACCCGCCACGACCTGCGCACCTATTCCGAACGCCTCGAATCCGAGTGGCCGGTCCCCGACACCCGTTACGTCGCACTCCACCTCGACCACGCGAACGCCGACCTGAGCACCACCCCGTGCGAGAGCCGCCAGTTCCGCCGCACCTTCCCCGTCGCGGGCGACGAACTCGTCTTCACCCACACCTTCGACGAGGACACCGAGATCACCGGGCACGCGGCGCTGCGTTTGTGGGTGCAGGCGAAGGACGCCAACGACATGGACCTGTTCGTCGGGCTCGCCAAGCGCGACGAGCACGGCCGCGACGTGTGGTTCGAAGGCCACGGCGGCTACGAGAAGGGATTCGTCGCCCACGGGTGGATGCGGGTCTCGCGGCGGGCGCTGAACCCGGAGGCCTCCACCGCCTACCGGCCCGTCCACGACCAGACGAAGTACTGGCCGTTGCTGCCCGACCAGATCGTGCCCGTCGACATCGAGATCATGCCGCACAGCACCTTCTTCGAAGCCGGATCGAGCCTCGTGCTCGTCATCGCCGGCCACGACCTCGACGAGAACCCACGCGTCGGGCACGATCGCACCATCAACAAGGGCTTCCACATCGTGCACGCCGGCGGACAGTTCGACTCGCATCTGCTGTTGCCGGTCGTGCCGGAACCCGACGCGGCGGCCACCGACGCGGCGGCCACGCAGGTGAAGGTCGTCGATCGTCAGGACTATCCGATCGCGTGGGGTGCCCTCACCCGACTTCAGCGCGTCCGGCTCTGACGAACGACGCGGGGCGTACTACCGTCGTCGACGTGCGCCCCGAATCCCAACGCTCCGGTATCGAGACGTTCCATGTCATGGATGTGTGGAAGGCGGCCGCCGAGCGGCAGCGCAGCCACGGCGACGTCCTGAGTCTCGCCGCCGGACAACCGTCGACCCCCGCACCCGCTCCCGTGCTCCGGGCCGCCAACCTGGCGATCGATGCGGAACTGCTGGGTTACACGGAGACCTTCGGCATCCTGCCGCTGCGCGAGGAGATCGCGGCGTACCACCGCCACAAGTACGGCATCGACGTCGACGCGGACGACGTCGTCGTCACCACCGGCTCGTCCGGCGCCTTCACCCTGGTGTTCCTCGCGGCCTTCGACGTCGGCGACACCGTGGTCGTCGCCCGCCCCGGCTACCCGGCCTACCGCAACACCCTCGCCGCGCTCGGTTGTCGTGTCGTCGAACTCGACTGCGGTCCGCAGACCCGCTACCAGCCCACCGTCGCGATGCTCGAGGAACTCGACGCTCCGCCTGCGGGAATCGTCGTCGCCAGCCCCGCCAACCCGACCGGCACGATGATCGAACCGTCCGAGCTCGCGGCGCTCGCGCGCTGGTGCGACGAGCACGGCAGCCTGCTCATCTCCGACGAGATCTACCACGGCATCGAGTTCGGCACCGTCCGGTCCGAGACCGGTGAGGGCACCGGATCACCGGCGACCTCGACGGCGTGGGCGACCTCGCGCGACTCGGTGGTGATCGGCTCGGTGTCGAAGTACTTCTCGATGACCGGTTGGCGGCTCGGCTGGATGCTCGCGCCCGAGACGATGCGTCCGGCTCTGCAGCGACTCGCGTCGAACATGACGGTGTGCCCGCCGTCGGTCTCGCAGTTCGCGGCGGTCGAGGCGTTCGGGACGGAGGCCCGCACCGAACTCGACGGGCACGTCTCCCGCTACGCGGTGAACCGGGAACTGCTGCTCGAAGGGCTTCCGGATCTCGGCATCACGAAACTCGCACCGGCAGACGGCGCCTTCTACGTCTACGCCGACATCGGCCATCTGCTCGACGGCGAGAACTCGACGGCGTGGTGCGCGCGGCTGCTCCACGACACCGGGCTCGCGCTCGCACCGGGCGTCGACTTCGATACCGTGCGCGGCGGCGAGACCGTGCGGCTGTCGTTCGCGGGTTCGACTGCCGACGTCACCGCGGCGCTCGACCGGCTCGCGGCCTGGCTGCCCGTCTCCTGATCGCCGTGCCGGACCGCCGCGGCCGGGTCACCGCCCGTCGGCGATGATCCGCGCGATGTTCCGTTCGGCCAGCGCCGCGATGGTCAGCGACGGGTTCGCGGTGCCGGTGCTGCCCGGGATCAGCGCGCCGTCGACGACGTAGAGACCGGGATGGCCGTGCACGCGGCCGTAACCGTCGGTCGCCTCGCCGAGCACCGCACCACCGAGTGGATGCGCAGTGAAGGTCGCGTTGACGTCCTCGGCCATCGGCGATGCGCCCGGGATCGTGCCACCGGCCTGCGCCATCGCGTTGTGCACGGCCCGCAGGGCGTCGACGCTCTCGCGTTCACCACCGGTCGGCCAGTTCAAAACCGCCCGATCGGCACCCGGGTCGTACGCGAAGTCGGCACGGGTGGGGTCGAGGGTCATGCCGAGGGAGGCGAGCATCCCGACGTCCTTCGCGGTGCCCGCGACGAACCAATTCTCGAGGCTCAGCGGCAGACCGGACTCGTCGACGATCCGCGACGCCGACGGCGCGCCCTGGTCGCCGCCGAAACCCTCGGTGAGCGCGAACGAGCGGACGAGCACCGCGTCGCCGTTGGTGCCCCAGCCCCGGCCCACGCGCTCGTCGAGGTTCGGCAGCGAACCGGTGTGCCGCGCCTTGACGAGCAGTTCGGTCGTGCCGATCGATCCGGCGCCGAGGACGAGGCGGTCGCACGTGATCGTGGTAGTGCGCAGCACCACCCCCGTCGGGTCGACGGCCTGCACGTCGAGCCGGTAGCGGCCGTCGCCGTTCTGGCCGATCGCAAGCACCCGGTGACCGTGGCACACCAGGGTGCGCCCGGTCGCCTCTGCCGCCGGGATGTAGTTCTGCGTGAGATCGAACTTCGCGCCGTTCGAGTTGCCGAGATTGCTCTCGCCCGCGACGGCCGATCGGCGGACCGAGCCGGCGAGTTCGGCGCGCACGACGTCCCAATCCCAGATGCCGTCGATGCGGTGCGGGCTGTAACCGGCGGCGCGCGCGTCGTCGTCCCATCGCCGCGAGTGCGTGAACTCGGCGGCGTTGTAGATGTCGTCGGGCATCGGGTCGAGGCGCAGCATCGAGCGCACCTTCGGGTACCAGGTGGAGGTCATCTCGTCGTAGGACAGACGGCCGCCGAAGACGTGCTCGAAGAGGTGCCGTTCGGGAGCGATCATCACTCCGGTGAACACGATCGATCCGCCACCCACCGCCGCGCCGCGCCACACCGACATGTTCGGGTAGTCGACCACATCGAGGACACCGGCGAAGTCGTCGCACACCACCGGGATGCCCGTCGGTCCGGTGAAATGGGTGCGGTGGTGGTAGCCGCGACCATCGGCGAGCAGGTCGGTCGTGAAGATCTCGCGGTGCGGGTCGCGGGGCCAGCGCATGCCGCGCTCGAGCATCGTGACCCGGTTCCCGGCCTCGGCCAGGCGCAGCGCGGCGACGCTCGCACCGAAACCGGAGCCCACCACGACGACCTCGGAATGCTCCGGCGGGGCGGGCGGCGGAACGAACAGTTCGGGCACGAGTCGGCGGTACTCGTCGACCCCGACGGGCAGCGCGTCCGCACGCGGGAGGCCGATACCGGACATGCCCGGCGCCGCGGCGCCGGCACCCGCCAGGGCGGCCCCGAGAAGCGATGCCTGCAGAAAGCGTCGACGTCTCATCCGGTACGGCTCCGATCGTTCGATGATCTACTCGCGGGGCTGCGCTCGCCGAGGACTCGACACGCGCGGGCGGGCGCAATGGTACCGGTTGGTCTCCACTTCCGTTTTCCCCTGGTGAGACGGTCGGGACTGTCACCATGAGAAGGTGTCGATTGCTGCGACTCCGAAGGGCGAACGGCGCCGTCAGGCGCTGGTCGAGGCAGCGGCCGACCTCATCCTCGAAGGGGGGATCGACGCCGTCCGCCACCGGGCCGTCGCCACCCGCGCGGGCCTGCCGCTCGCATCGACCACCTATTACTTCGAATCGCTCGACGACCTCGTCGCATGCGCGGTCGACTACAACAGCGAGCGGGAACTCGACGCGATGCGGGAGCGCGTCCGCGACATCGAGCCGCTCCCGCGCAGTCTCGAGGGCACGGCCGATCTCATCGTCGAACTGCTCATCGGACCGCGGGACTGCGACGGCGGCATCGACCGCGAACGCCTGATCTCCCGGTACGAGCGGTGCGTCGCGACAGCCCGCTATCCGGAACTGCGTGACGTGCAGGTCCGCATGCGCGAGCAGATCGACCACCTGCTCACCGACCTGCTCGAACGCTGCTGCCGATCGGTGCGGCCCCGCGAGGTGCGTCGGCTCGTGGCGGTCGTGGACGGCGCGGTCCTCGGCGGACTGGGCGAGCTCGATCCCGACCCGCGCTCGCTCGCGCGCGGCATCCTGCTCGACGTCGTCGAGACCGTCGCGCCCCCGGTCGAGGATTGAGGTCGGGGAATACGGGAGCAGACCCGGACCGTAAACTCACTTGTGTGAGCCACATCCCCAACGTCCTCGCCACCCGCTACGCCAGCCCCGAACTCCGGGACCTGTGGTCGCCCGAGTACAAGATCGTGCTCGAGCGGCAGCTGTGGCTCGCGGTGCTGCGGGCGCAGGCCGAACTCGGGATCGACGTTCCCGCCGAGGCGATCGCCGACTACGAACGCGTGATCGAGCAGGTCGACCTCGAGTCCATCGCCCAGCGCGAGCGCGTCACCCGCCACGACGTCAAGGCCCGCATCGAGGAGTTCAACGCCCTCGCCGGTCACGAGCACGTCCACAAGGGCATGACCAGCCGCGACCTCACCGAGAACGTCGAGCAACTGCAGATCCTGCGGTCGCTCGAGCACGTCCACTCCCACGGTGTCGCCGTGGCCGCACGCCTCGCCGAGCGCGCCACCGAGTACGCCTCGCTCGTCATGGCCGGTCGCTCGCACAACGTCGCGGCGCAGGCCACCACCCTCGGCAAGCGTTTCGCGTCGGCCGCCGACGAACTGCTCATCGCGCTGCAGCGCGTCCGGGAACTGATGGCCCGCTACCCCCTGCGCGGGATCAAGGGCCCGATGGGCACCGCACAGGACATGCTCGACCTGCTCGGCGGTGATTCCGCCAAGCTCGCGCAGCTCGAGCAGAAGGTCGCGCAGCATCTCGGCTTCGCGAACGTCTTCACGAGCGTCGGCCAGGTCTATCCGCGTTCACTCGACCACGACGTGCTCTCCGCGCTCGTGCAGGTCGGCGCCGGCCCCGCGTCGTTCGCCCACACCATCAGGCTCATGGCCGGCCACGAACTCGTCACCGAGGGCTTCCAGCCCGGCCAGGTGGGGTCGTCCGCGATGCCGCACAAGATGAACACCCGCTCGTGCGAGCGCGTCGACGGCCTGCAGGTCGTCCTGCGCGGCTATGCCTCCATGGCCGCCGAGCTCGCCGGCGCGCAGTGGAACGAGGGCGACGTCTTCTGCTCCGTCGTCCGCCGTGTGGCCCTTCCCGACGCCTTCTTCGCGATCGACGGCCAGATGGAGACCTTCCTGACGGTCCTCGCCGAGTTCGGTGCCTACCCGGCGGTGATCGAGAAGGAACTCGTGCGGTACCTGCCGTTCCTCGCGACGACCAAGGTCCTCATGGCCGCGGTCCGGGCCGGGGTGGGTCGCGAGACCGCACACGAGGTCATCAAGGAGCATGCGGTCTCCGTCGCACTCGCGATGCGCGAGGAGGGTCGCGAACCCGATCTGCTCGACCGTCTCGCCGCCGACGACCGGCTGCCGCTCGACCGCGCCGCGCTCGACGCGGCACTGGCCGACCGGGAGGTCTTCGCAGGAGCTGCGGTCGCGCAGGTCGAAGCGGTCGTCGCGGCGGTGCAGGACCTCGTAACGCAGTATCCGGAAGCAGCGAAGTACACGCCGGCGCCGATTCTGTAGGAAGCCGATTCGACAGGAATCACGGGAACCGACTGCCGGGGGGAGTGTCCGATGGGGGTGGCGGTATCAGCAGGAGAGAACGAAGTGTCGGTGAAACCGGGAAATACGGGTCGGTTGCGTGACGCAGCGCGAACACGCACCGCGCTGCTCGATGCAGCGCGCGAGGTGTTCCTGCGCGACGGATACGCGGCGGCGGCCACGGAGGAGATCGTCTCGGTGGCGGGGGTGACGCGCGGTGCGCTCTACCACCACTTCGCCGACAAGCGGGATCTGTTCCGCGGTGTCATCGAACGACTCCAGTCGGAAGCGGAGAGCTCCCTGGTCCCGGCCGAACCGGTCGAGGACGCCTGGGGGGGCTTCACCCAGGCCGTGCTCGCCTCGCTCGACGCGGTCTACGACCCCGCGACCCGCCGGCTGCTGCTCATCGAAGCCCCCGCGGTCCTCGGCTGGGCCGAGGTCCGCGAGACCCACCGGCACTCCTCGCTGAAGGCCATCGAGCGCATGCTCGTCACCCTCGATCCCGAGACCTACGAGGCGTCGCCCACGCGGACATCGGTGCTCGCGCACCTGCTCGTCGCGGCCGTCGAGGAAGCGATGCTGTGTCTCGCGCACAGCGACGACCCGGTGCGCGACCGTCCTACGGTGCAGGGCGAACTGCTACGCCTGCTCGAAACCGCCCGCGGACCCGCACGTGCGGAGGAGTCCACGCCACAGTGACGGACTGCATTTTCTGCGCCATCGTGGCCGGGCAGTCGCCGGCCAGCGTCGTGCTCGACGAACCCGACGTGCTCGCGTTCATGGACATCCGCCCGTTCACTCCCGGGCATCTGCTCGTGATTCCGAAGCGGCACGCCTCCGGACTGGCACAACTCGATCCCGACGACGGAGCGAAGGTGTTCGCCGCCGGGCAACGGATCGCCACGGCGATGCGCGCGTCCGGACTCCCGATCGAGGGCGTGAACATGTTCCTCGCCGACGGCGTCGCCGCCGGCCAGGAGGTCTTCCACGTGCACCTGCACCTCGTGCCGCGCAGCGCCGGGGACGGCTTCGGGATCCGAGCCGATTGGCGGACACCGAACCGGACCGTGCTCGACGGCACGGCCGCCACCATCCGCACCGCCGTGCAGACACACCGGTCGTGATGCAGTGACAGGTGCATACGTTCAGCCGATCGCGCCGGTCGGCGGGTCGCTCGCGTGGTCGGCACTGGTGGCGGTACTCCCGCTGCTGACCATGCTCGTCCTGCTCGCCGTCTTCCGACTGCGGTCGCATTCGGCCGCGGGAATCGCGGTGGTCGTGGCCCTGATCGTGGGCACCGCCGTCTACGGCATGCCGGTCGGGTCCGCGCTCAGTGCCGGTGTCGAAGGTGCGGTCTTCGGTCTCTTCCCGATCATGTGGACGGTGGTCAACGCCGTCTGGGTGTACCGGCTCACCGTCGAATCCGGGCACTTCGACGTCCTCACCCGCGCCTTCGGGCGAATATCCCCGGATCCGCGGATCCTCACCATCGTCATCGCCTTCCTGTTCGGCGCGCTGCTCGAGGCGGTCGCCGGTTTCGGCACCCCCATCGTCGTCGCGACCGTCGTGCTCATCGGTGCCGGTCTGCCCCCGGTGCGTGCGGCCGCGGCGTCGCTGCTCGCCAACTCGGTCGTCACCCCGCTCGGCGTCATGGGCACACCGATCCTGACGATGTCGCGCGTCTCGGAGATCCCGATCGACGAGATCGGACCGGTCGTCGCGCGTCAGGTCTGCCTGCTCGCGGTGTTCGTCCCGCTCGTGCTGGTCGCGGTGGTCGGCGGATGGCGCGGAGTTCGCGAGACGTGGCCGGTCGCGCTCGTCGTCGGACTTGCCTTCGGCGCCGCCCAGTTCGTGTGCGCGAGCTATCTCACCGTGGGGCTGAGCAACATCGCCGGTGCCGTGGCCGGTCTGCTCGTGCTGCTGGTCGCGGTGAAGGTGCACCCCATGCATCGGGAGGCCCGCCGGGCCGCATCCGACCGGATCCACGACTCGCGTCGACGCGTCGTCGAGGCGTTCGCCCCCTACGCCCTGATCGTGGTCGTCTTCCTCGTCAGCCGGTTCGGTCCGGTGGCGTCGCTGTTGTCGAACGCGAGCCTGTCGTTCCCCTGGCCGGGTGTGGACGTGACTACGGCCGACGGGGACGTTCCCACCGCGGAGACCTTCACCATCGATCTGCTCACTGCCCCGGGCAGCCTCGTCTTCGTCGCCGCGCTGCTGTCGATACCGGTGCTGAAGGTCGCGGTGGCCGACGCGGTGCGATGCTTCGTCGCGGCGGTCGTGCAGTTGCGGTGGTCGTTCGCGACGGTGACGGCGGTCCTCGCCCTCGCGTACGTGATGAACCTGTCCGGCCAGACCGCCACGATCGGCGGTTTCCTCGCCGGTGCGGGCGTGGCGTTCGCGCTGTTGTCGCCGGTGCTCGGCTGGCTCGGCGTCGTGGTCACCGGCTCGAACACCGCCTCCAACGCGATGTTCGGCAGCCTGCAGGTCGCCGCGGCCCAGCAGTCGGGACTCGACCCGACCGTGCTGGTCGCCGGGAACATGGCCGGCGGCACCACCGGCACCCCGATCGCACTGCAGAACCTCGCGCTGGTGTCGTCGGTGAAGGGACTGTCCGGCAAGGACGGGCTGCTCATGCGCCGGATCTGGCCGCTGAGCATCGCCGGTCTCGCGGTGCTCGCCGTCCTCGTGTGGCTGCAGTCCACCTCGGTGCTGGGCTGGATGGTGCCTTGACGCTGCAGTTGTGCAGTGACGAACGTCGGCGTGCCGCGAACGCCTGTTTCGTGCGAGGTGCACTAGCGTTGTCGGAGTGGTTCGTGCACAACCGATACTGACCCCGCTCACCGAAGCGGCGATCTTCCTCGTCGTCACCGTCGACGAGGGCGCAGAGGACACCGTGCGGGATCTGCTCGAAGATCTCTCGGGCCTGCGCCGCTCGGTCGGTTTCCGCATCCCGGAGGGCGGCCTGTCGGTCGTCACCGGCATCGGCTCGGATATGTGGGACCGGCTGTTCGACGGCCCCCGGCCCGCCGGACTGCATCCGTTCGTCCCGCTCGACGGCGGTCGGCACCAGGCCCCCTCGACCCCCGGCGACCTGTTGTTCCACCTCCGCGCGTCGACGATGGACCTGTGCTTCGAACTCGCCGCGAAGATCAACGATAGGCTGCGCGGTGCGGCTCGGGTCGTCGACGAGACGCACGGCTTCCGCTATTTCGAACGCCGCGACCTGCTCGGCTTCGTCGACGGAACCGAGAACCCCGAGGACGACGAGGCCGTCGAGGCGGCCCTGGTCTCCGACGAGGATCCGGACTTCGCCGGCGGTAGCTACGTCGTCGTCCAGAAATACCTGCACGACCTCGCGTCGTGGAACTCGTTGACCGTCGAGGAGCAGGAGCGGGCGATCGGCCGGACCAAGCTCGACGACATCGAGCTCGACGACGAGACCAAACCCGCGAATTCGCATGTCGCACTGAACGTGATCGTCGACGAGAACGGGGTCGAGCAGCAGATCGTGCGCGCGAACATGCCGTTCGGCAGCTTCGGCGCCGACGAGTTCGGCACCTACTTCATCGGTTACTCGGCCACCCCGGAGGTGACCGAGCAGATGCTGCGCAACATGTTCCTGGGCAGCCCGCCCGGCAACACCGACCGCATCCTGGACTTCTCCACCGCGGTGACGGGATCGCTGTTCTTCTGCCCCTCGCTGGAGTTCCTCGAAGATCTTCCGCCCTCACCGGCGGAAATTCCCTCCCACGAAGATCCGAGTGCCTCGACCGCCGGCCGGCCTGCCGACGGATCACTCGGAGTTGGCGCTCTGCGAAGGAGTTCGACCCTGTGAACAATCTGTATCGCGACCTCGCCCCGATTTCCGAGGCAGCATGGACCGAGATCGAGGAGGAGGCCGCACGCACCTTCAAGCGACACGTCGCCGGGCGCACCGTCGTCGACTTCTCCGGACCGCACGGTACCGACTTCGCGGCGGTGGGTCTCGGCCGCACCCGCGAGATCGAACCCCCGGCCGCCGGAGTGTGGGCGCGTCAGCACCGCGTCGCGCCGGTCGTCGAACTGCGGGTGCCGTTCACGCTGTCGCGCGAGGAGATCGACAGCGTCGAGCGCGGTTCCCGCGACATCGACCTCGACCCCGTCAAGGAAGCGGCCCGCCAGATCGCCTTCGCCGAGGACCGCGCGATCTTCGAAGGCTACGCGGCCGCGGGTATCGAGGGCATCCGGGCGTCGTCGTCGAACCCGTCCCTGCAGCTGCCCGAGGATCCCCGCGACTTCCCGGAGATCATCAGCCAGGCGCTGTCGCAGCTGCGACTGGCGGGTGTGGGTGGCCCGTACTCGATCCTGCTCGGCGCCGACGAGTACACCAAGGTCAGCGAGACGTCCGATCACGGCTACCCGATCCGCGAACAACTGCGCCGCCTCATCGACGGCGACCTCATCTGGGCCCCGGCGATCGACGGCGCGTTCGTGCTGACCACGCGCGGCGGCGACTACGACCTGCAGGTCGGCCAGGATCTGTCGATCGGCTACCTCTCGCACGACGCAGAGACGGTGAACCTGTACTTCCAGGAGTCGTTCACCTTCCTCGTCTACACCGGCGAGGCCTCGGTTCCGCTGGTGCCGACGACGCTCGAACTCCCGCACTGAGCCGGTCCCGGGGCGTCCGCGCGTGCGGCGCCCCGGGTCACCGACCGTCCGGCCGGATCACGACGGCGCCGGTGCGGGTTCGCCCACGATCGTCCTGCTGTGCTGGGCGGCCTTCGGCCTCGTCCTGGCGTTCGTGGCCTCCCGTCGAAAGCCGGTGTCGGAACCGGCGCGAACGGAATGACCTGAGACTTCTCATAGTAATTCGCTAGAATTATGTACATGACGACTCTTCCTGTTGCCGACGCGCGGGCGCAATTGTCACGACTGGTCGATGAGGCCGAGCGCACACACGAGCGATTCGAGATCACCCGCAACGGGCACCGCGCCGCGGTGCTTCTCGGTGCCGACGATTACGACGCGATGCAGGAGACGATCGCGGTGTTGTCGGATACGGATCTGCTGCGGGCGCACGTCGAGGGCCGAACGGAGGTCGAGTCGGGAGACGTCGTCGATGTACAGGAATTGACGCAGCTGATGCGTGATGCTCGGTCGTCCGAGGAATGAGCACTCCGGACCACCCGTATCGGCTGGTGATGGCGAGGTCGGCTGCACGCGCCATGGCGAGGTCGTTGCCGGAGAAGGTAGCAACTGCGGTATACGAGTTCGTCACAGGACCCCTTCTCGAGAATCCGAAGCGGGTGGGGAAGCCGTTGAATCCTCCTCTTGCGCCGGCGTACAGCGCCCGGCGAGGTGAATATCGCGTCCTGTATCTGATCGATGATGCGAACCGCACGGTCGAGGTCACCGCGATTTCGCACCGTGCCGATGCGTATCGATAGAAGACGGTCGGACAGTGCTGCCGCGAGCCGTCGGGGTTGCGGCAGCTACCGAGCTGTCAGAGTGCTCCGGCCTTCAACGCCGCCGCGTTGACGCGCACGAGCGCGGCGTGCAGGTCCTGGAGTTCGTCGAGCCCGACACCGAGGGCATCGACGACCTGTCCCGGCACCGACTCGGCCTCGGCACGCAGCGCCCGGCCGGCGTCGGTGAGCTCGAGGACGAGTTGCCGTTCGTCGGCCGCGCTGCGCGCGCGGGTGATCAGGCCCAGCGCCTCGAGTCGCTTGAGCAGGGGAGACAGCGTGGGGGAGTCGAGCTGGAGTAACTGCCCCACTTCCTTGCTCGTCAGCGGCGAGCGTTCCCACAGGGCGAGCATCACCAGGTACTGCGGGTGGGTCAGTCCCAGCTTGTCGAGGATCGGTCGATAGACCGCGAGCACGGCGCGATTCGCCACGGCGAGAGCGAAACACACCTGCCGCTCCAGCGCGAGAGGATCATCACCGGAAGCAGGAAGGCCGGTGGCCGGGGACTCGACGCTCATGAACCGACGATACCGAACCGGTATATCCCGGCCCGGGTTCTCCCGGGTGCGACGATCCTCACGGGTCGTAGTCGGGATAGGTCGTGTGCAGCCTCAGGTAGCCGGTGACGTTCTCTCCCAACCACCCTTCGCTCTCCTCCGGTGTCACGCCGTCGCAGACCGCGTCGCCCTCGATGCAGATCCGTTCGACGGCGATCGTGCCGAAGTCGTCGCGACCGCCACCGAGCGTGATGCCCGGGACGACCTCGCCCGGGAACAGCGTTTCGACTCCCCGGGTGTCACGCGGGTCGGAGTACAGCACACCGCTGATCCGCTCCGGCGGCACCGAACCGTCGGCCGCGATCTCGGCGAGGACGTCGCCGGCGATCGACGCGCCCTGCGAGTAACCGAGGACGACGAGCTCGCTGTCGGGGCACGAACCGTGCCGGACGGTGATCGTCTCGCGCAGGCGCTGATGCCCGATCCTCTTGGACTCGTCGTACGCGAGTCGCCCCGATCCCTCGCTCGACCCGGACTCCGGCACCGGAACCACGACGGCGGGATAGCGGATGTGCTCGACCACCGTGCCGGGTGCCGCGTACCGCGCCGAGATCTTCGCGAGGGGTGAATCGGGATCGATCGAATCCGGGGTGTCGATGTTGCGGGTTCCGTCGACCGCGATGACGAACCGCTCCGGGCACGGACGGAAGGTCTCTGCGCCGGCGGTGGACGCGGTGCCGTCAGTGGCGGCGGCGACGACGGGTCCGGTCAGGCCGAGGGCGAGTCCTGCGATGATCGCCAGGACACGACGACAAGCGAAGTCGGGCATGGCAGTCTCCTGTGATCGACCCCGACACCGATGACTACCGCACGAGAATATCGTCCGATTTGACGTATTTCTCGTCGGCGAAACGCTACTCCGAGTGTAGTTGGTTACAAAGTCACAGACCGAACGTTCGGAATTTTCGAGCGGTTCGATCAAGCAAGTCCGGTACTCCGCAGGGTGATGTTGAGCCGCCCCGCGGTGAGTCCGCAGCGGGAACTGCCGGTGTCCGGATACACGACCGGCACCCCGTGATAGGCGAACCGCGACGGACCGCCGAAGACGAACAGATCGCCGGACTCGAGACGCACGTCGGTGTACGGCCGGCCGCGCGACTCGGTGTTGCCGAACCGGAACAAGCAGGCATCCCCGAGACTGAGCGACACGATCGGCGCGCTCACCCGCTCGTCCTTGTCCTGATGCATCCCCATCCGCGCGTCGCGGTCGTAGAAATTGATCAGAGCGGTATCGGGCTCGTACCCGCCCCCGGCCGCCGGATCGTCGTAGGCATCGGCGACGGCACGCCGCCCGAGTTCGACGAGCCGGTCGGGAAGCGGCGGAACGGGAGCGTCGTCGACATCGACCGCGGTGCGGGTGTAGCGGTACGGCGACCAGTGCCATCCGAGGCACACCGTGCTCACCGACATCCGTCCGCCACCCGGAAGCAGGGTGTGCCGCATCGGCGCCGGCGGGCGCGCCCAATCACGACACAGCTCGACGAGCTCGCGCTGTTCGCCCGGGTCGAGCCAGTCGGGCACATGCACGGCGCCCGGCGCGATCTCGCGTCGCGGACGGGAGACGGAGAACAATTCGTCCATCCCGGGTGCTCGACCTCCGTGCGTGTGAGCGGTACCTACAGCCGGTGATACGTGTAGACAGGTTCAGTACCAACTGTGCCGCACGGGACGGCACTGCGATTCGACGGGGAGGTATCAGCGATGAAGGTCGAAGGCAGAGTGGCCGTCGTGACAGGCGGGGGCGGCGGAATCGGCGGCGCCATCGCTGCCGGCCTCGTCGAGCGAGGTGCACGAGTGGTGGTCGCCGACCTCGACGAACACGCGGCGCAGCGCGTCGTCGCGACGCTCGAGGAGAAGACGCCGGGGAGCGCCGTCGCGGTGGCGGCGGACGTCTCCGACGACGAACACATCCGCGGCCTCGTCGAGCGCGCCGAAGCGGAGTTCGGTCCCGTGGACCTGTACTTCGCCAACGCGGGTGTCACCGGTGTGCCCGGCCTGGAGATCGAGGACTCGGTCTGGGAGCAGTCCTTCGACGTCAACCTGCGCGCACACATCCGTGCGGCGCGACTGCTGGTACCCCGATGGGTCGAACGTGGCGAGGGCTATTTCGTCAGCACGGCGTCGGCGGCCGGCCTGCTCACACAGATCGGCTCGGCCACCTACTCGGTCACCAAGCACGCGGCCGTCGGTTTCGCCGAGTGGCTGTCGGTGACCTACGGCGACAAGGGTGTGAGGGTGAGCTGCCTGTGCCCGATGGGCGTCAACACACCTCTGCTGTACTCGGGGGACGCATCCGGGCACGCACTCGGTGAACTCGCCACCCGGGCCGTCACGACCGCCGGTGCGGTGCTCGAACCCGTCGACGTCGCGGAGACGGTGTTCGCGGCAATGGAGGAGGAGCACTTCCTGATCCTTCCGCACCCGGAGGTCCTCGAGATGTACCGGAACAAGGGCGCCGACTACGACCGGTGGCTGCGCGGCATGCGTCGCTACCGTCAGGCCCTCGAGGAGTCGACTCCCACCGATTCGTGAAATCGATTGCCCCTGCCCACGTTGGTGTCCTAGCGTCACCGGTCATGACATCCGTCGACACCGTTCGCGGCCCTCTCGACACGGGCCGTCTGGGCAGAGTCCTCATGCACGAGCACGTCTTCGTTCTCGGCGAGGAGATCCGCACCAACTTTCCCGACTACCCGAGCCCGTGGGACGAGGACGAACGCGTCGACGACGCGGTCGCGAAGTTGAAGGCGTTGTCGGAGCGCGGCATCGACACGATCGTCGATCCCACGGTGGTCGGTCTCGGCCGGTACATTCCGCGCATCCAGCGCGTCGCCGAACGGGTGGACATCTCCATCGTCGTCGCGACGGGCCTGTACACCTACAACGACCTGCCGTTCCAGTTCCACAACGTCGGGCCGGGGTTGCTGGTGGACGGACCGGAGCCGCTCACCGAACTGTTCGTGAAAGACATCCGCGAGGGCATCGCCGGCACGGGGGTGCGTGCAGGAATGCTCAAGTGCGCCATCGAGATTCCGGGACTCACGCCGGGCGTCGAGCGCGTGATGCGAGCGGTGGGGCAGGCGCACGTCGAGACCGGTGTGCCGATCACGGTGCACACCAATCCGCATACCGGGTCGGGGCAGGTGGCGCAGCGGGTGCTCGCGGAGGAAGGTGTCGACCTCACCAAGGTGGTGATCGGGCACAGCGGTGATTCGACCGATCTGGACTACCTGCGTCGCATTGCCGACGCCGGTTCGATTCTCGGGATGGACCGCTTCGGCCTCGATCTGCTGTTGCCGTTCGAGCAGCGCGTCGACACGGTGGTCGCGCTCGTGGAGGCCGGTTACACCGAGCGCATGGTGCTCTCGCACGATGCGTCGTGCTTCATCGACTGGTTCCCGCACGACGTGAAGCAGACCGCCGTGCCCAACTGGAACTACAACCACATCAGCGACGAGGTGCTGCCGGCCCTGCGCGAACGGGGCGTGACCGACGAGCAGATCACCACGATGCTCGTGGACAATCCGAGGCGGATCTTCGAACGCTGAGCGGCGTAGGTCGCGTCGGGTAGCGCCGAGGACGCTCAGGCGGCGTCGTGCAGTACCAAGCCGAGCGTGCGACGCAGGCCCGATCGGACGGTGCTCACGCCGTGCCGGACCGGCGCCCGCGACCATCCGCGCGCCGACCGGATCGGTCGGTCGCGGGTGGTGAAGATCAGCGCGTGGCCTTGCTCGAGCACGGTGACGGTGCCCCGCGACTGCGCGCGGGGCCGTTGTTCGACCAACAGGAACTCGCCGCCGGTGTAGTCGACGCCCGCCCGGTCGAGCCCGATCACGACCTGCAGTGGGAACACGAGGTCGCCGTAGAGATCGCGATGCAGGGCGTTCCAGTCGCCGGTGGTGTAGCGCAGCATCAGCGGGGTGGGGTCGGTCTGGCCGGCCGCGTGGCACATGTCGAGCCAGTCGTCGAAGTCGTCGGGCCAGGGTGCCGGATCGCCGAGGCGTTCGGCCCACGAGCGCGCGACGGGGAGCAGCTGCCGGTAGAACGCCGAGCGCAGGTGTGCGACGGCGTCGGGGACGGGTGAGCCGAAGTACTTGTAGGTGCCGTGCCCGTACCCGTAGCGGCTCATGTCGACCGTGGTGCGGAAGCGGGCGTCGTCGTCCCACAGGGCCGCGAGTTCGGCGCATTCGTCGTCGCTCAACAGCGGCCCGGTGAGGACGCAGCCGTTCTCGTCGAGTTCGCTCGTCAGCTCGGGCAGGTTCAGTGCGTCGACGCGCGACTGCAGACTGTCGATGGTCTTCACAGGGCTCTCCTCGATCGGCACGGACACTCGTAGGGAAGACGTCGCTGCCGTCGGGAATGTGAGTACCCGGAACCGGAAGGGATCAGCGCGGCCGGTCGTCGACGAGTTTGTGCAGCAGATCGGACAGTCGTGCGCGTTCCTCGGCGTCGAGCCGGTCGAACATCTCGACGGCGTCGGCATCGCGGGCCGAGGCCAGCTCGGCCCGGATCCTGCGGCCCTCGTCGGTCAGCCGCACGCAGACCGCGCGTCGGTCGGCGGGATCGGGGAGTCGCTCGGTGAGACCCCGCGACTCGAGGCGGTCGACGACCTCGGTGGCCGAGCGCGGGACGATGCGCAGTTCCTTGGCCACGACGCCGAGGCGGATGGGGTCGTCGGCGCGTCCGATGACGTCGAGCGCCCGGTACTCGTGGGGTGACAATCCCCACGGCTGGAGGAGGTCGTGCCAGCGTCGGCGCAGCGTACGCGTGGCGGTGAGGAGGAGATCGCGCAGTGCGACGGGTGAATCCGGCATAGTGTTCACACTACCTCACTTGACGGTTCCCACTCAATGAGGCAACCTCAACAAGTACGAGTCACGAACGACGAATCGAGGTGGCGCACATGATGCAGCCCCCACCCACTCTCGGCGGCAAGCCGGGCAGCCGCGGCAGGATCGACAAGAAGGATCTCGAGCAGCTCCGCGAGGCCCCGGTGAGCCTGCGCCGTATCGGCGCCCTCTTCGCGCCCTATCGGTGGAAGATCACCCTCGTCGTCGCGCTCATCATCGCCTCGTCGGTGATCTCCCTCGCGACGCCCTTCCTCGTCCGCGCCGTCATCGACGACGCCATCCCGCACCAGAACGTGAGCCTGCTGTTGTGGGCCGTCGGCGGCATGCTGGCCGTCACCGTCGCGAGCTCGCTCCTGTCCGTCGTCCAGACCTGGATCTCCACGACCGTCGGCCAGAACGTCATGCACGGTCTGCGTACCCGGGTCTTCTCCCACCTGCAGCGACAGTCGCTGAATTTCTTCACCCGCACCCGCGGCGGTGAGATCCAGTCGCGGCTGACCAACGACATCGGTGGCATGCAGTCCGTGGTCACCAACACCGCGACCTCACTGGCGTCCAACGTCACCACCGTCGTCGGCACGGCGATCGCCATGGCGGTCCTCAGCTGGCGACTGGCTCTGCTCTCCCTGATCGTGCTCCCGCCGGCCATCTGGCTCACGCGCCGGGTCGCGCTCATGCGCCGCGCCGTCACCGCCCGTCAGCAACGGCGCCTCGCCGACATGCAGTCGCAGATCGACGAAGGACTGTCGGTCAGCGGCGTGCTGCTCGTCAAGACGCTGGGCACCGGCCCGGCACTGTCCGACAAGTTCGCCCGCACGTCGGAGGAACTCGCCGATCTCGAGGTGCACGCGCAGTTGTCCGGCCGCTGGCGCATGGCCACGATGAACATCGTCTTCGCGGCGATCCCCGCCGTCCTCTATCTCGTCGCCGGTCTGCCGGCCACCTCGGGCGGCATGACGATCGGCACCCTGGTGGCCTTCACCGGCTTGCAGGGCGCGCTGTTCCGGCCGCTGATGAGCCTGCTCGACGTCGGTGTCTCCGTCACCAGTTCGCTGGCCCTGTTCAGCCGCATCTTCGAATACCTCGACCTTCCGGTCGACATCGACGACCCGCGCGATCCGGTGCCCGTCGACCCTGCGACCGTCGCCGGCCGGGTGCGGTTCGAGAACGTGAGCTTCCGCTACGAAGGAGCGCACCGCAACGCCCTCGACGGCATCGATCTCGACGTCCCGGCGGGGGCGCAGGTCGCGCTCGTCGGCGAGACCGGCTCGGGCAAGACCACGCTCGGCTCGCTCGTCGCACGACTGTACGACCCGGTCGAGGGACGCGTGAGCATCGACGGTGTCGACCTGCGCGACATGAGGCTCGCCGATCTCGCCGGACTGGTCGGCGTGGTGTCGCAGGAGACCTACCTCCTCCACGCGACCGTCCGGGAGAACCTGCGCTACGCGAAGCCGGACGCGACCGACGACGAGATCGAGGCCGCGGCCCGCGCCGCACACATCCACGACCTGATCGTCTCGCTGCCGGACGGCTACGACACCGTCGTCGGCGCCCGCGGATACCGCTTCTCGGGTGGTGAGAAACAGCGACTGGCGATCGCCCGCACGCTCCTGCGCGACCCGCGTGTCCTCGTGCTCGACGAGGCGACCAGCGCCCTCGACAACGACACCGAGCACGCCGTGCAGCAGGCCCTCGACGCCGCGCGCAGCGGACGCACGACCATCACCATCGCGCACCGGCTCTCGACCGTGCGCAACGCCGACGAGATCGTGGTCCTCGACCGGGGCCACATCGTCGAACGCGGAACGCACGACGACCTCGTCGCCCGCGGTGGCCGCTACGCAATCCTCGCCGCTCGAGCCGAACGGGGTGAAGTCATCCCCTCGTCGCGGAGCGAGATCAGTCCTTCAGAGTGGCCGCGAGGGCGCGCCGCAGTTCGTTCCGGCTGATCTTGCCCACTCCCGTGACCGGGAAGGCGTCGACGAACTGCACCTTGTCGGGGATCTTGTACTCGGCCAGCCCTCGTTCCCTCAGGAACTTCTTGAGCGCGAGGGCCTTCGGCGCCTCCCCCTCGGTGACGACGAAGGCGCAGGTGCGCTCGCCGAGATACTTGTCGGGCATCGACACCACCGCCGCGTCGAGCACGGCCGGGTGCGCGATCAGATGATTCTCGACCTCCTCGGCCGCGATCTTCTCGCCACCGCGATTGATCTGGTCCTTCGCGCGTCCCTCGACGACGATGTAGCCGTGCTCGGTGAGCCGGACGATGTCGCCGGTGCGGTAGAAGCCGTCCGGGGTGAATGCCATCGGATTGTGTTCCGGCGCATTGTAGTAGCCCCGGATCGTGTACGGGCCGCGGGTGAGCAGGTGGCCGGTGGTGCCCGCGGCGACGGGCTCGTCCGTGTCGTCGACGACGCGGATCTCGTCGTCGGGGCTGATCGGCCGGCCCTGGGTGGTGACGATGGTGTCCTCGTCGTCGTCGAGCCGGGTGTAGTTGACGAGACCCTCCGCCATACCGAAGACCTGCTGCAGCGTGCAACCGAGTTCGGTGCGAACGCGTTTGGCGGCCTCGGCCGGGAACTTCGCACCACCGACCTGCAGCACCTCGAGCGACGACAGGTCGCGTTCGGTGCGGGCCCGCGCCGACAGCCACGCCTGCGCGAGGGGCGGGACGAGCGACGCCATCGTCACGCCCTCGCTCTCGATGAGGGCGAACGCGGTGTCGGGGCTCGGATCCGGAGCGAGGACGACGGTGCCGCCGGCGTGCAGCACACCGAGGATGCCCGGCGAGCTCATCGGGAAGTTGTGCGCCGCCGGCAGCGCGACCAGCATGCGGGTGTTCTCGTCCACTCCGCAGATCACCGCGGATTCGCGTACGGAGTACAGGTAGTCGGCGTGGGTGCGGGGGATGAGCTTCGACGTTCCGGTCGTGCCACCCGACAGCTGCAGGAAGGCAACGTTTCCGGCGTCGTTCTCCGTGATCGGCGCCGCTTCGCGGTCGCGCAACGACCCGAGCGCAGTGAATTCCTCGGCCTCACCGGCGACCACGACCACCGGCGGATTCTCCATTTCGGAGGCGACCTGCCGGGCGAGCACGCGGTAGTCGAATCCGCCGTGTTCGGCGGCGATCACGTACGCTGCGGCGTCGCTGAACCGGCAGAAGTAGCCGATCTCCGACACGCGGTGCGCGGGCAGGGAGAAGACGGGGAGCGCACCGAGGCGGAAGACCGCGAAGAGCACTTCGGTGTACTCGACGATGTTCGGCAACTGCAGGACTACTCGGTCGCCCTTCCGGACCCCGAGGTCGGCGAGACCGGCGGCGATGCGGGCCGAGGCGTCGTCGAGTTCGCGGTAGGTGATGCGCCGCCAGGTGCCCGTCGCGTCGTGTCCGACGACGGCGATGCGACCGGCGAACCGGGCGGCGCGGGCCGGGAGGAATTCGCCGAAGGTCTCGTTCGTCCAGTAACCGGCTGCGCGATACCGCTCGGCGAACTCCTCGGGGTAGCGGGCGGTGTCGGCGAGCGGCGTGCGCTCGAAACCGGTTGTCACGGAACGGTTCCTTTCGGGATCAGGGTCGATGCAGGTCTGTCGGTCAGGCGCGGAGGGTGGCGCCGCCGTCGATGTAGAGCGCCTGCATGGTGATGTGACGAGCACGATCGGACAGCAGGAACTCGATGGCCTCGGCGATGTCGGCGGGCTCGGCGATGCGGCCGAGGGGGATGCCGACCTTGAACTGCGACAGGTCACCTTCGATGGCGCTGCGTGCGCCGGCGTCGTCGTTGGGGTCCTCCCACAGCGAGCGCTGCATGGCGGTGTCGGTGGAACCCGGCGCGACGATGTTGGCGCGGATCCCGTACTGCGCCAGCTCGAGTCCGAGGATCCGGACGATCATCGTGGACGCGGCCTTGGACGATCCGTAGGCGCCCATGCCCATGCGCGGCACGCCCGCGGAGTTCGATCCGACGACGACGATCGAACCCGACCTCCGCTCCCGCATGGCCCGTCCGACCGAACGCAGGACCGACAGCAGGCCGGTGACGTTGACGTCGTACATGTGCTGCCAGTCCTCGGGATCGGAGTCGAGCACCGAGCCCGTGGTGAAGACACCTGCGACGTGCGCGAGATGCTCGATCGGTCCGTGCTCGGATTCGATGTTCTCGACGAGGTAGGCGACGGCGTCGTGGTCGCGGATGTCGACGGGGTGGGTGGGGACGGAGCCGCCGAGCAGCGCGGCAGTCTTGCGCAGTCCTTCGGCGTTGCGGTCGGCGAGCACGAGACGGTGACCGGCACGCGCCAGGGCCTCGGCGGTCGCGCGGCCGATACCCTGCGCGGCCCCGACGACGAGCGTGACGGGGGATGGTGCGGTCTCGGTCATCGGAGTACTCCCAGTGCATCGAGGACGGTGCCGAACTTGACGGTCGTCTCGGCCAGTTCGTCGGCAGGGTCGGAGTCGGCGACGATACCGCCCCCGGCGTAGGCCGTGAGCCCGACACCGTCGGCATCGAGGACGGCGCAGCGGATCGTGACCAACCATTCGCCGTCGCCCGCGGCGTCGCACCATCCGAGGGCACCAGCGTAGAAGCCCCGGTCACCCTCGGTCGCGAGGATCAGATCGCGGGCGGCCGCGGTCGGCGTGCCGCAGATCGCGGGGGTGGGGTGCACCGCGAGTGCGAGATCGAGGGCCGTGACACCCGGATCGTGCAGGCGACCCTCGATGGGAGTGCCGAGATGCCACAGCTGGCGCGTGCTCGTCACGGTCGGCTGCTCGGGGATGTCGAGGTCGACACACAACGGTTCGAGCGCGGCGCGGATCGCATCGATCACGTGCGCGTGCTCGGCGAGGTTCTTCGCGGAGCCGGCGAGCCTGTCGGCCGTCGCCCGATCGATCCCGGGGTCGCAATGCCGCGGTGCGGATCCGGCGAGGGGGTGAGCGGTGACCCGATCTCCGCGACGGCGCACGAGCACCTCCGGGCTCGACCCAACCAGGTGACGTCCCGTCCACACGCCACCGGCTGCTGTGAGGTCGACGAGGAAGCCGTTGTGCAGCGGATCGTTTCGCGTGAGAGCGACGAGGAGGTCGTGCGGGGTGACGGGCCGGTCGGCGCGCAGGGCGAGTGCCCGGGCCAGGACCACCTTGAGAAGGTCGTTGTCGTCCGAGCGGAGCAGGCGCAGTACGGTCTCGACCCGATCGATGTGCTCGCCTTCCGACGGCAATGCGCCCGTGATCGTGATCGGGGGCAGGTCGGCGGCCGGTGCGTCGTAGTGCGCGGGGGAGTGATGGAGTGTGTTCGGAGCGGTCAGTGCGGCCGGACCGTCGGGTGCGAAGGGCAGTGCTCCGACGATCGCGGCGACCTGTCCGGTGCGCAGGGCGTCGGCGGCGGCGGACGCGCGGTCGAAGTGTTCGCTCACGCCTTCGGCGATCACCGTGCCGTGCGGGCGGGACAGGACGAACGGGTGCGCGACGGGCCGCTCGGCCCGGTCGGTAGCGGTTGCGCCGAGGACCGGCACTTGCATTCTCGTACCTTCCGGTTGAGGAGGTCTGCTGGCAGGAGCGCGCCACAGGACACACGATCACTGAGCAACATATACGGTAAGCCTAACCTTTGGTACTGTGCCCTCCGGCGCCGCAGCGCGCACATCAGCGGATTCCGTTCCCAGCCAATCGTTTCGATCGAAGGAAAGAGGATCTCCAGTGCCCCTAGCCGGACCGGACGCCTCACGGCTCGCTCTGTCGCGCGCACAGTCGGGCGTATGGTTCGCCCAGCAACTGAACCCCGACAACCCGCTGTTCAACACCTCGGAATGCATCGAACTGCGAGGCGCGGTCGACGAGGAAGCGCTGGTCACAGCGGTTTCCAAGGCGGCATCCGAGGCCGAGGTGCTGGTCGCGGGGTTCGAGACCCTCGCCGACGGTACAGTCGTCCGGATTCCCGGTGCGCGCACACTCGATCTCGCCCCGACCGTCGACTTCACCTCCGCGGCGGACCCCTGGCAGGCGGCCCACGAGTGGATGGCGCGCGACCTCGAGCGGCCCGTCGACCTGTCGGTGGATCCGTGCGTCCGGGCCGCGGTCCTGCGACTCGCCGACGATCACGTCCTGCTCTACCTGCGTGCCCATCACATCGTCCTCGACGCCTTCGGGTTCTCGCTGTTCAACCGGCGCATCGCCGAGCGCTACAGTGCCGCGGTCGCCGGTACGGAAGTTGCTGCCGCACGGTTCGATTCGGTCGAATCGGTGATACGGGAAGAATCGGACTATCGCGACTCGGCCGACTTCGACGCAGACCGTGACTTCTGGAGCGCGTACCTCGACGGCGTGGACGAAGCGGTCGCCCTGCGGCCCGGCCCGGGTGGCATCGCACGGCGCTCCCGTGGCACGCGCTTCACCCTCGACGCCGACCGGCAGCGCGGTCTGGTGGCTCTCGGCAAGGAGGTCGGCGCGAGTTGGGGTGACGCGGTCACCGCGCTCGTCGCCGCCTACCTGCGCGGAGTTACCGGCCGCGAGGACCTCACGCTCGGTTTCCCCGTCATGAACCGGCTCGGCAGCGCCGCACTGCGGGTGCCGATCACCGCGGTCAATGTCGTTCCGCTGCGCCTGAATCCGACCGCATCGGCCACGCTCGTCGAGCTCGTCGCGCAGGTGCGCGACGGAGTGGCGCTGTGCCGCAACCACTATCGTTACCGCACCGAGGACATACAGCGCGACCTGCGACTACCGACCGGATCCCGCGGCGTCATCGGCCCGTCGGTCAACGTCAAACCGTTCGGCGACTCGCTCCGGTTCGGCGACATGCGTGCGGCCGTGCACTCGGTCGCCCGAGGACCCCTGCAGGACTTCATGGTCACCGTGCGGCCCCTCGACGGCAGTGCCGGACTCGAAGTGTTCGTCGACGTCGACGCCGACGTCTACAGCGAGGCGGATCTGACGATCCACACCGAGCGGCTGGAGATGCTGTTCGGTTCGGTGGCCGAGCGGGATCTGCACACCCCGCTCGCGCAGGTGTCCGTCCTGACCGCCGACGAGCGACGGACGATCCTCGACGACTGGAGCCGCAGCCCGGACATCCCGTTCGACCCCGGCCTGACCCTCGTCGACCTGCTGCGGGAGAGGATCGAGGCGGCCCCCGACGCACCGGCCGCGGCGGACGCCCATGTGACGCTCACCTACGCACAGTTCGGCGCGCGGGTGCACCGCCTGGCCCGCCACCTCGTCTCGAGCTTCGATCTCGACCGGCCGCACGCGCGGGTGGCCCTCGCGCTGCCCCGCACCGTCGACGCGCTGATCGCGATCCACGCCGTCCTCGAGACCGGCGCCGCCTACGTCCCGCTCGACGTCGATCAGCCCCTCGAACGCCTCGCTCACATCCTCGGCTCCACCGACCCCGTCTGCATCCTCACCACCCGCACGACCGACGACCGGGTCGCCGAGGTGACGGGGGTGCCGAAGCGCGTCGTGCTCGAGGATCTCGACCTCGACGCCGTGTCCGACGCTCCGCTCGACGACTCGGAGCGCGGCCCGCTGACACCCGACTCGATCGCCTACGTGATCCATACGTCCGGCTCCACCGGCAGACCGAAGGGCGTCGTCGTACCCCACCGTGGGCTGGTCAACCTGTTCCACAGCCACCGCGCCCAGGTGTTCACCCGTGCCGCCCGCGAGGCCGGCCGCGAATCCGTCCGCCTCGGACTGGCCTGGTCGCTCGCATTCGACGCGTCGTGGCAGCCGTTGCTGTGGATGCTCGCCGGGCACACCGTCGACATCGTCGACGAGGCGACTCAGCGCGACCCGGCGGCACTCGCACGCCGCGCCCTCGACGAGGGATGGGATTTCGTCGAGTTCTCACCGAGCCGGCTCGAGCAGTTCGTCGACGACGGCCTGTTCCCGGACGGCACCGTGCCCACCCTCGGTTTCGGCGGCGACGCCGTCTCCGAGCGGTTGTGGAGCCGCCTGCGCGAACGCCGGGGTGCGGCCTTCAACTTCTACGGCCCCACCGAGTGCAGCGTAGACGTCCTCGTCGCGGAGGTCGCCGACGCCGAGACACCGGTCGTCGGCCGGCCCGTCGCCAACCTGCGCGTCCACGTCCTCGACGCGGGACTCGCACCCGTGCCGGCCGGAACCGAGGGCGAGCTGTACGTGGCCGGGCCGGGTGTGGTCCGGGGATATCTCGACGCGCCTGCACTCACCGCGAGCAGATTCGTCGCGAATCCGTACTCGGCGGACGCCTCCGGTCCGTACGCCCGCCTGTACCGCACCGGCGATCTCGTCCAGTGGACCGAGGACGGCCGCCTCGCCTACCGCGGCCGGGTCGACAACCAGGTCAAGGTCCGAGGATTCCGCATCGAACTCGGCGAGGTCGACACCGCTCTGCTGCGCATCCCCGGTGTCTCCCGCGCCGCGACCGTGGTGCGCACCGATCCCTCCGATATCGCGCAGCTCGTCGGTTATCTCGTCGGACAAGACGTGCCCGAACCGGTCGAGGCCCGCCGTCTCGTCGCCGAGTTCCTGCCCGGGTACATGGTTCCCGCGGCCCTCGTCGTCCTCGACGAGATGCCGTTGACCTCCAACGGCAAGCTCGACCGCAGGGCGCTGCCCGAACCGGACTTCTCGTCGATGGTCTCGTCCCGCGTCGCGGAGACCGAGACCGAACGGGCACTGTGCCGCATCTACGCCGACATCCTGGGCCTCGACACGGTGGGCGCCGACGACGACTTCTTCGCCCTCGGCGGGCACTCGCTCAGCGCCGCGAAGCTGCTCGCCCGCATCCGCGACGAGCTCGGTGTGGAGCTGCCGATCCGGACGGTCTTCGACCATCCGCAGGTCGTCGCGCTCGCCGCGCGCTGCGGAGATCGACCGACCACCCCTCCGGCAAGGCCGGCACCCGTCCCGCGCGGTGGGACCGATCTTGCCCCCCTGTCCCTCGCACCACTGTCGTATGCCCAGCAGCGCCTGTGGTTCATGTACCGCATGGAAGGGCCCAGCCCCACCTACAACGTCCCCATCACGGTGGACCTGCACGGACCCGTCGAGCCGGATGCATTGCGGCAGGCGGTCTCCGACGTCCTCACACGCCATGAGAGCCTGCGCACCGTCCTCGTCGAACGTGACGGCGTGGGGATGCAGCACGTGCGCGGAGCAGAAGAGGTTGCCGAGATCGCAGTTCCCTTCGCGGTCGAGGCCGTCGACCGCGACGCGCTCACCGGACGCCTGCATTCAGAAGCCCGGCACGCGTTCGATCTCGAACGCGAGATCCCGTTGCGGATCCGGTTGTTCACGATCGCGCCGGACGAGCACGTGATGCTCGTGCTCGCCCACCACATCGCGAGCGACGAACTGTCCACGCCGCTGCTGCTGCGCGATCTCGGCAACTTCTACTCCGCGCACGTACGTGGCGACTCCCACGATCCTGCACCGCTGCCCGTGCAGTACGCCGACTACGCGATCTGGCAACGGGAACTCCTCGGCGACCAGGACGACGAGGACTCGCTCGCCGCACGACAACTCGCGTTCTGGCGCAAGGAGCTCGACGGTCTCCCGGCCGAACTCGACCTCCCCGTCGACCGCCCGCGCCCGACCGTGGCCTCCTACGCGGGTGGCGGTGTCGAGCACCGGATCCCCGCCGACCGCGCAGCGACGATCCGGGAGGCCGCGCGCACGACCGGCACCACGATATTCATGATGGTGCACGCGGCGGTGGCGGTCGCACTGTCGCACAGCGGCGCGGGCGAGGACATCCCGCTCGGATCGCCCACCGCGGGACGGCCCGCACCCGAACTCGAGGACCTCGTCGGCTTCTTCGTCAACATGGTGGTGCTGCGCACCGACCTCTCGGGCGACCCCACGGTGCGGGAGCTGCTCGCCCGGATCAAGGACACCGACGTCGCGGCGTACTCGCACCAGGACGTCCCGTTCGACCGCGTCGTGGAGACCCTCAACCCCGAGCGCAGCGCCGCCCGGCACCCCCTGTTCCAGGTGATGGTGCAGTATCAGAGCCCGCCCGCCATCACGGGATTCGACGAGCTGACGCCGACACCCTCGTTCGTCTCGAACGACACCGCGATGTTCGACCTCACCTTCGATGTCATCGAGGAATCCGGCGGCGGTCTGTGCGTGCGCGTCGAGTACGCCCGCGACCTGTTCGACGAGTCGTCCGCCGAGGCCTTCGCCGCGCGGGTCGAGCGGGCGTTCGCCGCGATATGTGCCGATCCGGACGCGAGGCTCTCGCAGCTCGATCTGCTCACCGGCTCCGAGCGCGAGGTGCTGCGTGCCGGTGATGCCACCGCGCTCCCGGACCCGTCCGGCCCGCACCGTGGCAGCGCCGACGGCTCGGCGACCCGCAGCCTGCCCGCACTGTTCGCCCGCACCGTGGAGCGCTACGGCGACGAGACCGCGCTGGTCACCCCGTCGAGTCGCCTGACCTTCCGCGATCTCGACGCGTGGTCCGACCGGATCGCCCGTCACCTCGTCGCCGACGGGATCGGCCCCGACAACGTCGTGGGACTGAGTCTTCCGCGGGAATCCGTGCTGGTCGCAGCGATCCTCGGCGTGTGGAAGTCGGGAGCGGCCTATCTGGTGCTCGACCCGGAACAGCCGGCGGAGCGGAACGAGTACATGCTCCGCGACGCCGGTGTGGGTGTCGTGCTCGATGCCGACGCGGTCGATTCGATCACCGATCACCGCCCGGATGTGCACCTGCCGGTCGTGCACCCGGACACCACCGCCTATCTCGTCTACACCTCCGGATCCACCGGCACCCCGAAGGGTGTGGTGGTACCGCACCGCGGTGTCGTGAACCTGTGGGAGACGGTGCGCACCCGTACCGTCGGCGATCCCGCGACGCGCCGACGCACCGTGCTGCTGAGCTACACCTTCGCGTTCGACTCGTCCGTCGAGCCTCTCCTCGCGATGCTGGGCGGCCACACCGTGCACGTGCTCGCCGAGGACCTCATGGCCGATGCCGAGGGCATCGTCCGGTACGTCCGGGACCACCGCATCGACGCGCTCGACTGCGGTCCGGTGCTCGCCGGGCGCCTGCTCGCCGAAGGGCTCCTCGACCCCGCCGCGCCGCACCGTCCCGAGTCCATGGTGCTCGGCGGCGAGGCCGTCCCGGGTGACCTGTGGTCGCAGCTCGCCGCGGAAACCGATGTGCGCGTGAGCAACATGTACGGTCCGACGGAATGCACCGTCGACGCGACCGGCGTCGCGCTCACCCCGGGAAGCACCCCGAACATCGGAACCCCGATCCACGGCGGCCGGGCGTACGTCCTCGACGCGCACCTGCGGCAGGTGCCCCCGGGCGTGCCCGGCGAACTGTACGTCGGCGGCCCGCACGTCACCCGCGGCTATCTCGGCCGGAGCGCGCAGACCGCGGGACGGTTCGTGGCCGACCCCTTCGGCACCGACGGCGAGCGCCTGTACCGCACCGGCGATCTGGTGCGCTGGAGGATCTCCCGGACCGACGGCCCGGTGCTCGACTACCTCGGCCGGACCGACGACCAGGTGAAGATCCGCGGCTTCCGCATCGAACTCGGTGAGATCGAGACCGTGCTCGGCGGCCATCCCGCGGTGAGTGCCGCGGCGGTCGTGGTCCGCGAGGACGAACCGGGTCGAAAGCGGCTCGTCGCCTACGCGGCCGGAACGACGGACCCCGACACCCTCCGGATGTACGTCGCCGACCGGCTGCCCGACCACATGGTCCCCGCCGTCACGGTCGTGCTCGACGAGCTCCCGGTCACCCGCAACGGAAAGATCGACCGCAGAGCACTTCCCGAGCCGGTCTTCACGCCGGCCACCGAGAGTCGCCTGCCGGCGGACGAACTCGAACAACGCCTGTGCGAGCTGACGGCGTCGGTGCTCGGACTCGATGCCGTGGGCCCCGACGACGACTTCTTCGCTCTCGGTGGCGATTCGATCGTGTCCATCCAGCTGGTGTCCGCGGCGCGCGCCGCCGGGATCCGGTTCACCGCGCGGCACGTCTTCGAACACCGCGGCCCGGCGGGACTCGCCCGCGTCGCGGAGATCGAGGACGGGCCCGGGACGGTCGACGTCGAGGCGGCACTCGGGGACGTCCCGGCGACTCCGATCGTCCACGACATGCTCGACCGTGGTGGACCGTACGCCCGCTACGCGCAGTCGCGGCTGCTCCTCGCGCCCGCAGGGCTGACGCTCGACCGGCTGACCGACGGCGTCCAGGCCCTGCTCGACACGCACGACGCGTTGCGGGCCGTCTTCGATCCGCAGGCACGGGTGCTCGACGTCCGCGCGGTCGGTTCCGTCGACGCCGCCGATGTCGTGACCCGCGTGGACGTCTCGGACTCGGTCGACCTGCAGGAGGCGATCGTCGCCGCGACCGGGATCGCCTATGCCGAACTCGATCCCGCCGCCGGCGCGCTCGTGCGCGTGATCTTCTTCGACGCCGGTCCCGACGCGCCGGGACGGGTGTTCGTCGCGGTGCACCACCTCGTCGTCGACGGTGTGTCGTGGCGCATCCTGGTGCCCGATCTCGCCGGTGCGGTCGACGGTGTCGCCCCGGTGCGCGCAGGCACGTCGCTGCGCCGCTGGGCGCGGGGACTGCTCGACGGAGTGCCGGCGCGCAGATCCGAACTGTCGTTGTGGCGGCGGATCCTCGCCCCGGCGGGACGCGTGCGTCTGGCGTCCGGTGATCCGGATCCCACGCGGCACACCATGGCAGAAACCGCGAGGGTGCAGGTCGAGGTTCCCTCCGAGCTCACCGACGCGCTGCTCACCACCGTTCCCGAGCGGTTCCACGCCGGTGTCGAGGACGTCCTGCTCACGGCATTGGCGTTGGCCTCCGCGCGGGTGTGCGGCGAAGGGGCGGTCGCGGTCGACCTCGAAGGGCACGGCCGTGAGGAACAGGCCGTTCCGGGGGCGGATCTGTCGCGCACGGTGGGGTGGTTCACCACGCTCTATCCGGTGCGCCTGGACGTCGCGGGACTCGATGTCGCCGACGCGTATGCCGGCGGAGCGAGCGCGGGTGACGCTCTGAAACGCGTGAAGGAACAGCTGCGGGAGATCCCCGACAGTGGAATCGGATTCGGGATGCTGCGGCATCTCGACCCAGTGGGCGGCCCGGAACTCGCGAGCGTCGGCGCTGTGGACATCGGATTCAACTACCTCGGCCGGTTCACGCTGGGCGAGACCGAAGGGCAGGCGTGGGCCGGTGCTCCGGAGGGTTCGGCGCTCGGTGGGGCCACCGAAGCCGACATGCCCGTGGCGCACGCCGTCGAGATCGGTGTGCTCACCGACGATTCCGGTGCCGAGCCGGTGCTGCGCGGGATGTTCGGGTACAGTCCCGATCTCGTTCCTGCGGAGAGAGTGTCGGCGTTGGCCGACGAGTGGATCGCGGCGCTGCGTGCGCTCGCCGGGCACGCGTCGGACGAGGACGCGGGCGGGTTCACACCGTCCGACCTCACGCTCGACGACCTCGACCAGTCGGAGATCGACGATTTCGCGCTCGAATTCGGCTGAGGACGGAGCGCTTGGCGGGGCGGTCTCTTTCGGTTAGCCTAACCAATCATGACCGGGGCAACACGCCCCGGCGGGAGACTCTGGGAGAACAACGATGCGCGTTCTGGAACGCAAGCGCGCGCGGGGCGCCGCGGCGCTCGGCGCGGCAGCCCTGCTGGCCGTCGGACTTGTGGGATGTTCGAGCGACGGCGACAGCAGCAGCGCGGAGAGCGGCACCGACTCCGCCGCGACGCGCACCTTCGAAGCGCAGAACGGCAGCATCGAGATCCCGGCCGACCCCCAGCGGATCGTGTCCTGCGGCTACGCAACCCTCCCGCTCATCCAGGCCGGCGCGAACCTCGCCGCCGTATGCGAGTGGAGCCGCGAGCTCGACAACATGGACGAGGAGACCCTGGCCGCCTACGAGGCGCTGCCGAAGGTCGCTCCCGACGGCGCCGTCTCGGAACTCAACTACGAGGCAGTCACCGCCGCAGATCCCGACCTCATCATCATGGGCGTCCCGGCCCGCGTGCAGGAGCAGGTCGACGTGGCCAAGCTCGAGGCGCTCGCCCCGGTGGTCTTCGTCGGACTCACGGTCCCGGGCGAGTGGCGCGAACTCGGTGAGCAGTACGCCGATGCCGCGAACGTCAGCGACTCCTACGGGGAGTTCAAGGAGGAGTACGAGGCTCGCGCTGCCGAGATCGCCGACAAGTACGCCGACTCGCTCGGGGGCCTGAAGTTCGCCGGCGTCTGCGGTGTGTGCGGTACCGAGCCCGGTGAGTTCTCCCGCGAATACGCCTCGTCGTACACCACCAACCTGTTCGACGACCTCGGACTCGACTTCTACGGGGAGCCGACCGATCCCGAGGGAGTTCACGCCGAGTACCTGTCGGTCGAGCAACTGCCCGAGAACCTCGGCGAGGCCGACGTGATCGTCTACGGTGTCGAGGCCGACGGTTCGTTGCCGCCCGAGCTGGAGGAACTGTTCGCCTCCCCGCTGTGGCAGGATCTTCCCGCCGTGAAGGCCGGCAACCTCGTCGCCGTCAAGCACTCCAGTGCAGCGACCTACGAAACCGCTCTGCTGGCACTCGATTCCATCGATGCCGAGTTGGCGAAACTTCCGGCCAACCAGAACCAGGAGTAGTCGCTGTTGCGGGCCCGCCCCGCACCACCGACCGAACGGCCCCCGACGTCCCGGCGCGGGGGCCGTTCGCCGTCCGTGCCCGAAATGACCGTCCATACCGAAAGCGACAGATGACCCCTTCCACTGCGCTCGAAGACATCGTTCCGCTCTCGCCGCTGCAACAGGGCCTGCTCTACCTGAGTACCGTTGCGGCGCCGACCGGCTCGACATCCGACGACACGGCTGCGGCCGATCCCGACGCCTACACGGTGCAATCGGTGGTGCGACTCTCGGGGGCGGTCGACGAGGAGCGGATGGCGGCCTCCGCGCAGGCGCTGCTCGACCGTCATCCGGCGCTGCGCACGTGCTTCCGTCCCCGTAAGGACGGCCGTACGGCGGGTCTCGTCGTGTCGGGTGTGGAGAATCCCTGGCGCAGCGAGGATCTGTCCGGTCTCGAACGCGCCGAGGCGGAACGTCGGCTCCTGAGGATCGTCGAGGACGACCTGTACGACTGGTTCGACCTGACGCAACCGCCGCTCGTTCGCTGGACCTTCGTGCGGTTCGGCGCCGACGAGGTGCGCCTGCTGCTCACCGCCCACCACATCGTCGTCGACGGCTGGTCGTCCCCGATCCTCGTGCGCGAGCTGCTCGAGATCTACGCCGCCGGGGGATCGGCGTCGGGCCTGCCGTCCGTGCGCCCCTACCGCGACTATCTCGCGTGGCTCGGGCGCCAGGACCACGAGGCCGCCCGGTCGCTGTGGCGGGAGGCGCTCGACGGTGTGAGCGAGCCGTCGCTCGTGGCACCGCCGGGAGCGACCCGCTCGTCGGAACGCTGCGGCGAACTCGAGGTTCCGGTCCCCGACGGGCTCGGCGCGAAGCTCGCGGAGCTCACCCGCGCGAGCGGCGTCACGCTCAACACGGTGCTGCAGACCGCGTGGGCGATGCTCCTGTCCGGTCTGCTCGGCCGCGACGACATCGTCTTCGGCGCGACGGTCTCGGGCCGCCCTCCGGAACTCGTCGGCGTGGAATCGATGATCGGGCTGTTCATCAACACCGTTCCGGTGCGGGTGCGGCTCGATCCCGCCGCGACCGTCACCGAACTGTTGCGACGCGTACAGCTCGAGCAGTCGCGCACCGTCGATCACCAGTACCTGGGCCTGTCCGAGGTGCAGCGCGCCGTCGGGATCGGTGAACTGTTCGACACCCTCACCGTCTTCGAGAGTTATCCCGTCGACCGCGACGCCCTCGAGCGAGCGCAACGCGCCGGGGGAGTGACGATCACCGGCGTCGACGGACGCGACGCCACCAACTATCCGCTGGTCCTCACGGCCGGCATGTCCGATCGGCTCGTCGTCAAGCTCGACCACCGCCCGTCGCTGATCGACGCGGACGAGGCCGCCGCCCTGGGCGCCCGCCTCGTCGCGATCCTCGAGGCCCTGTGTGCCCGGCCCGATGCGCCTGTCGCCGACCTCGACGTCCTGCCGTCCTCGGAACGGGAACGTGTACTGGGCACCTGGTCCACCGCACCCGCCGCACCGTCGAGCGGCACCGTCGCCGACCTGCTCGCGCACCGGTTCACCACCGGCACCGACCGACCCGCAGTGGTGTGCGGTGAGCAGGAATCGTCGTTCGGTGAACTAGGCACGGCCTCGGCGCGACTGGCGAGGCTGCTCGTCGACCGCGGCGTGCGACCCGACGACCGGGTCGGTCTCGCGCTTTCCCGGACCGGCGCCATGGTCGACGCGATCGTTGCCGTCCTCACCGCCGGAGGCGCCTATCTGCCGCTCGACCCGTCCTATCCCGCCGACCGGTTGAAGCACATGATCACCGATGCCGCACCGCGTCTGGTGATCACCACCGACGCTGTGCGCGCGGGTCTCGGTGAGGTGCTCGACGGGGTCGACGTGCTGGTCCTCGACGACCCGGATGTCGAGTCCACACTGTCGGCGCTGTCGTCGGCTCCGCTCACGGACGCGGACCGGCGCGCTCCGCTCCGCCCGGATCATCTGGCCTACGTCGTCTACACCTCCGGCTCCACGGGTCTGCCGAAGGGCGTGGCCGTCACGCACGCCAATCTCGCCGACCTGCACGCCGCACAGGCCGCCGGGCCCATGCACGCCGCCGGTCGTGCGCCGCGCGACGGGCAGTGGCACGTCCTGCTCACCTACCCGTTCGCCTTCGACTCGGCGGTCGCCGCGCTCACCTGGCTCTTCGAAGGCCATGTGCTGCATGTGCTTCCCGACGACAACCGTGCCGACGTCGACCGCATCGTCGACTACGTGCGCACTCACGGCATCGACTACGTCGACACCGTGCCCGTGCTCATGAACCGCCTGCTCGACGCCGGTCTCCTCGAACCGGGTGGGCACGTTCCCGCGATCGTCACCGTGGGCGGCGAAGCGGTGAGCACCGCGCTGTGGCAGCGACTCACCGCGAGCGACGTGGTGGCGACGAACTGCTACGGACCCACCGAATGCACCGTCGATGCGACTTCCGCGCACATCGCGGGGGACACCGTGACGATCGGCGGTCCCACTCCCGGGACGAGCGTGCGGGTCCTGGACCACTGGCTGCGTCCCGTGCCCATCGGAGTGGCCGGTGAACTGTACGTCTCCGGAAACGGTGTCACCCGCGGATATCTCGGCCGCCACGACCTGACCGCAGCACGCTTCGTCGCCGATCCCTACGGGGTCGCGGGTGCCCGCATGTACCGCACGGGTGATGTCGTGCGCTGGACGGACGACGGCACACTCGGATACGTCGGCCGCGACGACGACCAGGTCAAGATCCGCGGATTCCGAGTGGAACCCGGCGAGATCGAGACCGCGCTCACCGCGCATCCGGCCGTGCGGAACGCCGTGGTGGTCGCACACACCGACCACCGGGGGACCACCCGCCTCGTCGGGTACATCGTCGGCGACGGACCCGACACCGCTGAGGTGCGGGCCGCGCTCGCCGACCGGTTGCCCGACTACATGGTCCCGGCGGTGCTCGTCGCTCTTCCCGTCCTTCCGATCACGGCCAACGGCAAGGTCGACCGGACGGCGTTGCCCGAACCGGACTTCTCGTCCCTGGCGGGTGCCGGCGAACCGCGCACCGAGACCGAGCGGACGCTGTGCGCCACCGTCGCCGACGTCCTCGGCCTCGACCGCGTGGGTGTCCACGACGACTTCTTCACCCTCGGGGGCGATTCGATCGTCTCCATCCAACTCGTGTCGCGTCTACGCGCGGCCGGCCTGCGCGTGACCGCCCGTCAGGTCTTCGAACTGCGCACCGCAGCCGCACTCGCCGCAGCGTGCGAGGCACCCGCCGAGGAACCCCGGCGAGCCCGGACGGCGGCGACCGGCCCGGTGCCCGTCACGCCGATCGTGCACGAATCCCTCGCGTCCGGATCGTTCGACTTGCTGCGCCGATTCACCCAGTCCCGGACGCTCGTCGCCCCCGTCGGCCTGCGGGAGACGGATCTGGTCACGGGTGTGCGGGCACTGCTCGCGGCCCACCCCATGCTGCGCTCGCGGTTCACCGTCGGCGACTCGGGACCGTCGGGGCGTACTCGTCGCGGTGCGACATGGATCGTGCCCGAGGACATCCCGGAGGCCGCGACGCTCGTCCGGCGAGTGGATCACTCGACCACGGAACAAATTTCGTGGAACGACCTCATCGCTGAAGCGTCGGCGGAGGCTGTCGACGCACTCGACCCCGAAGCCGGGGTGATGCTCCGCGTGGTTTTCCTCGACCCGGGACCGCAGCAGGCCGGACGGATCGTCGTGGTCGCGCACCACCTCGTCGTCGACGGCGTGTCGTGGCGGATCCTGGTGCCCGACCTCGCCGGTGCCGTCTCCGCGGCCACCCGCGGGGAGACGCCAGCGCCGGAGGACACCGGGACGTCCTTCCGGGAGTGGGCGGAATCGCTCGTCGAAGCGGCCTCGTCCGAGCGGATCACCGGATCGTGGCCGCTCTGGGAATCCGCCCTCGCCGCCGAGAGTTCGCCCGCGGTGGGAAGCCGCGCCCTGGACCCGCAGCGCGACATCGTGTCGACCTCGGCGTCCGTCGAGATCGACGTACCGGTCGACGTCACCGAACGCATCCTCACCGCGGTGCCGTCCGCCCTCGGTATCGGCACCGGCGATGTGCTGCTCGCGGCCCTCGCACTCGCCGTCACCGACGTCTGCGGCGGATCCGCCCTGCGAGTGCATCTCGAGGGTCACGGACGCGAGGAACAGATCGTGCCTGGTGCAGACCTGTCGCGTACCGTCGGATGGTTCACCTCCCTGTACCCCGTGACGGTCGAACTCGGCGGAGACCGTGCACTCGACGGCGGTGCTCCGCTCCGGGCCGTCGCCCACGCGACCGAATCGCTGAAACGCATTCCCGACAACGGAATCTCCTTCGGTCTCCTGCGTTTCCTCGGTGACGACCGCGACCGCTTCGATGGCTACCGGACCCCGGAGGTGATGTTCAACTACCTCGGCCGGATGACCCTCGGCGATACCGCCGACTCCGCGTGGTCGGCCGCACCCGAGGCGGCCGCGCTCGGTGGTTCCGTCGATCCGGCCATGCCCCTCGACCACGTCCTCGACGTCAACGCGATCACGGAGGACGGACCGGACGGACCCGCTCTCTCGGCGGTGTTCACCTACGCCACCGGTGCTCTCGACGCCGATCGGGCCCGCCGGATCGGGCAGCGCTGGCTCGCGGCACTGCACCTTCTCACCGACACGGTCTCCGGCGGTGCCGTGGGCGTCCCCGTGCCGTCGGTGCTCACGGCGTCCGGGTTGTCCGTCGACGAGGTGCTCGCACTGCACGCCGAAAATCCGGACGGCATCGAGGACGTCGTGCCGCTGACACCCCTGCAGCGCGGCATGTACTTCCTGGCCGGACTGGACGAGCCGTCGGGATCGGGCAGTGTCGCCGAGGGTGTCGATGTCTACACGATGCAGACCGACCTCGCCCTCGACGGCCGCGTCGACGCCGGCACGATGCAGCGCTCGGTGCGTGCACTCGTCGACCGGCACGCCGTTCTGCGCACCGGCTATCGACTCGGCGCAGCGGGCGAACCGATCGGCGTCGTCCGTCGTGCCGCCGAGCCGCACTGGGAGGTCGTCGATCTCGGGACCGTCGAGCCCGGCGAACTCGACACGCGGGTGGCGGAACTGCTCGCCGCCGACCGCACCCGCAGATTCGATCTCGCGGCCGCACCCCTGGTGCGCTTCACGCTGGTGGTCGCGGGACCGACGCGTGCGCGACTGCTGTTCACGATGCACCACCTCGTCTCCGACGGTTGGTCCACCCCGCTGCTCGTGCAGGAACTCCTGCAGATCTACGCCGCCGGGGGTTCCGCCGCCGGACTCGCGCCGGTCGTGTCGTTCTCCGACTACCTCGACTGGCTCGGCGAACAGGACGTCGCGGCCGGTGTCGAAGTGTGGCGCGAGTTGCTCGACGGCGTGGACGAACCCACCCTCGTCACACCGTCCGGTACGGCGCTGCGACCGCAGTTTCCCGCCGAACTGACGGTCGCCGTGCCCGACGGGCTGTCGCGGCGGCTCGTCGAAGCGAGCCGCGCACAGGGCGTCACGGTCAACGGACTCGTGCAGACCGCCTGGGGCCTTCTCGTCGGGTCGCTCACCGGCAGAACCGATGTCGTCTTCGGTGCGATCGTCTCCGGGCGCGTCCCCGACGTGCCGGGCGTGGAATCGATGATCGGCCTGTTCATCAACACCGTCCCGGTACGCGTCCGCACGCAGGCGGGGGAGTCGATCACCGATCTCGTCACTCGCACGCACGGCACCCAGAACCGCGTGATGGACCACCAGTACGTCGGTCTCGCCGACATCCAACGTGCCGTCGGGATCGGCGAACTGTTCGATACCCTCCTCGTCTTCGAGAACTACCCCGTCGACCGCGACGCCCTCGGCGCGGCGCAACGGGACGGCGGCGTGCGGGTCGGATCGGTCGGGGGTTCGGACGCCACGAACTTCCCGCTCGTGCTGGTCGCGGGACTGGAGGACGAACTGCACCTCGGCCTCGAGTACCGGACCGATCTGTTCACCGAGGACGACGCCACCGCACTGGGGGAGCGCCTCGTCCGCATCCTCGACCAGCTCGTCGCCGAGAACCCCGGCACCGTGGCGCAACTCGATGTGCTCACGACCGCCGAGCGGGCCGGTCTGCGCAGCGACCGGTCGACGACCCCCGCGGCCCCGTCGAGCGGAGCGGCGACCGTCGCCGATCTCCTGGCGCGGCAGATCGCCCGCACCCCGCACGCACCTGCGGTGGTTGCCGACGGCACGACACTGTCGTTCGCGGAACTGGGCGGGCGCTCCGCGCGACTCGCGCGGCTCCTCGTCGACGCCGGAGTCGGACCGGAGACGGTCGTGGGACTCGCGCTGCCGCGGTCCGAGCACATGGTCGTCGCGATCGCGGCGGCGATCTCGTCGGGTGGCGTGTACGTGCCGATGGACCCGTCCTATCCGCAGGATCGACTGGCGCACATGGTGTCCGACTCTCGACCACAGGTGATCGTCACGGTCGCCTCGGTTCTCGACGGTATCGTCCCCATCGCAGGCGACACGAGGATCGTGGTGCTCGACGACCCCGACCTGCAACTCGGCGAATTCTCCACCGCCCCACTGACGGATGCCGACCGCCGCGGTGCGCTGCGCCCGCACAACGGCGTGTACGTCATCTACACCTCCGGTTCGACCGGACTGCCGAAGGGTGTCGCGGTCACGCACGCGAACCTGCTCAACCTGTTCGAGAGCCACCGCGCGGATCTCTACGTCCCGACCGTAGCGGCGTCCGGACGCGATTCCGTCGGCGTCGGGCACGCGTGGTCGTTCGGTTTCGACGCCTCGTGGCAGCCGACCCTGTGGCTGCTCGACGGACACACGGTGCACGTCTTCGACGAGGACACCATGCGTGATCCCGAACGGATGGTCGCATACACGCTCGAGCACGAACTCGACTTCCTCGAGGTCACCCCGTCCTTCCTCGACCGCATGCTCGCTGCCGGACTGTACGAGAGCGGACACCGCCCCGCCTCCGTCGGATTCGGTGGCGAGGCAGTCAATCCGGCGTCGTGGCAGCGACTGCGGGAGCTGACCGACGGGCGCGCCTTCAACCTCTACGGACCGACCGAATGCACCGTGGACTCTCTCATCGGGGCCGTCACCGACGCCGACACACCGTGCCTCGGCCGGGCCGTGCACGGCGCCGGCGCGTACGTCCTCGACGCGATGCTCCGGCCCGTCCCGATGGGTGTGGTCGGCGAACTGTACGTCTCCGGTGCCGGTGTCGCCCGCGGATATCTCGGCCGACCCGACCTCACGACGGTGCGGTTCGTGCCGAATCCTTTCGCCGACGACGGCACCCGTATGTACCGCACCGGCGACCTCGTCCGGCGGGTGCGTGGTGCCGATGGCCGGCCCGTGCTCGAATTCCTCGGCCGCGGCGACGATCAGGTCAAGATCCGCGGCTTCCGGGTCGAACTCGGTGAGGTGGAGGCCGCGCTGACCGCGGTGCGCGGGGTGCGGGACGCGGTCGTGGACGCGCACACCGACAGTCGCGGCGTGACACGCCTGGTCGGCTACGTGACCCCCGACGGCGACGTCGATCCGGCGGTGGTCCGTGCCGCGGTCGCCGAGCGCCTGCCCGACTACATGGTGCCCGCCGTGGTGCTGGTGCTCGACACCTTCCCCGTCACCGCCAACGGCAAGGTGGACCGCAAGGCCCTGCCCGAACCGGACTTCTCGTCGCTGGTCGGGGCGCGTGCGCCGCGCACCGGCACCGAGCGGGTCCTCGCCGATCTCGTCGCGGATGTGCTCGGGCTCGACCGGGTGGGGATCGACGACGACTTCTTCTCGCTCGGTGGCGATTCGATCGTCTCGATCCAGCTCGTGTCGAAGGTCCGGGCCGCCGGGCTGTGGATCACCACCCGCCAGGTGATCGAACTGCGCACCGTGGAAGCGCTCGCGGCCGCCGTGGACGACGACACGGGAGACACCCACCCTGTTGCCGTCGGCGAGGCGACGGGGGAGGTGACCGTCACGCCGATCGTGTGGGACACCCTCGAGCAGTGGACGGGCCTGTCCCGGTTCTCACAGGCACGCCTGCTCGTCGCGCCGGTCGGACTCACGCTCGGCGTTCTGCGGACCGCGGTCGAGGCGCTCGTGGCCGCCCACCCGATGCTGCGTTCGACCTTCCGCATCGACGACGAGGGACGGCCGTCGTGGACGGTCCCCGAGACCGTTCCCGACCTCACCGCAGCCGTGCGGCGCGTCGACGCCACGGGCCGGGACTGGGACGAGTTGTTCGACGAGGAGCGTGAGAACGCGTACGCCGCACTCGATCCCGAGAACGGGACGATGGTGCAGATCGTGTGGTTCGACTTCGGGCCGCAGCAGGCCGGACGCGTCCTGATCGTCGTGAACCACCTCGTGGTGGACGGCGTGTCGTGGCGGATCCTCGTCCCCGACCTCGCCGACGCCGTCGAACAGGCCGAACGCGGGGAGACGGTGACCCTGTCGTCGAGCGGCACATCCTTCCGGGTGTGGGCGGACGAACTCGCGAAGGCGGCACGCTCGGAGCGGATCACCGCGTCGTGGTCGGCCTGGCAGCGTGCCGTCGACGCCGACGAACCGATGCTCGGTTCGCGCCCGCTCGACCCGGCACGCGACACCGTCCTCTCGACCCGGTCGACCCGCGTGCAACTGCCCGTCGACGTCACCGAGCGGGTCCTGGCCGCGAACGTCGTCGACGACATCCTGCTCTCGGCCCTCGCCGTCGCGGTGGCGTCGGTCCGGGGTGGCGACCAGGTCCGCATCGACCTCGAGGGACACGGCCGGGAGGAGCAGGTGGTCCCCGGTGCCGACCTGTCGCGCACGGTCGGCTGGTTCACGTCGATGTATCCGGTGACGGTGGATCTGGCGGAGGTCGACGTGGCGTCCGCGTCCCGGGACACCGACGCCGCGGGCGCGGTGCTGCGTGCGGTGGCCCGCGCGTCGCGGGAACGACCCGACAACGGCATCGGCTTCGGCCTGCTGCGTCGACTGAACCCGGACTTCGGCGACCGCTTCGCCCGGTACGTGCCGCCGGCCGTCGTCTTCAACTACCTCGGTCGGCTCACGCTCGGCGAGGCGTCGGGCAGCCCGTGGTCGGGTGCACCGGGCGCCGCTGCGATCGGGGGTTCGGTGGATCCGGACATGCCGCTCGACCACGTCCTGCAGGTGGACGCGATCACCGAGGACACCCCGGACGGCGCGGTTCTGGAATGCGAGTTCGCCGCCGCAGCGGACGTGATCGACGCGGACACGCTCGCCGAGATCGCGCGGATCTGGCAGGAGACGGTGCAGGTCGTCGTCGCCGCGAAAGAACTCACCGGCACCGCTTACCAGGGCACAGCGCCTGCACACATCGAAACAAGGAGAACACCATGCTCGATCGCACTACCGTCCTCGCCGACACCGCCCGGATCCTGGACATCGACGTCGACGAACTCGACCCCTCGGTGAGCCTCGTCGACCAGGGACTCGACTCCGTCCGGCTGATGGCCCTCGTGGAACAGTGGCGTAGCGCCGGCGTCGAGGTCGACTTCGTGGACCTCGCCTCCGCCCCCGACCTCGAGCAGTGGATCGCGCTGCTCACCCGCGGATGAGCGGGTGATCGTGGCCGTCTTCGAGAAGCTCCTCATCGACCTCGACCCGCTGCGGACCAGCCGCGAGTTCCGGTACCTGTTCACCGCACGCGTCGTGTCGCTGTTCGGTCTCGGTTTCCTCATCGTGGCCGTGCCCGTGCAGGTGTACCAGCTCACCGGCTCGACGGCGCAGGTCGCCGCCGTCTCCGCGGTGATCGGTGTGACCACCTTCGGGGCCACCTTCGCGGGCGGGGTGCTCGCCGATCGGTACGACCGGCGGAACGTCATCGCCCTCGCCCGCGGCACCGCGGGCGTCGCCTTCGCGCTGCTGGCGATCAACGCGTTCCTGCCCGAACCGCAGATGTGGGCGATCTACGTGCTCGCCGTCGTCGACGGCATCGCGGGCGGGATCTCGTCGACCGCGCTCATGGCGGTCACCCCCAGCCTGATCCCGCGCGACAAGCTCGCCGCGGCCGGCGCGCTCATGGCGCTGACCGCCGACCTCGGATCCATGATCGGCCCGGCGCTCGGCGGTGTCGTCATCGCCGCCGGTGGTGTGGGTGTGGCCTACGCGCTCGCGGCGTTCACCACGGCGATCACCACCTTCTGCATCACCCGCCTGCCGTCGCTGCCGCCGACGCACGTGGCGGAGGAATCACCGCTGAAGTCGGTGGTGTCGGGTTTCCGGTACGCGGCACACAACCGCGTGGTGGGGCAGGTGCTGATCGTCGGATTCCTCGCGATGCTGCTGTCCGGCTGGGCCGTGCTGATCCCGGAGTTCGCCGACGAGGTGCTCGGCGTCGGACCGTCGGTGGTCGGCCTGCTCTACACCGCACCCGCCGTCGGAGCCGTGGTCGGCTCGCTGACCAGCGGCTGGACCGGCTCGATCCGCCGGTACGGGCTGGTGGTGTACCTGCTCATGGCGGTCTCCGCCGCCGGTCTGGTGGGTGCCGGCGCGACCGGCGTCCTCGCCGTCGTGCTGCTCGGTCTGGCCGCGCACGGTTTCGGCGACTCGCTCGCGGACGTCGTGCGGTACGCGACCGTCCAGCGCAACACCTCCGACGAGTACCGCGGACGGATCGCGGCCGTGTGGGGCGCGCAGGTGACGGCCGGTACCTCCGTCGGCGCGGTCGCGGCGGGCGTCGTGGCCTCGCTGGTGCCGATCTCGATGGCCCTGACCATCTACGGCGTGGCCGGTGTGGTGATCATCGCGATCATGTTCGTTGCGACCCCGACGCTACGGCGGTTCGAGGACACGGGCGATCTCGAAGCTGTGGGCTGACCTGCGGGTCGACGAGCGGGGCCGGGGTGATCCCCGGCCCCGCCTTCGCGTCGATCAGCGCTTTCGCGTCATACCCGTCCGTCGCGCGCCCAGGCCTCCACGGCCGAATACCCTTCGCTGACGCCCTGGGTGTAAGCGACGAGCGCGCCGTACAACCGGGATCCCTCGGTGGCGAGCTCGATGGTGCCCACCCAGTCGGCAGCGCGTGCCATGACGTGCGCGCAGATGTCCTGCCGGTCGCGTGTCGCGGACGACACGATCCGGAACGCCTCGTCGGCGATCCGGAAGGTCTCGGCGACACCGCGCCAGAAAAACTCCGCGTCCATGGCAGAGCGCAGCGACTCGTAATCCGTCGTGTCCTGCATCGCCGTAGCGTGTGCCAGTCGCTGCAGAGCATGCTCCGCAGCTCCGACGGGGAAGTACGTCACGTCGTCGATGGTGTCCTTGCCGCCGCTTGTCGTTCTCACCGCAGAGATGGTGCCCGATCTCGAGCGAATACGAAACAGCTCGTAGGTAACGGTATAGGCACGCGGCGTGTCGCCTACCCGGCCGCCGCCGGACGGTTCGGGATCAGGCACACGCACGACACCAGCAGGACGGCGCAGACCAGAACGGCGACGAACACCGGCGCCACCGAGTCCGCCAACTGCGCCGCACCGGGAGTTCCGGTGACGGTCTCGTCCGCCGCTGCGCCCCCGAGGGCTGCATTGGCCAGCGCACCGAACACCGCCACGCCCACCGCGCTGCCGATCGCACGTGCGAAGGCGTTCGCGCCCGTGACGACGCCCCGCTCGGACCAGTCGACGCTGGACTGCGCCGCGATCAGCGCGGGACTGGCGATCAACCCCATCCCGAGTCCCACGAGCACGCAGCAGAGCGCCACCTCCCCGGGAGCCGAATCCACCCCGACCTGCGTCAACAGCGCCGCGCCGCACAACAGCGGCACCGCACCCACCAGACCGGTGTTGCGAAAACCGATCCGCAGATAGAGCCGGCCCGACTGCGCCGCCGCGATCGGCCAGCCGATCGTCATCGTCGCCAGCGTGAAGCCCGCGACGAGCGCCGTGGTCCCCAGCGCGCCCTGCACGAACGACGGAACGTACGAGGTCAGGCCCAGCACGACCGCGCCCACCAGGCACGACACCGCGCTGGTGGTGACCAGCACACGTCGCGTGAACAGCCGGATCGGCAGAATCGGCTCGGCGGCGCGGGACTCGATCCACACGAACACCGCGATCAGGGCTGCACCGGCGGCGAAGATGCCGATCCCGGTCGCCGACGTCCACGCCCATGACTGCCCGCCCTCGAGCAGGCCGAGGATCAGCAGGGCGGCGCCTACCGCGAGTGTCGCCGCGCCGGCCCAGTCCACGCGCGGTCGCGGTCCCGACGGCGTGTCCTCGCGGAAGTTGCGGACGAGCACCCACGCCGCGAGGGCACACAACGGCAGGTTGATCCAGAAGATCCACCGCCACGACAGGAAGTCTGCGAAGACACCGCCCACGGCCGGGCCGATCACCGCCGACATGCCCCACACACTGGCGAGATAGCCCTGCGCCTTGGCGCGCTCGGCGACCGTGTAGATGTCCCCGGCGATCGTCTGTGCCATCGGCAGCACCGCACCGGCGCCGAGTCCCTGCACCGCGCGGAACGCGATCAGCGCCGGCATGCTCCACGCCACCGCGCACAGCACCGAACCCGCCGCGAACACCCCGATCCCGAACAACAACAGCGGAGTGCGGCCGAAGACGTCGGAGAGTTTGCCGTAGACCGGGACGAGCACCGCCTGCGTGAGCAGATAGGCGGAGAACAACCACGGGAACTGCGTGAAGCCGCCCAGGTCCGCGACGATCGTCGGGATCGCGGTCGCCAGGATGGTGCTCTCGAGCGCCACGAGGGAGGTGGCGAGCATCAGAGCGATGAGGATCGGGCCCCGCTCGGACCCGAACCCGACGTCCACTCGCGACGATGCGGCCATGCCACTCCTGTTCCCACTCATACGTTCGTTGTTCCACCCGGCGGTGAACGAGTGGGATATCCGCCACGGGGTGCGGTACGCCCACTCGATGAGCACTAGGGTGTCAGCGTGCGTCCTTCACTCGAGTCCTACCAACACCTCGCCGGCGGCAAGGTGCGTGATCTGTACGTGATCGACGACGAGCACCTGCTCCTCGTCGCCAGTGACCGGATCTCGGCCTACGATCACGTGCTCGAGACCCCGATCCCCGACAAGGGACGGGTCCTCACTGCGATGAGCGTGTTCTTCTTCAAGCTGCTCGACGCCACCAACAACCACCTCGCGGGAGAACCCGACGACGAGCGTATCCCCGAGGAGGTCCTCGGCCGCGCACTCGTGGTCAAGCGCCTCGAGATGGTGCCCGTCGAGTGCGTCGCCCGAGGCTTCCTCACTGGCTCCGGCCTGCTCGACTACCAAGCCACGGGCTCCGTCTGCGGTGTCACCCTGCCCCAGGGGCTCGTCGAGGCCAGCAGACTGCCCGAACCGATCTTCACCCCGGCCAGCAAGGCTGCGCTCGGCGACCACGACGAGAACATCTCCTTCGACGACGTCGTCGAGAAGGTCGGTCTGAACCTGGCGATGAAGCTGCGTCAGGACACGCTCGATATCTACGACCGCGCCGCCATGTACGCGTCCGACCGCGGCATCCTGCTCGCCGACACCAAGTTGGAGTTCGGTCTCGACAAGGCCGGCAATCTGGTGCTCGCCGACGAGGTCCTCACCCCGGATTCGTCCCGCTACTGGGACGCGAACGAGTACGAGGAGGGCAAGGTTCAGCCCAGCTTCGACAAGCAGATCGTCCGGAACTGGCTCACCGGACCCGAATCGGGCTGGGACCGCGCCTCCGACACCCCGCCCCCGCCGCTGCCGCAGCACGTCGTCGACAAGACGCGAGCTCGCTACATCGAGGCGTACGAACGTATTTCGGGACTGTCCTTCGACGATTGGATCGGCTGACCGCATATGACCTCCTCGAAGATCACTCCGCCGGTCGCGAAGAAGGTGCCGCTCGAGCGCACCCATCACGGGCACACCTTCGTCGACGACTACGAATGGCTGCGCGACAAGAACGACCCCGAGGTCGTCGCGTACCTGGAAGCGGAGAACTCGTACACCGAGGCGCAGACGGAACATCTCGCTCCGCTGCGTGAGGCGATCTTCGAGGAGATCAGGTCGCGCACCCAGGAGACCGACATGTCGGTCCCCACCCGGATGGGTGACTGGTGGTACTACGCCCGCACCGTCGAGGGCAAGCAGTACGCGATCCAGTGCCGGTGCCCGATCGCCGACGCCGACGACTGGACACCGCCCGACGTCACGCCTGGTGTGGAACTCCCCGGCGAGCAGGTGCTCCTCGACGGCAACGTCGAGTCGGAAGGGCACGAGTTCTTCTCGCTCGGGGCGTTCTCGATCAGCCACGACGGCACGCTGCTCGCGTACTCGACCGACGTCGTGGGCGACGAGCGCTACACCCTGCGCATCAAGGACCTCACCACCGGTGAGATGCGGGCGGACGAGATCCCCGGCACCGCACCGGGAGCGACGTGGGCGCTCGACCACAGCCACGTCTTCTACCAGACGGTCGACGAGTCGTGGCGACCCGACACCGTCTGGCGGCACAAGCTCGGCACCTCCGTCGACGAGGACGTGAAGGTCTTCCACGAACCCGACGAGCGGTACTGGGTGTCGATCGGTTCGACCCGCAGCGAGAAGTACCTCATGATCTGGGTCGGCTCGAAGATCACCACCGAGGGATGGGTGCTCGAATCCGAGAACCCCACAGGCGAATTCCGTGTGATCCTGCCGCGCCGCGAAGGTGTCGAGTACGGTGCCGAGCACGCCGTGATCGCCGGTGAGGACCGCTTCCTGATCCTGCACAACGACGTCGACCCCGAGACGGGGAAGAAGGCCGAGAACTTCGTCCTCGCCGAGGCTCCCGTCGACGACCCGTCCGCGCTGCGCACCCTGATCGAGCACCGGCACGACGTGCGCCTCGAGGACGTCGACGCGTTCGAGGGACACCTCGTGCTCGGCTACCGCCGCGAAGCCCTCACCCGACTCGCGGTGTGGCCGTTGACCGACGAGGGTTACGGCAAGCTCACCGAACTCGAGTTCGACGAGGAACTCTTCGCCGTCGGACCGGGCGCGAACCCCGAATGGACCCAGCCCACACTGCGTCTGGGCTACACGTCGTTCATCACCCCGAGCCGGGTCTACGACTACACCGTGAGCACCGGTGAGCTGAAGCTGCTCAAGTCGCAGCCGGTGCTCGGCGAGTTCGACCCGACGCTCTACGAGCAGCGCCGCGAGTGGGCGCCCGCCGAGGACGGCACGAAGATCCCGCTGTCGATCGTCGCGCGCAAGGGCACCCCCGAGAACGCGCCCACGCTGCTGTACGGCTACGGCTCGTACGAAGCGAGCATCGACCCGGCCTTCTCCGTCGCACGCCTGTCGCTGCTCGACCGGGGCATGGTCTTCGCGGTCGCGCACGTGCGCGGCGGCGGCGAGATGGGCCGGCACTGGTACGAGAACGGCAAGTCGCTGACGAAGAAGAACACCTTCACCGACTTCGTGGCGTGCGCGCGGCACCTGATCGACGCCGGCGTCACGAGCCCGGAGAAGCTGGTCGCCGACGGCGGCAGTGCCGGTGGCCTGCTCATGGGTGCGGTCGCGAACATCGCACCCGAGCTGTTCGCGGGCATCCTCGCGAACGTCCCGTTCGTCGACCCGCTCACGTCGATCCTCGATCCGTCCTTGCCGCTCACGGTGATCGAATGGGACGAGTGGGGCAACCCGCTCGAGAACCCGGAGGTGTACGAGTACATGCGCTCGTACAGCCCCTACGAGAACGTCGAGGCCAAGGATTACCCGGCGATCCTCGCGATCACCAGCATCAACGACACGCGCGTGCTCTACGTCGAACCCGCCAAGTGGGTCGCCAAGCTGCGCGCGACGAAGACCGGCGATGCGCCGTTGCTGCTCAAGACGGAGATGAGCGCGGGACACGGCGGTGTGTCGGGCCGGTACGAGAAGTGGCGCGAGGTCGCGTTCGAGTTCGCGTGGGTGCTCGAGACGTCGGGCGCCTGCCGCGCGGAGACCTCTGCGGGCTGAGCTCGGTATCCGCTCGCGTTCTCGCTATTCGCCGCAGCAATTGCCGACGCGAATGACGAACTGTGTAGCCGATAGCAGACCGCTCACCTGCGCAGTTCGTACCGGACCTGAGGCCGGCCGGCGCGGCCGTACTCGGTGATGCGGGTCGCGGCTCCGTCGTCGGCGAGCCGTTCGAGGTAACGCCACGCCGTCACGCGTGAGACCCCCACGGCCGATCCGACTTCCGCAGCGGTTCGCGGCCCGTCGGCGTGATGAAGGAAATCGGTGATCTTCGACAGCGTGTCGGGGGAGATGCCCTTGGGTGTGGACGGACGGGAACTGCTCGTGCGCAGAGCCGACATGGCGCGATCGATATCGTGCTGGCCCGCCGCGGTCTCGGCGTCGCGCAACGCCGAGCGGTAGGCCACGTACTGTTCGAGCTTGTCCTGCAGTGCCGCGAAGGTGAACGGCTTGAGCAGATACAGCACCACACCCCGCGCGACCGCCGTCCGCACGACCTCCAGATCGCGGTTCGACGTGACGGCGATGATGTCGGGACTCGGACGACCGGCGCTCAGGCGTGCAGCCACTTCGAGGCCGCTCGTGTCGGGGAGCCCGATGTCGAGCAGCACCAGATCCACCGGTGTGCCCACCCGCGCAGCCGACGCGACCGCCCGCACGGCGTCGCTACCCGTGTGCGCAACACCTACCACCTCGAATCCGTCCACCCTCCCGACGTATTCGCGGTGGGCCTCGGCGATGAGCGGTTCGTCCTCGACGACGAGCACCCGGATCACGACCGGCTCTCCAAGGGGATCACGGCGACGATCATCGAACCCAGCGACGGTTCGGTGCGCAGAGTTCCCCCGTGACGCGCCACGACCTGGGCGACGAGTGCGAGTCCGAGGCCGCGCTGCTCGGACTTGGTGGAGTAGCCGCGCTGCATGGCCTGGGCCAGCACCTCCGGCGACATCCCCGGCCCGCTGTCGGCGACCTCGACGATCATCGATGAATCCTCCTGGCGCACGGTCACCTCCACCCACGGATCGTCCGACGCATGGGAGGCGTCGATGGCATTGTCGATGAGATTCCCGACGAGAGTGACGATATCGCGCGCCGGGATCGGAACCGGACCGAGTTCCGTGTCGTCGGTGACGGTCAGTTCCACCCCTCGTTCGGCGGCCTCGTCGATCTTGCCGAGCAGCAGTGCCGACAGCGCCGGTTCGTGGACGGCGCCGGTCAGCCTGTCGATCAGGTGCTGGGACACCGCCAGTTCCTGGGTCGCGAAGGCGACCGCCTCCTCCGGCCGGCCGAGTTCGACCATCGTGATGATGGTGTGCAGGCGGTTCGCCGACTCGTGTGCCTGCGCCCGCAGCGACTCGGCGAACCCGCGGACCGAGTCGAGTTCGCCCAGGACACCGCGTAGTTCGGTGTGGTCGCGGAGAGTGACGACGGTGCCGATGCGTCGCCGGTTCCACAGCACCGCATCGCTGTTCACCACCAGGACCCGGTCGCGGGTCAGGTGCACCTCGTCGCGTGCCTCGTCCGCGACGGCGAGTTCGCGCACCGTCGCGGGCAGAGCGTCGAGCTCCACCGCGCCGACGGGTTCCAACCCGAGCAGCCGGCGGGCCTCGTCATTGACGATGTCGACGCGAGGGGAACCGTCGGCGGTGCCGAACACCAGCAGCCCCTCACCGATCGAGTGCAGGACGGCGTCGTGGTGTTCGTACATGCGCCGCAGCTGGTCGGGATCGAGCCCGAGGGTCTGACGGCGCAGGCGCCGCGCGATCAGGTATCCGCCCGCCGCGGTGACCACGAGCCCGGCCGCCACCAGGCCGACGATGCCCGGAAGGCTCCGCACGAAGTTCTCGGCGATCCTCTCCCGTGTCACCCCGACCGACACGAATCCGACGAGCGTGCCGTCGTCGTAGACCGGCGCGATGGTGCGGATCGACGATCCGAGGCTGCCCGTGTACGTCTCGGTGAACGGCGTGCCCGAACGGGCCTCATCGGTGTGGCCCGTGTACGGCAACCCGATCTGCTCCGGCACCGGATGTGTCACGCGGATGCCCTCGGGGTCCACGACGACGACGAAGTCCACCCCTGTCGCCTCGCGGATCTGCTCGGCGCGGGGCTGGAGCGCTGCGGTCGGATCGGGGGAGAGCAACCCGTCCGCGACCTCCGGGAAGAGCGCGGCTGTCACTGCGATATCCGTCACGGTGCGGCGCGTGGCCTCGTCGGCGTCGCGGCGTTCGTCGACGACGATGAGCGCACCCGCCACGATCGCTATCACCGTGAACACCACCAGCTGGAGGATGAGCAGCTGGCCCGCCACGCTCATCGGCGGTCTCGCCTGGCGACGGTTCACCGTTCACCTCCCGTGAACACTATGTACACAAACTTCTCCCGCGGCGACCCGGCCACCACCATGTCCTTATGTGGACGTGATGCCGGTCACCACCCGGGCGCGGAGCGGCCCCTACCAGGGTCCCGTAGTACCCGACCGAACCACGGTCGATTCCCGAGTCCTCGCCGGTGCGTCACCGCATCCCGTTATCCGTGAACATCGCGCGACGAGCCCGCGCATGATCGAAGGGCACTCCATGAGCACCACAACCGTGCGGGGCGAGAAACGCCGCGACCGTACCCACTGGCTGTACATCGGCGTCATCATCGCCGTCGTCGCCGGTATCGCCGTCGGATGGCTGGCCCCCGAGACGGGCAAGTCGCTCGGTGTCCTCGGCACCATGTTCGTCGACCTGATCAAGATGATGATCAGCCCGGTGATCTTCTGCACCATCGTGCTCGGCATCGGGTCGGTCCGGGCAGCGGCGAGCGTCGGCCGGATCGGTGGACTCGCGCTGATCTACTTCGTGGGCATGTCGACCGTGGCCCTCGCGATCGGCCTGGGTGTGGGCAACCTGCTCGACCCGGGTTCGGGGCTCACCCTCGATCCGGCCAACGCCGGCTCGGGTGCCGAACTCGCCGAGAAGGCGCATGCCGCCGGCGGCACCGTCGACTTCATCGCGTCGATCATCCCCACCTCCCTGTTGTCCGCACTGACCGAGGGCAGCGTCCTGCAGACCCTGTTCGTGGCGCTGCTCGTCGGCTTCGCCATCCAGGGCATCGGCAAGTCGGGTGAACCGATCCTGCGGGGCATCGGCCACCTGCAGAAGCTGGTCTTCCGCATCCTGACGATGATCCTGTGGCTCGCCCCGATCGGTGCCTTCGGTGCCATCGCCAACGTCGTCGGCCAGACCGGTCTGAGCGCGGTCCTGCAGCTCGGTGTTCTGATGATCGCCTTCTACCTCACGTGCGTCGTGTTCGTCTTCGGTGTTCTCGGATCGTTGCTGCGAGCGGTCTCCGGTGTCTCGGTGTTCAAGCTCGCGAAGTACCTCGCCCGCGAGTACCTCCTCATCTTTGCGACGTCGTCGTCGGAGTCCGCGCTGCCGCGTCTGATCGCCAAGATGGAGCACCTCGGTGTCCAGCGCACCACCGTCGGCGTGGTCGTGCCCACCGGTTACTCGTTCAACCTGGACGGCACCGCGATCTACCTGACGATGGCCGCCCTGTTCGTGTCCGACGCGATGGGCAGTCCCCTGAACATGGGTGAGCAGATCTCGCTCCTGCTGTTCATGATCGTCGCCTCGAAGGGTGCGGCCGGGGTCACCGGTGCCGGTCTGGCGACGCTGGCCGGCGGTCTGCAGAGCCACCGCCCCGACCTGCTCGACGGTGTCGGCCTGATCGTCGGTGTCGACCGGTTCATGTCCGAGGCGCGTGCCGTCACCAACTTCTCCGGCAACGCCATCGCGACCCTGCTCATCGGCACGTGGACCAAGTCGGTGGACCGTGACCGCGTCGACGAGGTGCTCAGCGGACGGTTGCCGTTCGACGAGAGCATGATGATCGACGATCACGAGCCCGCTCCCGAGCGCGAACCGGCGAAGCTGGAGAAGGTGTCCGTCTGATCCGGCATCCGCTACGACAATGGCTGTCCGCTACGGAAATTTTCCGTAGCGGACAGCTATTTCTGTAGCGACTACGCGCCGGCGGCGTTATCACGACATCCGCCGGCTCGAGGACCTCGACGAGGAGAAGGTCCGGAAGTGGGTGAGACAGGCCGCCGCGCTGCCGGGGGAGAAGATGTAGCACGCCGATGTTCGGGGGAGTGATCGGGCACACGATAGTTTGGATGCATGACCACGCCTCTCCAGGACATCCCGATCAACACCCTCTCGGGTGAACCCACGAATCTCGGCTCGTACGAGGGCCACGCGGTACTCGTCGTGAACGTCGCGTCCAAGTGCGGCCTGACCCCGCAGTACACGGCACTCGAGAAGCTCGCGCAGGAATACCGCGACCGCGGACTGTTCGTCGTGGGCGTGCCGTGCAATCAGTTCATGGGTCAGGAGCCCGGAACGCCGGAGGAGATCCAGGAGTTCTGCTCCGCCACCTACGGCGTGACCTTCCCGCTGCTCGAGAAGATCGAGGTCAACGGCGAGAACCGGCATCCGCTCTACGCCGAGCTCACCAAGCACCCGGATGCCTCCGGCGAGGCCGGCGACATCCAGTGGAACTTCGAGAAGTTCCTCATCGCTCCCGACGGCACGGTCGCCGCGCGCTTCCGTCCCCGCACGGAACCGGATGCGCCCGAGATCCTCGACGCCCTCGAAGAGATCCTGCCGGCCTGACATGTTCGGCACAGAAGCGCGGGACGCGCTGTACGACATCATCCGCATGCGTCGCGACGTCCGTGCAGAATTCAGCGGGGAACGGCTCGACGAGGACACGCTGATGCGCATCCTGCGGGCCGCCCATCACGCACCCAGTGTCGGCAACACCCAGCCCTGGGACTTCGTCGTCGTACAGGACGAACAGCGGCTGAAGGAGTTCGCCGAGCACGTCGCCGGTTGCCGGCAGGCGTTCGCCGACTCGCTCCCCGAGGACCGGAAGAGCACCTTCGACCCCATCAAGATCGAAGGCATCGTCGAATCGGGGACCGGCGTCGTCGTCACCTACGACCCCGAACGCGGCGGCAAGCACATCCTCGGCCGTCACACCATCGACGAATCCGGCCTGTTCTCGGCCGTGCTGGCGATCCAGAACCTGTGGCTCGCCGCGACCGCCGAGGGTCTCGGCGTGGGATGGGTGTCGTTCTACGAGGAGGACTTCCTCGCCGACTTCGTCGGAGTGAGCGCACCCGTGCGTCCCATCGCGTGGCTGTGTGTCGGCCCGGTCACGCGGCTCCAGGAGATACCCGACCTCGAACGGTTCGGCTGGCGCAAGGGGCGCCGGCTCGAGGAGGCCGTGCACCGCGACAGGTTCGCGGCGCCGGGTGACCGGGAAGCCTGATCCGACGGGTGGCGACCGGTTCGTGAGTGCGCGAGCCGGCCGCCACCCGCTGTTTCACAGATCGGTCGCCACCTGCCTGTTTTCAGAGTTCGGTCGCGACCTTCCAGGCACTGTGGATGGCGCCCTCGATGTAGTCGACCCGACCCGCGTCCCCGACGACGCGGACATCGATGTCCGAGCCGGCCAGTTCGTCGGCGAGCGGTGCTGCCGCCGACACATCGGACGCGACCACGACCATGCGGGCGCGTACCGATTTCGTCTCGCCATCCACGGTGAACTCCACCGTCTTCGGGGTGATGCGCTGAACCGTCGCACCACGATGCACCTCGAGGCCGACCTCGCGCGCGTGCTTGACGGCGGTCCACCGGCGCGGCATCGCCATCGGCACCCCGAGCTGCTTCCCCTCGGCGAGCAGCGTCACCCGGCTTCCCCGCTCGGCCATGAACTCCGCGAGTTCGAGCCCGACGAGCGACCCGCCGATCACGACGACGTCCTTCGCCATCGGCAGGAAACGCAGGAACCGCCGGCTCAGATCACGGATCCTCCGAGGGCTCGTGGTGATACCGGCGAGCCTGCCCACCCGGCCCATCACCCGCAGCACCGGGGACTGATCGGAGACGTCGCCCGCACCCGTCATGAGCGCACGCATGCTGTCGCCGGTGTGCACGTGCGGCAAGTCCCCGCCCGGCACGGTGGGACGTTCCCGCACGGCGCCCGTCGCGACGACCACCACGTCCGGCTCCAGGGCGCGGATCGATGCGGAGGTGGCCTCGGCGCCGAGCCGCACGTCGATGCCGAGGCGGGTGACCTCGGCCGTCAGCCATTTCAGCAGCCGCTCGTTGTCGGGGGTGGTGAGGGTCGAGAACCACAGGGTCCCGCCCAGCCGGTCGGTCTTGTCCAGGACGGTGACGCGGTGCCCGCGCTCGGTGGCGACCCGCGCAGTCTCGAGGCCGCCCGGCCCGGCACCCACCACGACGACGTGCTTCGGCGCCGCAGTGCGGACGAACGGCACGAGTGTCTCGTTGCCCAGCGCCGGATTGACCGCACAGATGGGCGTGGCATCCCAGAAGTTCTCCTGCACACACACATAGCAGTTGATGCACGGGCGGATCTGCTCGCTGCGGCCCTGCTTGAGCTTGGCGACGAGCGCGGGATCGGCCAGCAACTGACGTCCCATCGCGACGAAGTCGGTGACGCCCTCGGCGATCATTCGCTCGCCGACCTCCGGCAGCATGCGGCCGACGGTGATGACGGGGATCGACACCGCACGCTTGATGACCGCCGCGTTGTGGGTGTAGTAGCCGACCTTGTCCGGCAACGGGCCGTCGGTGAAATTCGCGAACGCGTTCAGCGCGGTGCCAGTGACGTGGAGGGCATCTGCACCGGCCTGCTCGAACAGCACTGCGGCAGCAGCGGATTCCTCGACGGTCAGGCCGTCCGTCTCACCGTATTCCTGCCCTGCCAGCCGCACGATGACGGCGAGGCGGTCGCCGACCTCGGCCTTGACCGCGCGGATCACCTCGCAGGTCAGCCGGGCCCGGTTCTCCAGCGACCCGCCGTATCCGTCGGTGCGCTGGTTCGTGTAGCGGCTGAGGAAGGCGCCGAGCACGTAGTTGTGGGCGGCGTGGATCTCGACGGCGTCCGCTCCGGCGGCGGCGACCCGGCCCGCGGCCTCGGCGAACATCCGGATCAACCATTCGATGTCGCTCTCGGAGGCCTCGTTGTAGGTGGCCTGCGCGCCACCCTGGATCGATGCCATGCGCTGCAGTTCCGCGGGCGTGCAGTCGGCCATGGCGCTCATGTCGCTCGGCGGCTTCGGGATGCTCGGCACGAGCTGCGTCCGGCCCTGCAGGGTGTCGATACGGGCGACCTTGCCGTGGTGCACCATCTGCACGCACAGTTTGCTGCCGGCCTCGTGGACGGCGTCGGTCAGTGCGCGGAGGCCGGGGATGAACCGGTCCTCGGACAGGCCGGGTTCCTTCGTGCTGGTGCATCCCGCCGGATAGGCGACCGCGCAGCATCCGGTGACGATCAGCCCGGTGCCTCCGGCCGCGCGGGCGACGAAATGATCGATGTCGCCCTGCTCGATCTCCCCGTCCTCGCAGAGGTTCATGTCCATGGCGGGCATCACCACGCGGTTGTCCAGGGTGATCGGCCCGATGGTGCCGGGGGAGAGAAGGCGCGTATAGGTCTGGTTCGGGACTGCCACGCCCGGACGGTATGCCCGGCTCCGTGTGGCCGTCGACACTGTCCCGATGAACGGGATGCGGATCGCCGGCCCGAGTCTTCATCCGGACTTCCCGGTCGGGCAGGACGCCGTTCACCCGAGTGCAGCAGGCTCGGGGGCATGAGCGGACGGATGATCGTGTCGGTGTCGGGGATCCGGGACGTCACGCGCGACCTCGTGGACGCCTTCGCCCGTGAGACGGACGCGCGTGGGGTGCCGTTGTCGCTGTTCGTCGCACCCCGCCTGAAAGACCACTACCGCCTCGTGCGGGATCCGGCGACGCAGGAGTGGCTGCTCGAGCGACGCGAGGGCGGCGACGCGATCGTGCTGCACGGTTACGACCAGGCGGCGACGAAGCGACGTCGCGCCGAGTTCGCGACGCTGCCCGAGCACGAAGCACGGTTGCGCCTGCTCGCCGCCGACCGTGTGCTCGAGGAGACCGGACTGCGCACCCGGCTGTTCGCACCACCGCGATGGCGCGCGTCGCCGGGCGCAGTGACAGCACTTCCGCAGGTCGGTTTCCGGATGATGGCGGACAACGCGGGGATCCACGATCTGGTGGCGGGCACCGTGACGAAGACGCGGCTGTACGCGCTCGGTGACGGTGCGGGGTCGGACGTGTGGCGCTGCCGCGCGATGGTGATGGGCGCGTCGCGGACGGCGCGGCGCGGGGAGCTGCTGCGTCTGGCGATCGCCGCTCCCCGGCTCGCCGAGTCCGGACCCCGGCAGGCGATCCTCGACGCCGTCGACCTCGCGCTGCACCACGGTGCCGAACCGACCGTCCACGCCTGGCGGCCGCGTCCGTCGAACAGCCGCGTGGCGTGATCCCGCCTGGCCCGCCGGTGCTCCCGGTCGCCGCATCCGCTCGGTAATGTTGGCGGCCATGGATGCTGACGTGATCGTGGTGGGGGCGGGACTCGCGGGGCTCGTGGCGGTCGGTGAACTGATCGACGCCGGTCGCAACGTTCTGCTGGTCGATCAGGAGAACTCGAACAACATTGGTGGGCAGGCCTTCTGGTCGTTCGGTGGGTTGTTCTTCGTCGACAGTCCCGAACAGCGACGACTCGGGATCAAGGATTCCTACGAACTCGCCTTGCAGGACTGGATGGGGACCGCCGGCTTCGACCGCGAGATCGAGGACCGCTGGCCGCGGCGCTGGGCCCAGGCCTATGTCGAGTTCGCCGCGGGGGAGAAGCACGCCTGGCTCAAGCAGCGCGGGCTGAAGATCTTCCCGATGGTCAACTGGGCCGAACGCGGCGGATACGACGCTGCAGGGCACGGCAACTCGGTCCCGCGATTCCACATCACCTGGGGTACCGGTCCGGGCCTCGTCGAGATCTTCGAGCGCAAGCTCCGCGAAGGCGTCGAACGCGGTCTCGTCACGCTGAAGCACCGCCACCGGGTCGACGAACTCGTCGTCACCGACGGCGCCGCCACCGGTGTGCGCGGAGCGATCCTCGAGCCCGCCGACGCGGCGCGCGGCGTGGCGTCCTCCCGCACCGTCGTCGGGGAGTTCGAGTTCTCCGCCGGAGCCGTCATCGTCACCTCCGGCGGTATCGGCGGCAACTACGACCTCGTGAAGAAGAACTGGCCGAAGCGGATGGGGGAGCCGCCGAAGCACATGCTCAGCGGTGTGCCCGCGCACGTCGACGGCCGGATGCTCGAGATCACCGAGAAGGCCGGCGGGAACATCGTCAACCGCGACCGCATGTGGCACTACACCGAGGGCATCACCAACTACGACCCGGTGTGGCCCGATCACGGCATCCGCATCCTGCCCGGCCCGTCCTCGCTGTGGCTCGACGCCACCGGCAAGCGGTTGCCGGTGCCGTTGTTCCCCGGCTTCGACACGCTCGGCACCCTCGAGTACATCGTGAGCACCGGCTACGACCACACTTGGTTCGTGCTCGACCAGAAGATCATCGAGAAGGAATTCGGGCTCTCCGGCTCCGAGCAGAATCCCGACCTCACCGGGCGCAGCCTCCGCCTGCTGCTGCAGCGGGTCAGGTCGGGTGCTCCCGGACCGGTCGAGGCCTTCAAGGAGCGCGGTGTCGACTTCGTCGTCCGCGACACGCTCGCCGATCTCGTGGCGGGCATGAACGAACTCACCCCCGAGGCGCCGCTCGACTACGAGCAGGTGCGTTCGGTGGTCGAGGCCCGCGACCGCGAGATGGACAACAAGTACACCAAAGACCTGCAGGTCGCGGCGGTGCGCTCGGCGCGGGCCTACGCACCCGACCGCGTCGTCCGCATCGCGGCGCCGCACCGGATCCTCGACCCCAAGGCCGGACCGCTCATCGCGGTCAAGCTGCACCTGCTCACCCGCAAGACGCTCGGCGGGCTCGAGACCGACCTGTCGTCGCGCGTGCTGCGGTCGGACGGGTCGGTCTTCGACGGCCTCTTCGCCGCCGGTGAGGTCGCCGGCTTCGGTGGTGGCGGCGTCCACGGCTACCGGTCGCTCGAGGGCACCTTCCTCGGCGGATGCATCTTCTCGGGCCGGGCGGCGGGTCGCGCCGCCGCCCGCTGAACCTCCCGTCGGCGTCGACTGGGACAGCAGAGCGCGAAACGGTCGTAGGAGCGCGAAACATCCCGCGCCGACGACCGTTTCGCGCTCCGCAGCGTCAGACCTCGACGCCGTCTTCGTGCGGCAGCACGCGGAATTCGGTGCCCTCCGGCGCCATCTCGCTGTACCGGCCGTAGAAGATGCCGCGACCGTTGTCGTTGACGATGCCCTGGTGGATCGGCACGGCGACCCGCGGGTTCACCGCGCGCAGGTAGTCGATCGCCTCCCAGATCTTGAGCCACGGCGCGGTCGACGGCAGGGCCAGCACGTCGACGCGCTCGTGCGGGATGTACAGCGAGTCGCCGGGGTGCAGCAGCCGCGACGGATTCTCGTCGTCGCCCACGAGGAAGGCCGTGTTGTCGATGACGGGCATGTCGGGGTGGATCACCGCGTGCCGTCCGCCGGTGCCGCGTACGGTCAGCGAACCCACCGAGAAGGCGTCGCCGGGACGCACCGCGGTCCAGTCGTCGTCGAGCAGGTTCGCCGACTGCGGGTCGGAGAACAACTGCGCTCCGGGGTTGGCCTCGAGGAGCGCGGGCAACCGGGTGGTATCGGCGTGGTCGGGATGCTGGTGGGTCACGAGGATCGCGTCGAGTCCGGTGATGCCCTCGAACCCGTGGGAGAAATTTCCGGGGTCGAAAAGGAGCTTCGCGCCGAGGTGTTCGACGAGGATGCAGGAATGGCCGAAATGGGTCAGTTGCATGTCGTCGAGTATGCCGTCGGGAGGAGCCCGATGACCGACTACGGACAGGAACTCCGCTTCGGCAGCTTCGTCACGCCGTCCGCTGCCGATCCGGCGGGCGTCGTCGACCTCGCCGTGGTGTCGGAGAGCGCCTGGACCGCATCGCAGCCCCGGCGAAGCGGTCGACGCACTGATCGAGGCGATCGAGGTGATCCGTGCTCTGTGGTCGGACGAGAAGGGCGCGGCCGGGATCGACGGCACGTACTACCGGCTGACCGGCGCGAAGCGGGGCCCGTTCCCCGCGCACGCTCTCGGCATCTGGCTCGGCGCCTACGGCAAGCGGATGCTCGACGTCACCGGCCGCTTCGCCGGCGGATGGCTGCCGAGTTCGTTCGCCGCCGGGCCCGAGAAGCTGGGGGAGATGAGCGCCCGCGTCGACGAGGGTGCGCACCGTGCCGGGCGTGATCCCGCCGCGATCCGCCGGCTCTACAACATCTCCGGCACCTTCGCGGAGACCGCGGACGGGTCGCGGTCCGACCTCGAACGTTTCGCCGGTGAGGTCGCGCCCCGCGTGCGCGAACTCGTTGCTGCCGAGCGGCGTTGAACGGGGGTGACGGGTCTCGCACGAGCGGGACCTCGGCCGATGCCCTTCCCGGTGGCCACGGCCGGTAAACTGCTGGATGTCCGGTGTCCGTCCCCGGGCGCCAGCACTACTACCGAGGAGCAGCACGTGGCGCGTGTCGTCGTCGAAGTCATGCCCAAAGCCGAGATTCTCGACCCCCAGGGTCAGGCCATCACCGGGGCGCTGTCGCGGCTGGGCTTCGCGGGCGTGACCGACGTCCGTCAGGGTAAGCGTTTCGAGCTCGAGGTCGACGGCAGCGTCGGCGACGAGGAGCTCGAGAAGATCGCCGAGTCGTTGCTCGCCAACACGGTGATCGAGGACTGGGCCATCCGGCGGATCGACGGTGACGCATGAGCGCACGCATCGGAGTCATCACCTTCCCGGGCACGCTCGACGACGTCGACGCCTCCCGCGCGGTGAAGCTCGCCGGTGGTGAGGCCGTGAGCCTGTGGCACGGGGACGCCGATCTCAAGGGGGTCGACGCGGTGATCGTGCCCGGCGGCTTCTCCTACGGCGACTACCTGCGCTGCGGTGCCATCGCACGGTTCGCACCGGTGATGGGCAAGGTCGTCGAGGCCGCGCAGAAGGGCATGCCCGTCCTCGGCATCTGCAACGGCTTCCAGGTGCTGTGCGAGGCGGGTCTGCTGCCCGGCGCGCTCACCCGCAACGCCGGTCTGCACTTCGTCTGCCGCGACGAGTGGCTGAAGGTCGAGTCGAACACCACCGCGTGGACCTCGCGCTACGAGGCCGGCGCCGAGATCCTCATCCCGCTCAAGTCGGGTGAGGGCCGCTACCAGGCATCGGAGAAGGTGCTCGACGAGCTCGAGGGTGAAGGTCGCGTGGTGTTCCGCTTCGCGGGCGACAACCCGAACGGTTCGCAGCGCGGCATCGCCGGCATCTCGTCGGCGAACGGCCGGGTCGTCGGTCTCATGCCGCACCCCGAGCACGCCACCGAGGCGCTCACCGGCCCCAGCGATGACGGACTCGGCATGTTCTACAGCGTGCTGGACGCGGTCGTCAACGCGTGACCGCCTGACCGGAATTTTCCGGCGAAGCCCCCATCGACCCTCCCGGGTCGTGGGGGCGTCGCTCGTTCCGGCGGGCTCGAGGAATCCTTCGAACCGAAGTTCCGGAACAGGAGAGACGGAACGAGGGACCCCGCCACCGTCCCGATCGGCTGCGGAATCCCTCGTCCCTACAACCCGGAGCTCGACCCCCCGATCAAGTCCCGGGCGCGATGTCGTCGTCATCCCCCATGCGCGACATCGCGGATCAGTCTGCCGGAGCCGAATCGTCCTGTCCTGAGTAGGACTACCCAAATCGGACCTGTCCGTCGACGGGCGTTGCGTGTCGGTCCCCGGCGGTACCGTCGCGCCATGACAGCGACCATTGCGATGATCACCTTCGACACGACCGATCCGGCTCCGATCGCGAGATGGTGGGCCGAGCGTACGGGCGGCCGCATCGAGCAGGAGAACGACGGCTGGTTCTTCATCGTCGCCCTGCCACAGGGCATCAGGCTGGGCTTCCAGAAGGTGTCCGATCCGACACCCGGGAAGAACCGCGTGCACCTCGATCTCGCCGCCCCCGACCTCGACGCCGAGGTCGAGCGCTTCGTGCAGGCCGGCGCGAAGGAGGTCCACCGTGAGGACATGGGCGACGACTTCCGCTGGGTGACGCTCGCCGACCCCGAGGGCAACCTGTTCTGCGTCGCCGAGGGGCACTGACACTCGGTACGAGGAGAGCGGGCCGGCGCTTTCGGTCGGCGCTCCCGCTGTCCGTGATGCGAAGATGCAGTCATGTCTTCCACGCGTGCCGATGCTCGGGGTCTCTGTAATTTCGTCGACCTGTCGCCGTCGCCGTTCCACGTCTGCGCCACCGTCGCCGCGGCGCTGACCGAGGCGGGCTTCGTCGAACTGCACGAGCAGCAGGCCTGGCCCGCCGAACCGGGACGCTTCTTCCTGATACGCGGCGGGTCGCTGATCGCATGGAGCACCGAGGGTGTCGCCGACGATCCGGCCGCACCCTTCCGCATCGTCGGCGGGCACACCGACAGCCCCAACCTGCGCGTCAAGCAGCATCCCGACCTCACATCGGCGGGCTGGCGGATGGTGGGACTCGAACCGTACGGCGGTGCGTGGCTCAACTCGTGGCTCGACCGCGACCTCGGCATCTCCGGCCGCTTCACCGTGCGCGCGGCGGAGACGACCGAGGACGTCCTCGTCCGAGTCGACGCGCCGGTCCTGCGTGTCCCGCAGCTCGCCATCCACCTGTCCGAGGACCGCAAGGGCGTCCAGCTCGACCCGCAGCGCCACGTCAACGGCGTCTGGGGAGTCGGCACCGAACCGCGCTCGTTCATCGCGTGGGTCGCCGAGCAGCACGGAATCGACCCGGGCGCGGTGCTCGGCTGGGAACTGATGACCCACGACCTCGCACCGAGCGCGGTCGTCGGGCCGGGCCGCGACCTGGTCAGCGCACCGCGTCTCGACAACCAGGGCACCTGCTACGCCGGACTGCACGCCCTTCTCGCCGCCGTGGCACACGTCGCAGCGCACGGTGGCCCGATGCCGCTCCTCGCCCTGTTCGACCACGAGGAGGTCGGCAGCATGTCCGACCGCGGCGCCTTCTCGGAACTGCTCGACACCGTCCTCGAACGGATCGTCCTGCTCCGGGGTGGCGGCCGGGAGGAGTTCCTCCGCGCCCGCGCCGGCTCGATCGTCGCGTCCGGCGACATGGCGCACGCCACGCACCCCAACTACCCCGAGCGGCACGAACCCGCCCACCGCATCGCGGTCAACGGCGGACCGGTCCTGAAGGTGAACCAGAACCTGCGCTACGCGAGCGACGCGACCGGCGCCGGAGCCTTCGCGCTGGCCTGCGAGCAGGCGGGGGTCCCGCTGCAGCGGTACGTGCACCGCGCCGACCTGCCGTGCGGCTCGACGATCGGCCCGATCACCGCGTCGAGGACCGGCATCACGACCGTCGACGTCGGCGCCCCGCAGCTCGCCATGCACTCGGCGCGCGAGTTCATGGGCGCGGACGACGTGGCCAGCTATGCGCAGGCGCTGACCGCTTTCCTGACCCCGGCATCGTGACCGCGTTCGCCCGCCCCGAAGCACCCGCCGGTGACACACTGAAGACGGTCGTGTCCGGTCGGAGAGAACGGGGGAATGCAGTGGACGTCCCGTCCTACCCCGATCATCTGCTGTCCCTCGACGAGTGGGCGGCCCTGCCCGAATCCGACGGGCACCATGTGGAGGTGTGCGAGGGCGTGCTCCTCGCCGCGCCTGCGCCGGGGGCGGCGCACGATCATGCCGCGGTGACCCTGGCGTTGCTCCTCGACGAGAAGCTGCCCGACGAATGGTGCGCGCTCGGAGGCGTCGAGGTGCTGGTCGCGGAGAAGCCGCTGACGGTGCGGTGCCCCGACGTGATCGTCGTGGGACGCTCCCTCGTCGACGCCGATCCCGATCGGGCGCCGATCTCCGAGGTGAAGCTGGTCGTGGAGGTCACCGTCGACGGCACGGCCCGCACCGACCGCGTCACGAAGTTCTCCGAATACGCGGAGGCCGGCGTCCCGCAGTACTGGATCGTCGATCTCGGCGGACCGCCGGTGATCGCGACCTTCACGCTCGTCGACGGGTGGTACCGATTCGACGGGGAGCACTCGGGCACCGTCACCCTCGATGCGCTGGGCACCGAGGTGGCCGTCACACCGTCGGGGCTCGTGCCCGCACCGGTGAACCCCGTCGCGCCTGCACAACGATAGACTGATCCGCGGCAGTTCCCGCCCGGCCTGCCGTTTTCGATCCCAGAGTGAAGGGACCCGACGCCCAGTGTCACCGCACGTGGATACCGTCTCCCACGCCGCCGAAACCCCCGACGCCGCTCAGCCCTATCGGGAGCTGGGTCTGAAGGAAGACGAGTACACCCGGATCAAGGAGATCCTGGGCCGTCGCCCCACCGACGCCGAACTCGCCATGTACTCGGTGATGTGGTCCGAACACTGCTCGTACAAGTCGTCGAAGGTGCACCTGCGCTATTTCGGCGAGACCACCACCGACGAGATGCGTGAGTCGATGCTCGCGGGCATCGGTGAGAACGCCGGCGTCGTCGACATCGGCGACGGCTGGGCCGTCACCTTCAAGGTCGAGTCGCACAACCACCCGTCCTACATCGAGCCGTACCAGGGCGCCGCGACCGGCGTGGGCGGCATCGTCCGCGACATCATGGCCATGGGCGCCCGCCCGATCGCCGTGATGGACCAGCTCCGCTTCGGCGCCGCCGATCACCCCGACACCCGTCGCGTCGTCGACGGTGTCGTGCGCGGTGTCGGCGGCTACGGCAACTCCCTGGGCCTGCCCAACGTCGGTGGCGAGACCGTCTTCGACGCCTCCTACCAAGGCAACCCGCTCGTGAACGCGCTGTGCGCGGGTGCGATGCGCGTGGAGGACCTGCACCTCGCCCACGCTTCCGGCACGGGCAACAAGGTCATCCTGTTCGGTGCCCGCACCGGCCTCGACGGCATCGGCGGCGTGTCCGTCCTCGCCTCCGAGACCTTCGACGACAGCGCCGGCGGCCGCCCCAAGAAGCTCCCGAGCGTGCAGGTGGGCGACCCCTTCACCGAGAAGGTGCTCATCGAGTGCTGCCTCGACCTCTACCGCGAGAAGCTCGTCGTCGGCATCCAGGACCTCGGCGGTGCCGGTCTGTCCTGCGCGACCTCCGAGCTCGCCGCCGCCGGCGACGGTGGCATGCACATCAACCTCGAGCGTGTCCCGACGCGCGCGAAGGGCATGACCCCGGCCGAGGTGCTGTCCTCGGAGTCGCAGGAACGCATGTGCGCGGTCGTCACGCCCGACAACGTCGACGCCTTCATGGACGTCTGCAAGAAGTGGGACGTCCTGGCCACCGTCATCGGTGAGGTCACCGACGGCGACCGCCTCGTCATCGATTGGCACGGCGAGACCGTCGTCGACGTGCCGCCGCGCACGGTCGCGCACGAGGGCCCGGTCTACGAGCGCCCCGTCGAGCGCCCGGCCTCGCAGGACGAGCTGATCGCGAACACCACCGCCGGCCTGAAGCGTCCGGAGACCGCCGACGAGCTGCGCGAGACGCTGCTGAAGATGCTCGCGTCGCCGGCGCTGTGCAGCCGCAAGTGGATCACCGAGCAGTACGACCGCTACGTGCGCGGCAACACGGTGCTCGCCGAGAACGCCGACGCCGGTGTGGTCCGTATCGACGAGGAGACCGGCCGCGGCATCGCGCTCGCGACCGACGCTTCGGGCCGCTACACGCAGCTCGATCCGTACACGGGCGCCCAGCTCGCCCTCGCCGAGGCCTACCGCAACGTCGCCGTCACCGGTTCGACGCCGAAGGCCGTCTCGAACTGCCTGAACTTCGGTTCGCCCGAGGACCCCGGCGTGATGTGGCAGTTCCAGCAGGCCGTGCGCGGCCTCGCGGACGGCTGCGCGAAGCTCGGCATCCCCGTCACCGGTGGCAACGTCAGCTTCTACAACCAGACCGGCGCCACCGCGATCCTGCCGACCCCGGTCGTCGCGGTGCTCGGTGTGATCGACGATGTGCACCGTCGCATCCCCACCGGCGTCGGCCTCGAGCCGGGCGAGACGCTGATCCTGCTCGGCGAGACCCGCGACGAGTTCGACGGCTCCATCTGGGCGCAGGTCGAACACGACCACCTCGGTGGTGTCCCGCCGAAGGTCGATCTCGACCGTGAGCGGCTGCTGTCGGAGATCCTCACCGCCGGTTCGCGCGACGGCCTGATCTCCGCCGCACACGACCTGTCCGAGGGTGGTCTCGCGCAGGCCGTCGTCGAGGCCGCACTCGCAGGCGAGACCGGCTGCCGCGTGCTGCTCCCCGAGGGCGCCGATCCGTTCGTGACGTTGTTCTCCGAATCGGCCGGCCGCGTGCTCGTGGCCGTGCCGCGCACCGAGGAATCGCGCTTCACGGGCATGTGCACCGCACGCAACATGCCGTGGGTGCGCATCGGCGTCGTCGACGAGGGATCCGACTCCGTCGAGATCCAGGGCCTGTTCTCGATCCCCATGACCGAGCTGCGCGAGGTGTGGGAAGGGACCCTGCCTGCCCTGTTCGGGTAACCGTGCCGGCCACCCAGGTCGATCGACTGGCGGCGTTCGAGGCCCGGCAGGGCCGGATCATCGCCGCGGTCACCGACTTCGGTGAGCGCCACCCCCTCACCGCGCGGGTGTGGGGGTGGCTCGGCCTGGACTTCACGGGCGTCGCCTTCGCCGCGCTGTTCTTCTGCTGGTCGCTGACGCCGTCGCTGCTTCCGCGCGACTGGCTCTTCCAGGGCCTGATCGGCGGCATCAACGCCACGATCGGGTACGGCGTCGGATGCGTCGTCGGCTGGCCCGTGGCCCGCTTCCTGCTCCCCGCGTGGCGATGGTGGCCGCCGCCGTTGCCTGTGCTGCGTGCCATCAAGGTCGCGGTTCCGGTCGCGGCCGTTCTCGCGTCGCTCGTCGCGCTCGTGCTCTCCGCCGGCGAGCAACGCCAGCTCGCCGCCCTGATGGGTGTCGAGGGCACCACGACCTCGGGATATCTGCGCACCATCGTGCTGAGCGTCGCGGTCGCTGCCGCCCTCATCGCTCTGTGGCGCGGCTTGCGCGACATCGTCCGCTGGGTGTCGATGCTGCTCATGCGCCGCACCCGGATGCCGCTCGGTCTCGCCCGCACGCTCGGCGTTCTCGTCGTCGTGCTGGCGACCTTCATGCTCATCGACGGCGTGCTCGTCCGAGGCTCCTACGCGATCGTCAATCAGGCGTTCGGCCTGGAGGACGACACCACTCGTCCCGGGGCGATCCAACCGGTCGACCCCGCAAAGTCCGGCAGTCCCGAGTCCCTCGCGGCCTGGGAGACGCTCGGATTCGAGGGTCGCAACTTCGTCTCGCGAGGACTCGACGCCGAGGAACTGACCGCCGTCAACGGCAGTCCCGCACCGGAACCGATCCGCGTGTACGTCGGTCTCGACACCGCACCCACCCCGGAAGAACGCATCGACCTCGTCCTCGCGGAACTCGAGCGGACCGGTGCCTTCGACCGCTCGACGCTCGTCCTGATCCCCACCACCGGCACCGGCTGGGTCAATCCCACCGCGGCCCGCGCGATGGAGCTCGTGCACAACGGCGACCTGGCGATGGTGGCCTGGCAGTACTCCTACCTCCCGAGCTGGATCTCCTTCCTCGCCGACCGTGAGAAGGCTGCGGCCGCAGGCAAGATGCTGATCGAGCGGGTACACGAACGCTGGTCGCAGCTGCCCGAGGACGACCGCCCCGATCTGTTCCTCTACGGCGAGAGCCTCGGCACGCAGTCGGGGGAGGGTGCCTTCGACAGCCTTGCCGAGATCCGCGCCCAGATGGACGGGGTGTTGTGGGTGGGCCCGCCCAACTCCAACCGTCTGTGGCGGCAGCTCGTCGAGCGCCGCGATCCCGGCACGACCGAGGTGCAACCGGTGTACGCGGACGGTCTCGTCGTGCGCTTCGCAGACAGCCGGGAGGCGATCCACGAGCCCGACACACCGTGGCTGTCGCCGCGCGTGCTCTACATCCAGCACGCCTCGGATCCCGTCGTCTGGTGGTCGCCGGACCTGTTGTTCTCCCGCCCCGACTGGCTGTCGGAGCCGCCCGGACGCGACCGGCTGCCGCAGATGCGGTGGTTCCCCTTCGTCACCTTCTGGCAGGTCTCCGCAGACCTCACCAACGCTGCCGGCGTCCCCGACGGACACGGCCACAACTACGGGTCGGCGGTGCTCGAGGGATGGATCGAGATCACCCAGCCCGAGGGCTGGACCGAGAACGACACCGAGCGGGTGCGCATCGCCCTCGAGGCGTTCGCGGAGGACGACGGGCCCGAGAAATGACATCGCGAGTCGCTGCAGTGACCGGCACCGCCGTGAGCTGCACCGCTGCGGGATGTGCCGCCGCGCTGGTCGCGTGGAACAACCTCGTCCTCCCGGCGATGGATCTCGGTCCGCGCGGCCGGGCCGCAGCGAACGCCGGATTCGGAGTCGCGCTCGCCGCGGCGACCCGCGCGGCCGGGGTCTCCGCAACCGAGCTCGGCTGGCGCGGGGCAGGGAAGGGCCTGCGGTGGGGGACCGCGTCGGTGGTCCTGCCCGTCGCGGCCTACACGGTGATGCTCGCCGTCCCACCCGTACGACGGCGGATGGCCGCCGGAGCGCGACGCGCCGACCACACCGAGTGGGTCTTCGTGCACATCCCCTTCGGGACGGTCCTGGCCGAGGAGCTGCTGTTCCGATCGGTTCTGTACGCACTGACCCGCCGCGAGTCACGGAGGTGGCACCGGGTGCTGACCTCGGTAGCCTTCGGGCTCTGGCACGTCGCCCCCGCCCGGCACGCCGGGGACTCGGTGCCCGGAACCGTCGCGCTCACCGCCCTGAGCGGGGTGGTGTTCGACGAACTGCGACGACGGACCGGCAGCGTCGTCGCGCCGATGCTCCTGCACCTGGCGATCAACGCCGGCGGGGCCGTCGCCGTGGGCATCGCGACGAGGCTGCGTACTTCCGAGCGCGACGCGCGTCGCTAGGGTGTGCTGCCATGGCACCCCGGAGACCCGTCGATCCCGCCGAACTGCGCGCAGCTCTCGAACGGGTGGGTCCGTGGATGAGGGGGGAGAGCGACGAGAAACCGCCGCGCTCCGATCTCGCCGCCGCTGTGCGGCTCAGTGCCCGCAGCCTCGAGCAGATAGCCCCTGGGTCGAGTGTGGAGGTTAGGGTGCCGCCTTTCGTGGCCGTCCAGTGCATCGAAGGCCCGCGTCACACGCGGGGGACACCACCGAACGTCGTCGAGACCGATCCGCGGACGTGGCTGCGTCTGGTGGTCGGCAGCATCGATTTCGCCGGGGCCGTGGACTCGGGTGCGGTGGAGGCGTCGGGTGGGCGCGCAGCGGAGATCGGACGGCTGCTCCCGATCGCCCGACTCTGACGTTTGCCGGGGTTCACGCCGGGCGTCCGGGAAGAAGCACCCCGCGCTGCCCGTAGAATGGGGGGAGCCCCGCTTGTCCAGCCTCAGGGAGCACGTCCGTGACCAGTGCCGATCTGTCGGTCCACACACGTAATCTTCTCGCCTCCACCGAACCCGAGAACGAACCCCGCGAAGAGTGCGGAGTGTTCGGAGTGTGGGCTCCCGGCGAGGACGTGTCGAAGCTCACTTACTACGGTCTTTATGCGCTGCAGCACCGAGGGCAGGAAGCTGCGGGCATCGCCGTGGCCGACGGTTCGCAGGTGCTCGTGTTCAAGGATCTCGGTCTCGTCAGCCAGGTCTTCGACGAGCAGACGCTCGCCGCGATGACCGGCCACATCGCCATCGGCCACTGCCGTTATTCCACAACCGGGTCGACGACCTGGGAGAACGCGCAGCCGATCTTCCGCACCACCGCCGCCGGCTCGGGCGTCGCGCTCGGCCACAACGGCAACCTCGTCAACACCGCCGAACTCGCCGAACGCGGACGTCGTCTCGGCGTGCTCGATCCCACACGGCCCGGTGCGGCGAACTCCGACTCCGACACCGTCGGTGCGTTGCTCGCTCACGGCGCGAAGGACAGCACGATCGAAGAGGCCGCGATGAAGCTGCTCCCGCAGCTGCGCGGCGCGTTCTGCCTGACCTTCATGGACGAGCACACCCTCTACGCGGCCCGCGACCCCTGGGGTATCCGCCCGCTGTGCCTCGGACGCCTCGACCGCGGCTGGGTCGTCGCCAGCGAGACCGCCGCCCTCGACATCGTCGGTGCCTCCTTCGTTCGCGACATCGAGCCCGGCGAACTGCTCGCGATCGACGCGGACGGTGTGCGCTCGTCGCGCTTCGCGAACCCCGAACCCAAGGGCTGCGTCTTCGAGTACGTCTACCTCGCGCGCCCCGACTCGACCATCGCCGGTCGCTCCGTCCACGCGACCCGCGTGGAGATCGGCCGCCGGCTCGCGAAGGAACACCCGATCGACGGCGATCTGGTCATCCCGGTACCCGAGTCGGGCACCCCGGCCGCCGTCGGTTACGCGCAGGGCTCGGGGATCCCGTACGGCCAGGGCCTGATGAAGAACGCCTACGTCGGCCGCACCTTCATCCAGCCCAGCCAGACCATCCGCCAGCTCGGTATCCGGCTCAAGCTCAACCCGTTGCGCGAGGTGATCCGCGGTAAGCGCCTCGTCGTCGTCGACGACTCGATCGTGCGTGGCAACACCCAGCGCGCCCTGATCCGCATGCTGCGCGAGGCCGGTGCTCTCGAGATCCACGTGCGCATCGCCTCGCCGCCGGTCAAGTGGCCCTGCTTCTACGGCATCGACTTCGCGTCGCCGGCCGAGCTGATCGCCAATGGTGCAGGTACCCGCGACACCGTCGAGGAGGGGCACGACTACGACGAGATGGTCGAGATGGTGCGCAGGTCGATCGGTGCCGACTCGCTCGGCTACATCTCGATCGACGGCATGATCGGCGCCACCGAGCAGCCCGCATCCCGTTTGTGCGCTGCATGTTTCGACGGCCACTACCCGATCGCCCTCCCCAGCGAACACCAGGCGGGCAAGGACGTCCTCGCCGGCGTCGTCGACACCGATTCGGCCACCCCGACCGTGTTGGACAACGACAACGCGGACGTTCTCAGTCGGCCGTAGAAGCTGGTCGGGTACCGTAAGTGCCGCGGTCGGCACGGTTCGGCGTGCGTTTCGCATGCCCGGACGCAGGTGTGCCTGCCCGCATGTAGCCAGATATTTCACGACAAGACACAACTCGAGGCTGGAGCCGACAACTCATGACCGAGGACGCAACCCCCGGAGCTTCCTACGCCGCGGCGGGCGTGGACATCGAGGCCGGTGACCGAGCCGTCGAACTGTTCGCCCCGCACGCGAAGAGGGCCACCCGCCCGGAGGTCATGGGCGGCCTGGGTGGGTTCGCCGGTCTGTTCGCGCTCAAGGACGGATACAAGGAGCCGCTGCTCGCGGCGTCCACCGACGGTGTCGGCACCAAGCTCGCGGTGGCGCAGGCACTCGACAAGCACGACACGGTCGGTCTCGACCTCGTCGCCATGGTCGTCGACGACCTTGTGGTCTGCGGCGCCGAGCCGCTCTTCCTGCAGGACTACATCGCCGTCGGCCGCGTGGTGCCCGAGCGGGTCGCGGAGATCGTCGCCGGCATCGCCGAGGGCTGCGTCCAGGCCGGCTGCGCGCTGCTCGGTGGCGAGACCGCCGAGCACCCGGGCGTCATGGCCGCCGACGACTACGACCTGTCCGCGACCGGCGTGGGTGTCGTCGAGGCCCAGAAGCTGCTCGGACCCGACCGCGTGCGCCCCGGCGACGTCGTCATCGCGATGGGCGCCTCGGGTCTGCACTCGAACGGCTACTCGCTCGCCCGCAAGGTGCTGCTCGACATCGGCAAGATGAGCCTGACGGCGCACGTCGACGAGTTCGGTCGCACCCTCGGCGAGGAGCTGCTCGAGCCCACCCGTATCTACGCCAAGGACTGCCTCGCGCTCGCCGCCGAGACCGAGGTGCGTACCTTCTGCCACGTCACCGGTGGTGGTCTCGCCGCGAACCTCGCGCGCGTGATGCCCAAGGGGCTCGTCGCAGAGCTCGACCGCACCACCTGGAGCCCGGCTCCGGTCTTCGGCCTCATCGCGCAGCGCGGACGGGTCGAGCGGGTCGAGATGGAGAAGACCTTCAACATGGGCGTCGGCATGGTGGCCATCGTGGCCCCCGAGGACGTCGACCGGGCTCTGGCGGTGCTCACCGCCCGGCACATCGACTGCTGGACGCTCGGCACGGTCCGCAAGGCGCAGGACGGCGCCGACGAGCGCGCGGTGCTGCTCGGAGACCACCCGCGCTTCTGACGGGCGCGCGTCGCCCGACGCGAACACGACGAAAGGCCGGTTCCCCCAGGATGAATGGGGGAACCGGCCTTTCGGCTACTGCCGTGTTGTGAACTCGGAAGTCACAGGCTCGAAGGCTGCGGACGGTGACGAGCGCCGTCCGGCCTCGCGTCGAACGCCGACCACACCACCGACGGAGGGGGAGCCGAAAGTCGGCCTCCCCCTCCGTCGGAGAGTGATATCAGGTCAGCGACGCCAGTCGTCGTCGTAGTCGTCGTCCCAACCGGAACGTTGCTCGGCGAAGACTTCGTCCCGCTGCGAGTTGGTTGCTCCGCCAGACAGCTCTCGCTGGAGGCTCTCGAAGTCGGTGGACGGCGAGCTGTACTTGAGTTGCCGTGCAACCTTGGTCTGCTTTGCCTTAGCCCGGCCGCGGCCCATGGCCAACCCCCTCGCGCTTTGACGGGGCGGCCTGGGGAAAAGTGGCGGCCCCGGTGTGTTGAGTATTTTCCTGACGCCCACTTTAGCGTGGAAACTTCGGTTGCGCCTCCACACACCCGGCTGGGCCGGTGTCCGTTACGCCTCATAACGACCCGACCTGCATGAATGCTGTTGAAATGTGATAGAGATGCCCTTCAGAACACCCCCGGGACGGCCCGGACGGTGCCGACTCGCACGCCACCACCGAAGACCGGTGCCGACGAGAGCACCGCCAGCCGTTCGGAATCGAAGGTCGCGGCGTTCGCGGCGGCACCCGCTCCGAGGCGGTGGAGCAGGGCCGCGGTGAGCGGGAGGCGTGCCCGCTCGTGCCCGTCGTCGATCTTGAAGGCGAAAGATGTGCCGTCCGGCAGCGCGCCGGCGTGGATCCCGTCGGCGCCCGCCTTGCACAGCAGACCGCCCACCGCGCGCATGAGCTTCAGATCGTCCTTGCCGGTGCCGGAGATCAGGAACGGATGCTCGCGCACCGCGTCGGCGACGGCGCGCTCGGGCGTGCCGACCTCCGCCGTCGCGAGCCGCGAGTAGGCGCGGGCGAGATTGAACAGGGGGACGGGCACGATCGGCAGACCACAGCCGTCGATTCCGAGATCGGTGTCCTCGATGTCGCCGGTCAGTTCGAGGATCGTCTCGGTCACCAGCTGCTGCAGCGGGTGGCCGGCGTCGGTGTAGCCGTCGGTGTCCCAGCCGTTCGCCGCGCACGCCGCGAGCATCGCCGCGTGCTTGCCCGAGCAGTTCATGTAGATCGACCGCGGCGTGCGTCCGGCGGCGAGCACCTCGGCGCGGGTGAGTTCGTTGCCGGGCAGATCCGTCGGGCAGCGCAGGTCCTTCTCGGTGAAACCGGCACCGGACAGGATCCGCTCGACGGCCTCCACGTGGTCGGCCTCACCTTCGTGCGACGCCGTGGCGATCGCGAGTTCGGCGGAGTCGCGGGGGACGAAGCCGGCGCGCAGCAGCGCGACCGCCTGCATCGGCTTGTTCGACGACCGCGGATAGATCGGCGTGTGCACCTCGCCCAGCGAGACGAGGACCTCGCCGTCCGGGTCCAGAACGATCAGCGAGCCGCGGTGGATGCACTCCCGGAAGCCCGAGCGCACCACCTCGACCAGTTCGACGCTCAACGACTCTCTCCCTTCCGTGCCCGCCCCTCCTGTGGTCGTCCGGCGAGGCGGCGGGCCTTGTCGGCGACGCTGGGAGCGATGTCGGCCTGCTGCTCGAGCATCGCGGCGACCCGCTCGTGGCCCTGCCCGGTGAACAGATCGCGCACCGTGGCCGCGTGGGAGGGGACGTGCTCGACGACGATGCGGTCGCCCGCGGCCACCGGTCCCTCGGAGATCACCTTCAGGTACGCGCCGCAATCGCCGCGAGCGACGAACCGGGTGGCCCAGTCGCCCTCCTCCGAACGGATCGCGAAGGTGCGGCAAGGGGTACGGGGGCCGGTCACCTCGAGGAGCAGACCGCCGTCGCCGACGCGCCACCGCTCGCCGATGACGGCGTCGGTGGGGGAGAACCCGGCGACGTGCAGATTCTCGCCGAACCAGCCGATGGGCAGTTCCCGGTCGAGTTCGGTGCCCCAGCGGCGCGACTCGTCCTGAGAGAAGGCGTAGACGGCCTTGTGGACGCCGCCGTGGTTGGCGGTGTCGCACTGGCGGTCGCCGGTCAAGCCGAGCTCGCCGACGTGCACCGGCCCGTCGACGGGACGCTTGTCGATCGCGGTGACGGGATTACGCCGCAGTCCGGTCTCGTGCAGCGTGTGCACGACGCAGACCGCTGCGACGGTCCCCGAGGTCGCCGGCCGCGTGCCGGCCGTCTCGGCGGTCACCGGCCGCGCAATCGGTCGACCGCCGCCCTTCCTGCCTGGATGCCGTCGTCGGGAGGGATGGAGTCGGGGTCGATGGACGCCGCGCACGGTCCTGCGACGAGGGCCGTGTCGGGCGTGATGGTGCGCTTGACGAGCGCAAGCGCGATCGGCCCGAGTTCGTGATGGTCGACGATCGTGCCGATGCGTCCGACCGCGCGACCTCCGGCGGTGATGTCGTCGCCCGTCTCGGGTCGTCCGTCGGCCGAGCCGTCGAGATGGAGAAGGACGAGATGTCGCGGGGGCTTGCCGAGGTTGTGGACCCGCGCGACGGTCTCCTGACCGCGGTAGCAGCCCTTGTCGAGGTGGACGGCGCCGTACTGCTCGGGTCCGCCGACCCAGCGGGCCTCGTGGGGGATGGTGCGCTCGTCGGTATCGACACCGATCCGGGGACGGACCGCTTCGACGCGCAGGGCCTCGAACGCCCAGCTGCCGGCCGGACGCGCGCCGGCGTCCCGCAGGGCGGTGAAGATCGCGGTGAGCGACTCGCGTGGCACCAGGAGGTCGAAGGAGTGCTCGGTGGGCCACGGCATGCGGCGGACGAAGCCACCGGCGGGCAGGGCGACGGCGGCATAGTGTTCGGCCGGCAGCGCGTCGATCCCGAGCACGGCGAGCACGGCGGGGCTGCCGGCATCCGGCCCGAGGAGGCTCAGGACCGCGAGTTCGTTGCCGTCGCGGGGTTCTGCCTTCGCCCAGAACACCATCTTCTTCAGGAAGGCCAGCAGGTCGGGTCCGCGGTCGGCTTCGGTGTCGATCCACGTCACGCCGTCGAGGTCGGTCTGCACGAAGTGGTGTTCGACGCGGCCGTTCGCGTCGAGGCTCAGGTTCTCGGCGGAGGTGCCGTTCGGGAGCGACGCGATGTGCTGGCTGGAAATGGTGTGCAGCCAGCTCAGGCGTTCGTCGCCCGGAACAGCGAGGACGAAGCGGGTGGAACGGTCGACCACGGCGGCGGACGTGGCGGCGGCACGTTGCTCGCCGAGCGGGTCGCCGTAATGCCAGGGAAGTCCGGCATCGGGCCCGCCGGAAGGCGAGGCGACTGCGCCGGGAAGTGCGAGAAGGGCGCTTTCGGACACGATCGGAGACTCGGTCACGACACCAGTCTATGGGGAACCGGCCGACAGGTCTGCCAGTGGCTAGGCTGAGCGCCATGGCTGAGCGGGTGCTGGTGACGCTGGACGGCGAGGTGAGGGATGCGGACGCACCCCTTCTGCACGCCGACGATTTCGGTGTTCTTCGTGGCGACGGGGTGTTCGAGACGTTGCTCGTGCGAGGCGGCCGGGCGCGTGCGCTCGAACTGCATCTCGCCCGGCTCGCGGCGTCCGCGGCCGCCGCACAGTTGCCCGAACCCGATCGCGACGACTGGCGGCTCGCCGTCGACGTGGCACTCGAACAGTGGGGCGCCGAGCAGGAGGGCGTGCTGCGCCTGGTCTACACGCGTGGTCGTGAGGGCGCCGACACGCCGACGGCCTTCCTGCTCGTGACGCCGGTGGCCGAGCGTGTCGGCATCGCACGGCGCGACGGCGTGTCCGTGGTGACCCTCGAACGGGGTTTTTCGACCGATCTGGCGCAGAAGGCGCCGTGGCAGCTCCTCGGTGCCAAGACGTTGTCGTACGCGACGAACATGGCGGCACTGCGTCACGCCGAGTCGGTCGGCGCCGACGACGTGATCTTCGTCAGTGCCGAGGGCTACGTGCTCGAGGGTCCGCGGTCGACGGTGCTCGTCGCGCGTGGCCGGACATTGCTCACTCCGCCGCCGGAGCAGGGGATCCTCCCCGGCACCACGCAGCAGGCACTGTTCGACCTGGCGGGGGAGCGGGACTTCACGGTCCGGTACGAGCCGCTGCGCCCGGCGGATCTCGTCGTCGCCGACGGTCTCTGGCTGATCTCCAGCGTGGCGCTCGCGGTGCGGGTGCACACCCTCAACGGGCACGCGCTGGTCTCGCGGGTCCAGGAGGGCGAGATCGAAGGCCTCGTCGACGAGGCGGTCGACGCCGCTTCGTGAGCGAATCGGTCGATACAGCTTCCTGAGTGGCGGCGGGTGTGCCCCCGCGGGTGATCCGTATCCGATGTGACGTGAGTCCGATGTGTCGGGCGACACGAACCTGTCCCACTTCGCGCAATCGCTACTACATTCGGTAGTAGCAAGGCCGGAGCAGTACTACCGGCGTGTCTTCGCGAACGAGAACCGCAGCGTCGGCCCCGCTCTGGATCTCCGTATCGACCGGGCCTCACTCGGAGTGGCAATGGACGTCTTGGATCTGTCCCGGTGGCAGTTCGGGATCACGACGGTGTATCACTTCATCCTCGTGCCGTTGACGATCGGCCTCGCGCCGCTCGTCGCGATCATGCAGACGATGTGGGTGGTCACCGGCAAGGATCACTGGTACCGCCTCACGAAGTTCTTCGGGAAGATGTTCCTGATCAACTTCGCGCTCGGTGTCGCGACCGGCATCGTGCAGGAATTCCAATTCGGCATGAACTGGAGCGAGTACTCCCGCTTCGTCGGCGACGTCTTCGGCGCACCCCTCGCCCTCGAAGGTCTCGTCGCCTTCTTCATGGAGTCGACCTTCCTCGGCCTGTGGATCTTCGGCTGGACGCGCCTGCCGAAACTCGTGCACCTCGCGACCATCTGGCTCGTCGCGATCGGCGTGAACGCCTCCGCCTTCTTCATCATCGCGGCGAACTCGTTCATGCAGCATCCCGTCGGGGCCACCTACAACCCCGAGACCGGCCGCGCCGAGCTGACGAGCATCTGGGAACTGCTCACCAACAACACCGCGCTCGCAGCCTTCCCCCACGCGGTCGCCGGCGGATTCCTCACCGCCGCAACCTTCGTCGCCGGCATCGGTGGCTGGTGGATGGTCCGCAACATGCGACGCGCCGCCGAGATCCGCACCTCGGAACCCGAGGAGGCCCAGCGCCTCGAGAACGACGCCCGCGGACTGTTCCGCCCCGCGACCCGCCTCGGCCTGATGGTCATGATCATCTCGGGCATCGGGTTGTTCGTCACCGGTGACGTCCAGGCCAAGCTCATGTTCGAGCAGCAACCGATGAAGATGGCCTCGGCCGAGTCGCTGTGCCACACCGAGACCGACCCCAACTTCTCGATCCTCACGATCGGCACGCACAACGACTGCGACGGCGTGATCCACGTCCTCGACGTGCCCTACGTGCTGTCCTTCCTCGCGCAGGGCGAGTTCAGCGGCGTGACCCTCCAGGGCGTCGAGGACCTGCAGGCGCAGTACGAACAGCAATTCGGCCCCGGCAACTACAAGCCCAACCTGTTCGTCACCTACTGGTCGTTCCGCGCGATGATCGGCCTCGCCGCCGGTTCCGCGGCCCTGGCCCTGGCCGGGCTGTGGGTCACCCGCGGCGGCCGGGTGCCCGACCAGAGGTGGTTCTCGACGCTGTCGCTCGTCGCGATCCCCACGCCCTTCCTCGCCAACAGTGCGGGCTGGATCTTCACCGAGATGGGCCGGCAGCCCTGGGTGGTGCATCCGAATCCCACGGGCGTGGACAGGATCCGGCTCACCGTCGACCAGGGTGTCTCCGATCATGCGGCAGGAACGGTGCTCACCTCGCTGATCGCCTTCACCCTCGTCTACGCAGCGCTCGGCGTGGTGTGGTTCTGGCTCATCCGCAAGTACGCGATGGAAGGCCCGCAGGAGCACGACGCGCAACCGCCGGGCTCCGACGACGACACCGACGACACGCAGCCGAAACAGCTGTCCTTCGCGTACTAGGAGTGGGCGGACATGGGGCTTCAGGAAATCTGGTTCATTCTCATCGCAGTATTGTTCACCGGCTACTTCGTCCTCGAGGGGTTCGACTTCGGTGTGGGCATGCACTTCCCGGTGCTCGGCCGCGGTAGGACCGTCGAGGCGGACACCCGGCGCCGGGTGCTGCTCAACACGATCGGTCCGGTCTGGGACGGCAACGAGGTCTGGCTCATCACCGCGGGTGGTGCGCTGTTCGCGGCGTTCCCCGAGTGGTACGCGACCCTCTTCTCCGGCTTCTATCTCCCGCTGCTGCTGATCCTGCTCGCCCTGATCGTGCGGGTGTGCGCCATCGAGTGGCGCGGCAAGGTCGACGATCCGACCTGGCGTCGCCGCTGCGACTGGGGGATCATCTTCGGCTCGTGGGTGCCCGCCGTGCTGTGGGGTGTGGCGTTCGCGAACATCGTGCGCGGCGTGGCGATCGACGCCGACAAGCAGTACGTCGGCGGATTCTTCGACCTGCTGAACCCGTACGCCCTGCTCGGCGGTGCGACGACGGCGCTGGTCTTCGCGCTGCACGGCGCGGTGTTCATCGCGCTCAAGACCGAGGGACAGGTCCGGACGGATGCCGTGGCGATGTCGCGGAAGCTGGCCGTGCCCGCCGTCCTCGTGGCCGGTGCGTTCGTGGTGTGGACCCAACTCGCCTACGGCAAGGGCTGGACGATCGCGCTCGTCGCCGTGGCGGCGATCTCCCTGCTCGCGGTGGTCGCGCTGACCATCGTCGCGCGTGAGGGCTGGGCGTTCGTGTTCACCACCGTCGCGATCGCCGCGACCTCGGTGTTGCTGTTCGCGTCGCTGTTCCCGAACGTCATGCCGTCGACCCTCGACCCGTCCTGGTCGCTGACGATCGAGAACGCGTCGTCGAGCCCGTACACACTGAAAGTCATGACGTGGGCCGCAGCGTTCATGACCCCGGTCGTCCTCGCCTACCAGGGCTGGACGTACTGGGTGTTCCGTCAGCGTCTGTCGACCGACCACATCCCGCACTCGATCGGTCTGAAGATCGGCTCGAAGTGAGCATGACGCAGTCCGCAGCCCCCGCCGACGCGCCCGCGCGTCGGCGGGGGCCGGTGGACCCGCGGTTGTGGCGCTACTCGGCCGCAGCCCGCGGATATCTCGTCCTGACCGTGGTCACCTCGGTGGTCGATGTCGTGATGGTCGTCGTCACCGCACTCATGATCGGACGGGTCCTCGCGGGCGTCATCACCACCGACGCCCGGTCCGTCGGCGACTGGACGACCGAACTGGCGATCCTCGCCGTGGCGATCGTCGTGCGGGTCGCGGTGACGTGGCTGCAGTCGCGGTACGCGCACCGGTCCGCGACCCGCGTGGTCGCCGAACTCGAACACGAGGTCCTCGATTCCGCGGCGAATCTGCCCCCGCGCGAACTCGACCCGCGACGCGACGAGATCGCGGTGGTTCTCACCCGCGGACTCGACGGGCTGAAGGAATATCTCACCGGCTATCTGCCGGCGCTGCTGCTGGCCGTGATCCTCACCCCGGTGACGATCGTCGTGATCGCCCTGCACGACCTCACCTCGGCGGTCATCGTCGTGATCACGCTGCCGCTCATCCCGATCTTCATGATCCTCATCGGCCTGCTCACCAAAGGCAAGGCCGACCGCACCCTGCGCGCGATGACGACACTGTCGTCACAACTGCTCGACCTCCTCGCGGGTCTTCCCACACTGCGCGCCCTCGGTCGTGAGAAGGGGCCCGCCGATCGCGTGCGCGAACTCGGCGACGAGCATCGCGCGACTACGATGTCGGCCCTGCGCGTGGCCTTCCTGTCCGGCACGGTCCTCGAATTCCTCGCGACGCTGTCCGTCGCCCTCGTCGCCGTGAGCATCGGTATGCGCCTCGTCTACGGATCCATGCCCCTCGAAGCCGGCATCATCGCGTTGATCCTCGCGCCGGAGGCCTACCTCCCGCTGCGCACCGTCGGCAGCAAGTTCCACGCCGCCGAGGACGGGATGGCGGCGGCCGACAAGGCATTCGCCGTGCTCGACTCGGTGCCGGACGCCGCCTCCTCTCGCCGCGCCTCCTCGCGTCGCACCTCCACGGACACGATCGGCACCGACCGGGTCGCGAACTGCGAGATCGTCTTCGACGGCGTCTCCGTGCCCGGCCGCGACGGTTGCGCCCCGCACCGGCTCGACGCGATCTGCCGTCCCGGCCGGATCACCGCGTTCACCGGCGCCAACGGGGCCGGCAAGTCCACCGCCCTGCTGGCGCTGCTCGGGCTCGCCGAGCCGAGCGAGGGGACCGTCACCGTCGACGGACGTCCCGTCGCGGGCGACGAGAACTGGTGGTCGCAGATGGCGTGGCTTCCGCAGCGGCCGGTGCTGCTGCCCGGCACGCTCGCCGACAATCTGCGACTCACCGGTGTCGACCCGGAGGCCACCGAACTCGACGACGTCTGCGCCGCCACCGGCTTCGACAGCGTGCTCGCCGAACTCCCGGACGGCTGGCGGACCGTCGTGGGGGCCGGCGGCACGGGCCTGTCGCTCGGCCAACGTCAGCGACTGGCGCTCACCCGCACCCTCGCCTCCCCGCGCCCGGTCCTGCTGCTCGACGAACCCACGGCCCACCTCGACGAGGACACCGAGGCCACCGTCCTGTCCACGCTGCGCGGGCTCGCCGCGGCCGGCCGCACCGTGGTGGTCGTGGCGCATCGCCCCACCCTGCTCGCCATCGCGGACGAGGTCGTCACCGTCCACGCAGCACCGACGGAGGTGTCCCGGTGAAGGATCTGCGCCGGGCGATGGCCCTGCTCGAGCTCGAGCCGCGCCGAGTGCTGCTCGCCGTCCTCGCCGGTGTCGCGACCCTCGGCAGTGCCCTGCTGCTCGCCGGTCTCTCGGCGTGGCTGATCGTGCGGGCATGGGAGATGCCGCCCGTCCTGGACCTGACCGTCGCGGTCGTCGCGGTGCGGGCGCTGGGAATCTCCCGCGGGTTGTTCCGCTACTTCGAACGACTCGCAACGCACGAGACCGCGCTGCGCGGCACCACCTCGGCCCGCGCGAATCTCTACCGGCGACTCGCGGACGGCGACCCGGCCGCCGCCCTGGGCGTGGGACGCGGCGACCTGCTCGCGCGCACCGGTGCCGACGTCGACGCTCTCGGCGACGTCGTGGTGCGCGCACTCGTGCCCATCGCCGTCGCGGCCGTGCTCTCCCTCGCGGCGGTCGTGACCCTCACCGTCATCGCTCCCGCTGCCGGCGCGGTCCTCGCCGCGGCGCTGCTCGTTGCCGGACTGTTCGCACCGTGGCTGTCCGCCCGCGCCGCGGCCCGTGCGGACGCCGATGCGAACGCCGCACGGACCCGGTTCACCGAGGACGCGGTCACGGTGCTGGACCACGCGGCGGAACTGCGGGTCGCGGGACGGCTCGACACGCTCACCCGGCGGGCCCGCGCCGCGAACGTCGCCTCCATCCGTGCCACCGACCGTTCCGCGGTCCCCGCGGCGTTCGCCGACGCGGCCGCACCCCTCGCGGTCGGCGCGAGTGTGCTCGGTGCGCTCCTCGTCGGTATCGCCGTCTTCGGCTCCGGTCCGGCGGCCATGAGCCCGACGACACTCGGCATCCTCGTCCTGCTGCCGCTGTCGGCGTTCGAGGCCACCGCCGTCCTCCCGGCAGCCGCGCAGACCCTCAACCGCGCACGCCTGGCGGCCGGTCGCGTCACGGAGATGCTCGACCGCGCCGACAGGACGGTGCCGCACGGCATCGAACCGGCCGACGGACCCGGCCGGCTACGTGCGGTGGGTCTGCGAGGCGGATGGCCCGGCGGACCGTCCACGGAACCGGTCGACCTCGACCTGAGGCCGGGCTGTCGCGTCGCGATCGTGGGCGGCAGCGGCAGCGGCAAGACCACCGTGCTCATGACGCTCGCGGGTCTGCTCGCCCCACGCGGAGGCGCAGTGACGCTCGACGGTGTCGACCTCGCGGACATCGATCCCGCGGCCCTGCGCCGCAAGATCGGCTTCTTCGCGGAGGACGCCCACCTGTTCGACACGTCGATCCTCGAGAACCTGCGTGTCGCGCGGGGCGACGTGGACGAGGACGAGGCACTGGCCGCCCTCGGCGCCGTGGGGCTGGGGGAGTGGGTGGACGGACTCCCGCAGGGAGTCCACACCGTCCTGGGGGCCGGAGCCCGCACGGTCTCCGGTGGGCAGCGCCGTCGCCTCCTGCTGGCCCGGGCTCTGCTGTCGCCCGCACGGATCCTGCTGCTCGACGAACCCACGGAACATCTCGACGACGAGAGCGCCGACCTGATGCAGCGACTCCTCCTGGACCGCGACGCACGCTTGGTCGGCCCCGAGCGCACCGTCGTGGTGGTCACCCACCGCCTGCCCGCGGATACCGCCGCCGACCTGGTCGTTCGCGTCGAGAAAAATGCGTTGCCCGCCTCGTGAACGAAGCGTAGTTTCGCTGGTACACGAGGAAGGAGGTGGTCTGGAAGTGATTGATATTCGGACGCGTGAGGTGGCTACCCGCTAGCTGCTCGAGACGACGGAATTCACCGACCGCGCGCGGCTGGCGAATCCCAGGTAGTCACCCGGCCCCCGAGCTCCCGGTCCGTCCGATCGGGACCGCCGGTCCACGGAGCGATCCGTGCGGCGGTGCGGCTCGGGGGCTGTTCGCATTCGTGCAAAATCGGCGTTTCGGGTGTACAAGTTCGTCCGTTCTGGGTACACCGGTTTGGTGCCGATACTTCAAAAAGCTCACGATTCGTTAAGATTGCGCACGTCACCGGGGGTTTTCTTCTCTTCTGCGCTCATCGCGCTGCTCTTCGTCGTCGTGACGATCGCGTTCACCGACGGCGTCGATTCCATCTTCAGTACCGCGTCCAACTGGATCATGACGAACCTCGGATGGTTCTACATCCTGGGCGTCACGACCTTCCTGCTCTTCCTCGTCGGAATCGCCTTCACCCATTACGGCCGGGTCCGGCTCGGCGGCGACGACGAACGGCCCGAGCACTCGACCCTGGCGTGGTTCGCCATGTTGTTCGCCGCCGGTATCGGCACGATCCTCATGTTCTGGGGCGTCGCCGAGCCGATCTCCCACTTCGCGAACCCGCCCATGCAAGATGTCGAGCCGCAGTCCGTGGAGGCCGCGGAAGAAGCCATGGGCTTCGCGCTCTACCACTTCGGACTGCACACCTGGACGATCTTCGCCCTGCCCGGCCTGGGCTTCGGTTACTTCATCTACAAGCGGCACCTGCCGCCGCGCGTCAGCTCGATCTTCGCGCCCCTGCTCGGAGGTCGCATCTACGGCCCGATCGGCAAGACCATCGACGTCGTCGCGATCATCGGCACCATCTTCGGTGTCGCGACCTCGGTCGGCCTGGGCACCCTGCAGATCAACGCCGGTCTCGCGCAGCTGTTCGACATCCAGGAATCCGGGATCGTCCAGATCGCCCTCATCGCGATCGTGACGGTGATGGCCGGCATCTCGGTCGCTCTCGGTCTCGACAAGGGCATCAAGCGCCTGTCGAACATCAACATCGGCATGGCCGTGATGTTGCTGGTCTTCGTGCTCGTCACCGGACCGAGCCTGTTCCTGCTCAAGGGCATGATCGAGTCGGCCGGTATCTACGCCGAGGCCCTGCCGCGCCTGGCGTTCTGGAACGACACCTTCGCCGACTCCGGCTGGCAGAACACCTGGACGGTCTTCTACTGGGCGTGGACCATCACGTGGTCGCCCTTCGTCGGCATCTTCATCGCGCGCATCTCGCGAGGCCGCACCATCCGCGAGTTCGTCGGCGGTGTCCTCGGTCTGCCCGTGCTGTTCTCGGTGATCTGGTTCAGCATCTTCGGGATGGGCTCGTTCCACATCGAACTCGAGGGCAACGGTGGTCTCGTCGAGCGGGTCGTGGGCGACGGGGACATCCCGGGTGCGTTGTTCGAATTCCTCGGCAACTTCCCCCTCACCGGCCTGGTGTCCGGCATCGCGATCATCCTGGTGGTGATCTTCTTCGTCACCTCGGTGGACTCGACCGCGATGGTGCTCGACATGATGGCGGCCGGTCACGAGGGGAAGGCGCCCATCCATCAGCGCTTGTTCTGGGCGGTGCTCATGGGCCTGGTCGCAGCGACCATGCTCGTCGCGACCGGTAAGGACGGGCTCGACGCCCTGCAACAGGTCATCACCGTGGTGGGTCTGCCGTTCTTCGTGATGGGCTTCATCATGATGTACAGCCTGGTGCGCGGTATCCGCGAGGACCTGGGCGAGCGGCCGGAGCCGATCACCCGTCAGTGGCCCGAGGTGCGGTCGGCCGAGGAACTCGAGGCTGCTCAGGAACTACCCGCACCCGAGGTCGTCATCCACACGCGGGCCATCCCGGACGAGTGCGAGGACGGCGAGAACGCAGCCGAGGATGCCGAGGACGCCGGGATCCACCGGGTCCATGCCGGCGAACCCGATGCGCTCCGTGTACGAGGCGACGGTGAACATGCCGACAAGAAGAGTGCCACCGGCACGACGGTCGTCGAGGAGAACTGAGAAAAACGGTCCGGGTCTGTTCCCTCACAGGGGAACAGACCCGGACCGTTCGAGTCTCGGAAGAAAGAGGCCTGGTCAGCCGATGTGGCGTGACAGGCGGGCGGACATCCGGGGCTTCAGTTCGCCGTCGGCGGTGACGCGCTCCTCGACGTAGGCGAGGTCGCCGCCGTCGACGATGCCGTAGAGGCGCTTGGCGCCACCGACGACCTCACCGGACTTGGTGCGGATCACGACGTCGGTCGCGAGCTCCCACGAGGACTGGGTGAGTGCGGTGCCGTAGTACAGCTCGACGACGCCGGAGCTGTGCGTCAGCAGCAGTTCGAGCGTCTCGGGATCGTCGCTGTCGGGCGCGCCCGTTCCGGACACGCGCCAGAAGCCGCTCTCGCGCCGATCCTCGCCCACGTATTCACCCGAGTCGTCGAGACGCCACGTGCGCGACTCCCACACCAGATACGCGCCGCCGTTGTGCGCGACGGTGATCTGCTGACCGAACGGATAGTCGCCGGTCTCGGGATCGTTGGCTTCACCCTCGCCGCGCCACACACCGACCAAGGGAAGGACGGCGAGCAGGGCAGGGCTCAGGTCGGGGCCGAGCCGCAGGTTCGCGGTGTCCTCGGCGCCCGGCAGCCCGGCCAGGACGGGAAGGTTCAGCTCGGCGGTGGCGCGAGCGCGCTCGGCGGCCCGGGCGATCGCCTCGTCGCCGCTACGCCGCTGGGCGTCCGATCCGTCGTTCGTCACGATCCGTCGGAGACCACGCGGTAGATGGTGTACAGCGCGAACCAGGTGATGAGGAGCGCCGCGGCGACCAGCAGGATTTCGAAGAAGATGACCACGCGGTCATTCTAGACAACCCCTTTTCCGGTACGACGAAGGGCTCCGCTCCTGGTGGAGCAGAGCCCTTCGTCGGGGTGTTCCGGCCGGATTACTTGGCGACCGTCACGTCCACGTTGTGCACGCCGGGAGCGGTGGGGCTCACGGTGGAGGTGCCGTTGCCGGAGCTCGACAGGGCGCGGATCTTCCAGTCGCCGGGGGCGGCGAAAAAACGGAAGTCGCCGGTCGCCGAGGCGACGACCTCGGCGGTGAACTCGTCGGTGCCGTCGAGCAGGCGCACGAACGCACCGCCCACGGGCTCGCCGTCGGCGTTCAGGACACGGCCGGTGATGACCGTCTCCTTCTCGGTGTCCACGCCGGCGGGCAGGGTCTGGGTCTGGACAGGGGCGCCGCACATGATCAGTTGACCTCCAGTTCGATGGGTGCACCGACGAGCGAGCCGTACTCGACCCAGCTGCCGTCGTAGTTCTTGACGTTCTTCTTGCCGAGGATCTCCTGGAGCACGAACCAGGTGTGGCTCGAGCGCTCACCGATACGGCAGTAGGCGATGGTCTCCTTGCTGTCGTCGAAGCCCTTCTCGGCGTACAGCTTCTCGAGGTCCTCGTCGGACTTGAAGGTGCCGTCCTCGTTGGCGGTGGTGCTCCACGGGATGTTGATGGCGCCGGGGACGTGGCCGCGCTGCTGCGCCTGCTCCTGCGGCAGGTGCGCCGGGGCGAGGATCTTGCCGGAGAACTCGTCGGGCGAACGCACGTCGACGATGTTCTTGGTGCCGATCGAGTCGATGACCTCGTCGCGGAAGGCGCGGATGGAGTAGTCGGGCTCGGCGGCCTTGTACTCGGTGGCCGGGCGGGTGACCTCGTCCTTCGACAGCGGACGGCCGTCGAGCTCCCACTTCTTGCGGCCGCCGTCGATGAGCTTGACGTCCTGGTGGCCGTAGAGCTTGAAGTACCAGTAGGCGTAGGCGGCGAACCAGTTGTTGTTGCCGCCGTAGAGCACGACCGTGTCGTCGTTGGCGATGCCCTTGCGTGAGAGGAGCTCGGAGAACTGCTCACGGTTCAGGAAGTCGCGACGGACGGCGTCCTGCAGGTCCTTGCGCCAGTCGAGCTTGACGGCACCTTCGACGTGGCCGCCGTCGTAGGCGGAGGTGTCCTCGTCGACCTCGACGAAGACGGTCTTCGGCGCAGTGAGGTTCTGCTCTGCCCAGTCGGCGGAGACCAGGACGTCGGAGCGAGCCATGGGTGTTCCTTTCGGTGAGGGAATCCGGGAGGTTTCCGTGACCGGAACCCGTGCGAGGGTCCGTGCCAGGGTGAGGTGTGGGATGTCGAGTTCGGTGACCGCCGGTCAGGCGGGCACGCGACGCATTCGAGCGACCAGCGGGTGGATCCGGCAGCCGAGACACACGCCGAAGGCGGCGTTGAGCAGCGCCGCGAACAGCGCGAAGCCTGCGGCCACCGAGCCCACGACGATGGCGCCGGCGAAGAACGCGACCGTTCCGACGAGGGCGAAGACGAATCCGACGAGCTGCGCGAACCGCAGCGGCTCCACCGGCTCGGTCTCGATCGGAGCACCGAGGCGGGGAGCGACGAGCCTCGCGAACAGCGCACCGTACGGGCTGCGTCGCGGGCCGAGTGCCGCTCCGAGAGCGAACACGATCGTCTGCAGGGCCAGGATCACGGCCGCTGCGACGGGAGAGAAGGTGGCGACGACCAGGGCGAGGACGAGGACGCCGGTGGTGATCCACGCCGCGAAACGCGGGCCACGGACGTCGACCTGCCTACCGGACGTGCGGGGAGTGGATACGGGCATGGGGAATCTCCTGCTGGATTCTGATTCGCTGGGCGGAGGGTATTCATACGACCGCGGGGCGACGCATCGGTTCGGCGGCATCGGTGCCGCAAGGATCGGGGCCAGCCCGTCGATGCGTTCAGCAGGGACAACAACAGCCACCGAGGCGGCACAGATCGACTGCGCGGCGTCGGGTGAGCATCAGCTCGTGGCGGTTCTGCACGCGAGGGAGTTTAACGCACGTCCCCTCGGGGGTGGACCCCCGGGATCACAACGACGACAGGGCTGTGCGCAGGTCGTCGACGGACGGAACGCCGGACGCTCGGAACCGTTCGCGCCCCTCGCCGTCGAAGACGAAGGTAGTGGGCAGCGACAGCACCCCGAGTTTCCGTGCCAGGACCGGATTTTCGTCGAGATCCAGCTCGACCTCGCGTGCCCGACCGGGATCGCGGTCGAGAACCTGCACGACGACCCGTCGCACGGCCGCGCACGGTCCGCACCACGGCGCGGAGAAATGCAGGACCACCGGTACGCCGTCACCGACACCCGCTGTGGCCAGCGCGGGATGGAGTTCGTGGGTGCCCGCCGAGGCGCCGGCGCCGGTGGTGCGGAGCTTGCCGGAACGGGTGCGCAGGGCCGTTCCCACCGCCAGTGTGGCGACTATCACGGCCACGAGGACGATCACTGCGGTCATGCGGGCGTCTGCACTTCCTGCAGATCGATGACGACGTCGCGGGCCTCGCCCTCGATGACGATCCGGGAGCCCCGCGCCTCGACGAAGGTGGGCCGCACGCCGAACGGCAGATTCTGCGGCTCGATCGTCGTCGTGAACAGTCCGAGCACCGCCGGCTTCAGGACGTCGGGAACCGAGAAGTCGGCGCGTCCCTCGGGGCCGAAGTAGAGATCCGACGCGACGATGTGGACGCGGTCGCCGTCGAGCACCAGATCGGCCTGGACACTCACCGTCGCCTCCACCGGTCCGACCGGCACCGTCCCCGTGAGGACGACCCCGCCGGCGGTGGTCGGACCGGACCCGCCGGATCCGCCCGTCCCGTCGGACTTGCTCGCCGGGGGAGCGGAAACCTGCAGGTCGGGGATGCCGTAGAGCTGTCCGAGCTCGGTGGCGTCAAGCATGACGCGGCCGTACAGCAGGTCGACGGGCACCGACCGGATCGACCCGTCGAGCAGCTCACCGGCCTCGGCGTGCGCACCGATCAGATTGGCCTCGACCGTGATGTCCCCGAGCAGATCGGTGTGGACGTTGTCGGCCACGATCTCGACGTTCTCGTAGTGACCGTCGCGGGCCTGGAGGAGGAAGGGGAAGCCGTGGATGGTCACCGCCGGATCGGACTCGAGAACGCCACCCTCCCGCAGCGCACGCGAGACGCGGTATTCCGACCACGCCGCCGCGCCGAAGTCGGCGAGGACTGCGAGTCCGAGCAGGACTACGAGACCGAAGATCAGTTTGCGCACGCCCACCATTGTGTCGGACGCGCCGTCGGTCGGACCGCGCCAGTCCGCTCCGAGGCCGTCCACGGAATTCTCGTGCTTACATAGCGGTAACAATCGGGGCGTTAGTCTGTTGCACGACGTTTACGACCCCTATCCGCGCTGGTCGCGCGAAGAACTGGAGGCCCGGTGGAGCTGCTCCTGCTGACCTCCGACCCGAATCCGGATGCGGTCCTGCCGTCCTTGGCGCTGCTCCCGCATTCGGTCAGGCCGGCTCCTACAGAGGTATCGTCGCTGCTCGAGGCGGGTTCGGCGGATATCGCCATCGTCGATGCCCGCTCCGATCTCGCGGCCGCGCGAGGACTGTGCCGACTGCTCGGCAGCACCGGGTCGGCATTGCCCGTCGTCGCCGTGCTCACCGAAGGCGGACTCGTGGCCGTCAACCCCGAATGGGGACTCGACGACATCCTGCTGTCCAGCACCGGACCGGCCGAGCTCGACGCGCGCCTGCGCCTGCTCATGGGCCGCTCGGGTGTCGCGGTGGGACCGGAGAACACCGGCAAGATCACTCTCGGGGAACTCACGATCGACGAGGGCACCTACACCGCCCGCCTGCGCGGACGTCCCCTCGACCTCACCTACAAGGAGTTCGAACTCCTCAAGTACCTCGCCCAGCACGCGGGTCGGGTGTTCACCCGCGCCCAGCTGCTGCAGGAGGTCTGGGGTTACGACTTCTTCGGTGGTACCCGCACCGTCGACGTCCACGTCCGACGTCTGCGAGCGAAACTCGGCCCCGAGCACGAAGCGCTGATCGGAACGGTCCGCAACGTCGGCTACAAGGCGGTGCGTCCCTCCAACCGCGTGGGCAAGGGTGGCAATGCCACTCCCGATGTCGACGACGACGATGTGGACGACACGCTTCTCGACGACCCCCGTGCGGAGGAATCCGGCGCGGGTGACTCGGGCGCAGGGGAGTCCGGGGCACAATTCGTTCCGTGAGCACCGATACGGAATTCGTCGACCACCCGTCCACCGACCACGCCGAAGCCGTACGCGCCGTGGTGTCGCGGGCGACGCAGACCGACGGCACCGCGCCGATCTCCGAACAGGCGGTGCACTCCCTCGGACGGGAGGGCGCGGCCCGGCATCTCGTCGCGTTCGGAGAGGACGGTGAGGTCGCGGGCTACGCGAACGTCGTGCCTGCTCAGGACGGTCATCCGGCGATGGCAGAGGTGGTCGTCGACCCGCCGCAGCGCGGGCACGGACTCGGCCGCGAACTCGTCGAGCGTGCACTCACCGAGGGCGGCGACGGCACCCGCGTGTGGGCACACGGCGACCTGCCCGCCGCGCAGGCGGTGGCGCGCCGTCTCGGTCTGACCGGTGTCCGCGAACTCCTGCAGTTGCGTCGATCCCTCGAGCAGGACGATCTTCCCGCCCTCGAGGTGCCCGACTCGGTGCTGCTGCGCACCTACGGCGGCCCGCAGGACGACCCCGAACTGCTCCGCGTCAACGCGGCGGCCTTCGAGTGGCATCCCGAGCAGGGGCGTTGGACGGCCGCCGACGTGGAGGAACGCCGACGCGAGTCGTGGTTCGATCCCGAAGGCCTGTTCCTCGCGTTCGATCCCGCCGAGCCCGACAAGCTGCTCGGATTCCACTGGACCAAGGTGCACCCGGCCACGGCGTCCGACCCGCAGCTGGGCGAGGTCTACGTCGTGGGTATCGACTCGTCCGCGCAGGGCAGAGGGCTCGGTCGCCTGCTCACCCTCGCGGGTCTGCACTATCTGCGCGATCGGGGTCTGCCCGGTGTCCTGCTCTACGTCGAGGGCGACAACACCGCGGCGTTGAACACCTACGGCAAACTCGGCTTCGAGCGGTTCCACGTGGACGTCGCCTACGCCCGGGCGTGACCCTCTCCGATCGGGTGGACGAACGGCGTGAAGGGTGGACTCTGCCACCCGACACGCCGATCGCGGTCAGGATTCGAGTGATGGTCGCAACACCATCGCCAGGTGTATCCGGCGTGTTCATCCGGCGTTAACCTTCGGTAGTCCGAGTGTCCACCGTCTCCTCCTAACTTCACTAGCGGGTCGAGTGCCGCAGACCCGGCGCCGGCGTCGCCCGCGCCTCGATGCCGCCGCCGCTCGGCGCCGCGGTCGTGTGAAGTTACTTCCGGAGGAGAACAGGTGAACCTCAAGCGCAATGGCGCCCTGCTCGGTGTTGTGGCCGCTGGAGCCCTCACGCTCGCCGCGTGCGGTACCGACAACAATGCCGGGTCGGTCGACGTCGATGCGTCCGCGTCCGCTGCAGCCTGCGACGGCAAGTCCAACCTCTCGGGTGCCGGCTCGTCGGCCCAGAAGAACGCGATGGACCAGTTCGTCTCCACCTACATCGCGGTGTGCTCCGAGAAGGGCACGAACGTCAACGTCGCGTACAACCCCACCGGTTCCGGTGACGGCCGCACGCAGTTCATCGCGAACCAGATCGATTTCGCCGGCTCGGACTCGGCCATCAAGGACGAGCAGGCGGCACAGGCCGCCGAGCGTTGCGCCGGCAATCCCGCATGGAACCTGCCGCTGGTCTTCGGCCCGGTCGCACTGGCCTACAACGTCGAGGGTGTCGACGAGCTCGTGCTGAACGCCGAGACGGCCGCGAAGATCTTCAACGGCTCGATCACCACGTGGAACGATCCGGCCATCGCCGCTCTCAACGAGGGCGCTGAGCTGCCCGACGCGAACATCACCCCGATCGTGCGCTCGGACTCGTCGGGCACCACCGACAACTTCCAGCAGTACCTCGAGACCGCGTCGAACGGCGCATGGACCTCCGGTGCCGGTTCGGACTTCACCGGCGGTGTCGGTGAGGGCGCGAAGGGTTCTGCGGGTGTCGCACAGGCCGTCTCCGGCTCGCCGAACTCCATCACCTACGTCGAGAAGTCCTTCGCCGACCAGAACGGTTTGAGCATCGCGCAGATCGACAACGGCTCCGGCCCCGTCGAACTGACCGAGGAGACCGCCGGCAAGGCCATCGAGGGCGCCGAGTTCGTCCCGGCCTCCGAGGGCGACCTCACGCTCGACCTGTCGTCGATCTTCGGCAGCTCCGAAGAGGGTGCCTACCCGCTGGTGTTGGCCACCTACGAGATCGTGTGCTCGGCCGGCTACGACGCCGACACCGCCGCGGCCGTCAAGTCGTTCCTGATCTCCGCCGCCAACGAGGGCCAGGAAGGCCTGTCCGAGCAGGGCTACGTCCCGCTGCCCGACGCCTTCAAGACCCGCCTCACCGAGTCGATCGACGCCATCGCCGCCGGATGACCCGCCGATCCCTCGGTCCGGTGAGTAACCGAGGGATCATCGACCCGCCCGTTCCTGAGGAATACGCTGAGAAGGATTGCGAGCGCACATGAGTGACGCGCACAACACGTCGGTCTCTATCGCGACCGACGAACCGACCCGCTCAGGAACGGGCGGTGCAACCGGCATCACGGAGGACACGATCAGCACCCCACCCCCATCCCCGGACAGGGCACGCAAGACAGTCGTGCGGCCGGGAGACAGAATCTTCGGCTCGCTCGCCTCCGGCTCCGCCGTCCTGATCTCCGTGATCATCGGCGCGATCGCAGTCTTCCTCGTCTGGCGTGCCGTCCCGGCGCTGCAGCGCAACCAGGTCAACTTCCTCACCAGCCGTGAGTGGATCACGCAGGACATCACCGACATGGCGTTCGGTGTCCTCGACCTGTTCCAGGTGACGGTGCTCGTCTCCTTCTTCGCGCTGTTCCTCGCCATGCCGGTCGCGCTGGGCATCGCGATCTTCCTCACCTCGTACTGCCCCGACCGGCTCCGGAAACCGCTGGCGTATGTCATCGACCTGCTCGCCGCGGTCCCGTCGATCGTCTACGGCCTGTGGGGCATGCTCGTCCTCGCCCCGTTCCTGCGCCCCGTCGCGGAATGGCTCAATACCACCCTCGCCTGGTTCCCGCTCTTCGCCACCGGCAGCGGGTCCATCGTGGGCGGCGGAACGATCTTCACCGCCGGCATCGTCCTCGCCGTGATGATCCTGCCGACCATCGCCGCGGTGAGCCGCGAGGTGTTCGTGCAGACCCCGACGGCCCACATCGAGGGCGCGCTCGCACTCGGCGCGACCCGCTGGGAGGTCGTGCGGACCACCGTCATCCCGTTCGGCAAGTCCGGCTACATCAGCGGTTCGATGCTCGGTCTCGGCCGCGCGCTCGGCGAGACGATGGCGCTGTACCTCATCCTGCGCACCACCTCGCAGGCGTTCTCCTGGTCGCTGTTCGACGGCGGCGCGACCATCGCGTCCAAGATTGCGCTGGGATACGCCGAATTCAACAACGACATCCAGGCGGGCGCCTACATCGCCGCCGGTCTCGTGCTCTTCGTGCTCACCTTCGTGGTCAACGCCGCCGCGCGCATGATCGTCGCAGGAAAGAAGGACTGATCCATGTCGACCACCGCGCTCTCCTCGCCGGTCAAGCCCCCGGCCTTCCAGCGGGTCAGCGGGCGTCGCCGCATCAAGGACACCGCAGCCACCGTGCTCGTCACGCTGTCGGTCGTCGTCGCGCTGATTCCACTGGCCTGGGTGCTGTTCACCGTAGTCGCCAAGGGCCTGCCGGCCCTGACCTCGCCGACCTGGTTCACGCACTCGCTGAGCGGACTGACGTCCTCGTCGATGGGCGGCGGCATCTACCACGCTCTCGTCGGCACCCTCCTGCAGGGACTCGTCTGCGCGATCATCTCCATCCCGCTCGGCGTCTTCGTTGCGATCTACCTCGTCGAGTACGCCGGCCGGTCGCGGCTCGGCCGGATCACGACGTTCATGGTCGACATCCTCAGCGGTGTCCCATCGATCGTCGCGGCACTGTTCATCTACGCACTGTGGGTGTCGACCTTCGGGATGCCCAAGTCGGGCTTCGCGGTGTCGCTCGCGCTCGTTCTGCTCATGGTGCCGGTGGTCGTGCGCAGCACCGAGGAGATGCTGCGCATCGTCCCGCAGGACCTGCGCGAAGCGTCCTACGCCCTCGGTGTCCCCAAGTGGAAGACCATCGCGCGCATCGTGCTGCCCACCTCGCTCGCCGGCATCATCACCGGCATCATGCTCGCCCTGGCCCGCGTCATGGGCGAGACGGCGCCGCTGCTGATCCTCGTCGGCTACGCGCCCTTCATCAATCTCGACCTGTTCGGCGGTGAGCAAGGCACCCTCCCGGGCGTCATGGTCGCCGAGATGAACAACCCGACCGACGCCGGTTCGCAGCGCATCTGGGGCGCCGCGCTCACCCTGATCCTGGTCATCGCGGTCCTCAACATCGCGGCCAAGTTGATCAGCCGGTACTCGCAGGTCGGCAAGAAGTAACCCACAGACCTCTTCTCACATCGATACACCAGTAGGGAGCCGGTAATGGCTAAGCGTCTGGATCTCAAGGACGTCAACATCTACTACGGCAAGTTCCACGCCGTGGCCGACGTGACGCTGTCCGTGCCGCCGCGGAACGTCACCGCCTTCATCGGCCCGTCCGGTTGCGGCAAGTCCACCGTGCTCCGGTCGATCAACCGCATGCACGAGGTGACGCCCGGCGCCCGTGTCGAGGGATCCATCCTCCTCGACGGCGAGGACATCTACGATCAGAACGTCGACCCGGTCGGTGTGCGCAAGACGATCGGCATGGTCTTCCAGCGTCCCAACCCGTTCCCCACGATGTCGATCCGCGACAACGTCGTCGCCGGCCTCAAGCTGCAGGGTGTGCGCGACCGGAAGACCCTCGACGAGATCGCCGAGAAGTCGCTGCGCGGCGCCAACCTGTGGAACGAGGTCAAGGACCGTCTCGACAAGCCGGGCGGTGGCCTGTCCGGTGGTCAGCAGCAGCGTCTGTGCATCGCCCGCGCCATCGCGGTCCAGCCCGACGTGCTGCTCATGGACGAGCCGTGCTCGGCCCTCGACCCCATCTCGACGCTGGCCATCGAGGACCTGATCGGTGAGCTGAAGAAGGACTTCACCATCGTCATCGTCACGCACAACATGCAGCAGGCCGCGCGCGTGAGCGACCAGACGGCCTTCTTCAACCTCGAGGCGACCGGCCGCCCGGGTGGTCTGGTGGAAATCGACGACACCGAGAAGATCTTCTCGAACCCGAGCAAGAAGGCCACCGAGGACTACATCTCCGGCCGCTTCGGCTGAGCCGCCACTACCTACACGAGACCCCGACCGGATTCGTCCGGTCGGGGTCTCGTCGTTCGTGTGCTTATTGCACTCGACAGTCGTGGGCTCAGGGGTTCTGCGCTCGGTGGTGCTCCGGGTAGACGGTCAGACTGTCCACCTTCTCCACGAGCTGACGGATCTCCTCCTCGGTGGGGAGCTTGCCGGTCACGAGGAAGATGACGCGGCGGCCCACCTCGACGGCGTGATCGGCGAACCGCTCGTAGAAGCGGCCGAGCAGGGCGACGTCGACGGCGGCTGCGACGCCGTGCGCCCATTCGCGGTCCATGAGCACGGTGAACAGGTGTCGGTGCAGATCGTCCATCGCCTCGTCCTCGTGGTGGAGGCGGGCGGCCCGGGCGGGATCACGGGTCTCGAGAATCTCCCGTGTGGCGGCACCGAGGGCGACCGCGATCCGTCCCATCTCGGCGAAGTAGCCCTTCACCTCGTCGGGGAGCACGTGCTTGGGATGACGTCGGCGGGTCGCCTTCGCGATGTGCAGTGCGAGCGCACCCATGCGGTCGATGTCGGCCACGATCTGGATGCCGCTGACGACGGCACGCAGATCGCCGGCGACCGGACCCTGCAGGGCGAGCAGCTGGAACGCCTTCTCCTCGCAGATCGTGACGAGTTCGGTGATCTTCTCGTGCTCGTCGATCACCTGCTCGGCGAGAGCGAGATCGGCTTCGAGAAGAGCTCTGGTGGACCGCTCCATCGCGGTCCCGGCGAGCCCGGCCATCTCCCCGAGGAGATCGCCGAGTTCGCCCATCTGTTCGTTGTAGACGACGCGCATAGTGGCACAGCCTACGACCTCGAGCGGTCCGAACGGCGAGCATCGGATGAACCAGAGGTGAACGTCGACGGCCGAACAGTGGTGTCTACGTGCACAGATCGTCGGCGGCGTTGGTGATCGCGAGATCGGCGGGGAGCTCGACCGACGACTCCGACCGGGTCCGGATCTGCATCGGGGCGAGCGGCGTGCCCGCGGGGGTGGGAGCGACGACGGTGCCGTCGAAGCTGGTACCCAGGACGATCTCCACGATGCTGCCCAGCTGGGCCGAGGGCGGAGCCTCCTGCAGCACCGCACCGGGGAAGGCCGAGGCCACCGTCGCAGCGTCGGTCTCCTGTCCTTCGCTGAAGCGGATCACGGTCTGCTTGCTCGTCCCGGAGGCATAGTTACCGATCGAGTAGACCGGAAAGCCGTAGGCGGCGACCTCCTCGGCGGTGCCGGCCGCCAGCCCGGACAGACCCGACGCGTTCGAGACCTGCACCGACACCGTCGACGGATCGACAGCGAGCTGGGCGGGCAGCGGTTCGGCCGGGGGAGCGGCCGCGACCTCCGTCGGGTCCTCCCCCCGCTTCTCACCCGGCAGAGGGAGATCGTCGATGATCGCGGTGAAGATCGCCTTGATGTCGTCCGTGCGCGGGATCTCGTTGCCCCAGTCGTTGGTACCGGCCGTGGGGATGGTCAGGAAGGACACCGCACCCGCCTCGACGTTCTGCATCGAACGCCCGAGTTTGACGAGCGACTCGGCGTTGACGTTCTCGACGAAGGTCGCGCGGGTGAAGGCGCTGATGAAGCCGTTGAGCTTCACGGGATCGAACAGCACCTTGTTCGACAACGTCGAGCGCAGCAGCGACGACAGGAACTTCTGCTGCCGGCTGATCCGGCCGTAGTCGCTGTTGCCCTCCTGGTCGATCTTGCGGGCGCGGACGTAGTCGAGTGCCCGCTTGCCGTCGAGCGTGTGGGTGCCGGGAGTCTCGATCAGGGGACCGAGTTCGTTGTCGTACAACGGTATGGAGGTGCACACCTCGACGCCGCCGATCTCGTCGACCATCGATTCGAAGCCGGCGAAGTCGATGCCCACGAAATGGCCGATCCTCAATCCGGACATCTTCTGGATCACCTTGACCAGGCACTTCGGTCCGCCGAGGGCGTAGGTCGCGTTGAGCTTGTCGCCTTCGGCGGCCGGATAGAGCTCGGAATCGTATTCGCCGGTCGTACTGTCCCATCCGCGACAGACCGGTCGATCGACGTCCAGATCGCGGGGGAACGACACCGCGACCACGCGGCTGCGATCGGCGGGGATGTTGACGAGGATGACGGTGTCGGCACGAGCGCCCTCGGCGTCGTCGACCGTCCCGGCGCCGATCTCACCGCTCGCGCCGGCGCGGGTGTCGGTGCCGATGATCAGATAGGTCTCGTCGCCGGTCTGACCGACCGGGTCGACGATGTCCTCCGACTCGGTGTCCAGCGCGGCGATCTGGGAGAAGCCGGCCTCCGTGGACCGGACGTATCCCCACACCGCAGCGTTACAGAGGAACGCGAGGACCGAGACGAACGCCACCGCCGCTCTCGCCGCGAACCTCAGACGCTTCCGCTTGCGCTGTTTGCTCTGCGCGAGCCGGCCGAGAGTCGCGTTGCCCACCGTGCGGGGCCGAGCGGAGCCGTGCGCCTTCTCGTCCGTCGTCCGGTCGTCGTTCTCGTCCTCGGCGGGCGACGCAGCGCCCTCGGGGGACACCGCATCGATCTTGACGGTCGGCTGTTCGTCCGCGATCGGCGGTTGCTGTCGAGGAGGCGTCTGCGGCGGTCTGACGGTCTGCGGCGACCCGGCGGGAGGCACCGGGCGCGAGTCCGCGGGAGGCACCGGGCGCGAGTCCGCGGGAGGCACCGGGCGCGAGTCCGCGGGAGGCACTGCTCGAGGGGGCTGCGCCGAGGCCGGGGGAGTCGGTACCGGGGGCGGAACGGACGGGAGGCCCGCCATCCGATCGGGAGCCTGGATGTGCGGCGGGACGGGCTTCTCCGGCGGCCGGGGCCGGGACGGTCCCGGGGGCACCCGGGGAGCACCGGGCTGCACCGGGGGGGCGACCGTGGTCGGCGGTCCCGAAGAAGCCGGCGGCACCGGAGGGCTGGGAGGTCCCGACGGAGTCGGCGGCGCAGCCGGAGGCGGCGTCCTGCGCGGGAGTTCCGTTCGACCGGCATCGTCCTCGGTCGCGACGTGCCGGGCGGATTCCGGGTCGCGGGGACGGGCCGGGGGCAACGACGAGGTGGACGTGTGCGGCGGATCGGCCGGGGGCGGATCGGTGGGCGGATCCGGCCGGGGGGACGGATCGGATCGTCGTCCCATCTTGTCGAGCAGTTCGGCGACCGTGAGCTGCTCCGGATCGTCCGAGTCCGCGGCCCGGCGGTTGCGTGCACTCTCGTGGCGACGCGAATCGGGATCGGTGTCGTCGGAGCGGTGCACCCCACCCGAGCGGCTGCGGCGGGACGAGCGGGATTCGCGGTAGCTGCTGTCGGCGATCGGCCGTTCCCAGGGAGCGCGAGGATCCGGGGATCCTGTCTCGTGCTCCTCGTCCACCGATACCTGCTCTTTCCGCGGTCGCACCGCCTCGGATCCGTCGTCGTCCACGTGATCGCTCACCGGCGACCGTCGCGAGGACTCCGCAATGATACTGATCGTCTGTTTCATGTGACGGTGACGCGGCTGTGTCGCACGACATCCACCGGTCGATCCGTCTATCGTCCGGGACTACATGCCGGGACGGGTTACCCGCCCGAGTGCATCATGTCGGCGCCCTCGGGCACGCAGGTGTCCTCGGGATCGTCGAGCCAGCCGTCGGGCAGAGCGACGCTGCTCGGGGAGCCCTGACGTCCCCGCGGGCCTTCGGCATCGGCGGGGAAGGGTACGTCGTGGTCGAGTTTGCCCAGCAGGTCGTCGAGTTCGGCGAGCGTCGACACGCGGGCGAGGCCGTTGCGGATCTCCGAACCCGCAGGGAAACCACGCAGATACCAGGCGATGTGCTTGCGCATGTCGCGCAGACCGCGATCCTCGCCGTGGTGATCGGCGAGCAGTTCGGCGTGCCGCCGCATGATCTGCGTCACCTCACCGAGATTCGGCGGGGTGGGGATCGGGCGACCGCCGAGCGCGGCGCTCAGTTCGGCGAACAACCACGGACGTCCGAGGCAACCGCGACCGACGACGACGCCGTCGCAACCGGTCTGCGCCATCATCTTCTCGGCGTCGGAGGCGTCGAAGATGTCGCCGTTGCCGAGCACGGGCACGTCGGTGACGTGCTCCTTCAGCCGCGCGATTTCGTCCCAGTCGGCCGCTCCGGAGTACCGCTGCGCAGCGGTCCGGGCGTGGAGGGCAACGGCCGCGGCACCCTCGGCGGCCGCGATGCGACCGGCGTCGAGATGTGTGTGGTGCTCGTCGTCGATCCCGATGCGGAACTTGACCGTGACCGGGATGTCGGTGCCCTCGGTCGCGCGGACGGCGGCCGCGACGATCTGCCCGAACAACCGGCGCTTGTAAGGGAGGGCCGACCCTCCGCCCTTGCGGGTCACCTTCGGGACCGGGCATCCGAAGTTCATGTCGATGTGGTCGGCGAGGTTCTCGTCGACGATCATCTTCGCCGCCGCGTAGGTCGTGCCGGGATCGACGGTGTAGAGCTGCAGCGACCGCGGCGTCTCGGTGGGGCCGAAGGTCGTCATGTGCATGGTGACCGGGTGCCGCTCGACGAGGGCGCGGGCGGTGACCATCTCGCAGACGTACAGGCCCGACGTGCTGCCGGCCCGTTCGAGTTCGAGTTCGCGGCACAGCGTGCGGAATGCGACATTCGTCACTCCCGCCATCGGCGCCAGCACGACCGGGCTGTTCAGTTCGAGCGGGCCGATACGGAGGGAAGACATGGGTACCTCTGGAAAACGTTGTGTGACAAAGAAATAGCGTGCCCGTCAGTGATGGGCCGCGGAAACGACTGTGCCCGGCACCGAAAACGGCACCGGGCACAGGATAACCTCCGCCGGACTCGGGCGGCTGTGTGCATCCGGACTCGGGCGGCTGTGTGCATCCGGACTCAGGCGTGCGCGCCCACCTTCTCGCGCTTGGCAGCCTCGCGGGCGAGGGAGCGATCGCGCATCTCCTCGAACCGCCCCGCCTGACGTTCCAGTTCGTCGAGGAAGTTGCCGAGCTTGTCGAGATCCTGCTGCGCCTCGCTGCCGAGATCTCGCTCGAAGATCCTCCACTTGCGCAGCACCGGCATCACGACGTCGTCGAGGTGCTGACGCAGGTCGTAGATGCCGTGCTTGGCCATCAACACACCGTTGCGACGGAAGTTCGGCATGCCGGCACCCGGCATCTGGAAGTTCTCGAGCACCTCGACGATCGCGGCGAGCGTCTGGGCCGGAGCGATGTCGATCGCCGCGTCGCAGATGTTCCGGTAGAAGATCATGTGCAGGTTCTCGTCGGCGGCGATGCGCTGGAGCATCTTGTCGGCGATCGAGTCGTCGCAGGCACGACCGGTGTTGCGGTGCGACACGCGGGTCGCGAGCTCCTGGAAGGTCACGTAGGCGACGGAGTGGAGCATGCCAGTCGAGTTGGGGGACGCGAAGCCGTTCGTCATGTGCTCCATGCGGGCGTTCTCGAGTGCGACGGGATCGACACCGCGCGTGACGACCAGGTAGTCGCGCATGACGATGCCGTGGCGGTTCTCCTCCGCGGTCCACCGGCCGACCCAGGTGCCCCAGGCGCCGTCGCGCGAGAAGCTCTCGGCGATCTCCCGGTGGTAGGAGGGCAGGTTGTCCTCGGTGAGGAGGTTGGTGATCATGGCAGCCTTGGCGACCTCGTCGAGCTTCGACTGCTCGGGTTCCCAGTCGACACCGCCCATCGCGGCGAAGTTCCGGCCCTCGTCCCACGGCACGTAGTCGTGAGGGTGCCAGTCCTTCGCCATCGAGAGATGCCGGTTGAGGTTCGCCTCGGCCACAGGCTCCAGCTCTCGCAGCAGCTCCAGTTGAGTCAGGACTCGCGTCATACTCTTCTACCCCTCACATCGTGTCCGTGTATTCCGCCGGCCTACGGAGGAGGGGAGCCCGGCCGTTCGTCGCCGCGGCACGCGGTGCACCGGTGGCCCCCCACATTCGCCCGGATCACGGTACAGGTCCGAGCGGCTCGAGGACAGTACCGTCCCGCTCGTGCCGTATCACACGGACGAGCGGAACGTGCGGTTCCGGAGGGTTTCAGCGCTTGCCTCCACCGAGAAGTCCCCCGAGGAGACCGCCGAGTCCACCACCCGAACTGCCGCCGAGCACGCTGCCGAGGACGTCGCCGATCCCACCGCCGGAGCCGACCGATCCACCACCGGCGTTCTTCAGCAGACCCCCGAGGAGATCGGCGAGACCTCCGCCCTGCGGAGCGCTCGCGGTGTTCGTTCCCGCACCGCCACCGATCTGCTTGGCGAGATAGGACAGCACGATGGGGGCGATGATCGGCAGGACCTTGGCGATCAGATCGTTCCCACCGGCGCCGTTCACGGAACCGAGGGTCGAGATCACCTGATCCTTCTTGTCGCCGAAGACATTGGAGACGATCCTGTCGCCGTCCTCGGTGTCGATCCCGTCGACGTCGACCTGACCCTCGGCCAGGTTCGACTCGGAGTGCTTGCCCAGCGCGGAGAGCAGCGAGGCCGCCCCGGTCGGATTCTGGGCGTTGGCGTCGAGACCACCGACGAGGGTGGGGAGTGCGGCGCGGACGGCCGTCTCCGCCGTCGCGTTGTCGACACCGAGTCGCTGCGCCACCTGGTCGACGGGAATGCGGGACATCAGATCGTCGAGACTTGCCATCGTTCCTGCCTTGGCTCGTGGGTGCCCCGAAGTGGCCACCCGGTGCCGAGAGGGTATCGGGACGAAGCCCGTTGCAGCGGGAGGCGTCAGTCGAGCGAGGCGGCGCTCGTCGGCGAACGGCGCAACGCGATCAGGCAACACAGCAGTGCGACGAGCGTGCCGCTGAGCAGGAGCACCGTCCCGTTCTGATTGGTCAGGGTCGTACTGCGATTGAGTTCGACGTACTCGCCGTGGGTCTGGAACAGACGCGTCCAGAACACCGCGGCCGTCGCGACACCGATCAGCGTCCCGGCCCAGCCGACGGCCACCGAGTCGAACAGTGCGGCAGCGAGGAGCAGGATCGCGGCCACGACCAGCGGTACCGCGAGGGACTCGTACAGCGGTAGACCCGGGACCGCGACACCGGCGAGATCGCCCTCGGGGAAACCGTCGCGCAGCGCCGACAGGGGAATCTCGGTGGGTCGTATTCCGCCGACCACCGGCAACACCGACCCGATTCCCAGAGCGACGGCGGCCAGGAACAGGCCCAGGTCCACGAAACTGCGCATGTTCCTCCCCGGACGATGAACATTCGATTACCCCTGCGGCTCACCGTATACAAAGACGGGCAACCGCACCGGGTGAAATTCGCAGTGCGAAGAGACCTGCCCGAATGCACTGCTCCGAACGCGGTGGTCCGTAGGGTGAGATGCGCACGGCAGGTGCACATGGACCGATCGGCCAGGAAGGTTCGAAATGACGGACATGAATGTCGACGAGACCGGTTCGCGGAAAGGCTTGCCGCCGTGGGCGAAGAAGACCATCGCCGTGGTCGTGGCGCTGATCGTGCTCGTCATCGCCTACTACACCCTGGCGGCGTTCGTTCCTCGCTGGTGGGCGCAGCGGATCGCAAACCTCGCCGAGGGCGGCTTCGCGCGCGGAGTGCTGTGGGGTCTGCTCTTCGGCATCCTGTGCACGGCGATCCCCATCGCGCTGCTCGCGTGGATCTGGCAGGTCCGCAACTGGCGGTACAGCCGCGGGCTGCAGATCACCTTCGGCGTGCTCGCGCTGGTGGTCGCCCTGCCGAACCTCATGACCCTGGCGGTCGTGCTGGGTACGGGGAACGGTGCGCACGCGGGGGAGCGGATCCTCGACGTGGACGCGCCCGGCTTCCGCGGCGCCACGCTGATCGGCGCGATCGTCGGAGCTCTGTTCGCGGTGATCTTCGTCGTCGCGCTCACCCGCTACCGCAAGCGCGGACGTGATCTGAAGCAGGCCCGCACGGATCTCGAGCAGCGCCGGATCGAGCAGGAGCGCCTCGAGGCGCGCCGTGAGGCGGAGAAGGAACTCGGCCGGAACACCGACGACGTCCCGCCCGGCTCCCACCGTCTCTGACGAAGGACCCGGACTCCGACGAAGGACCGTGGGACGTTCCGGAACGACGAACGCCGGCGTCGTGTACGACGCCGGCGTTGCCGGTGCCCCCAGTAGGGCTCGAACCTACGACCTGCGGATTAAAAGTCCGTAGCTCTACCAACTGAGCTATAGGGGCATGGGCGCACAGTGTAACCACACCGCAGTGATCACACCGCATGGTCCGGTGACCACATCACAGGGTGAGCCACGCTGCGCGATCGATGATATCGGACATCCGGCGGTGCGGACGCCACCCGTGACGAATGGAAAGAGGCTCGGGTGCCCACCCCCTGCTCCGCACCCGAGCCGGACAAAGCGTACCACTCGGTGTGTTCTGTGGAAACCCGGGTGTCGGGGGTGGAGTTTCACATTTCACCCGGTGGAACACGGCCTGGAAGCGGGGTTGTGAGGGGGCAGACTAGAGTTGTCTCGTGGGGGAACACAGGAACGTGGAAGGCCGAATTTCCCCATGCCTCGTCAACAGGAGCGTGCGCGTCGTACGCGGGCTGCGATCGTCCGATCGGCAGCCACCGAATTCGCGCGGCGAGGTTTCGCCGCAGCATCGATCAACGCCATCCTCGAGCAGTCGAACGCCACCAAGGGTGCGATGTACTTTCACTTCGCGTCCAAGGAGGATCTGGCCCGGGCGGTGCTCGACGAAGGACTCGAGCACTACCGTGCCATCGTCGGCAGGTGGATGGACGTCCCCGATCTCGACCCCTTCGAGCGGCTGCACGGTCTCGTCGGTGATCTCGGTGCGGCTCTGCACGACGACGTGGTCATCGCCGCGGAGTTCCGTCTGGTCACCGAACCCGAGTTCGCGGAGGAGGTCAGGCTGCGCGGCAGCGTCCTGTGGGGGCGGGCCGGCTACCAGCTGGCGCGCGAAGCGCAGGAGAAGGGCCTGTTCCGGCCCGATGTCGACCTCCAGCGTTTCGTCGAGGCCATCGCGTCGTCACTCGCCGGTCAACGCTATCTCGCCGACCTCACGTCGCCGGAGACCGACGTCCGCGCCCGTTTCGAGGCCTGCGTGGAGGTGCCGCTCGAGGCGATGGCATCGGAGCAGTGGCTCGCGCAGTGGCGGGAGAAGGGCTGGCCGAGCAGACCCAACAACGACGAATCAGCCACTTGACCTGCTGATTTGTGATTCGCGAATGCCGTGGCATAAGCTGTCCAAGCTCCCAACGGAACGCCAAACCCGTTGAGGGTGCGGTTCGGAGAAATCCGATCGGGCCCCCTTCGTCTAGCGGCCTAGGACGCCGCCCTTTCAAGGCGGTAGCGCGGGTTCGAATCCCGTAGGGGGTACGCTTCGACCTCGTCGAAGTGTGCAGTATCTTGGTGTGAGAAGTGAATATATATGGCCCTGTGGCGCAGTTGGTTAGCGCGCCGCCCTGTCACGGCGGAGGTCGCGGGTTCGAGTCCCGTCAGGGTCGCTCCAGAGTTTCGATCGGCATTCGGTTCGGGTGCCGTCCGGCCAGGTAGCTCAGTTGGTACGAGCGTCCGCCTGAAAAGCGGAAGGTCGCCGGTTCGATCCCGGCCCTGGCCACCACGGTTGTCCGGCGAACAACCATCAATTTCATATCTTCGACCCACCGGTTGCGGTGGGTCGAGCTGTGGGAACTCCGGTTCCTCATGGCCCTGTGGCGCAGTTGGTTAGCGCGCCGCCCTGTCACGGCGGAGGTCGCGGGTTCGAGTCCCGTCAGGGTCGCTCCAGGCGAAGCCCCGGCATCACATCGATACCGGGGCTTCGTCGTCGTCACCTGTTCGCGGTCCGGTGTCTGCGTCGTGGTCCCACTCGTATCGCCGATCCGCACCGGGTGCGGTCCGGCTCGCTATCGTGAGGACACAAAACATGTTCTAGTGTGTGCCCTACACAACTAGTGGACATCTGTCCGAGCGACCTGGCCCTCCGAGCGAACCCCGAGGTGGAATGTGCGCGTAGCTCTGTTGTCGTACCGGAGCAAGCCGCATTGTGGGGGTCAGGGGGTCTACGTCCGCCATCTCAGTCGCGAACTCGTCGCCCAGGGACACACCGTCGAGGTGTTCTCCGGGCAGCCGTACCCCGAGCTCGACCCCGGCGTGACGCTCACGAAGGTGCCCAGTCTCGATCTCTACCGCGACGACGATCCGTTCCGCACCCCGAAGCTGGGTGAGTACCGCGACTGGATCGACGTCCTCGAGGTCGCCACCATGTGGACCGCCGGTTTCCCCGAACCACGCACCTTCGGTCTGCGCGCCGCACGACTGCTGCGCGACCGCCTCGGCGACTTCGACGTCGTGCACGACAACCAGTCGCTCGCATCCGGCTTGCTGCGCATCGCCGAGGACCTTCCTCTCGTCGCGACGATCCACCATCCGATCACCCGCGACCGCGAACTCGATCTCGCCTCCGCGACCACCCTCAGCCGTAAGGTCACGCTCCGGCGCTGGTACGGATTCCTGCGCATGCAGGAGAAGGTGGCCCAGCAGATTCCCACGCTGCTCACGGTGTCGGAGAACTCGGCCGACGACATCCGCACCGCCTTCGGGATCGAATCCGAACGCATCCACACGATCCCGCTCGGCGTGAACACGGAGGTGTTCGCGCCGCGGAAGGACGAGCGAGTTCCCGGTCGGATCGTCTGCGTCGCGAGCGCCGACGCCCCGCTCAAGGGTGTTCCCACCCTGCTCGAGGCGGTCGCGAAGCTGCGCACCGAACGCGAGATCGAACTGGTCCTCGTCTCGAAGCTCGCCCCGGGCGGCGCCACCGAGAAGCTCATCGACGAACTCGCGATCGGCGACGTCGTGCGCACCGTCTCCGGGATCGACGACACCGAACTCGCCGACCTGCTCGCCTCCGCCGAGATCGCGGCGGTGCCGTCGCTGTACGAGGGATTCTCGCTGCCGGCCATCGAGGCGATGTCGTGCGGAACACCGCTCGTCGCGAGCCGCGCCGGGGCCATCCCCGAGGTCGTCGGGGACGCCGGTCGGCTGGTGCCTCCGGGCGACGCCGAACAGCTTGCAGCAGGGCTCGCGGGCCTGTTCGACGACCCGGCCGAGCGTCGGCGTCTCGGCACGAAGGGCCGCGAGCGTGTGCTCGAACGCTACAGCTGGGCGGCTGTGGCCGCGCAGACCGCCGCGATCTACGACAAGGCGATCGCCGCGCATCGAGAGGGGAAGAACGGATGCTGACCGTCGACTTCGACCGCCTGGGCGTCGTACCGGGGATACGCGCTCTCGACATCGGGGCCGGCGCGGGGCGCCACTCCTTCGAGCTGTACCGCCGCGGCGCGGATGTCGTCGCCTTCGACCAGAACGCCGACGACATGAAGGCCGTCGCCGACATGTTCGTCGCGATGGAACTCGAAGGCGAGGTCCCCGAGGGTGCGCTGGCCCGGGCCGAGGTCGGCGACGCGCTCGCGCTGCCGTACGACGACGCGACCTTCGATCTCGTGCTCATCTCCGAGGTGCTCGAGCACGTGCCGGAGGACGAGCGGGCCATCGCCGAACTCGTCCGGGTCCTCAAACCCGGTGGTGTCGCGGCCGTGACCGTGCCGCGCTGGCTGCCGGAAAAGATCTGCTGGGCCCTGTCGGACGCCTACCACGAGGTGGAGGGCGGGCACATCCGCATCTACAAGGCCGACGAACTCGCCGCGAAACTCGCCTCAGCCGGTCTGACGGTCTCGGGCACCGACCACGCCCACGCACTGCACGCACCGTACTGGTGGCTCAAGTGCGCCGTCGGCGTCGACAACGACGACAATCCGCTGACGAAGGCGTACCACCGGCTGCTGGTCTGGGATCTTATGAAGGCCCCGTGGATCACTCGCACGGCCGAGAAGATCCTCGATCCCGTCATCGGGAAGAGTGTCGTGTTCTACCTCGAGAAGCCGGGAAACGCCGGTGCGGCGCGGTGAATCCGCGCGCGTGACGGTGCCGTCGGTGCCGGGTGTGCTGTCGCCGGAACAGAGCCTGGCGACGGGCCGGGCCATCGCGCGGATGCAGGAGCCCTCGGGCGCCGTCCCGTGGTTCCCCGGTGGGCACATCGACCCGTGGGATCACATCGAATCCGCGATGGCGTTGACCGTCATCGGTTTACGCGAAGAGGCGGACGCCGCCTTCGAGTGGTCGCGGCGGACGCAGCGCGCCGACGGGTCGTGGCCCATCCAGTTCCGGGGCGACATCGTCGAGAACCACGACACCGACAGCAATTTCACGGCCTACATCGCCGTTGGCGTATGGCACCACCATCTCGTGACGGGTGATCGCGGGTTCGTCGAGCACATGTGGCCGACGGTGCGGGCAGCGCTCGACCTCGTGGTCGACATGCAGTTGCCGGGCGGCCAGATCTCCTGGGCGCGAGGCGACGGCGGGATGTTCGACGAAGCGCTGCTCACAGGCTGTTCGAGTATCCACCAGAGTCTGTGGTGCGGTCTGCGGATCGCCGATCTGATCGGTGAGGCGCAACCCGAATGGGAGGTCGCGCTGATCCGTCTCGGCCACGCTCTGCGTCGGCATCCCGAGGCGTTCACGCCCAAGCCCGAGTACTCGATGGACTGGTACTACCCGATCCTCGGGGGAGCGGTGCGCGGCACCGATGCGCACGAACGGATCCGCGAACGCTGGTCGGATTTCGTCGTCGACGGTCTCGGGATCCGGTGCGTCGACCATCGTCCGTGGGTCACCGGAGCCGAGACGTGCGAACTGGTCCTGGCGCTCGACGCACTCGGCCACGCCGGGCGTGCCCGCGAATTGTTCGCGGCCATGCAGCATCTGCGCGACCCGGACGGTTCGTACTGGACCGGTCTGGTCTACGCCGACGGCAAGCGCTGGCCGGTGGAGGTCAGTTCCTGGACCAGCGCAGCGGTGATCCTCGCCGCCGACGCGCTCTCGCGCACGACGGGAGGAAACGCGATCTTCCGGGATGCGGCGGCACCCGCCGACCAGGTGGGCGCCGACCGCTGCACCGAGCGTTGCCCGGTGCTCGTCCGGTAGTTCAGCTGCCGGGCCGTGATCCGACCGTGCCGGCGGTGCGTTGGAGAACCCGCAGCGAGGACGTCACCGACTTCTCGACGAACTCCCCGCTCTCCAGTGCGAGACAGTAGATCTCGTACGGAGGCCGGCCGCCGTCCTTCGGGTCGGGGAAGACGTCGTGGATGATCAGGGCGCCGCCGATGCGCACCCATCTCGCCCAGCCGTCGTAGTCCGCCCGGGCCGCCTCGCTGCTGTGTCCGCCGTCGATGAACACGAACGAGGCGGGGGTGCGCCAGAACGACGCCACCACAGGAGAATTGCCGACCACCGCGACGACGTGCGATTCGAGGTCGCCGTCGGCGAGAGTGTGCCGCAGTGCGCCGACCGTGTCGAGGCGGCCGGTGTGCGGGTCGACCAGCGACGGATCGTGGTAATCCCAGCCGGGCTGATGCTCCTCCGAACCGTGGTGGTGGTCGACGGTGACGATGGTGCCGCCGGTCGCCTTGGCCGCAGCGCCGAGATACACGGTCGAGCGGCCGCAGTAGGTGCCGATCTCGACGCCGACGCCGTCACCGAGATACTGCACCGCAGCCTCGTGCAGTGCGGTTCCCTCGTCCTGGGGCATGAAACCCGGTGTCGCCTCAGCGAGTTCGATCGCCTCACGGGGCAGGGTGGTGCGGGACATCGGATGGATCTCCGTTCTTCTCGCGTGATGCGGTGTATCCCGAGCACCCTACCGACCGGTCGCGCCGTCCGATGCTCTCGGACACGGCAGCATCGCGAAGCGGTAGTCGTCCCAGCACTGCTGCAGGCCGTAACACTCGACACCGTGGCACAGCAACGCGCGATGACAGGTCGAGACCAGGGCCTGCTCGTGCTCGCGCCGGACCGCCGGCGCCGGGCTCGTCCCGACGAAACACGCGAGGTCGCGGGCGGGAAGCCCCACCGTCAGGGTCTGCCAGTCCACCGGGACGACACCGCTCTCGCCACGGGGTGGGAACAGGAGGTTGTCGAGCCGGTAGTCGCCGTGCAGCAGCGCGAACCGGTCGGATCGCGCGAGCACCCACCCCTCGGTGAGCTCGGCGCAGGCCCACAGCGTGTCGCGGTCGTCGGCGCCGATCAGCTCGCCGCGACCGTCGACGAAGGGCTCGATGGCCGGGCCGTGCAACTCGGCGAGGATCCGTGCCTGCTCGGCGTCCGTCGTGGTGAGCCAGTCCGATTCGTGGAGGTCGGGTGCGCACCAGCGGGGACCGTGCAGTCCGGCGAGATTGCGGACGGCGTCGTGCGCCTCGTCGACGATGCACCCGGCGAGCTGGTCGCCGGGCAGTGCCGGGGCGGCGTCCTCGAGGAGGAGGGTGAACTCCCCGTCCTCACCGACGGTGACGTGATAGCAGCTGGGGGTGAGCACCGCGACGGACGGCTCGATGTCGCTGTAGAAGCGTGCCTCCCCGCCATAGGCGCCGGCGAGCATCCTCCGTGTCCCGGGATCGGGTGACGGCAGCTTCGCGACGAGTGAGTAACAGATCGGTCATGGTGCGCTCCGGCCGGGGTTGGCTCTACGCCTTCCTCGTGAGCGACCTGGCGTCCGTGACCGGCGGAATCTTCGCCGGCTCCGGATGCTTTGTCGGTCGGTTCGATAAGCCGGCACCGACGCTGCCGGCGTGGCGGGACCACAACACGTCGCCGTCCCGGACGCTCGACAAATTCGCCCACCTCGTGGAAGGCGCGAGTCGTGCGGGAGCGCCGGATCAGGTCAATCCTCGACGAGCCACTTCCAGCCCTTGGTACGCACCACCATCAGCAGTCCGACGGCGAGCAGGAGTGCATGCCCCGCGAGATGCAGCGGCGCGGGCAGGTCGACGTAGTTGAGCGCGAACCAACTCTTCGAGTCGCTGAAGAGATTGTTGATCAGGCCGCCTCCGCCCTGGACGATGAACAGGACACCGACGAGCGTCGCGATCGATTCCACGAATGCCTCCACATTTTTTACGATACATTTGTATTGATCCGATTCCCACGCTACGGTAGGGAAACAAATAAATCAATACAAATCAACTGAAATGAGGGTGATGCCGTGACGGTTCGCGGGCTCGGGGCGACGCACGACGAGAGGCGGTGGGAGATCCTCGACGCGGTCTTCACCGTCGTCGACACCGAAGGTGCCCAGCAGGTGACGATCAGGCGCGTCGCGGCGGTGGCGGGCGTGTCGGTGGGGCGGGTCCAGCACTACTTCCCGACCAAGGACGACCTGTTGACGGGAGCGTTCACTGCAGTCAACGAACTGGGAACCGAGCGCGTGCGGCGACGGACCTCGGAGAACGGTCTCGAGGGGGAGGGTCCCGCATCGATCCTCGACGCCGTGTTGACCGAACTGATCCCGGAGACGGCCGACGACTGCCGGCTCGTGCGCGTCGCGCAGGCGTTCGAGACGTATGCGTACACACGATCCGAGCTGAAGGACCGCGTCGTGCGCGGATACGACGAACTCGTATCGCTCCTGGCGCAGCTGATCGGCGGATGTCTTGACACCCACGGCGGCAAGCAGGCAGACGCGGCACGGTTCCGGTCCCGGGCCTACGAACTGCTCGGTCTGGCAACCGGTCTCGCCGCACTGGTCGTCGTGGACGCTCTCGCGCCGCGAGCGGCCCGCGACATTCTGACGCACCGCCTCACCGAACTGCTCGACACGTCGCCCGAGGCGGACGGGTGACTTCGTCGTGTGAGGGCAGGGCTCAGAGGACCCGCAGCCCGAGACGTCGCCGCGTGCGCAGATCGAAAAGGTAGGCCTTCCACAGCAACGGCCACACCTACAGCGTGACGCGGTGCAGGCGCCGGACCGCCACGAGATAGCTGTCGAAGCGTCGCTGGTCGTCGGCGGTCCAGGGATAGTGCATGAGGTCGCGGAACTCCGGCGGCAGTGCACCGCGGGTGATCAGTTCGAACGACCGGCCGAGCACCCGGTGGATCCCGCGGCCCAGTCGTCCGAAACGCTTCTCGAGAAACGCGAGATCGCAGACTCCGGTGAGGTACTCGCGCACCTGCTCGTTCATGGAGATGTCGGCGACACCGGCCTTCCACAGTTCCTCGTACTCCTCGCGGGTCGTGGGCCACGACCCGGCCGGACGTTCAGCGTCGTCGCGAGGGTCGCGCCGTCGCGAAGGGCGCGCGGGCGTACTGCTCCTCGGTGAGCAGGCCGTACAGGAACTCGTGCTGGTCGATGAAGTACTCGAGCAGGCAGACCGCGACCCACAACTGCAGGGCGGGGGAGTTGGCGCTGTAACGGACCTCCGCGCCGGGTGACGACGTGATCCGCGCGTGGATCTTCCGCACCGACTTGCGGACGAAATCGCGGTCGGCCTCGGTGCCGAACACCGCGACCGCCAGATAGGTGCCGGTCGTGAGGGCCCGCTTGACTGGATGGAGATCGGCACGGCCGGTGTCGACCGTGCTGTCGACGACCCCCTGGCCGACGCCGAGGAGACACGCCTGAAACAGGCGTCCATGCTGCTCGACCTCGACCCGCCGGAGCACACCCGCCTCGGGCAACGCGTGAGCCGTGGCTTCACCCCGCGCATGGTGAAGACGCTCGAGGAGCGCATCCGGCGGACGTGCGAACGCACCGTCGACGCCGCGATCGAGGCCGCACGCGACGGCACGGTGATCGACTTCATCCCGGCGATCTCGGCACTCCTGCCGCTGGAGGTGATCGCAGCGCTGCTGGGCGCACCGGCCGAGGACGTCGGCAAGCTCTACGACTGGTCGAACCGCATGATCGGCTGGGACGACCCCGAATGCGGCACCACTCAGGAGGACGACGAACTCGCCGCCGCCGAGATCTTCCTGTACGCCAACGAGATCGCCGCGCGACGACATCGCACGCCCACCTGTCCGGCGTCGATCGGCGACCAGCAGGTCGAACGGGGCGACAATGTGATCGTCTACTACCCGAGCGCGAACCGCGACGAGGAGGTCTTCGACGACGCGCACATCTTCGACATCGGGCGCGAGCACGATCCGCACGTCGCCTTCGGCGGGACGGGCGTGCACTTCTGTCTCGGGGGGACATCTGGCGCGGTTCGAACTGCGGATCATGTTCGAGACCCTCATTGCCCGTATCGACGGGGTCGAACCGGCCGGCGAACCGCGGCGGTTGCGATCGAACTTCATCAACGGCATGAAGTCCATGCCCTTCCGTATCCACCGACGAGAGCGCTGAATTCGCCGAATGAACGCGCTGCGGGCATTGCCGACCCCCTCCAACCGTAGTAATGTCCAGACATGTGTCCAGAAACGTGAATCTCGAATCGACCCGTCGTCGCTTGACCGAGAAACAGGCCGACACGGTTGCGAGGCTCACGCAGGCCGCGGTCGAGGTGCTCCGCGAGGAGGGATTCACGGGGTTGACGGTGCGTATGGTCGCCGCCCGCGCCGGTGTCGCCCCAGCCACCGCCTACACCTACTTCTCGTCCAAGGAACACCTCGTCGCGGAGGTGTTCTGGCGTCGCTTGGCCAACGCTCCCACGGCCGACGCCGAGAGCGCGAGCCGTGCCGATCGGGTGGTCGCGGTGCTGCGGGGAATCGCGCTGTTGCTGGCCGACGAACCCGAACTCGCGGCCGCGGTCACCAGTGCATTGCTCGGTCACGACCCCGACGTCGAACACCTGCGTGCGCGCATCGGACTCGACATCCGTCACCGGGTCTCGGCAGCCCTCGGCGCCGACTCCGATCCCGACGAACTCGAAGCACTCGAACTGCTCTACGCCGGCGCGCTCGTCCGGGCCGGCATGGGCTACGGCACCTACGAGAAACTCGCCGACAGGCTGGAGACATCCGCCCGACTTCTATTGGAGTGATCCACGATCCAGGCATCCCCGGGCTCCGCGTCGCACGCAGGGCCCGCTTCGCCCGATCCACCGACGCTCGGCGCCGTGATCTTCAGCTCCGCCTGTGTGGGTATGCCCGACTACACCGATCCCGCCGGACCGTTGATGGTCGTCACCGGCCCGCTGCCGTTCCCTGTCGATGTGGGAACGACCACGATGATCGGTCTGGGGATCGTCGACGGCCGAGGAGTCCGGCACTACGACGCCGGTCGCGTGCACGGCCAGCCCGGCCTGTATGTGGTGGACGGCGCGAAGATCCCGGGATCGACCGGGGCGTGCAATCCGTCGATGACGATCGCGGCACTCGCCGGGTACGGCGCCGATCGGATCGTCTCACGCGACCTGGATCGCGTGTTCTGACCTGACGGGTGGTTCCGGTGGCTCGGCCGCGGGAACCACCCGTTCGGTCTCAGCCCTTCGCGGCCGACAGACCGGCGCGGCGACCGAAGAAGCTTCCGTCCCCCAGCGACGTGCCGCTCGCATAACCCCACGCGCACACGCCCGACGTGCAGCGACCGGCGGCGAACAGGCCGGGGATCGGATCGCCGGACACGTGCAGCACTTCCGAGTTCACCGAGGTGCGCAGACCGCCGAGCGTGAAACCTGCTGTGCAGTTACGGAGATCGAGCGCGGCGATCGGGCTGCCGATGGGCTTGACCCACTCGCTCTTCTTGCCCAGCACCGGATCGCTGCCGTTCTCCGCGTGCCTGTTGTAGACCTCGACGGTCGCCTGCAACGTCCCGGCAGGCAGTTCCATGTCGGATTCGAGTTCGGCGACGGTCTCCGCGACCCACTTCGGACGGAACCGGAAGAAGGGCGTCGAACTCGTTGCCGCACAACCCTCCTCGTACGCCTGTTCGTCGATGATCAGATAGGCCTGGTTGTCGTTCTTCAGCAGCGTGAGCTGACCGATACGGCCCGGATAGGTGTCCTCGGGGACGTACCGCTGACCGCGGCCGTTGACGAGGATGCCGCGGGCCATCAACTGCGGGTCGCCGAAGAAGGCGACCTCGGTGGCGTCCATGTGCGCGAGATCGGCGCCGAGCGCCTGCGCCATGCGGATCGCACGGCCGTCGTGCTCCTCGATCGCCGCACCCGGGCGACCGCTGAGCTGCGGCGCGTACGACTCGACCATCTCCTGGTTGTACGCGAAACTGCCGGTCGCGAGGACGACGCCGCGGCGGGCCCGGATGTGGACGTCCTTGCCGTACTGCTTGGCCGTCAGGCCCACGACGCGTCCGTCGCCGTCGACGATCAACCGCTGCACCCGCACGTCGTATTCGGCACGCACACCGAGGCTTTCGGCGACCTGGGAGAGCGGCTGCATGAGCATGTACCCGCCACCCTTCTCGCCGGTCCGCTTGTCGGTCATCTGCGGGACGTGGCCGCGCGGGGCGGGCGTCGCGATCTCGTTGAAGGGCGCGGAGTTCTCGCCGCCGGAGTACATCAGGCCGTCGTCACCGGGGATCTCCCACCCGGGTTCGCCCCAGAAGCTCTCCTTGAACACCACGCCGTTGTCCACGAGCCACTCGTAGTGTTCGACGCTGCCCTCGCAGTACTCGATGATCTTCGCTTCGTCGGCGCCCGGCCCGAGCGCGGCGAGCATGAACGCCTTCATGTTCTCGGGCGTGTCGTCGAATCCGAGGGCCTTCTGCAGCGGGGTGCCGCCGCCGAGGTAGACGATGCCGCCCGACAGTGAGGCCGCGCCGCCCCAACCGCTGGTCCGCTCGAGCACGAGCACGTCGGCACCCGCGCGGGCGGCCTCGATCGACGCCGAGACACCGGCGATGCCGTAACCGGCGACGACGACGTCGGCTTCGTGGTCCCAGGTGGAGACGCTGCCGGCGGGAAGGGGGTGGAGATCGGTGCTCATCGGGGTCCGTTCGGGGTCGGTGATCAGTGGTCGAGTTTCGAGGCGAGTCGGCCGATGTATGCGACGACGTCGTCCTGGGCGCGGTCGGGCAGACCGAAGATCACCTCGGTGACCCCGGCGTCCTCCCAGATCTTCAGTTGTTCGGCGTCGTGACGGCCTGCCAGAGCGAGGATCTCGGGAGTTCCGGCACGACCGGCGTCGGCCCAGGCCTTGTGGAGACGGGCGACGTTGTCGACGACGTTGTTCTCCGTGGGGGTGGTGATCCAGCCGTCGGCGTGGCGGACGATCCAGTCGAAGTTGCGGTCGGTGGAACCGGCGCCGAGGAAGATCGGGGGCCGTGGTTGCTGCACGGGTTTCGGCCACGCCCAGCTCGGCCCGAATGCGACGAAGTCTCCCTCGTAGGAGGCCTCTTCCTCGGTCCACAGCGCCTGCATCGCTTCGAGATACTGGCGCATGGCGGTGCGCTTCTTCTTCGGCGGTACGCCGTGGTCGGCGAGTTCTTCTGCGTTCCAACCGAATCCGACACCGAAGTTCACCCGGCCGCCGGAGAGGTGATCGAGGCTCGCGATGGTCTTGGCGAGCGTGATGGGGTCGTGCTCGAGGGGCAGTGCGACGGAGGTGCCCAGTTTGATCGTCGACGTCACCGCGGCTGCGAGCCCCAGCGCCACCCACGGATCGAGGGTGCGCATGTAACGGTCGTCGGGAAGGGTCTCGTTGCCCGTTCCCGGATGCGCGGATTCGCGGCGGATCGGGATGTGGGTGTGTTCGGGCACGTAGAAACTGTCGAAACCGCGACTCTCCGCGGTCGAGGCAGCGACTTCGGGCCGGATTCCCCGGTCGCTCGTGAACAGGGTGATTCCGTGGCGCACAACAGCCCCTCTCCAGACGGTGACGGAGAAAATGTAACGCGTTCTACATCCGGAGGGAAGAGATTTCCGGACACCTGTCCGGTTGCGGCCGGTCGGCCGTACGAAAAGGCAGTCGTCCCACGCTGAACTATCCTCGAAACGGGCATGAACGGAAGGTGGCGTGATGACGGAGCAGTCGACGACGGAGACCGCGGGCGAGGAGTCGGCGTCGACGCAGACCTCGCGGCCGGCCCTCGGGTCCACCCGGTCGCCCGGTGCGGGCCTGCGACCGGCACAGCGGGCGCGGTACATGCGGATCATCGCCTCCGCCGAGGAGCTCGCCTCCGAGGGTGGATACGACGCCGTGCAGATGCGGGCGGTCGCAGACCGATCCGGTGTCGCTCTCGGCACGGTCTACCGCTACTTCCCCTCGAAGAACCACCTGCTCGTCGTGGCGCTCGTACTCGAATTCGAGACCGCCGCCGAAGCCGTGACCACCGTGGAGATCCCTGGCGACAGTGCCGCCGAGCGCCTGATGGGCGTCCTGCGCGGAGTGATGCCGCGTCTGTCCGAGAACCCGCTGCGCTACGACGCGCTCATCCGGGCGGCGATGTTCGCCGACGCGTCCTCGGCGCCCGAACTCGACCGTCTCGGTGAGGTGCTCACCCGACTGTTCGCGCAGGCGGCAGGCATCGACATCGTCACCGAAGAGGTGCTCAACGCCGTGCGGATCATCGCCGACGTGTGGATGTCGGCGCTGGTCGCCTGGGTGGCGGGCCGGCAGTCGGTCGACGATGTGCTCGCGCACATGGACACCGCTGTCACGCTCGTGTTCGACCGGCTGAACCGACTGCAGCGGGCGAGCTGACGCCCACCCGCTGCAGTTCTGGGCTCCGCTCGGGAGCTCTGGTTCGATCAGGCCGGCACGTCCACGATGCCGATCGTGGGCAGGAAGAAGCACTGCGTGTCGCCGTTGCGCACGTTGCCGAAGACGGCCGAGAGCACGGTGCCCGACCCCGTCTCGACCGGCGCGACCCGCACGCCACCCAGCGGCAGGGTGTCGGCGATGAAGGTCGTGATGGCCTGCTCGACGATGCCGCGGGCCTGGACGGGAAGGCCGGCCGGAATGGCTCCCGCCGCGGTCTCCTCCGGCGTGCCCATCGGGACGAAGCCACCCTGGAAGGTGTTGACGTTGAACCACGCGAGCTGGATGCCCGAGGTGTCGGCGTCCTCCTCGAGGCCGACGGGGACGAACGCGAAGAGCGTCTCACCGGGCGAGACGACGTTCAGGGTGCCCGGCAGCGGCGACAGGCTGCGGTTCGGCCAGGGCCCGGGCAGAGCACCCGCAACGGCGGGCACGGTGCCCAGCGGCAGGTCGCCGTCGGCCGTGCAGAACGGTGCGCCGGTGGGGTAGAGGAACGGTTCGACGCCGAGGCGACGCAGGAACTCCATGCCGTCCTCGTAGGCGCCGAGCGGTGTCGCTTCGGCCGCGTCGACAGCGCTTCCGCGTGCGTTCGCGATCGCTTCGGCGGCAGCGAGAGTCGTGGGATCGACGCCGGGCAGCGCGCGGAGAGCCTCGAGCGAGCTCACGAGCGGGCTCGTGGCGGGCGCTTCCGCCGGTGCTGCCGGGTCCGTGGGTGCGGGTTCGGCGCCGGCGATGGTGGGAAGCGCCAGACCTGCGGCGACGGTCAGGGCTGCGGCGGCCGAGATGCGACGCATCCGATTGCGGTGTCTGCGGCTCATATGGGGTTCTCCTCCTGTGGGTCGTGACACCCGGACGGGCTCTACCTAACTCTAAACTAGAGGTTTAGAGTACGACGGCTCCAGGAGACCACAAGGGCGGCGCTCCGGCCAGAGCGCCGCCCCGTGGTGTTACCGAACCGACACCCATGTGAGTCGGTGGTGCGGATGATCAGTCCGGATCGTCCGGATGCTTACGCAGATGCAGGATGCTCAGCAGGAGACCGCCCCACAGCGTGACGAGGGCGAGAATCATCATGGCGACGGCCGCTGTGCTCATCGGGTACCTCCTGTGGACGAGTCGGGTCCGGGTAAGGGAGCACCGGACGAAGCAGGCGCCTGGGCGGATGCGGGCGGACGGTTCTCGTCCAGCTCGTATTCCTCGTCGATTCCCCTGCGCCAGGGGATGAACGTCAGGAGGACGGCGAGGATGATCACGCCGGCCTGCACGCTCCAGCCGAAGGCCGTGACCAGGCTGTCGGGAAGACCGCCGTAGCCGTCGCGGACACGGTCGCGGATCTCGCTGAACAGCATGTAGCCGAGGACGAGCGGGGTGATGATGCCCGTGAACACCATCCAGCCCGTGCCGACCTTGAACGACGACACCGAGTTGAGGTGGTCGCGGAGTTCGGGCAGACGACGATAGATCCACGCGACCACCACGAGCGCCACGAAGGCGACACCCACGATGCCGAACTGGTTCGCGAAGCGGTCCACCACGTCGAGAGTGTTCAGGCCGGTGGTGGTGGGGAAGAGCAGCAGCGACACGATTGCCGACACACCACCGATGGCGAGTACCGCCGGCACCCGGCCGAGGCCCGTCTTGTCCTGGAAGGCCGAGACGGTCACCTGGATGATGCTGATCATCGACGTGAACCCGGCGAAGACCAGCGAACCGAAGAACAGCACACCGAAGAGCGGGCCGCCGGGCATCTCCGAGACGATCGTCGGGAAAGCGATGAAGGCGAGGCCGATACCGCCCGCGACCACCTCACCGACCTCGACACCCTGCGCCTGGGCCATGAAGCCGAGAGCGGAGAAGACGCCGATGCCGGCGAGCACCTCGAAGCTCGAGTTCGAGAACCCGACCACGAGACCCGAACCGGTGAGGTTCGTCTTGCGCTTCAGGTACGACGCGTAGGTCACCATGATGCCGAAGGCGACGGACAGCGAGAAGAAGATCTGCGCGTACGCCGCGATCCACACCCCGGTGTCGGTCAGCGCCGACCAGTTCGGGGTGAAGAACGCATCGAGACCGGCGGTCGCGCCGTCGAGGGTCAGCGACCGGACGACGAGCGCACCGAACAGCAGGACCAGCAACGGCACGAAGAACCGATTGGCGTTGCCGATACCGCGCTGGACGCCGAGAGCGAGCACCGCGAGCGTCGCGATCCAGACCAGCAGCAGCGTCCACGCGACGCCCGGCACGAAGCTCAGGCCGAAGGTCGCATCGGTGTCCTGGTTCAGGAACGAACTCATGAAGAAGCCTTCGGGGTCGTCGCCCCAGGCCTCGGTGATCGAGAAGAAGGTGTACCGCGCGGCCCAGGCCACGATCACCGCGTAGTACACGCCGATGACGAAGCACACCAGCACCTGCCACCAGCCGATGAATTCGGCGCCGCGGCGCAGTCTGCGGAAGGCCAGCGGCGGCGATCCGCGGAACTTGTGCCCGATCGCGTAGTCGACCAGGAGAAGGGGGATACCCGCGGTCAGCAGCGCGACCAGATACGGGATCAGGAATGCGCCACCACCGTTCTCGTAAGCGATGTACGGGAAGCGCCAGATGTTGCCGAGTCCGACCGCCGAGCCGATCGCGGCCATGATGAACACCGACCGGCCCGACCAGACTTCCCGTTTACGTGTGACCTCGTGCTGTGCCACGAACCTCGTCCCTCCATTCATCCGGATGGAGGACAACGCTAGCGCCCCGACCGGCGCGCGGGCGATCTTTTCGGGCCGGCGCCTTCAGCCGTCGTCCCAGAGCCGCAGGTCCGGGGGAGTTTCGTCCTCGTCCCCCTCCTCGCCGACGTTCCGGTAGCGGAATGCGAAGACGATCCAGCCGACCGCGGCGACGAGCACGAAACTGATCAACCGGTAGACGACCACCGCCGACAGGGCCTGCGCGCCGGTCATGCCGGAGGCGGTGAGCGCCGGCACGAGCACGGCGTCCATGACACCCAGACCGGCGGGGAGCAGCGGGATGGCACGGCTGGTGGCGGTTCCGGCCGCGTAGGCGACCGCGATACCGGCCAGGCTCGGCGCGCCACCGACCGCGTATGCGGCGAACGCCAGGCACGCACCGTCGCATACCCAGTTGCTCAGCGACCAGCCGAACGCGCGGGCCGCATGAGGACGATCGAGTTGCACCGCGCTCAGCTGGCCGACGATCCTCCGCCACGCCCGCGCACCCGCCTGCTCCGGCTTCTTCCGCAACCGGTTCAGGCTCCGCAGGGCGATCAGGCCGATCGATTCGAACGAACCAGGATTGCCGGCCGCGTACTGGATGAGCACGACCAGCAGCAGCAGACCGCCGAGCGAGAAGATCAGCGAGAACGGGTTGTTGCTGGCGCCGACGAGCAGAGCGCCGACGATGCCGAGCAGTGCGAGTCCGGCGGCCTGGAGGAGCCCGGCCATTACCAGCTGCCAGGTCGCCACCACCGGGGGTGCGCCCCAGCGCCGCATCTGTCGGTAGGTGAAGGTCGTCCCGACCACCGGTCCGCCCGGCAGGGTCACGCTCATGGAGTTCGCCGCGAGGGCCACCGAAAGCGATTGCCATTGCGAGACCTTCACACCCGCCGCGGACAGTAGCGCCCGCTGCACCCGTGCGAAGGTCGACATCTCCGCCATCGAGGCGAACACCGCTGCCGCGACCCAGCCCCAGTGAAGATGCCCGAGGCCGCGGACGCTGTCGGACAGTTCCGGCCACACGAGCACGATCTCGACGGTGAGCACCACGACGAGCAGAGCACCGACGATCCACTTGAGATACCGGCGTCGCTTCGGGGTGAGCGGCCCGCTCTCACCGTGCGGGCTCTCGTCGGCTCCGTCGTCCGGCTCCTCGGGTGTCACGGTCTCGTTCGTCATCTAGTCGGTGGGCCAGCTCGACAGCGTGCGGCGGTAGAGGTCCTCGACTTCGGCTATGTGCTCACCGAGGTTCTCCCGCGACCAGCCGCTCACGTCGATCGGTTCGAGCACCGCCACATCGACGGTGCCCGACCGCAGCAGGGTCGAGTGCTTCCACAGGATCTCGCCGGCGTTGCGGATCACGACCGGCACGATCGGGACACCGGCCTGCATCGCGATGTGGAAGGCGCCCTTCTTGAACCTGCCGATCGCCGGGGTCAGCGAGCGTGTGCCCTCGGGGGCGATGACGATCGACGTCCCCTCGCGGAGGGTGTCGACGACGGGTCCGAGCGCCGCAACCGCCCGCTCGGTGTTCGTGCGGTCGACAAAGGTGGCGCCGACGAACCGCAGAAGCGGCCCGAACAACGGGTCGTTGGCCATCTCCTTCTTCGTCACGCCCGTAAAGTCCTGCCTCAGGACCTTGGCCAGCACCACCGGGTCGAGCTGACTCTGGTGGTTGAAGATGAACACCGCCGGCCGGGCGGCCCACGCATTCGCTTCCCCGACGATGCGTACGTTCACTCCGGCGAGGGCCAGGGAGACCTCGGTGCCGATGCTGATGATCGAGTCCAGCGCGGTCTTGCGGCTGCGGTTGATCAGACCGAGACCGAGACCCGTCCACACCGAGCCGAACATCCCGCCGTAGGCGGCGGCGGTGCGGACGAGTTCGCGGGCGCCCGGCGTACCGCGCGGCCGGAACCGCATGATCGGCCAGTCGCGTTCGATGGCGAATCGGGTGAGAGTGCGATCGGGGTTCGTGGCCGTGGGGTTGCCGGCGACGGCCAGGAACTCCACGTCCTCACCACCGTTGGAATAGGTGTAGCTGGCCTCGGCGTCGATGCCGTGTGTCTCGACGAAATTGCGTGCCGCCTCCGCTTTGCCGCTGCGCCACAACGATTTCCCGTCGACCCGTCCGGTGAGCACACCGTTCTCGACCTCGAGTGGGGTGAACAGGATGTGCTCGACGCCCAGCGCGTCCCCGGCGGCCTGGATCTGGTAGCGGGACGCCGACGAGGCGATCACCACCGTGTGGCCCGCGTTCTGGTGCGCGCCGATGAGTTGCCACGCCTCCGGATAAAGGTGTCCGGCGATCGTCGTCATGAACAGCCGGTGGCCGATCTCGTAGAGCTCGTCCTCGGTGTGACCGCGCCACGCCTTGAAGGCGATCGCGACGAAGCGTTCGAAGTCCTCCTCGGTCTCCGTCCCGCGGATCCCGTTGATCATCGTCGCGGCCAGTTCGGATGCGGAGACCTTCCCGGCGAGCACCCGGTCGCGGAAGAAGTGGACACCGGAGAAGCCGTGCACGATGGTGCCGTCGAAATCGAAGAAGGCCGCCACCTCGGGTCCCTGCGGACCCGTACGCACCCGTTCGAGGGCCTGCTCGAGGTTCACCGTTCCACCTTTCTGTTCGACACGTCGAGCGACTCGGCCAGCGCGACCCGCTGGGCCAACTCGGACAGCTCCGCTGCGAATGCCTTCCTGCGCTCGCGGACGGTCTCGGGATCCTCGTCGTGGTCGAGCAATCCTCGATTGCGCGCCAGGTCGAGCGCGGACGCGAACAACTCCGACGACACCGATTCCGGCCCGTACAGGCGGCGCTGCAGCAGCATCTGCCGGCCCACCGCCACACACTCCGACAGGAAGGCGGCGCGGTCGACCTCGAGCTCCGGATCCCGGACGGCGAGGCGCTCGGCGACGACGAGCTGCGCGTCGAAGAACGACCGCAGCGTGCGGTGCGACATGAAGAAGCCGGTCTCGACGAGACCGGTCAGCGCTTCGTCCTTCGTCGGCAGCGTGTCGCCCCAGGACGGGACGAGCCAGGCGAGCTCGTCGCGCATCTGGGTCTCGTAGGTGTCTCGGTCGGGGAAGAAGAACTCGAACTTCAGCAGGTCGCGCAGGTTCTTCGCCTCCTCCCACGCCACCCGGACAGGATCGTCACCGAGATTGGCGTGCGCGTAGAGGATGGCCAGCTCCATGATCGACCGGTTGACGAACCAGTGCACGCCGCTGTTGCGGTAGAACGCCGCGACGAGATGCTGACCCGGCTGGATCGAGTAGACCGGTTCCTCCCCGCCGGCGTAGGTGGTGACCACCCCCGCGTGGGTGAGCGACGAGAGCACGTCCTCGAGCCCACCTTCGACGTCGAGGATGTGGAGCCCGCCCTGCGGGACACCGCGGCGATCGAGATAACGGCGGACAGGTGCGATCACGGCCCGCACCTCCTCGAGCGTCAGCGAGCGGTCGCGCACACCGAGCAGGGCCAGGGTGACCAGGCAGTTCACCGTCACCGGAGTGTTGCAGTTGATGCCGACCGCGACTTCGAAGGCGACCTTCTGCAGCGCCTTGCGGCGCAGCACCCGTATCTCCTCGGAATCCGTCGGCGCCGCGGACGGGTCGGCTGCCGGCGCCGGTGCGGTCAGGTCCGGATCCCCACCGGCGACCAGCAGTTCGCGCATCGACACGGGATCGCCGAACCGCACGTACACGTTCCCGGCCCGCTTGCGCTGATTGCGGGCGTAGCGCACCAGCCATCCCAGGCCTTCGGTTTTCTTCGTCGCGCCGGTCTGTTCGGCGGCGACCGCCGCGACCTCGGCGAGTCCCTCGTAGGTGATCGAGACCGGCACCAGCATCGCGTCCTCGACGCGTCCGCCGCGGATCGCGTTGGCGACGTAGCTGAGCAATCCGTAGCGCGGGGCCCGGAGCTTGCCGGTGCGGGTCCGGCCGCCCTCGAAGTACCACTCGAGGTTGAACCGCTTGCTCAGCAGGAACGCGAAGTACTCCTCGAGCGCGGCCTTGTAGACGTCGTCGTCTGCGAAACTGCGCCGGATGAACACCGTGCCGGTGCGGCGGGCGACGGGACCGATCGGCCAGAAGGTGAGGTTGGCCCCGCCCATGATGTGGTTGCCGGGAAAATCGTTCGCCGCCAGGATGTCGCCCAGCACGAAGGCATCGGCGTAGGACCGGTGCGAGGGGAGGAAGACCAGGGCGTACCGGCGGTTGGACTCGCGCAGTGCGCGCAGACCGGCCTCGTCGGCGTGCACGGTCCATGCCGACGCGTGCAACGGCCGCATCGCCTGCGTGAACAGGTCGGTGACCAATCGTGACTGCACGGCCACGAGTTCGTCGAGGGAACTGCGCGCCCGCGACTCGACCTCGGCGCGCGAGAGGCCGTGCTCGGCGGCGATCTCGTCGAGACGGCGCCGGAAGATCGGCGAGTCCATGATCTGGGCGGCGACGAGCCGCGGGACCTTGTAGCGGTCGCCGATCACCGCTCGCTCCGCGCGTTCGAGCGCGACGACGGCGCGACGGGTCACGTACCGCGCTAGTGCCCCGTCGTCACCGTCACCGCCCTCCGCCCTGAGCGCGTCCCGCAGTTCGGACAGGCGGGCCGGTTTCGCGACGACGATCCGGTAGCGGTCGGCACCCTTGCGCACGAGCCATTTCTGCAGCAGCAGATTCGGATTGCGTGGGTTCGTGAGGGCGAGGACGTCGGCGAACCGGATACGCCGCGCACCGTCGCGCTCTTCCGGGAGCCACACGACCCGCAAGGGCAGGATCAGCGGATCGTCGGTGCGGGTCACGAGCTCCTCGGTGAGCACCCGTGAGTCGAGGTCGAGCGACTCGGGGCGGGTCGGCGTGCGGTACTCGGCGGGAAGCTCGTCCGAGCGCAGCCAATCCTCGATCATCGTTCGTTCGAGAGCCGTCGTGTACGCGAGGACCGCCACCGTGGGTCCGTCGTCCGCCCGCACGGTGTCGTCTCCTCGTACCCGGCTCGGTTGATCGTTTCTCATCTCACCCCGTCCAGAAGTCACCTCGGTGTGAAAGCTACCTGTCGCGGCCGGTTCGTTCGGGCGATCCGGAGGAGAACACACACACTGTGCGGATGCACCGGTGGGCTGTGCGGATGCACCGGTGGGCGCTGTGCAGATGCACCGTTGGAGTGTCTGAACGACAATATGGTGGACGAGAGGACTCGGTGGGAGCCGCCGACGACAGGGAGGGCGCAGTGACCACAGGTGCCGGACCGGAGGGTGTCGGCTACGCGGGGGTGAGGGAGACGCATTCGTCGGTGGTCTTCTTCGTCGGCGAGCGCGTGCACAAGCTGAAGAAGCCGCTCGACCTGGGCTTCCTCGACAACCGCACGCGTGAGGCCCGTGAACGGATCTGCCACCGGGAGGTGGAGCTCAACCGGCGTCTCGCACCGGACGTCTATCTGGGCGTCGCGGACGTCCACGGCCCGGACGGACAGTTGTGCGAGCACCTCGTCGAAATGGTGCGGCTGCCCGACGACCGGCGCCTGGCCGCCGCGGTCCGCCGAGGTGAGGACGTGTCGGTGGTGATCGACGAGGTGGCACAGCAGGTCGCCGCACTGCACGCCTCCTCGCCGCACGGTCCCGAGATCGACCGGTGTGCCTCCGCGGATTTCGTCGCCGAGCTGTGGGATCTCAGTCTCGACCATCTCGGCCGGCTGGAGGTAGGGGCGGATCGTGCCGGGGCGTTGACGCGGATCCGGGAGTCCGTGCACCGTTACCTCGCCGGCCGGGCGGTGCTGTTCGACGAACGCATCGCGGCGGGCCGGGCCGTGGACGGACACGGCGACCTGCTCGCCGACGACATCTTCTGTCTCGACGACGGTCCGCGCATCATCGACTGCCTCGAGTTCGACGACGAGTTGCGCTACGGCGACGCAGTACTCGATCTCGCCTTCCTCGCAATGGATCTCGAACGTCTCGGTGCCGAACCCGCAGCACGGCGGTTGCTCGAGCAATATGGTGAGGTCTCGGGCGATCACCCGCCCTCCTCTCTCGTGCACCACTACATCGCCTATCGAGCGTTGGTGCGCGCGAAGGTGACCGCCCTACGCTACGAGCAGGGTGATGCAGCGGCGCGGGAAACGGCGACCGGTTTCGTCGAGTTGCTCGAGGGACATCTCGACCGGGGACGCGTGCGCATGGTGCTCGTCGGTGGTGTCTCCGCGACCGGCAAGACGACACTGTCGCGCACGGTCGGTGCGTATCTCGGAGCGGACGTAGTGCGCAGCGACATCGTCCGCAAGGAGTTGGCGGGTCTGCAACCCACCGACCGCACCGGCGACGGTACGGATGCCGGTCTGTACGCACCGACGCATTCGGAGGCGACCTACCGCGAACTGCTGCGCCGTGCCGAGACCGCTCTGGCCCGGGGACGATCCGTCGTGCTGGACGCGACCTGGTTGTCGTCCGGGCGGCGCGACGCGGCCCGCAACGTTGCGGACGGTGCTTCCGTGGATGTGATCGAGATCGAGTGCCGTGCAGACAAGGGAATCCTGTTGCAACGGATGGCATCCCGAGCCGAGCGCGGCGACGATGCCTCCGATGCGACCCCTGCCGTGCTCGAACAGCAACTCCGCCGGCGGGATCCGTGGCCGGAGGCAGCGGCGATCGATACGGGTGTCGAGACCGTCGACGCGGCGCGACTGGAGAGCATGCTCGGTCCAGCGCCCTGGTGATCGCGCCCCGAGAACAGTGAACGGGGATCGCTTCGTCGAAGCGATCCCCGTCGGACCGGAACGATCGGTTCTAGACCTTGCGGGCGATGAGCACCGAGCACGGAGCCTTGTGCAGCAGGTTCTGGCTCGTGGATCCGAGCAGGGCGGCGCGGAACTGGCCACGTCCGTGGCTTCCGACTGCGACGAGTTGGGCGTCGTCGAGGTGCGCGAGCAGGACCTTCGAGGCCGGGCCCCGATCGATCACACGCTCGACGGTGACCTCGGGGTGGCGATCACTCCAGCCGGCCAGCGTCTCGGCGAGAACCGCGGTCTCCGAGGTCTCCACGGCATCCCAATCGACCAGCGCGGCCGTGGCGCCGACACCGAGTGCGGCGTCACCGAGCCAGGAGTGCACTGCCCGCAGCGGAACCCCGAGGGTCGACGCGAGATAGAACGCGTGAGTGACTGCGGCAGAGGACAATTCGCTACCGTCCACACCGACGACGATCGGCCGGGAATCGGGCAGCGGAGAATCGGTGTTGCCGCGCCACACGACCACCGGGCAGGGCGCATGGTTCGCGACGCGCAGAACGGTGGAGCCGAGGAGGAAGTTCTCCAGCGCACCCGCGCCGGTGGCGCCCATGACGACCAGGCGTGCGTCCTCGGCGGCCTCGAGCAGCGACTTGGCTGCGGGACCGGGACCGATGAAGCTGCTGATCTCGAGCTCGGGGTGATCTGCGCGGACTCGCTCGGCGGCGTCGGCGAGGAGCTTCTTGCCGTCCTCCTCGAGCTGCTGGATCATCTGCGACTGCACGAGCACTGCGGCCTCGCTGTAGAAGATGCCCTCCGGGGGCATCGAGTGCACGAGGTGGAGGGGTGCTCCGATGCGCGACGCGACGGCACCGGCCCACCGCGCTGCCGCTACAGCCGTTTCGGAGCCGTCGACGCCTGCGACGACTGCCTTGCGGGTGCTCGGTGTGCTCATGGATGTCTCCTTCTCGTTGCGACGCGCGGCTTCCCGCGCGCAGGTCGGCCCGAGGCCACGTTACCGCCACGACGCGGCCGTGACCCGGTGTCGACGATCTTCATGATCCCCGATCGGGGAGGCCCCGACCAGAGCCTTCCGGCCTCGATCAGGTCCACAATCGGCGAGCGGCGCGGTATGCCTTCCGCCATCCGCTGTCCAGATGTGCGGCCTGCGCGTCGCCGATCTCGGTCTCGATCCGGAACAGGATCCCGAGCCCGAAACTGGTCTCGGCGGTGTGGCCCTGCTCGGAGAGCATGTCCAGGAGGTGTTCCCGCGCCACGACGGAGTCCTGGAATTCACCGAGCAGATCCTGGAAGTCGTCGAACCGGTCGAGGATCCGCCCGGAACGCTTCGGATGCAGCGGCGCGATCACCTCGATGGCATACCGCATCCGTTTGGCGCCCTTGCGTGCCCGGTGCATCAGCGCGTCGCGCTCCGCCGGGTTCTCGGCGTCGCCGACCCTGTCGACGCGGCGCGAGACCTTTTTCGACAGCGCTGCGACCGCGCGCAACAGTTCCTTCCGTGCCACTTTCGGCCGTGCCCCCGCCGCTTCTGTGGCGGGCGCTATGTCGGTGATCGCCGCGTCGAGGCGGGTGAGCAGCCCGACGTACCGGTCCGAGTCCAGTGTGTCGACTGCTTCGAGGCGGGCGGCCTCCGACCGTGCCGAGAAGTACTCGTCGATACGGGCTCTCGTCGCTTCCCGGTGCGATTCGACCGGGATGTCGGCCACGCGATCCGTGAGCCGTTCCCATTGGACCTCGAGATCACGTGACGGGCTGAGACGTCTTCCGAGCCAACGGAGTTCGTCGACGAGATCGGGATCCACGACGATCTCGTCGGAATAGGTCTGCAGTGCGCTGCGCAGACGCCGCGCGGCCTTGCGCATGCTGTGCACCGCGTCGCGTGCGTCGCGGCGGACGGCGATGTCGGACAACCCCAGGGTGTGCAGTTCGCTCGAGAGATAGTCGCGTACCGGGATCAGGCCCTTCGCGATCGGCGGGCGGGCGGGGAGCAGGTCGCCGAGCACGCGGTGGAGCTTCGACGGGCTCTCCGAACGGGTGATCCCGACGGCCGCGAAGCGTTCCTCGAGTGCTGTGAGGAATCGGCCGATCGTCTCGTCGCCGAGGGTGGAATTCCACTCGACCTCGATCTCCTTCCAGCGGATCTCGGATCCGTCGGCGCTGCGCACGGCGTCGACGTCGTCGACCACCACCTCCGCGACGAAGCCGCCGTCGGACGACCGGAGCCGGTGCCGATGTCGTCGGGTCACGAGCAGAGCGGCCAGGCTCAACGGGGCGCCACGGCGGATGCCGCGCAACAGGGATCCGAGGTCTGCGGGAACGTCCTCGGCCGAGTCGTCGCCGAGGGGGAAGTGCAGTTCGGTGCGGGTGTCGACACCGGAGGGCAGTTTGAGATGCCATCCCGCGTCGTCGCCGCCCTCGCGCCTGCGGAGCGTGATCTTCGAGCGCAGCAGGCACAGGTCGGCGGTGTCGTAGTACTGGGCCGACAATTCGAACCGGTCGACGTCGATCGCATCGACGGACGGCAGTCCCGTCAGGTCCGGAAGCGGCCGGTCGCCGGTGGCGGAGTACTTGCGTTCCGCCTCCTCCGCGACGGTCGCCGACGATGTGCTGGGCATCCATCTGCTCCTCTCGGTGCGCGTTGCCTCCACCTTGCCACGCGGTCCGATATGAGGGGATTCGTCCGACTGTGATCTGCCGATACCGGGCAAAGAGCACTTCGGCCCTGGTCAAGGCCCGGTTTCGGGGTGATCATGGTTCGACGCGGGTCCGGAGGTAGTGATGAAGGTTCTTGTTTCGGTGGCCAGTCGGCACGGTTCGACCGCGGAGATCGCGACTGCGCTGGCCGCGTCGATGCGCCACCACGGCGCGCAGGTCGACGTGAACGCGCCCGAGCACGTCGACGAGGTCGACGCGTACGACGTCGTGGTGCTCGGCAGCGCCGTCTACCGCAGTCGCTGGCTGCGCAGCGCGCGGGAGTTCTCCGACCGGCACGCGGCCGAACTGCGCGAACGCGACGTCTACCTGTTCTCGTCAGGTCCCGTCGCCTCGGGCGGGAGGTCGGTGAACACGTGCTACGACGCGTGCGCCGTCGCCGAACGCATCGAGGCCGTCGAACATCGCACCTTCCCGGGGAAGCTGGATCCGGCGGTGCTCGGCACCGGCGAACGGATGGTCGTCAGGATGGTCGGCGCCCCTTCCGGTGACTTCCGGGACTGGGACGCGATCGGTTCCTGGGGTGCGCGCATCGTGGCGCGCACGACCGCGCGGGAGCGCGACCTCGACGGCATCGGTTCGGCTCCCGCGCGACGTGGGGCGCGCCGCTAGGCGGATATTCCACCCGGGTGATCGGCCCGAGTCCCGAGCCGGGCGATCAGCCCGAGCTGCCCTGGTAGTGCGTGCTCAGTTCGGCTGCGCGGTCCCAGATCGACCAGTCGACCGGGCGTTCCTCCAATTGGGCCTCGACCACCTCGAACCCGGCGTGCCAGGCGGCGCCGTGTGCGAGGGCGTCCTCCTCGTCGTCGGTGGTGTGGGTGAGGGTGAGCCAGCACCCGCCGGAGCCGTCCGGAGTGAGTTCCCAGTGCAGAACGTCGGTGTCCCAGAGGTATTCCAGGATCCGTGCGGGCCGCACCGTGAGGACACTGCCCATGCTGGTGTGCCCTTCGGGCAGGCCGAAACGGCGGGTCTGTTCCTGCGTCGAGCGGAATTCGAGTGTGGCGCCGGGTGTGAGCGCGAACTCGACGTCGGCAGGGAACCAGGCGCGGAGATGTTGCGGATCGGTCAGGACCCGCCACACCTTCTCCGGCGGGTGGGGGAACGAGCGTTCGAACCGCAGGGCCACCCGCCCGTCATAGGTACGCGAGATGCTGCCGATTTCCATGGAAACCTCCAAGACGAGAACTCGCCGGTCAGCGGGGTCCTGGTGTGCTGTTACTCCATGCTGCCAGGTTTCGTCGGCTTACGAAGCGGGTCGGCCGACCTGTGATCGGATCGTGGAACGACAAGGATCTGGCCAGAAGCTGCAGCGGATTCGAATAATCCTGTGGCTCGAGCTCGTACACCTCCGGATAGAGGTTGTCGCCGAGAATGGGGATTCCGAGCGAGTTCATGTGTACCCGGAGTTGATGCGTCCGGCCGGTCTCGGGACGCAGACGGTAACGCGCACGGTCGTCGGCCGTGTCCACCAATTCGATCGAGGTCACGGCGTTGACGGGACCGTCGACCTCGCGGGCCTGCAGCACGCCGCGCTCCTTGACGATGCGGCTGCGGACCTCGCGAGGGAAGTCGAGGCGCGGCGCGGCCGGGGCGATCGCCTCGTACTCCTTCTCGACGAGACGCCGGTCGAACAGCATCTGGTACGCGCGTCGCGCCTCGCGCCGGACGGTGAACACCAGGACGCCCGCCGTGAGCCGATCGAGCCGATGAACGGGGGACAGTTCGGGCAGGTCCAGATCCTTGCGCAACCGGACCACGGCGGTCTCCGTCACCCAGGAACCACGCGGGGTGGTCGCCAGGAAGTGCGGCTTGTCCACGACGAGTAGGTTCTCGTCACGATGGAGGACGTCGATCTCGAAGGGAACGCGCGGTTCGGCGGGCGGATCACGGTAGAGATACACGAATTCGCGTGGGACGTACGGGGTCGAAAATGTGACCGCTGTGCCGTCCTGTACGACCACTTCGCCGGATTCGATCTTCTCCGCGATGCGCGCCGCATCGTTCGGGAAGCGTGTGAGCAGGAACTCCGCTATGGTCTCCCAGCTGGGATTTTCCGGCAGTCGCAGGCGGGTGGGGTTCAGGCCGTCGCGAACGGGGAGGGGAGCTTCGGGCACGGGTCGTGAGGTTAGCGGTGCGCCCGGAATGCGAGCGCCGAAGGCCCGACGATAACGCTGCCGGACTTTCCACGATAACGATTGTGTGCAAGCCTGCTTAAGGTTTCTGCACCGTCGATACCCTGGGACGGAAGTGAAGAATGTTACTGGAGTGCAAGGGGAGCATGTTGTGACGATGTCGGCGAAAACCGGAACACGTCGGCGGGGGGGACGCGCTCTCGTGCGGCTGCTGGTGGCGACACTGGTCCTTCCGTTGGCGCTCGCGTTCAGTGGGCTCGGCGCCGGCACGGCTGCGGCCGATCCGTACGAACGCTTCCACGAGGACATGGTCGCCGCCCCGGGTGGGGTCGGGGCGATCAAGGTACGCATCTGGCGGGCGAACAACGGCAGCAACAAGGCCGTCTATCTGCTCGACGGTCTGCGCGCCACCGACGATGTGAGCGGCTGGGAACACGAGACAAACGCGGCGTGGCTCGCCGATCACGGCGTCAACGTGATCATGCCGGTGGGCGGACAGTCGAGCTTCTACGCCGACTGGTACGCGCCGAGCAATTTCAACGGCCAGCCCTACACCTACAAGTGGGAGTCCTTCCTCACCCAGAACCTCCCCGACCATCTCGCGAACGTCTACGGCATCGACCGCAACAACAACGCGGTGGTCGGCCTGTCGATGGGCGGTAACGCGGCGCTGATCCTGGCCGCCTACCACCGCGACCAGTTCAAGTTCGCCGGCTCCCTCTCGGGTTACCTCAACCTCTCGGCCCCCGGTATGCGCGAGGCCATCCGTCTCGCCATGCTCGACGCCGGCGGATACAACGCCGACGCGATGTGGGGACCGCCCTGGGACTCGGCGTGGCTGCGTCACGACCCGTTCGTCGCGGCGCCGCAGATGCGCGGACTGCCGATGTGGGTCTCCGCGGCGAGCGGTCTGCCCGGCCAGTACGACCGGCCGAACTCGCTCGTGGGCAGCTTCAACACGACCAACGCCATGGGTCTCGAAGCGCTCGCCCGCACGCAGAACCGCGCCTTCCAGGTGCGCCTGCTGACCCTGGGTATCGATACCGCACACTTCTCGTTCCCGATCGTCGGTACCCATTCGTGGGGTTACTGGCAGGACGAGCTGTGGGCGATGCTCCCGATGCTCAAGTCCTCGATTGGCGCCTGACGCCACCACATCGCTGGTCGGCCGCACCGTCGTCGTGACGGGGGCCACCAGCGGTGTGGGCGAAGCGACGGCCCGCGCCCTCGGGGCTGCCGGCGCCACCGTCGTCCTCGCCGGTCGCAACGTCGACCGGGGCAAGCGCATCGCCGACGAGATCGGCCCCCGGGCCGAGATGATGTCGCTCGATCTCGCCGACCTCTCGGCGATCCGTGCCTTCGCGGACGCCTTCGCCGATCGCCGGATCGATGTCCTGGTCAACAACGCCGGGGTCATGGCGGTGCCGCTGGGTCGCACCGCCGACGGGTTCGAGATGCAGATCGGAACGAACCATCTCGGACACTTCGCCCTGACCGGACTGCTGTTGCCGCGTATCACCGGCCGCATCGTCACGGTGTCGAGCGCCGCCCACCTGATAGGCCGGATCGATCTCGACGACCTCAACTGGGAGCGCCGCCCGTACAACCGCGCCGCGGGGTACGCACAGTCGAAGCTCGCGAACCTGTTGTTCGCGCTCGAGCTCGAACGACGCCTCGCCGCGGTCCGCTCACCGCTGCGCGCCGTCGCGGCCCATCCGGGCTACGCGGCGACCGAGGTGGGCAGTCACACGGGGACGTGGTTCGACCGGTTGTTCGGTTTCGGCAAGACGATCCTGCAGCGCACCCCGGACCAGGGGGCCGAATCGGTCGTGCTCGCCGCCTCCGATCCGGGTATCGCGGGCGGCTACATCGGTCCGCGTCTCCTGCTCTACGGAGCGCCCGGTGTCGCCGGCGTGGGGCGTCGCGCCCGCGACCGCGAGACCTCGACGCGGCTGTGGGAGTTGTCGGAGAAACTCACAGGAGTCCACTTCGAGATCGGCTGATACGCGTCGTCGCCCGCACCCCGTGACCGCACCCCGACGGGCGCCCTGTGGTCACGGGGTGCGGCGCATCGGCACGTGGTCGATCCCGGCCTCGAGGTAGTTCGCTCCGGTGCGCACGAACCCGATTCGCGCGTACCAGTGCTCCAGATACGCCTGCGCCGAGATGTCGACGACTCCCGGACAGGTCCCGAGCGCCGCCTCGATCAGCTCCGCGGCGAGGCCGCGCCCGCGTGCGTGCCGGGCGGTGGCGACACGGCCGATGTGGGCGATGTCCCCGTCGTCGTGGAGCACGCGCAGCGTCGCAAGGACCTCGTCGCCCTCCCGCGTCCAGAACAGTTCGGTGGTCGGGTCGAGATCGCGGCCGTCGAGTTCCGGTTCGCTGGTGATGCCCTGCTCGAAGACGAACACGTCGGTCCGCAGAGCCATGATCCGGTACAGGCTCTCGGGGTCGGTCTTCCTCAGCGGTGCATGGTGGATGGACGGCACGTCCCGATCGTAGGGGGCTTCACCGGCTGTGAGGACACGGGAGGGGCTTCACCCGCCCGTCGTGAACCCGTCGAGCAGTCCCGCATAGCGCTTCGGTGGGGGAGCCGCGAACTCTCCTCGCTTGCCGGTCGCCAGCCCCATCGTGACCAGCGACTGCACGGTCAGCGTCGCGGCCGCGACACCGTCCACCACCGGCACTCCGATCTCCGCGGAGATGTGCGCGCACAGGTCGGCCATCCCGGCGCAGCCGAGCACGATGGCGTCGGAACCGTCCTCGTACAGGGCGTCGAGGCACGCCTCGGTGACGATCTTGCGTGCGTCGGGATCGCTGTCGAGGGCGAGCACCGGCAGGTCGCACGCGTGCACGCCCCGGCACGCGTCGCGCATGCCGTAGCGGTGCGCGAGGTCCCACGCGCGTCCGGTCGTGCGGGCCAGCGTCGTGACGACGGAGAATCCGCGCCCCAGGACCGCGGCGGTGTGCATGGCGGCCTCGGCGATGCCGACGACGGGCCCGCCGGCGAGCTCGCGCGCCGCGTCCAGCCCGGGATCGCCGAAACACGCGATGACGTAGCCGTCGACGCCGTCGCGTTCACCCTTCTCGATCTCGGTGAGGATGCCCGGCACGGCGAGCGCGTCGTCGTAGTGGCTCTCGATCGACGGAGGTCCCATCGTGGGGCTGACCGCCTCGACGCGTGTGCCCGGACCTGCGACGGCCCGGGCACACGCCTCGATCGTGGCGGTCATCGACCACGTGGTGTTCGGGTTGACGACCTTGATGAACATGGAGGATCAGACTGCTTCCTGTGCGACCCGGTCGGGGAGACGGACTGCGAGGCGGGTGCGGGTCGCGAGCAGGTGGTAGACGACGAAACCGAGACCGCAGCCGATGAACCAGCTGTACTGGGCGGCGGTTCCCATGCCGGGCGCATCGTTGAACAGCACGGGGATCATCGCTACCACGGCGCCGACGACGGTTGCGATCACCGCAGCCGGGTTGTAGCCCTTGCGGTAGAAGTACGCACCCTTCTCCGACATCGTGAACAGGTCGTCGACGATCACCTTCTGCTTGCGCACGAGGTAGTAGTCGGCGATGAGGATGCCGAACAGTGGACCGATGAACGCGCCCAGGGTTTCGAGGGTGTAGTGGATGACCTCGGGGTTGTTGTACAGATTCCACGGGGTGATGAGCACCGAGCCCACCGCGGCGATCATGCCGCCGGCGCGCCAGCTGATCTTCTGCGGGCTGACGTTCGAGAAGTCGAAGGCCGGGGCGATGAAGTTCGCGACGATGTTGATGCCGATCGTGGCGATGGCGAAGGTCAGTGCGCCGAGCACGATCGCGAAGGTCGAATCGATGCGGGCGACGGTCTCGACGGGGTCGGTGATCAATTCGCCGTAGACGGGCAGCGTGAGCGACGCGGTGATCACGACGAGCAACGAGAAGACCAGGAAGTTCACGGGCAGACCGAGGAAGTTGCCCTTCTTGACGGCGGCGTAGGACTTCCCGTACCGGGAGAAGTCGCCGAAGTTGAGCATCGGGCCGGAGAAGTACGAGACCACCAGGGCGATCGCGCCGAGCATGACCGGCACCGACGACCATCCGGTGTGCGTGACCTCGCCGAGGGTCAGATCGATTGCGCTCCAACCGGCCTGGGAGATCAGATAACCGCACAGCAGGAACATCACGACGTAGACGGCCGGGCCGCAGAAGTCGATGAACCGCCGGATCGACTCCATGCCGCGCCAGAACACGCAGGCCTGCAGCACCCAGAGCGTCAGGAAGCTGACCCATCCGAGTGCGGACAGGCCGGCGAACCCGTAGTCCTCGACCACCGCATAGGGCGCGAGCGAGGGGAACAGCTTGATCAGCACCACGTCGAGTGCCGCCGAGGCGAGGAAGGTCTGGATCCCGTACCACGCCACAGCGATCAGACCACGGATGATCGCGGGGATGTTCGCGCCGAGGACGCCGAAGACGCTGCGGCAGATCACCGGATAGGGCACACCCGTGACCTGGCTGGGCTTGGCGACGAGATTACAGAAGAAGTAGACGATCGTGATGCCCACGAGCAGGGCCACGAGGACCTGCCAGCTGGCCAGACCGAGAGCGAACAGGCTGCCGGCGGTGACGTACCCGCCCACGCTGTGGACGTCGGACATCCAGAACGCGAAGATGTTGTACGAACCCCACCGCTGGTTCTTCAACGGGGCGAGGTCGTCGTTGGTCAACCGCGGGTCGTATCCGGTCGCGGGCGGCGGGGGTGCGGTGGGGACGCTACCGGCGCTCGGTGTCAGCACTTCGGTCATGCCTGCTCCTGTGCGAGGGGGAGCCGCCCGTGCCCCGGTGCGAGGCCGGTGGGCGGAGTCGAATCGATCGACGGAACATCAACGGCGATGGTGAATTCCGATGCGCAGACCGTAACGGGGCGATATTGCCGGAGAGTTACCCGAACTGTATATCTTCCGCGGGAAGCAGGCCGGATTCGGCGGTGAGGCCGGAGATGGCGACGTCGAGATGCCGGTTGTGGTGTTCGGACGCCGTGAGCAACGCGTCGGTGTCGCGCGCCAGGAAAGCGGTGAGCATCGCCTCGTGCTCGCGATGGAGTTCGGCGCGCTCGGAATCGCTCACGTGCACCATCGGCTGAACGGGTTCGGTGATGTTCCAGGCATATTCGAGCATGTGCAACAGGCGGTGCATGCGGGACGGCCTGGTGAGGGCCATGTGGAAGACGCGGCTCTCGCGGTGATAGCCACGCGAGTCGCCTTCCTGCACAGCGCGTTCGAGAAGACGGTGCGACTCCTCGACGCGCCGGTCGTCCTCCTCGGTGGCGTTGCGCACGGCCGCCGCGAGCGACGCCGATTCGAGAGTCTCACGGACGAGATACATTTCGCGCAGCTCCGCGATCGTCAGCTGGGCGACGATGTATCCGTGGTTCTGCCGGTGGGTCACGAGACCTTCGCCGATGAGGGTCTTGAGTGCTTCCCGGACCGGGATGCGGCTCACCCCGAACAACTCCGCGACCTCCCCTACGGGGATCGGTGTGCCCGGGGGTGCGGCTCCCGAGAGGAAGGCGCGGCGCAGCTCCTCGAGGATCACGTCCTGCGGGCGACCCGGTACGTCGACGCGGAGCTCGTCCAGCAACGCGGATCTACGGTGTGGTGCCACGACCGGGTCCTCCTTCGTCACCGGAATGCGAGTGCTCGACTCCGCGAAGGTAGACCCGTCGTGTTACGTCCTCGTCTCCGCCGTGTGACCGGGATGCACACCTCATACCCCGCCGCGCGGAGGGAAGGTCGGCAGCGTCGGCCTCGGCCGCGGCGTGGTGGGCGTACCCGTGGTGGTGGGGCGAGGAGTCCCGGTGCTCGGCGCGTCGCTCTCCTCGGTGTCCCGGCGCGGGCGGTCCTCGTCCGGCTCGGTCCCGCGACCCGGCCCGCCACGCCTGGTGAAGCCACCGGCGGTCGACGTCGCCGTGGTGGTGGAAGCGGCGGTGGATTCCGCAGCGGGCTCGGCGGTCGCTGCCGAGGTGGTGGTCACCACCGGTGCCTCGACCTCGGGTTCCCCCGTCGTCGTCTCCGCGGGCTCGGTGGTCGTGGTCTCGGTCGTCGCTGCGGTCGTGCTCGTCGCGACCGGCGACCCCATGTCGAGCGTCGGCTCGGTCGCAGGACGCAGGACCTGCCGCTCGACGGGCTCGGCCTGCGGGAGCACGAACAACGCACCGACGCCCAGCATCGCGAACACCGCCACCGATGCCGCGATGACGGGAACGGTGCGCTTCGCCCGGCGATCGCGACGGGGGAAGCCCTCCCGGTCCAGCGGTTCGAGCCGGCGCCCGAGATCGAGCAGTTCCGCCTCCGAGGGCTGCACCGCGAGCAGCCGTCCACGCAGGTGCGCGGGCAACGGGGTGAAGGGGAGAAGCGAGAACGCTCCGAGCGCATTCGGCACGCGGGGCACCGCGCGGTCGACGAAGTCCTGCGCATGGGCGAGGACACGTCCGTCGCCGGCGGAACCGAGCATCGCCTCGATCTCGTGGGACGAGAAGTGATGCCGGACCGTGAGGTCGACGACCTCGCGGGCGGTGCCGTCGAGCAGGTGGACCGCCTCACGGACGTCGAGGACGTCGGAAGCGGCCTGGTAGGTGGGGTCGGCCGCGGGGAGATATTCGAGGGCGGAGCCGGTGCGCTCGAGCACGAGGATGCATTCGGCACGGACCACGGCGTAGAGCCAGGCCCGCAGGAGACTCTCGTCGCGCAGCGACCGGATCCGCGCGGTCGCCGTCCAGACCGCGTCGTATACCACGTCCGAGGCCGACGACACGGCGACGAAGCCGCACGCGTACGCGTACAGGCCGGGGGCGAAACGGTCGAAGGCCGCTGCCGTGGCGTCCGGCTCCCCGTTCCGCAACGCTGCGGCGAGTTCGCGGTCCGGACGTCCGGGGTGGTGCCCCATCGATGGAACCTCCCTGTCGTGCATGCGCCCCCGCGCGCCTGCGGTCGTGAGTTCCGGGGAAGTCTACGAGCAGGTGCGCCCCACGGCGAGGATGCGATCCATCGGGACCGTCGACGCCGGAAACGGGAGTGTCGCCACGCGGCGCGCGTCCGTAGGGTGGCGGGCATGGGGTGGACCACGAACGATATTCCGGATCTGTCGGGACGCACGATGATCGTGACGGGGGCCAACAGCGGACTCGGTGCAGAGACCGCCCGGGCGCTGGCGCACGCCGGTGCCGAGGTGGTGCTCGCGTGCCGCGATGTCGCCAAGGGTGAGTCGGTCGCGGCCGATCTCGGCGACCGCGCCACCGTGCGCCGTCTGGACCTGGCGGATCTCTCGTCGATCCGTGCGTTCGCCGACGAGGTGCGTGCCGAGCACGAGCGTATCGACGTCCTGGTCAACAACGCCGGCGTCATGGCGGTACCGCTGCGGCGGACGGCCGACGGTTTCGAGATGCAGATCGGGACCAATCACTTCGGCCACTTCGCGCTCACCGGGTTGCTGCTCGACCGCATCACCGACCGGGTGGTGACGGTCAGCAGCACGATGCACCGCATCGGCAGCATCGATCTCGACGACATCGATTGGGAACGTCGCCGCTACGAACGGTGGCTCGCCTACGGGCAGTCGAAGCTCGCGAACCTGTTGTTCGCGTACGAACTGCAGCGGCGCCTGACCGCAGCCGGATCGAGCGTGAGTTCGCTTGCCGCGCATCCGGGTTATTCGTCGACGAATCTGCAGTACCGCAGCGAGTCCTGGCACGGGAAGATCGTCGAACTCGTCACCCCGATCATCGGGCAGTCCCCGCAGCAGGGTGCGCTCCCGACGCTCTACGCGGCGACCTCACCGAATGCGGAGCCGGGTGGCTACTACGGGCCGGATTCCTTCTTCGAGATGCGCGGCCGGCCGAAGCGGGTGCAGTCCACCTCGCGGTCACGCGACGAGATCCTGGCGCGGAGGTTGTGGGAACTGTCGGAGCGGGTGTGCTCCGTCGAGTACTCGATGCCCTAGATCTTTCGATACCGTAGATCCTGCAGGGCTGCAGTTCTCAGGTCAGGGTGAACGAGACCGGCGGCAGATCGTCGCGCCGGCACAGTCCGGTCTGATCCACGAGGTCGAGGGTGCGCAGATAGCGACGGACCAGATCGCCTGCCGAGAGCCCCGCATCCGATGCGGTGCGCAGGGCGGCGGCGAGTCCGTCCCCGCGTGCCCAGCGGTGGATCGCGGCGACGGCGATCGGATCCGGATCCGGCCCCACTTCGAGGCCGAGACGTTCTTCGCGTCCGGCGAGTTCGCTCCACAGCCGTGAGGTGGCGCGCAGCGCCTCGTCGATCGCCGGGGTGGTGCGTCCCGGGACTCCGACGGTGCGGCGTCGGGTCTCGCCCAGAGCGCTCGAGGCGACGGCGGCGAGTTCGGCCGGCGTCAGTCCCGACCACGCGCCCGTCCGCACGCATTCGGCGACGAGAAGGTCGTTCGCGCAGTAGATCCGGCCCAGGCGACGACCGTCGTCGGTGACGTAGGCCGACCCGCCCATCGGGTCGCGGAGCAGATAACCCCGCTCCTCGAGCAGATCCAGCGTGCGATCGAAGGTCTCGACGAGGCGGCCGGTGACCGTGTCGATCTGCGACCGCATCCGTTCGGTGTCGCCGTGCACCGCGGCGCGTCGCGCCGAGAGGGCGAGGAGGCGCTCCCTGTCGCCGCGTCGATGCGCGGGATGCGACCGCACCGCCCGTGCCAGCGACGTCACGAGCTCGGCCGAACCGGAGCGTCGTGCCTCGGCGAGCCGGTCGCACAGGTGCCGGTACTCGGTGAAGCCCTCGACGTCCCCGAGTTCGGTGTCGAGATCGCGCAGCGCCGTCGTGTTGGCGCGGACGGCGTCGGTGAGCGCTGCGACGGATCGTTCGGCCTGGAACTGGGCGAACGAACGTCGCAGGAAGTCCCGTGAGCCGGGGATGCCGCGACCGGCGACCAGGTTGACCGCGGTGTTGTAGCCGACGCGCAGCGAACTGTGGAGCGGGTACGAGCGTGCGCCGGCGAGACCGGCGACGGTCGCGGGGGCGGCCTCGGGACTCCACAGCACGACCGCGTGGCCTTCGACATCGATGCCGCGCCGACCGGCACGACCGGTGAGCTGGGTGTACTCGCCGGGGGAGAGGCGCACCGGTCCGTCGGCGGTGGGTTTGACGAGGCGTTCGAGGACGACGGTGCGCGCCGGCATGTTCACGCCCACGGCGAGGGTCTCGGTGGCGAACACGACCCGCACGAGACCGCGGGCGAACAACTCCTCGACGGTGTGACGGAAGGCCGGGATCAGACCGGCGTGGTGTGCGGCGAAACCGCGTTCGAGTCCTTCGAGCCACTCTGTGTGACCGACGGCGTCGAGATCGGCGGGCGGCAGGGCGGCGGTGTGCCGGTCGGCGACCGCGCGGATCTCGGCGACGTCGGCCGCCTCGGTGAGACGGACCGACGATTCGAGGCATTCGGCGACGGCGTCGTCGCAGCCGTTGCGGCTGAACCGGAACAAGATGGCCGGCAACAGTTGTTCGGCCTCGAGCCGGGCGACGACCTCGGGCAGGTCGGCACCGGCCGGTCCGGGTGCTCCGCGCGCGCGTCGCCGTCGTCGTCCACGGCCGGTCGCGGGGCCGGGCGCGGCCTCGACGAGCTGACGGTGGGCGATGTACCGCTCGAGGGTCTCGTCGACGGTGCCGGACGGGGACAGCAGGTCGAACAGCCGACCGCCGGCGAGCATGTGCTGGGTGAGCGGGACGGGCCGGGTCTCCTCGACGACGACCGCGAGGTCGCCGCGGACGCCGCGCAGCCAGCCGCCGAACTCCTCGGCGTTGCTGACCGTGGCCGACAGGCTGGTCAGTCGCACGTCGTCGGGGAGCGAGAGGATCGCTTCCTCCCATACCGCGCCGCGTTCGCGGTCGGCGAGATAGTGCACCTCGTCCATGACGACGTGGGTGAGTCCGTGCAGGAGCGGGGAGCCGCCGTGCAGCATGCTGCGCAGCACTTCGGTGGTCATGACGACCACGGGCGCATGGGGGTCCAGCGAGATGTCGCCGGTGAGCAGTCCGACACGGTCGTCGCCGAACCGGCGCGACAGGTCGAGATACTTCTGGTTGCTCAGCGCCTTGATGGGGGTGGTGTAGAAGCAGCGTCCGCCCGCTGCGAGCGCGAGACGGGCGGCGAATTCACCGACGACGGTCTTGCCCGCCCCGGTGGGGGCGCACACCAGCACGTCGCGGTCGTACTCGAGGGCGCGGCAGGCCTCGACCTGGAAGTCGTCGAGGGGGAAATCGAGTTCGGTCGCGAACAGCGAGAGCTGCGACCGGTCCTGCGTGCGCACATGTCCACGCTACGGGTCGGCGTGGACACGTGCGCAGCGCAGGGGCACGTCAGTCGCTCGTCACCCCTCGGGGGGTGACTCAGTCGTCGGTGACCTCGAGGGTGACGTCGATGTTGCCGCGGGTCGCGTTGGAGTACGGGCACACCTGGTGGGCCTTCTCGGTGAGCTCGAGCGCCTGCTCGCGGGGGAGGTTCGGCAGGGTCACCTCGAGGGTGACGGCGAGACCGAATCCGCCGCCGTCGGTCGGGCCGATGCCGACGCGGGCGCCGACCGCGGAGTCGCTGACGTCCGCCTTCTCCTGCCGGGCGATCATCTGCAGTGCCGAGTGGAAGCACGCGGCGTATCCGGCGGCGAAGAGCTGTTCGGGGTTGGTGCCCTTGCCGCTGCCGCCCATCTCGGTGGGGATGGACAGGTCGACGTCGAGCTTGCCGTCGCTGGTGCGGGCGTGGCCGTCGCGGCCTGCTCCGGTGGCGAGTGCTTCGGCGGTGTAGATGATGTTCACGATGTCCTGCCTTTCTTCGAGAGTGCGCCGGGTGCTTCCTGCAACGCGGCGGTCAGGCGGTGGAGCGTCTCGCGCAGCGCGACCAGTTCGTCGACGTCGAACCGGCTGTCCCGCGTCACGCAGCCGGGGATGTCCGCGGCCTCTGTCCGGAGTGCATCTCCCGCTTCGGTGAGGTGGACGACGACACGACGTTCGTCGGTCTGCTGCCGGCGTCGTTCGACGTATCCGGCGGCCTCGAGCCGTTTGAGCAGGGGGGACAGTGTGCCCGTGTCGAGATCGAGCGAGTCGCACAGATCCTGCACGCCTCGCGCATCGCGTTCCCACAGCGCCAGGAGCACCAGGTACTGCGGGTAGGTGATGCCCAGCCGATCGAGATGCGGCCGGTAGGCGGCCGTGATGGTGCGGGAGGCGCGGTAGAGCGCGAAGCACACCTGCTGGTCGAGTTCGAGTGGAGACGGCACGGGAATGAATGTAGCGCCCCGTTTTGTTGTGCACAACATTAATGGCCACAACTCGATACGTGTTCCGGATCACTTCAATGTGGGAATTGAGAGCACTCTGGGCACGTTAGTTGAGTGAGAATGGCTCAAGTTCGACAGAAAGGCTTCGGAATGCCGGCATTCTTCGGACCTGGTGGCCCCGGCCGAATCGACATCACACGTTTCATGAGCCGCGGTACCCAGGATCTCCTCGCCCACGCAGCGCGCTACGCCACCGACCGTGGTGACGCGGAACTCGACGTGCTGCACCTCCTCCGCGCGATGGCGGAGCAGGATCCCTCCCGCACGGTCATGATGCGCGCCGGAGCCGACCCCGCCGACGTCGCTGCCGCCGTCGACCAGCGGCTGCCGCAGAGCCGCCCCGGTGAGGCCGTCTCCGCACCCGCACTGACCGGTGCCGTGAAGACCGCGCTCCTCGAAGCGCACCAGCTCTCGCGTGCGCTCGGCTCCACCTACATCGACCCCGAGCACCTGTTCTTCACGCTCGCGGCCGACCAGACCCGCGCTCCCGGACGCCTGCTGGCGTCGCTGGGCGTGACGCCGCAGTCGTTGCAGACCGCGTTGCAACCCACCCCCGCAGCTCCCGTCGCCGAGGAGACCCCGACGCCGACGCTCGACAAGTTCGGCGTCGACCTCACCGAGCGGGCTCGCGGCGGCGGCATCGACCCCGTCATCGGCCGTGCCGACGAGATCGAGCAGACGATCGAGATCCTCGCCCGACGCACCAAGAACAACCCGGTGCTCGTCGGTGAGGCCGGCGTCGGCAAGACCGCCATCGTCGAAGGACTCGCCCAGCGCATCGTCGACGGCGACGTCCCGGACATCCTGCAGGACAAGCGGATCGTCCAGCTCGACCTGACGGCGATGGTCGCCGGAACCCGCTACCGGGGCGACTTCGAGGAACGCCTCACCGCGGCGCTCGACGAGATCACCGCCCAGCAGGGCAAGCTCATCGTCTTCATCGACGAGATCCACACCGTCGTCGGCGCGGGCGCCGGCAACGAGGGCGCGATGGACGCGGCGAACATCCTCAAGCCGAAGCTCGCCCGCGGTGAACTGCACGTCGTCGGTGCGACCACCCTCGACGAGTACCGCAAGCACATCGAGAAGGATCCTGCGCTCGAACGTCGTTTCCAGCCGGTCACGGTCGACGAGCCCGCCCGCGACGACGCCGTCGCGATCCTGAAGGGTCTCGCCGATCGGTACGCCGAGTTCCACAAGGTCCGGTACACCGACGAAGCGCTCGAAGCGGCCGTCGACCTGTCGATGCGGTACCTGCCCGACCGGCACCTGCCGGACAAGGCGATCGACCTCGTCGACCAGGCCGGTGCACGACTGCGCCTGCGGGTGCCGCGCACCGACGTGACCGAACTGCGTTCGCGGCTGGACGAACTCGAAGCCGAGAAGGACCGCGCGGTCGAGGCCGAACAGTACGAGGAAGCCTCGCGCATCCGCGACGAGATCCTGCGCATCCAGGCGCGGATCGATGGTGGTGAGGGCGACGGCGAGGGAACTCCCACCGTCGACCCCGAGCTGATCGCCGAGATCGTCTCGCGGGCCACCGGGGTCCCCGCCTCGCAGATGACCCGTGCCGAGAAGGAGAGGCTGCGCACTCTCGAGGACGAGCTGCACAAGCGCGTCGTCGGGCAGGACGAAGCCGTCCACGCCGTGGCACGCGCCGTGCGGCGCAGCCGCTCCGGCATGAGCGACCCGCGTCGTCCGGTGGGCAGCTTCCTGTTCCTCGGTCCCACCGGCGTCGGCAAGACCGAGCTCGCGAAGGCACTCGCCGAGGTCCTCTTCGGCGACGAGCGCACCATGCTGCGCGTCGACATGAGCGAGTTCGGCGAACGCCACACCGTGAGCCGTCTCGTCGGTGCCCCTCCCGGTTACGTCGGTTACGGCGAGGCCGGGCAGCTCACCGAACAGGTGCGTCGTCATCCCTACTCGGTGGTGCTGCTCGACGAGATCGAGAAGGCGCACCCGGACGTGTTCAACACGCTGCTGCAGGTCCTCGACGACGGTCGCCTCACCGACGGTGAGGGACGCACGGTGGACTTCACCAACACCGTCGTCATCATGACCAGCAACCTCGGTTCGGACATCATCTCGAGCCGCGGAGGCGCGCTCGGCTTCACCACCGGTGACGCCGAGGCGGCCGAGAAGCCGCTGCGCGACCGGGTCATGGGACGGCTGCGCGAATCGATGCGGCCGGAGTTCCTCAACCGCATCGACGAGATCGTGATGTTCCGCAAGCTCGACGACGACCAGCTGCACCGGATCACCGAGCTGCTGCTCGACGACAGCCGGAAGCGGCTGCAGAGCAAGGGGATCGATCTCGAGTTCACCGCCGACGCGGTGGCGTGGATCGCCCGCAACGGTCACCAGCCCGAGTTCGGTGCCCGTCCGTTGCGCCGCTCGATCTCCCGGGTGGTCGACGATCGCATCGCCGACATGCTGCTCGACGACGCGCTCGCCGAGGGCAACCGGGTCACGGCGGACGTCGTCGACGACGAACTGCTGCTCCAGGTCGGCTGACCCGCACGACGAGGAAGGGGAGAGATGCTACGGCATCTCTCCCCTTCCCGCGTTCGGGCGGTGGTCAGCGGGCGGTGAGACGACGGATCGCCTCGAGCGGCAGATGCAGCCACGAGGGACGGTGCCGTGCCTCGTAGACCACCTCGTAGACCGCCTTGTCGAGCTCGTAACCGCGCAGCAGGACGTCGGAGTTCCGCGGATCCGTGCCCGAGGCGGCCGCGTAGCCGTCGCAGAAGGCGGCACAGTTGCGTTCGGCCCACTCCCGGGCACGGAACTCCCGCTGCGACTCCACCGCCGTGCCCTGTTCGGATTCGCGGATCGAGTGGTGCGCGGCGTAGTCGAACGACCGCAGCATTCCCGCCACGTCCCGGAACGGACTGTCGGGTTTGCGGCGCTCCTCGAGGGACTTCGCGGGTTCGCCCTCGAAGTCGATGAGCAACCAGCGCTCTGGGGTGCGCAGCACCTGCCCGAGATGCAGGTCGCCGTGGATGCGGTGCACCGGAACCTGACCCAGCGCCGCGACCTCCTCGAACCGGGCCCGGACCGCGTCGGTGAGTTCGGCGAGCTCGGGGACCTCGGCCGCTGCACCCTCGAGCCGACGGATCATGCCCTCGGCCAGTTCGGCGGCGGCGCGCTCGTCGGTGCCGAGCGCGGAGCCGAGATGGGCGTGCACATCCGCCACGGCCGCACCGATGCGATGGGATTCCCCGGCGAAGTCGGTGCCCACCTCGTCGGCGCGCAGGTCTCCTTCGAGGAGCAGGTCCCGGACACTGCCGAGCGCCATCGACCAGCCGTCGGCCGAGTTCGCCGCGAAGTCCTGCACCATCGCCAGCGTGGTGCGGACCCCGTCGACCTCCGCTTCGATCCACGCGCGGATCGGGGCGATCGACCGGCATCCGTCCTCACCGAGTGCGAGCGGCAGCTCGACGTCCGGATTGATGCCGAGCGTGAGCCGACGGAACATCTTGAGCAGCAACTTCTCTCCGAGGACCACCGAGGTGTTGGACTGCTCCGCGCTCAGCGCGCGCCCACGCAGGCCCGGTTCGATGACCGCGCCCGGCACGGTGTGGAGATCCACCGGGCCGGCGGGGGTGCCGCTCGCCAGATTGCGCGAGTACCGGTCGAGGATCTCCTGATCGCGGAGGCCGTCGTAGACGTGCAGGCCGTGGTCGTGGGAGTCGTCGGGGCCGACCACGCTCCACGACTGCAGTTCCTCGGGGAGATGGGAACGGAAACCGAGGGGCACCTGATAGATCTGGTCCGCGGTCGAGTCGAACGAGACCTTCACGATCAGGTGGTCGGCCCCGAAACCGGGCTCTTCCACGAGCGGATGACGCAGGACGACACCGATCCCGGTGATGGTGTGGCCCTTGGCCGCGAACCATCGCTGGTGCGGCATCCATTCGCGCAGGTCCTCGACGAGCCGTTCGTCCGGGTAGAGCTCGTTGTTGGTCGTCACGGCTGCACCGCCGCTTCCGCTTCGCTGCTCACCGGGTGTTCGCCCGGTCCCTCCTTCGACGGATCGGGTTGCAGGGCGAACCAGAAGAATCCGTGACCGGGCAGGGTGATCATGTAACCCTCCTCCGTGATCGTCGGGAACGGGACGGACCCGGTCAGCTCCACCGGGATCCACCCGGCGAAACGCGACAGATCGAGGACGACCGCCTGCGGATAGCGCGACAGGTTGTTCACGCACAGGATGACGTCGCTGTAGTTGCGTTCCGGGCCGGGCGACATCTCGCGCAGATAGGACAGGATCGCGGGATTCGCGCTGCCGAGTTCGGTGAACGAGGCCTTGCCGAAGGCCGGATGCTGCTTGCGGACCTGGATCATGCGACGCGTCCAGTGCAGCAGCGAGTTCGTCGAGTTCATCTGCGATTCGACGTTGACCGCCTGGTACCCGTAGGTGGGATCCATGATCACCGGCAGGTACAGCCGGCCCGGGTCGGCGCGGGAGAAGCCCGCGTTGCGGTCGGGGGTCCACTGCATCGGGGTCCGCACCGCGTCGCGGTCGCCGAGCCAGATGTTGTCGCCCATGCCGATCTCGTCGCCGTAGTACAGGACGGGGGAGCCCGGCAGGCTCAGCAACAGAGCGGTGAAGAGCTCGAGCTGGTTGCGGTCGTTCTCCAGCAACGGCGCCAGACGACGGCGGATGCCGATGTTGGCGCGCATCCGCGGGTCGGTGACGTACTCGGCGTACATGTAGTCGCGTTCCTCGTCCGTCACCATCTCGAGGGTCAGCTCGTCGTGGTTGCGGAGGAAGATGCCCCACTGGGCGGTCTTCGGGATCGGCGGGGTCTGGGCGAGGATCTCCGAGATCGGGAAACGGTTCTGTCGCCGCACCGCCATGAAGATGCGCGGCATCAGCGGGAAGTGGAAGGCCATGTGGCACTCGTCGCCGATCTCGGGTTCGCCGAAGTACTCGACGACGTCGGTGGGCCACTGGTTCGCCTCCGCCAGCATTACCCGGCCGGGATATTCGGCATCCATCACCGCACGGCACTTCTTGAGGAAGGCGTGCGTCTCGGGGAGGTTCTCGCAGTTGGTCCCCTCGCGCTCGAACAGATAGGGGACCGCGTCGAGGCGGAACCCGTCGATGCCGAGATCGAGCCAGAAGCGCAGGACGTCGAGCATCGCGTCCTGTACTTCGGGGTTGTCGTAGTTCAGGTCGGGCTGGTGCGAGAAGAACCGGTGCCAGTAGTACTGCTTGCGCACCGGATCCCACGTCCAGTTGGACGTCTCGGTGTCGACGAAGATGATGCGGGCTTCCTGGTATCGGTCGTCGACATCCGACCACACGTAGAAGTCGCCGTACGGCCCGTCGGGGTCGCTCCGGGATTCCTGGAACCACGCGTGCGTGTCGGACGTGTGGTTCATGACGAGGTCGGTGATGACGCGGATACCGCGTTTGTGCGCCTCGTCGAGGAAGGTGACGAAGTCCTCGACCGTGCCGAATTCCGGTAGCACCGCCCGGAAGTCGCGGATGTCGTAGCCGCCGTCGCGGAGCGGTGAATCGTAGAAGGGCGGCAGCCAGATGCAGTCGGCGCCGAGCCATGCGATGTAGTCGAGTTTCTCGGTCAGCCCCCGTAGGTCGCCGGTGCCGTCGTTGTTCGAGTCGTTGAAAGCGCGGGCGAGAACCTCGTAGAACACCGCGGTCTTGAACCAGTCCGGGTCGACGGGCAGGCTGCGCGCATGGGCGAAGTCCTCCGCCCGGCTCTCGACGAGATGACCGTCTTCGGTGTGTTCGTATTCGGGTACTCGGTCGGACGGATCCGGCATGGCACCTCCGTGCTCGTCGCGTCGCAGGATGGACTCGCCCCAGAATGCCCCGGCGGACGGATTTCCACACCCGGACCGGACGGAACGCTATGTGAGTGCACGTGTGCGCCGATAGATTGGCGGGCATGACTGCGAACCGGCCCGAAGGGCGGGTGGCCGAGCTGTGCACCCGCATGCGTTGGTTCATCGACGACGAGGTGATTCCTCTCGAACCCGTCCTGAGCCGTCACGACGACAAGGCCGCCGAGGCGCTCGTCGGGCTGAAGGCCAGGGCGAAGGAACTCGGGCTGTGGGCCCTGGGGCATCCCGAGGAGATGGGAGGGGGCGGGGTTCCCTTCCTCGACTTCGTCTACCTCAACGAGATCATCGGCCGCTCCGAGTACGGTCAGCTCGCGGTGGGATCGGTGTCCATGCAGGACGCCCTGATGATCCAGCGGCACGGCACCGCCGAACAACGCGAGCGCTGGATCCCAGGGCTCGTCTCCGGCGACATCCTGCCCTCTGTCGGCATGACCGAGCCGGAGGTGGCGGGATCCGACCCCGTGCTCGTGCAGACCACCGCCCGGCTCGAGAACGGCGAATGGGTGATCGACGGGCACAAGTGGTTCACCACCGGCGCCGCGCAGGCCGGCTACTGCACGGTCTTCGCCCGGACCGAACCCGAGTCGACTCCGCTGCACCGCAGCATCAGCGCGATCATCGTGCCCATCGACACCCCCGGACTCGAGATCGTGCGGGCGATCCCCACGATGGGGCACGACCCGAGCGATCACTACGAGGTGCGGTACGACGGTGCGCGCGTTCCCGAGGAGAACGTGCTCGGTGAACGCGGCAACGGCTTCGTCGTCGCGCAGGACCGGCTCGGGCCGGGACGGATCTTCCACTGCATGCGGTGGCTCGGCCAGGCCCAACGGGCCTTCGAACTCATGTGTGCGCGCGCCAACTCCCGCTTCGCCCACGGATCGCTGCTCGCCGAGAAGGGTGAGATCCAGCGCTACATCGCCGAATCCGCCGCCGACATCCAGGCCGCCCGTCTGATGACGCTGGACGCCGCGCGGGTGATGGATGCGGGGGAGGACGTCCGGGTCCGGATCGGGCTCATCAAGTTCCGCGGCGCGCAGATGCTGCACGATGTCGTCGACCGTGCGATCCAGGTGTACGGGGCGCTCGGTCTCACCGCCGACACGCCGCTCGAGGGGATGTACCGGCGGGCGCGCTACGCCCGTATCTACGACGGCCCCGACGAGGTGCACCGGATGTCCACGGCACGGCGGATGCTGCGCGACCCGGAACGCGTGCCGTGGCGGTAGACCGCCGGCCGCTCGTGACCAATGCGACCTGCTCTTCGCACTAGGATTCTTCGGCACGCCGGGAGGTCGATGCAAGTATGTGGCGTGGCATCGGGGGAGGTCGGCAACAGGGAGCGGTCGAGCGGCGCACGGCCCGAAGGGTGATCTCATGGAACGCTTCGCGGTGGGTGCCGACGATGCGTTCGTCCTGCTCCGGAAGTTGTCCGAGGAACGCAACGTGCCCCTGCGACGGATCGCGGGGCACGTGGTCGACGCGGGCGGTGAGGTATCTATGCCAGTTCGGGTGGGAAGCCTCCCGTGGCCACCGGGCTCCAGCGGGTCGGGGTGATCCGGATCAGCGACTTGCCCTGATCGCGCATGGCCTGCCGGTACTCGTCCCAGTCCGAATGTTCCCCGGCGATGTTGCGGAAGTACTCGACGAGCGGTTCGACGTCGTCGTGGGCATCGATCACCTCCGCGGTTCCGTCGACCTGCACCCACGCGTCGTTCCAGTCGTCGGACAGCACGACGACACCGACCTCGGGCCGGCTGCGGGCGTTGCGGGTCTTGGCGCGCCGGGGATAGGTCGCGATCACGATGCGTCCGCGGTCGTCGACGCCGCCGGTGACGGGGGAGGCCTGCGGTGTGCCGTCGTCGCGTTGCGTCATGAGGATCATTCGGTGCCGGGGCCGGACGAAGTCCAGCAGTTCCTGCAGGCCGACTGCGGTGTTGGTGGCGATCTTGCGGGCCATTCACGTTCTCCTGTTCCGAAGGGTCACGACTCGAGGAGCGCCGCGAGTCGCGCGAGGTCCTCTTCCACCATGCGCGTGTCGCGGTCGAACTCGTCGTCGGTCAGTTCGATCTGCCGGACGGTGAGGACGACTTCGGCACCGTCCGGATGGGGGAGTACCCGCATCGGGTTGTGCACCGTCGTACCCGACGGCAGTGTCACCTCGTGGTCGAGCACCCCGTAATCGTTGGCGCCGACGAACCGCACGGTGACCTCGCCCATCGGGGAGTCCGCGACGAGGGCGTCGCCGATCCGCCGCACCTCGCTTTGTGCCAGACCGGCCGCCCACTTCGGCAGGTTGTCGGGATCCGCGGCGAACTCGTAGACCCGGCGCGGTGGGCATCGGACGACCCGAGCGACATGGCGGCTGCGGACGACGTGCGTGCTCATGCTCGCCACATTAGAAGTTCGGGAGGTCGATCGCCGCCGGAATGTGGGAGTTCCTGAAGCACAACGTCTTCGGAGCGACGGCGTTCAGCCGGTACCCGGATCGGCGCGGCCCTCTTCGTCACCTTCTCGGTACTCCTCGCCGTCTTCGTCTTCGTCTTCGTCTTCGTCTTCCTCGCCCTCGGAGCGCTACTGGAGCAGACCGGTCCGACGAGGGTCGGGGGTTATTTCGGGCTCGCCGCTGCCGCCGGCGCCTGGTACACCTCCGCTGCCGGGGTGCTGAGCACGACCTTCGGGCGTGTCGTCCTGCCCACGGGCCCACGCTGACGGGGCACCTCTTCGTTCCCGTGCGGGGGCGGTTTGACAGGCGCATCGGCCGTCCTGGTACAGTCCGTGGCTATGCAGCGTGCATATTTCTGGTTTAGCAGGCCGGCCCGGGGTGGGTCGGTCGGCGTGACCGCGCGCTGACTTCTTCACCTACGAGCCGGATCCAGACCGGCTCGTCGGAATCTCAGGTTCTCTCGGGTCGGAATCCGAACCACCGAGAACAGGAATCATCGATGAGCCCCAGCACCGGAACCGCGACCACCGGAATCTCCACGTCGAATCTCGACGAACAGCGCACCGTCAAGGTCAGCCCTCTCGTCGCACCCTCCGAGATCCGTGCCGAGTACGCACCCGACGCCGTCGTCGCAGCGACCGTCCGTTCGGGCCGCGCCGGCACCGTCGACATCCTGAACGGCACCGACGACCGTCTCGTCGTCGTGGTCGGCCCCTGCTCCGTGCACGACCCCGCCGCCGCGATGGACTACGCGCGCCGTCTGGCCGCCAAGGCCGAGGAGCTGCGCGACGACCTGCACGTCGTGATGCGTGTGTACTTCGAGAAGCCGCGCACCACGCTCGGGTGGAAGGGCCTGCTCAACGACCCGCACCTCGACGGCACCTTCGATATCAACACCGGCCTGCGCATCGGCCGCAAGCTGCTGCTCGACGTCTCCGGTCTCGGCCTGCCCGTCGGCTGCGAGTTCCTCGACCCGATCCTTCCGCAGTACTACGCCGACCTGGTCACCTACGGAGCCATCGGCGCCCGCACCGCCGCGAGTCAGGTTCACCGCCAGCTGTGCAGCGCGCTGTCCATGCCCGTCGGCATCAAGAACTCCACCGAAGGTGACGTGCAGGTCGCGGTCGACGGCACCCGTGCCGCAGCGGCCAGCCACGTCTTCCCCGGCACCGACCTCGACGGTCAGGCCGCGCTGATCGAGACCGTAGGCAACCCGGACTGCCACGTCATCCTGCGCGGTGGCAGCGCGGGACCGAACTACGACGCCGAGACCGTGGCCGACACGATGGCCCGCCTGCGCAAGGCCGGTCTGCCCGAGCGTGTCGTCATCGACGCAAGCCACGGCAACAGCCGCAAGGACCACAACAAGCAGGTCGACGTCGTCACCGATGTCGCCGAGCGCATCGAGGCCGGCGAGAAGGGCATAGTCGGACTGATGCTCGAGAGCTTCATCGAGGCGGGACGTCAGGACCTCACCCTCGGCGAGGCCGACAAGCTCGACTACGGCAAGTCGATCACCGACGCGTGCATCGACTGGGACACCACCGCCGCGCAGCTCGACCGCCTCGCGCAGGCCGTGCGCACCCGTCGCGGCTGAACAGTCTGCGGCGCGAAGGGCCGGCGGAGTCGTCAGCGATGACGAACCGCCGGCTCTCGTCGGTCCGGTAGCGTCGTTTCCATGACTACGAACAGGTTGTCGATCGTCGTGCCGGCCCACAACGAGGAGCGTTACATCGCGAAATGCCTTGCGGCGCTGCTCGCCCAGAAGTCGGAGCTCCACGAAATCCTGGTCGTTGACAACAATTCGACCGATCGCACCGCGCAGATCGTCGAAGCCATCGCCGCCGGCGAGCCCCTCGTGCGACGGGTCGTCGAGCCAAGACCGGGTGTCGCATTCGCGCGCAATGCCGGATACGACGCGGCCACAGGAGATCTCATCGGACGGATCGATGCGGACACGCGGGTTCGTCCCGATTGGGCGCACACCGTCCGCAGTTTTTTCGCCCGCGACGACACCGCCGAGGTGGGAGCGATCAGCGGACTCAGCAACTCCTACGATTCCCCCTACCGCAGGCTCAAACAGTGGTACATCGACAAACGGGTCGCGCAAGGAACATTCGGCGGGGAACGGCGGATCGACAATCTGCACGGCGCGAACATGGCGCTGCGACGCTCGGCGTGGGAGCGTGTCCGGGAGGTCGTCAGTACGGACCCGAGAATCCACGAGGATCTGGACCTGGCACTGTGTCTGCGCGAGGCGGACATCGAGATCGCCCAGCTGACCGATCTGTACGCCGACCTGTCGCCGCGTCGGGCCTACACCCCGCCCCGTGAGTACGCGGCCTATATCCAGTCGGGAATCGACACCTTCGAACTGCACGGCCGCCTGACGCCGGAGATCCTCAGGCTCATCCGTCTACAGTCACGTCTCCACGTCCTCGTGTATGCGGCATACCGGTCCTACAACCCCGACCTGGGCAGATTCACCCTCCGGCGAGCGATCTTCGGCTCCGGCGGACGTGCGATGCCGATCGACACGAAGGGCCGCACGCCGTCCCCCTGACGACGGGTGGCCGGGACGCCGCAGGACCGTCCCGGCCACCATCGTGGGATCTTCTCGCCTCAGGTCACCTCAGCGGCGTGAAATCGCGGCTGCCGAGATAGGGCGGACGCGGCCTCGAGGCGGCGAACGGCTCGACGAGCGTGTTCTCGACGCTGTTGAACACGACGAACAGATTCGAGCGCGGGAACGGCGTGATGTTCCCGTTGGAACCGTGCATGCAGTTCGAATCGAAGACCGTCGCCGACCCCGCCGGGCCGGTGAAGGTCGCGATACCGTGCTCGGCGGCCAAACGGGTGAGGGTGTCCTCGTCGGGCGAACCTGTCGGCGGAACGTGGGTGACCAGCGACTCCCGGTAGTAGTCGTCGGGCGTCTCACCGGCACACGAAACATACGTCTTGTGCGAACCCGGCATGATCATCAGACCGCCGTTGTAGCCGTAATTCTCGGTGAGGGCGATCGAGATGCTCAGAGCACGCGGCTTGGGCATGCCGTCCTCTGCGTGCCACGTCTCGAAGTCCGAATGCCAGTAGAACGGTCCACCGCGGAAGCCGGGCTTGACGTTGAGCCGCGACTGGTGGACGTACACCTCGGATCCCAACAGTTGCCGTGCGATTCCGGCGATTTCGGGCCTGCGGACGATCGCGTCCACAAGATCGCTGAGCCGGTGCACGTCGAAGACCGAGCGGACGTCGCCGCTGCCCTTTTCGCGGACCACACGGTCGTCGTCGCCGAGTTCCCGGCCGAGTCGTGAGGTCTCCTCCAGAAGGTTCCCGACGTCGTGGGCGGCGAGAAGTCCTTCGGCGGTGTGGAACCCGCGGCGGTCGTACTCGATCACGGCCTCGGCGTCGAGCGGCCCGCCGGCAGCCGAACCCCAGACGACGGGATCCTTCCTCTCGACGGACTCGCAGGCGGTGCGACCGCGGGTCGGATAGTCGTCGCGAACGGTCGTGCGCATAGCTCGTAGATCACCCTCTCGAAAGTCGATGACGGTTCGCTTCCGACGTTCCCACTGAAAATGCAGGAATGCAAGCCGGGCCCCGACATGTCCGCGTACCGACTCCTCGCCCATAACTCCTGGTCGAATCGAGTTTCGTTCCGGAACCGGCCGGGTATCCGGCGGCGTCGCGACGGTCGGCAGCCGGCGCGCGTCAGCGGTGCTCTCGGTATGCGCGAGGGGTGTTTCCGGTCCACCTCTTGAACGCACGGCGGAAAGCGCTCGGCTCGGAGAAACCGAGCCGGGACGACAGATCGTCGACCGCTTCACCGCGTCTCAGGCCCGCGATCGCGAGGTCGCGGAGGACCTCCTCGCGCAACTGCCCCAGCGACGTGCCCTCCTGGCGGAGCAGGCGTCGCAGATGGGGAGGGCTCACCGCGAGCCTGCCGGCGATGTCCTCGGCGGTCGCCGTCCGGCCGTCGATGCCCGATTCGAAGATCCGCCGCACCTGGGACGACACCGTCGACTCGTATTCACGTTCGGAGAGAATGAGATTCGGAGAATCCCGCAGGTACTCCTCGAGTGATTCCTCGGTCTGCACGAGTGGCGACTTCAGTGCAGCATTGTCGATCTCGAGCGCGGCCCGTCCCGCACCGAAGGTCACCGGCACGCCGAAGATTGCGTCGTAACTGCGGGCCAGGACGGGATCGGGTTCGGTGTACGGCAGGAACACCGACCCGAGGGGGACACGCCCACCCACCAGCCACGCGGCGAAGCGGTGCAGCAGCATGAGAAGGAAATCCACCACCACGCGGGTCTTGTCGTCCACGACCTCCGGCAGTTCCACGTCCAGGAAGGTGGTGGACGCACCCGGGGTCAGGCTCAACTGCGGCAGGGACCGGATGACATGGTTCACCTCGATCATCCGTTGCAGAGCGTGGTCGAGATCGGGTCGGTGGATGAGGGTCAGGCACATAACCCGGAAGGTGCCGCGGGGCACGGGAGCCGCTGCGATGCCGAAGAGTTCGTCGTCGGTGATCTGCCAGACCACCTGCGTGAAACGACTGACCTGGGCGGGCGTGAGCCGGGCATGGGGATGGGTGAGCACCGCGCGGCTGATGCGTGCTGCCTCGAGGGCCGGTTGCAGATCGATGCCCTCCTCGGCTCCCACCTGTACCGCTCGCGACACGAAGTCCGACGGGATGGTCGGTCGCAACATCTAGCGCGCCTCCTGCAATCCGTTCAGACGTGCCACCGCTTCGGTGAGCACCTCGTCCCGTTTGCAGAACGCGAAGCGCACCAGATGGTTCCATGACGCGGTGTCGTCCACGAAGACGCTCACCGGTACCGCGGCCACCCCGATGCGGCCCGGAAGTTCCCGGCAGAAGGCCACCGCGTCGGTCCGGCCGAGGGGTGTCAGATCGGCGCACACGAAATACGTTCCGGCGGAGTCGAGCACTTTCAGGCCGGCCTCGGAGAGTGCGTGGGACAGGAACGTTCGCTTGCGCTCGAGGTCGGCGCGCATCGACGCGATCCATTCCTGTTCGTGCGTCAACGCATGTGCGACCGCCGGTTGGAAGGGCGCCCCACCGACGAACGTCATGAACTGTTTCGCGGCGCGCACCCCGTCGATCAGCTCGCGCGGGCCCATCGCCCACCCGATCTTCCATCCGGTGACGTTGAAGGTCTTGGCGGCACTCGAGACCGTGATCGTCCGTTCGGCCATGCCGGGCAACGATGCGAGCGGGATGTGCGTGCGGCCGTCGAAGACCAGATGCTCGTACACCTCGTCGGACAGCACCAGCAGTTCGCGTTCGCAGGCGAGCTCGGCCAGGGCGGTCAGCGCTTCACGGTCGTGGACGGTGCCGGTGGGATTGTGCGGGCTGTTGACGACCAGCATCCGTGTCCGGTCGGTGACGGCGGCGCGCAGGGCGTCGACGTCGAGCACGAAACCGTTCCCGGAACGGGTCAGCGGCACGGTCCGTCGCGTCGCGCCGGCGAGCGCCACCGAGGCCGCATACGAGTCGTAGTACGGCTCCGTGAGGAGCACCTCCTCTCCGGGTTCGACGAGCCCGAGGATGGCGGCGCTGATCGCCTCGGTGGCACCGACGGTGACGAGCACCTCGGATTCGGGGTCGTGGCGCAGGCCGTACCGTGCGGCGCGGTCGGCGGCGATCGCCTCGCGCAGGACCGGCATGCCGGACCCGGGCGGGTACTGGTTGACCCCCTCGGTGATGGCGCGGCGGGCGATCTCGAGCATTGCGGGCGGGCCGTCGACGTCGGGAAATCCCTGCCCGAGGTTGATCGCGCCGTGCCGGACGGCGAGTTCGGTCATCTCGGCGAAGATCGTCGATGCGAACGGTCGTAACCGGGAGACCGTACGAACTCGTCCCGAAGTCGTCGAATCAGCCATTCCTGCAGCGTAGCGCCCGCGGTGTCACATCCGTGAGGTCTGCCTCGTCTCCATGATGTAGGCCACCTCGAACCGGCGGAGTATCCGTCGGTCGCACCGGAAGGACACCGTCATGGCACGACTCGAAGCCGTCGCTCCCGACCGCACCGGTCCGATGACCCGTGCGATGTATGCGCTCGCCCGCCGCAGGTTCGGTTCGGTCCCCGAACCCTTCGCGGTGGCCGCGCACCATCCGCGGTTGATGCGTACGAGCGGAGTCCACGAGATGCTCGCCCAACGCGCCTCCACCGTCCTGCCCGCCGCGGTCCGGGAGATCGCCGTCTACCGCGTGGCGTGGACCGTCGGATGCTCGTGGTGCATCGACTTCGGGACGATGCTGCAGCGACTGGACGGACTCGACACCGAACGACTCGCCCACATCGCCGAGTACGAGACCTCCGATCTCTACAGCGACGACGAGAAAGCCGCGATCGCCTATGCCGATGCGATGACCGGCGACGTGGCGAAGGAGGTCACCGACGAACAGGTCGCCGACCTCGAGCGTCGTTTCGGGCCGGCGGGCGTCGTCGAACTCACCTATCAGATCGCGCTCGAGAACATGCGTGCGCGCATGAACTCGGCGCTGGGAATCCACGATCAGGGATTCAGCACGGACGCCTGCCGGGTACCCTGGGCCGACGAAGCCGGGAACGCATGACGACTAGTCGAAGATGCTGTCGGGCAGGAGCACTCCGCGTCCGAGCTTCTCTGGGTTCGCGATGTCGTAGGCCGCCCAGATCCGTCCGTCCCGCACGGTCCACGCCGTCACGCGCGGAGGGAAGCCCGGCCGACCGTCCTCGGCCGGGCGACCGCGGTTCAACAGACCCATCTCGCCGTTGACGAGGACCGGTTCGAAGGCCGTCAACGCCTCGGCTCCGTAGAGCCGCAGCAGTCCGAGGATGAACCGCGCGACCTTCTCGGCTCCGACCACGACGTTCAGCGCCGTACGGGTCGTGCCGCCGGCGTCGCCGATCATGCGGGCGTCGGGATGGAGCGCGGCGACGACGGCGTCGAGGTCGGCGCCCGCGAAGGCCGCGACGAGCCGCCCGACGGCCTCCTCGTGTTCGGCCGGTGAACTCGGCGGTGGAACGGCCGAGACCGTACGGCGGGCGCGGGAGGCCAGCTGGCGGGCGGTCGGGGTGGCGACGCCGAGGATGCGGGCGATGTCGTCGAACGAGATGTCGAACGCGTCGTGGAGCACGAACGCCACGCGCTGTGCCGGTGTCAGGCTGTCGAGGACGACGAGCGCGGCCAGGCGGTTGTCCTCGTCGCGCACGATCTCGTCGAGCGGGTCCGGGGGAGCGAGGGAGCCGAGGGGCGCCACGACGGGTTCGGGCAGCCACTGGCCCACGTAGGTCTCGCGGCGCACCGCGGCCGAGCGCAGTCTGTCGAGGCACAACCGTCCTACGACTGTCGTCAGCCAGGCACGCAGGTCGCGCACCTCGGAGACATCCGCGCCCACGAGTCGCAGCCATGCGTCCTGCACGGCGTCCTCGGCGTCGGCGATGCTGCCGGTGAGGCGGTACGCCACCGACAGCAGGTGGGTGCGGTTCTCCTCGAATGTCTTCTGGGTGCTCTCGTCGAGCATGGGGACGATGCTAGACGCGATCGGCTGCGGGGCGAAGGGGTGTCGATCGCGCGTACGGATGCTGTCGGGCGCCTATTCTCGTCCTCGAACGGAAGGGGCGCCGTGGACAAATACGACATCAAGCGTGAGCACCGCGAGCTGTACTCGTGCTCGGCCGAGGATTTCGCCGAGGTGCACGCTCCCGAGTTCGACTACCTCGCCGTGGACGGCAAGGGTGATCCGAACGGTTCCGAGGAGTACGCCGATGCCGTCGAGGCCCTCTACTCGGTGGCGTACACCCTGAAGTTCACCTCCAAGAAGGAACTCGGGCGGGATTTCGTCGTCGGACCTCTCGAAGGCCTGTGGTGGAGTGAGGACATGACCACCTTCCTCACTCGGGACAAGGACTCCTGGTCGTGGCGCATGCTCATCGCGCAGCCGCCCTGGATCACCGACGACATGATGAACGACGCGATCGAGACGGCGGGCGACAAGGCCAGGGCGAAGAAGAACCCGCTCCCGTCGCTGCCGCGTGTGCGGCCGTTCCGGCTGGCGGAGGGCAGGGCGCTGCAGATCCTGCACGTCGGGCCGTACGACGACGAAGGCCCCGTCCTGCAGTGCCTGCACACGCAGGTGATGCCCGAACGAGGGGTGACGTTCGCCGGCGACCACCACGAGATCTATCTGTCCGACCCTCGCCGCACGGCCCCCGAGAAGCTGAAAACCATTCTCCGTCAACCTGTCGCAGGCATACAGGAGCAATGATGGCCGTCACCAGCGCAGGTCTGATGTTCTACCGCGTCGACGACACCGGTCTGCTCAGCGTGTGGCTCGTCCACCCCGGCGGCCCGTTCTGGAAGGGGAAGGACGAAGCGGCCTGGTCGGTGCCGAAGGGGGAGTACGGGCCGGAGGAGGACCCCCGGGAGGTCGCCCTGCGCGAGTTCACCGAGGAGTGCGGGGTCGAACCGCCGGACGTGCCGCTGTCGTTGCTCGGTCGCTACCGGCAGTCGTCCGGCAAGATCGTCAGCATCTACGCGGGAGAGACGACGGACGAGCTGGAATTCGTCGAGAGCAACACGTGCGAGGTCGAATGGCCGCCGAAGTCCGGTAAGCGGATCACGATCCCGGAGGTCGACGATGCGCGCTGGATCGTCGCGGCGGACGCCGAGACGAAACTGCACAAGGGGCAGCGGCCGGTGCTGGAAGCGCTGCGTACGCGATTGGACGAAGAAGGCCGGTACTACCGCGTCGAGCCGTAGTCCGGCAGCACCATCGGAACGAGGAACTGCCGGCGATCGAGGCGAGCGCCTCGTCGTCGTCGACCTCCGCAGCGCGTCTGTCAGTCCGCCACCGTGTCCGCTTTCAGTGAATCGATGGCGGCCTGCAGGGCGGTGGTGGCGTCATCGGCCACATCTGCGAGTCCCGGACTGTCCGCGATCTGCACCATCATCTGCGGGTTCATCGCGTCGACCACCACGGTGTCGGGGTCCTCGGGGTCGGTGCGGACCACGACGTTGCAGGGGAGCAGGAGCCCGATCTGCCGATCGACCGTCACCGCACGGTGGGCGAGCGGCGGATTGCACGCACCGAGGATCACGTAATCCTCCATGTCCTCACCGAGTTTCGCTTTCAGGGTGGCCTTCATGTCGATCTCGGTGAGAATCCCGAACCCTTGCTCGGACAGTGCTTTACGGGTGCGTTCGACCGCATCGCCGAACGATGTGCGCAGGGTGGCCGTCAGTGCGAGTGCCATGAATTTCTGCCTTCCTCTCGAAGCGCCGGTCAGGCCAGGGCGAGGAAGAGCTTCTCGAGCTCGGCCTCGGTCATCGGCTCCTTGCCCTCCTCGGCGTTGCCGCTCATGCACTCCTTCAGGCCGGTTGCCACGATCTTGAATCCGGCGCGGTCCAACGCGCGCGACACGGCTGCGAGCTGCGTGACGACGTCCTTGCAGTCGCGGCCCTGTTCGATCATCGAGATCACTCCGGCGAGCTGGCCCTGGGCTCTGCGCAACCGGTTGAGTACCAGTGCGATGCTGTCTTCGTCGCCGACCATGGAAATGTCCTTTCGTAGACCTGCCGTCAGTGTACCCCCGGGGGTATGTTGCGGGCTATTGTCGCAGGAAGACGGCATCGACGAGCACGTAGGTAGCCACCGCGAACACGAGCAATGCGAACCAGCGTTGTAGTCGACCCGTGTCGATACGGGAACCCAACCGGCTCGCGACCAGCGAGCCGACGATCGCCACCCCTGCGAAGGCGGCCGTGATCGACCAGTCGATGCTCGTGCCGCTCAGGTGCGAGACGAGTCCGGAAGCCGAGTTGGCGACGATGACCACCAGCGAGGTGCCCACCGCGACCGGCATCGTCACGCCGAGAAGCAGGACCAGGGCCGGGATGATGAGGAATCCGCCGCCGACACCGAACAGGCCGGTGAGGAAACCCACTGTCAGGCCTGCCGACGCCGAGCGCGGAACGCATCGGCGCCAGTCGATCCCGGAACCGCCCGTCGAGCACGCGGTCCCGGTGTTCCCACGCTCGGCGAGCATCCGCGCTCCCGCCACCACCATCACCACCGCGAATCCGACGAGCAGTACGCGCTCCGGGAGCAACCGTCCCACCGCGCTGCCGACGAAGGTGGCGGGCAGACCGGTGAGAGCGAAGATGCCGGCCAGCCGCCACTGGACCTGACGGGCCCGCACCTTCGGCAGCGCACCTACCGTCGAAGCTGCGCCGACGACGATCAACGAGATCGGGATGGCCTCCTCGATGCTCAGCCCCATGCCGAAGACCAGTGCCGGCACTGCGAGAATCGAGCCGCCACCGCCGAGCAGGCCCAGTAGTACGCCGATCGCGGCACCGAAACCGAATGCGAGTGTCATGGTCGTCTCCACGTCGGGCGCGCTCACTCCCGGTAGTCGGATGGAGTCGGCTGCTTCGATGCGATCAGTTGTGTGACGACGGCCTGCGCGTCGCACGCGGCGCTGCGGTTGTACGGAAGCCTGGCGAGCAGCAGGCCCATTGCGCACGTGTTCGACAGGGCCGCGAGAGCCAGCCCGCCACCGATTCCCGCCGCGAGCCACTTCAGTCTCGGGGCTGCGACGCTGCCGAGAATCGACGACAGCACGAGCGAACCGGCGACCAGCCGGACCTGGCGTTCGAGATCCCACCGTTCGAAACCGCGGTTGACGGGGAGATCGGCTGATTCCCACGCCAGAATGCCGCCGTCGAGGATGCGGATGTGGGAAAGGCCGGCTGCCCGCAAGGTCTGCTCGGCCTGCCCTGCGCGCTGTCCGGATCTGCATACCAGCACGATGCCCTCGTCGAGATGTGCGCAGAATTCGTCGCGGTGCTCCCGCAGCAGGTCGAGCGGCACGTTGTAGGAGCCGGGGATGTGCACCGACTCGAACTCGCCCGGTGTACGGACGTCGACGATGCGCACGTGGCCGGCGGCATTCAGCGATTCGCGCAGGGTGTTCGGGTCGATGGTGGTCGTCGAGGACTCGGTCATGGGTGCCTTTCGGTGGGATGGGGATCGGGAGGGGAGACGGGAACGGTCGCTGCGCGAAGGCCGTGCCTCTATCTCGATACCCCCGGGGGTACTTGACATACCCTAGGGGGTATATGACAGGCTTGTCCACAACGAGGTCGAATCGACTCATTCGGAGGAATCCATGATTCTCGAGCAGTACTACATCGAGTGCCTCTCCCACGCGTCCTACCTCATCGGCGACGAGAACACGGGAAAGGCCGTCGTGGTCGACCCCCGCCGCGACATCGACGAATATCTTTCCGACGCAGCGAAGTACGGACTGGGGATCGAAGGTGTGATCAACACCCACTTCCACGCCGACTTCGTCTCGGGTCACCTCGAACTGGGCGACGCCACAGGTGCGTGGATCGGGTTCGGTGAATCCGCCGAGACGGATTACCCGATCCGGCGGTTGCGCGACGGCGAGAAGATCTCCCTCGGTGAGGTCGAACTCGAGATCCTCTCCACCCCGGGCCACACCTGGGAATCGATATCGGTGCTGGTGCGCGAACACCCCGGCGCCGTTCCGGCCGCAGTTCTGACCGGCGACTCGCTGTTCATCGGCGACGTCGGACGCCCGGACCTGGTCAACCTCGGCGACGGCTCGACCGGCGATCTGGCCCGGGCGATGTACCGCACCGTGCACGACAAGCTTCTGACGTTGCCCGACGAGGTCGTCGTCATGCCTGCTCACGGTGCCGGTTCGTCGTGCGGAAAGAACCTGTCGAGCGAACTGACCTCGACCATCGGCGAGCAGCGCGCCACCAACCCGTCCGTGCAGCCCATGAGCGAGGACGACTTCGTCAGCCTGGTCACCGAAGGTCAGCCGGCAGCTCCGTCGTACTTCTCGGTCGACGCGGCGATGAACAAGCGGATGCACCCGCTCCTGGTGCAGGACCGCGCGATTCCCGAGTTGACGCCGGAACAGGTGAAAGACGAACTCGTCGCCGGCACACGTGTTCTCGATGCGCGTGGTGTCGACGACTTCGCCGCCGGGCACCTGCGCGGCTCGGTGAACGTCGGATTCGACGGCCGTTTCGCGGAGACGGGCGGCATGGTCGCCGAGGTCGGTGAGAGGATCGTGCTGATCACCTATCCCGGTGAAGAACAGAATGCCGCGGTGCGTCTCGCCCGCATCGGATCCGACGGTGCGGCAGGTTATCTGAACGTCGATCGCGACGGTGTCTTCCCCGCCGAACTCACCGGCCTGATCGAGACCGCCCGACGGACGACGGTCGAAGAACTCGACCGGTTGCTCTCCGACGATGCGGTCACCCTCGTCGACATCCGCAATCCCGGTGAACGCGAATCCGGTGTGATTCCCGGATCGGTTCCGATTCCGTTGGCACAGTTGCGCGCCCGTCTGGAACAGGTACCGGTCGGTAAACCGATCGTGGTGCACTGTGCAGGTGGGTGGCGTTCGAGCGTGGCGGCATCACTGCTGCGTGCGCAGGGTTTCGAGAACGTCACCGACCTGCTCGGCGGTTACAACGCCTGGGTCGCTTCCCGCCTGTCCGCCTGACCCCCATACGACAATCGATACGAGGAGATTCTCATGTGTTTTCCCGTGACGTGCCCGACCTGCGGTAGCACCGGCTGGGGAGGGTGTGGGCAGCATGTCGACGCCGTGATGGCGTCCGTTCCCGCAGCCGATCGCTGCACGTGCAGTTCCGGCAACGCGGACGGCGGACGGCGCCGGCGGAGCCTGTTCTCGCTCTTCCGCTCCTGACCCTGCTGCATCGTCCCTACTGCAACGAAGGCCGGCACAGTCGATGTGTCGGCCTTCGCCGTGCGCGGGGCAGGAATCGGCCACTTCCGATCACGCTGCGCACAATCGTTGCGATCCTGCACGCGGGTCGGGGATGCTGTCACGGTCGCAGAACTTCGAAGGGGGACGGACCGTGTCCGAGTGTCGGTTGTGTTGTCGCTGAGAGACAACCACATCTCTTGCCGCTGACGAACAGCAGCGCCCATCACCGCACCGCCGGTGCGTAGTTCGCTGTGCCCGGCATGCTCGGGCATCACATCACCGTGCCCGGCATGCTCGGGCATCACATCACCGTGCCCGCACCACGGGCCGACACGAGGACTCGAATCCTGATGCCCGCATCCGCCCTGCGCAGAAATCTGCTGCGCGTCGTCGCTGCGACTGCAGCCTTCCTCACCCTCGCCTCCGTCGCCACGGCCTGCTCGGGTTCCGAGGCCACCACCACTGCGGACGGCAAGACCGTTCTCCGCTACGAGGGCTCGGCCGGACAGGTCGGGTTCCCTGAACTCGCCGAAGCGCTCGGATACTTCGAGAACGTCGGGCTCGAATGGATCGGCGACAACGGCAACGGCCCCCAGTCGCTCCAGAACACCGCGACGAACCAGGTCGACTTCGGCGGCGCGTTCAACGGTGCCGTGATCAAGGCGCAGGCCGGCAACTCACCGCTGACCTCCGTGCTCGCCTACTACGGGTCCGACGAGCAGACCTTCAACGGCTACTTCGTCCTCGAGGACAGCCCGATCCGCACCGCGCGCGATCTGATCGGCAAGAAGGTCGGGATGAACACCCTCGGTGCTCACCACGAATTCCTGGTGCGGGAGTGGCTCGCTCAGCAGGGCCTGACCCCCGAGGAGATCGCGCAGGTAGAGCTCATCGTGGTCCCGCCCGTCAACACCGAGCAGGCTCTGCGCGAAGGACAGATCGACGTCGGGACGCTCGGCAGCGTGTTCCGCGAGACCGCGGTGGAACGGGGCGGCATCCGGCCGCTGTTCACCGACGAGTCCCTCTTCGGGTCGTTCTCCTACGGGACACTCGTGTTCCGCAACGACTTCATCGAGCGGAACCGCGATGTCGTCGCCGACCTGGTGCAGGGCACGGCCCGTGCCATCCGCTGGACCCAGGTGACCCCGCGCGACGAGGTGATTGCGAAGTTCGAGGAGATCATCGACGGTCGCGGACGCAACGAGTCGACGAGCCTCGTCGCGTACTGGCGCAGCCCCGGCGTCGCCGGCCCCGGTGGGGTGATCACCGACCAGGAGATCCGGACGTGGATCGACTGGCTCACGCGCAACGGCGAGCTCGACGAAGGGCAGATCGAACTCGACGACGTCTACACGAACGAATTCAACCCCTACGCCAACGGCACCTACGAGCCCACCAGCGGCCCGAACGGCGAACCCCTCGAGGAGGCGAAGTGAGCGAGCCCAAACTTCGGATCGACCACGTCACCAAGAAGTTCCCGGTGCGCGGCACGAACGACACCTTCACCGCGCTCGACGACATCAGTCTCGACCTCGCCGACGGGGAGTTCCTCGTCCTGGTCGGACCGAGCGGTTGCGGAAAGTCCACCCTGCTCGACCTTCTCGGTGGTCTCACCACACCGACCTCGGGGCAGATCCTGCTCGACGGCCGGCCCATCTCTGGCCCCGGCCTGGATCGTGGAATCGTTTTCCAGCAGTACGCACTGCTCCCGTGGCGCACGGCCCGTAGCAACATCGAATTCGGTCTGGAGGCGAAGGGTCTGCCCAAGCGGGAGCGTCGCGATCTCGCCGGGCACTACCTCGATCTCGTAGGCCTGCACGGATTCGGCGACCGCTACCCGCACGAGTTGTCGGGAGGCATGAAGCAGCGCGTCGCCATCGCACGCAGCCTCGCCTTCGATCCCGAAGTGTTGCTCATGGACGAGCCGTTCGCGGCACTCGACGCCCAGACCCGCGAATCCTTGCAGGACGAACTGCTCCGCATCCGGCGCGAGACCGGCAAGACGATCCTGTTCATCACCCACGGCATCGACGAAGCCGTCTATCTGGGACAGCGCGTCGCGATCCTCACATCCCGACCGGGTCGGATCAAGACCGTCGTCGACGTCGACATCGACCGGAACGTCGACGACGTCCGCTCGAGCGAAGCATTCCGGGCACTGCGGCACGACATCTGGTCGCTGCTGCACTCGGAGGTGGCCCGCGCGCACGACCTCGAACTCGCCACAGCAACGGAAGAGGCCCAGCATGTCCAGCACTAGTGCCGTTCTGACGAAGCCCGAGCTCGACGACCGCATCACACCCGCAGTCACGCCGGCCGGATCCCCGGTGCGCAGCGTCGGGCGGCGTACCGGTGCCCTGGTGTGGCGTTTCGTCAAGCCGGCCGTCGCGATCGTCGCCTTCCTGGCGCTGTGGGAGATCGCTCCCCGGGTCGGGCTCGTCGACGAGGTGTTCCTGCCGCCGTTCACCACCGTGGTCGGAGCGTTCCTCGACCTGATCGGCAACGGTCAGCTCGCCGACCATCTGGCGGCGAGCCTGTCCCGCGCGCTCGTAGGGTTCTTCGTCGCCGTCGCGATCGCGGTGCCGCTCGGGGTGGCGATCGGTTGGTACAAGCCGGTCGCGGATCTGCTGAACCCGATCCTGGAGGTCTTCCGCAACACGGCCGCCCTCGCGCTGCTCCCGGTGTTCATCCTGATCCTGGGTATCGGGGAGACCTCGAAGGTCGCGCTGGTGATCTATGCGTGCACCTTCCCGATCCTCCTCAACACCATCTCCGGTGTGCGCACGGTGGATCCGCTGCTGGTGAAGTCCGCGCGATCGCTGGGTCTTCCGGCGCACCGCCTGTTCCAGAAGGTCGTGCTGCCCGCGGCCGTGCCGACGATCTTCACCGGTGTCCGGATGGCGGCGGCATCGTCGATCCTGGTGCTCATCGCCGCCGAGATGGTCGGCGCGAAGGCCGGTCTCGGCTACCTGATCACCGCGTCGCAGCTGAACTTCCGGATCCCCGACATGTACGCGGGCATCATCGCGATCTCGCTCGTCGGGCTCGTCTTCAACGGCGTCCTCGTCGCGATCGAACGCCGCCTGTCGCGGTGGCGCGCCGACCAGTGATCCCCGCCGAACCGTCCGAGCCCCGAGTCGTGGCCGCATGACGGAGGGATTCGACCCGAAATCGCTGATCACCACGGTCTTCGTGCCGTCGGCGATCTTCGGGATCGGCCAGGGTGCCGGTGCCCCCGTCGTGGCACTGCTCGCGCGCGAACTCGGCGCGTCGGTGCCCGTGGCGGGGGTGGTCGTCGCACTCGTCGCGCTCGGCGCCGTGATCGGCGACCTGCCGGCGGGAAGCATCGTCGCGCGGTTGGGGGAGCGTCGCGCGATCCTCGCAGGTACCGCCCTGGGAACCGTCGGTGTCCTGGTCTCCCTCACGGCCTGGACACCGGCGGTTCTCGCCGCGGGCGCGGTGCTCACCGGGTTCGCCAACGCGGTGTGGGGTCTGGCGCGACAGAGCTATCTCGCCGAGGCCGTGCCGATCGAGCGACGAGCACGGGCCATGGCGGCCTTCGCCACGATGTGGCGACTCGGTTTCTTCCTCGGTCCGTTCCTCGGCGCCGGTGTCATCCACCTTGTGGGAGTTCGGGGCGGCCTCGCGGTACAGGCCGTGGGTGTGGTGCTGTCGGGCGTCCTCATGGCGCGGGCGCCGGACCCCGGGCGACGAACGGACGCCGGAACCGGCGAGCGCACGCACACCTCGCTCGGCACGATCCTGCGACGGCACCGCCGACTGCTCGGCACACTCGGCGTCGCGTCGCTGCTGATGGGTGCGGCCAGGGCATCGCGCGAAGCGGTGCTGCCGCTGTGGGCGAGTCATATCGGACTCGACGCGGCCACCGTCTCGATCGTCTTCGGGATCGGCGGTGCCGTCGACCTGCTCTGTTCGTATCCGGCCGGGCAACTGATGGACCGGTACGGGCGACGGGCCGTCGCGGTGCCGTCGCTGCTCGTGATCGGGGTGGCCTTCCTGATCCTGCCGGTCGCCGACGACCTGGCGTCTCTCGCGGCGGTCGCGGTGGTGCTCGGCATCGGCAACGGTCTGGGCAACGGGGTGATCATGACGCTCGGTGCCGACACGGCACCACCTGCGACCCGGGCAGAGTTCCTGGCGGCCTGGCGGCTCACCCACGACACCGGCATGTTCGTCGGTCCGTTCGCCGTCGGAGCCGTCGCCACCCTGTCCCTGGCCGCCGGTGCCCTGACCGTGGGCGGTCTGGCTCTGCTCGGAGCGGCCTGCATGTTCCGCTTCGTTCCGCGATACTCGCCATGGCCGCGGCGCACACTGGAACAGGTGGCGCCGGCCGAACCGGCACTGCACAACGTCACTTCGACCCTAGGACACGTATGCGTTTCGGATTGTTCGTCCCCCAAGGTTGGCGACTGGACCTCGTCGGCATCGACCCCTCCGACCAGTGGCAGGTGATGCGCGATCTCGCGCTCCGCGCCGATCGCGGACCGTGGGAATCGATCTGGGTGTACGACCACTTCCACACCGTCCCTGCGCCCACCGACGAGGCCACCCACGAGGCATGGAGCCTCGTGTCGGCTTTCGCCGCCGTCACCGAGCGTGTGCGCATCGGCCAGATGTGTACCGCCATGGCCTATCGCAACCCCGCCTATCTCGCGAAGGTCGCGGCCACCGCCGACATCATCTCCGGTGGGCGCATCGAGATGGGGATCGGTGGCGGATGGTACGAACACGAATGGCGCGCATACGGTTACGGATTCCCGTCGCCGGGTGAGCGGCTGCGCCGACTCGACGAGGGCGTGCAGATCTTCCGACAGGCGTGGACCACGGGTTCCGCGACGTTCTCAGGTAGGCATTACACCGTCGACGGAGCCATCGTCCGCCCGCTTCCGCTGCAGGAGGGCGGTATTCCGCTGTGGATCGCCGGCGGCGGCGAGAAGGTGACCTTGAAGATCGCCGCGAAGTACGCGCAGTACACCAACTTCGACGGCACACCCGCAGGGTTCGCGCGCAAGTCGGAGATCCTGCGCGAGCACTGCGCCGAGGTCGGCACCGACTTCGACGCCATCGTGCGATCGGCCAACTACAACGTGGCGATCGGCCGCACCGAAGCCGAGGTGCAGGACCGGCTCGAGGCACTGCGGGCCCGTCTCGAACCGATCGTCGGAGCGGAGAAGGCCGACGGGGCGCTCGACGCCTTCCGGGGGATGCCCGCCGTCGGCACCCCCGAGCAGATCGTCGAGAACCTCACCGCGCTGAAGAAGCAGGGGCTCGAGTACGCGATCTTCTACGTTCCCGAGGCCGCCTACGACACCTCGGGGCTGGAACTGCTCGAGAAGGAAGTGCTCCCGCACCTCGCGTGATGCCCACTGCCCCTGAGAGCTGGAGGGGCCAGCCGTTCACGGGCCGTGTGGGTCGTCGGCCGACAATCCGGCGACCCACAACGTCCCGGGGCACGCCCCCGTCACCGCAGTTCGGGCGGCAGTTCCTTGCTCGCCAGTTCGAGGCGACGCTCGTCGGTGGCATCGACCTGGTCCACCATCTTCAGCTTGTCCTTCAGCACGCGCCACTCCACCTCGGGGATCTGCGCGACCGCGTCGGCGATGACCTTCTGATCACGGGTACCCCAGGCGATCGGCATGGGGCCGACCATCTGCCACACCCCCGAGTCGTTGCGGGTCGTGCGGTCGGAAAGGACCGCGGCACACGGCACGCGCTCACCGATCGCGATCCGGTGACCCGGCACCGCCTCCACGTTGCGGGTGACCAGGGCGAAGTGCCGGCCGGACGTCTCGGGCTTGGCGATGTCGACGAGCGCGAGCAGCGTCAACCCGCGGGCACGCTCGGCGGCGACGACGGCCGGGACGAGAGGGCTGTCGCGGTAGAGCTGTTCGATGGTCCCCACCTTGCGCGGCGCCCACAGCGCCACCCACACCGACGTCGCGGCCGCGACCGCCAGCACGGCGGCGACGATGTACGCCCAGGCTTCGCCGAGCAGGAACAGACCCACCGCACCCGCGACGCACACCAGGCCGACGAATATCGCCGACCACCGCAGACGACGGACATCCGCGAGGGTCTGGTTCACGGCCTTGGCATGGGGCAGGTCCACAGGGAAGTCGAAGCGGCGCACGCCACCAGCTTATTGGAGCCCTTGGGCCGACCACTGTCGGCCTCCGGCGGCGAGCCCGACCACGACGGGCTCGAGCAGAATGCGCACAACGGCGCTTTCGCGCGCAACGGTGACTCGGTGAGGGACGTGGCCACACACTCTGCTGTAGCAGAGATCACACAACCCTCACGGCTTCGAGCCGGACCCCCACACCGAACCTCCGGTCGCGCCCGCGACCCGTGGTCGACGTGTGCCCGGACCGGCCCCGATCACGTCAGAAAGTGGGCACCGCCATGCTCGTCGTCCTCGGCTTCCTGATGGTCGCCACGTTCATGTACCTGATCATGTCGAAACGGGCCACCCCGGTCGTCGGCCTGATCCTGATCCCGGTCGCGTTCGGCCTGATCGCCGGAGCCGGCACCGACATCGGCGACATGATCGTCGACGGCGTCGAAAGTCTCGCCCCCACAGCGGCGCTGCTGTTCTTCGCGATCATCTTCTTCGGCATCATGATCGACGTCGGCCTGTTCGACCCCCTCGTGCGGCTCATCCTGCGGCTCGTGCGCGACGACCCGGCACGACTGGTGATCGGAACCGCTGTGCTGGCGATGGTCGTCTCCCTCGACGGGGACGGGTCCACGACGTTCATCATCACCACCTCCGCACTGTTGCCGCTCTACCTGAAACTGAAGGTCAGCCCGGTCGTCCTCACCGTCGTCGCGGGCCTGGCGAACGCCACGATGAACATCATCCCGTGGGGCGGGCCGACGGTCCGTGCAGCCAGCGCGCTCGGGTTGTCCCCGTCCGACGTGTTCGTCCCGATGATCCCGTCGCTCGTCGTCGGACTCGTGGTCGTGCTGGGCTTCGCTGCTCACCTGGGCTTCGTCGAACGTCGCCGTCTCGGAAAGCTCACGTGGAAGCCCGACCTGATGCCGCTCGGCGCTGGTCCGTCCGGAGTGGGTACGACGGTCGGAAAGGGCACCGATACGACCGACGGGGAGGTCGGTCGGTTGGCTGCCGGACTCGACCCCGACCGTCCGACCCTACGTCCGCGTCTGCTGCCCTTCAACGCGATCCTCACGGTGGCGCTGCTCGTCGTCCTCGGCCTCGACATCCTGCCGATCCCCGTGCTGTTCATGATCGCGGCCGGTATCGCGCTGGCCGTGAATTTCCCTCGCGTCGTCGATCAGTCCGCCGCGATCGCACGCCATTCGTCGAGCATCGTGTCGGTCGTCGCGATGGTGTTCGCCGCCGCCGTCCTGACCGGCGTGTTCCAAGGCACCGGCATGGTCGAATCGATGGCGTTGTGGCTCACCGGCGTCGTCCCCGACGCACTCGGCCCGTTCCTCGCCGTCATCACCGGCCTGCTCAGCATCCCGATGACCTTCTTCATGACCAACGACGCCTTCTACTTCGGGGTGCTCCCGGTGCTGGCGGAGACGGCAGCGCAGTACGGCATCGAACCGGTCGAGATGGCGCGCGCATCGATCACCGGACAGCCCGTCCACATGCAGAGCCCGCTGGTCCCGGCGATTCTGCTGCTGGTGACCCTCGCCGGGGTGCCACTGGCCGACCATCACCGCAAGGTGCTGTGGCGCGCCGGAGTGGTGTCGGTCGTGATGCTCGTCGTCGGGGTGGTACTCGGGCAGATTCCGTTCGGATGAGATCGGCCCCGGGCCACACTGGACGGATGGGACGAACGGGAGCGACGCCGTGAAACTTCGCACCCAGGTACTTCTGCTCCAGTCCGCGGTGGTGGCGGTGGCACTCGGCATCGGATTCACGGTGTTCGCCACCACCACCGAGGACCGAGTCACCGACGAGCACGGTCAGCGGGCGCTCGCGATCGCACGGTCGGTGTCCGCGGACCCGACCGTGCGGGACGAGGTCGCACGCTATTCGGCCGCCGACGACGGGGTGGTTTCCCCGGACAACCCGGAACTCGCATCCGGTGCGGTGCAGGAGGCCGCCGAGGCCGTCCGCACCGCCACCGGAGCGTTGTTCGTCGTGGTCACCGACGACCAGGGACTCCGGCTCGCGCATCCCGATCCGGAGCAGCTCGGCCGGAGGGTGAGCACCGACCCCACCGAGGCACTCGCCGGACGGGAGGTCGTGACCAGCGAGTCGGGCACGCTCGGCGATTCGGTCCGGGCCAAGGTGCCGGTGAGCGATCCCGTCTCGGGCAGGGTGGTCGGGGAGGTGAGCGTCGGCATCGCCACCGACCGGGTGCGCGCCGACCTGCGCAGCGACCTCGCCGATGCCGTCCTGATCGCGCTCGCAGCACTCGTGTGCGGTGCTGTCGGATCGTTGCTGCTCGCCAACCGCTGGAAGCGGCTCACTCTGGGACTCGAACCCGAGCAGCTCACCGAGCTGGTCCGCGAACAGGAGGTCGTGCTGCACGGGATCTCCGACGGGGTCGTCGGCACCGACGCCCGCGGCAACGTCACCGTCGTCAACGCCGAGGCGCGTCGTCTGCTCGATCTCGACGACGGAATCGGTCGCAGTGTCGACACCCTCGGAATGACCCCGCGGTTGCTCGACGTGCTGCGCTCCGCGGAGGGCATCCCGGTCGCGGCGACCACCGGCGACCGGGTCGTCGTCGCCGTCTCGCGGCGTGTGGTGCGCGACGGCCGGGATCTCGGCACGGTGATGTCGGTGCGGGACCGGACCGACATCGAGACGCTCACGCGCGAACTCGACGCGGTCAAGGCGATGAGTACGGCACTGCGGGCCCAACGGCACGAGTTCGCGAACCGGCTCCACCTGCTCGACGGACTGCTCCGCCGGGGGCATGCGGAGCAGGCGCTCGAGTACATCGAACAGATCCTCGGTTCGGGTCCGCTCGGTGAGCAGCTCGAGGGCATCGACGCGATCACCGACCCGTACCTGCACGCCTTCCTCGTCGCGAAGGCCGCGCATGCGCGCGAGCAGGGAGTCACGCTCGTGCTCGGCGAGAACACGTGGGCGCACGCCACCGTGCGGGCACCCGTCGACGTCACGACGGTGCTCGGCAACCTGCTCGACAACGCGATCGAGGCGGCACGCACGAGCGGGCGCGCTCCGGCCGAGGTCGAGGTGGAACTGATGGAGGACGGTGCCGACCTGCACGTGAGTGTCGCGGACACCGGCGACGGCGTCGATCCCGCGCTGCCCGACGTCTTCGCCGAGGGCGCAACGACCCGCAGCGATCCGACGGTGCCCGGTGGCCGGGGAATGGGGCTGGCGCTGGCACGGCGCATCGCGCGGCTGCACGGCGGCGACGTCGTGCTGGCGGACCGTGGCGGGCAGCGCACGCCGGAGAATCCGACCGGGGGTGCGGTCTTCCTGGCGACGCTGCCCGGGATGCTCGACGAAAGGGACACGGGATGGGCGGAACGGATCTGAAGGTCCTCGTCGTCGACGACGACTTCCGGGTCGCCGAACTCCACGCCTCCGTGGTCTCGGGTGTGGCGGGATTCGAGGTCTGCGCGGTCGCCGGGAGCATCGCGGCGGCCCGGGACGCCGTTCGGGCCGGTCCCGTCGATCTCGCCCTCGTGGACGTGTACCTACCGGACGGCTCCGGGATCGACCTGATCCGGAGCCTCGAATGCGACAGTTTCGTGCTCGGTGCCGCCGGCGAGGGCACGACGGTGCGCGCGGCACTCACCGCCGGTGCGCTGGTGTATCTGGTCAAGCCGTTCGCAAGCACCGAACTGGCCCGGCGGCTGGCGGCCTACGCGCAGTACCGCAGGGTCGTCGCGGGGGAGGAGCTCACCCAGACCGAGATCGACACGGCGCTGGCCGCACTGCGGCCGGTGTTGCCGGCCGCCCGCCCGGCACCCTCGCGTTCGATGACCGAAGAGCTCGTGATGCAGGCGCTCCGGGAATCACCGGAACCGATGTCGGCTGGGGAGGTAGCCGTGACGATCGGGGTGTCGCGCGCGACCGCACAGCGCTATCTCGCGGCGCTCGTCGCGAAGAAACGCCTGCGGATGCAGTTGCGCTACGGCACCACCGGCCGTCCCGAACAGGAATACCGGCCGCAGTGACACGAAGTCCCTGTGACGCGTCGCGCAGGGACGCTCCGCGTCAGCCGATCTGAGGTCCGAGCAGGTCGTCGGCGTCGGTGATCCGGTACGCGTAACCCTGCTCGGCGAGGAACCGCTGGCGATGCGCGGCGTATTCGGCGTCGAGGGTGTCGCGCGAGACCACGGAGTAGAAGTGGGCCTGCCCGCCGTCGTGCTTCGGACGCAGCAGCCGCCCGAGACGCTGGGCCTCCTCCTGACGCGAACCGAAGGTGCCCGACACCTGGATCGCGACCGAGGCCTCCGGCAGGTCGATGGAGAAGTTCGCGACCTTCGACACGACGAGCACCTTCAGCTCGCCCGACCGGAACCGGTCGAACAGCGCCTCGCGTTCCTTCGTCTTCGTCGAACCCTTGATGACCGGGGCGTCGAGCGCTTCACCGAGCTCGTCGAGCTGATCGATGTAGGCACCGATGATCAGTGTCGGGGCGTCCTGGTGCTGCTCGAGGATCGACTTCACGACCGGGATCTTGGTGCGCGCGGTCGAGCACAGCTTGTACCGTTCCTCGGGCTCGGCGACCGCGTACGCCATGCGCTCGGCGTCGGTGAGGGTCACGCGGACCTCCACGCAGTCGGCGGGGGCGATCCAGCCCTGGGCTTCGATGTCCTTCCACGGCGCGTCGAACCGCTTCGGGCCGATGAGCGAGAAGACGTCGCCTTCGCGTCCGTCCTCGCGCACGAGGGTCGCGGTGAGACCGAGGCGGCGGCGGGACTGCAGGTCTGCGGTCATACGGAAGACCGGCGCCGGCAGCAGGTGCACCTCGTCGTAGATCATCAGCCCCCAGTCGCGGGAGTCGAACAACTCGAGATTGCGGTATTCACCCTTCGACTTGCGGGTGATCACCTGGTAGGTGGCGATGGTGACCGGGCGGATCTCCTTCTTCTCGCCCGAGTACTCGCCGATCTCGTCCTCGGTGAGGGAGGTACGGGCGATCAGCTCGCGCTTCCACTGGCGCCCGGCGACCGTGTTCGTCACGAGGATGAGCGTCGTCGCGCCGGCCTTCGCCATCGCGGCCGCGCCGACCATCGTCTTACCGGCGCCGCACGGCAGCACCACGACACCCGAGCCGCCCGACCAGAACGAGTCGGCGGCCAGTTCCTGGTAGTCGCGCAGGTGCCAGGGGTTCGTCTCGAAGTCCAGCGAGATCGAATGGGCCTCGCCGTCGACGTACCCCGCGAGGTCCTCGGCCGGCCAGCCGATCTTCAGCAGCATCTGCTTGACGCGTCCGCGCTCGCTCGGATGCACGATCACGGTGTCGTCGTCGATGCGCGCACCGAGCATCGGGGCGATCTTCTTGTTTCTCAGGACCTCGGCGAGCACCGCCCGGTCGAGGCTGACCAGGGTCAGGCCGTGGGCGGGGTTCTTGACCAGCTGGAGGCGCCCGTAACGGCTCATGGTGTCGACGATGTCGACGAGCAGCGCCTGCGGGACGGCGAACCGGGAATGCGAGACCAGCGCGTCGACGACCTGCTCGGCGTCGTGACCGGCGGCACGGGCGTTCCACAATGCCAGCGGCGTCACCCGGTAGGTGTGGATGTGCTCGGGGGCGCGTTCGAGCTCGGCGAACGGTGCGATCGCCTGCCGCGCCTCGTTCGCCCGGTCGTGATCGACCTCGAGGAGCACGGTCTTGTCGGACTGGACGATGAGCGGTCCGTCGGCCACGAGTGCCTCCTGTGGATGGAAAGTAGAACTTTCCCATTCTCCAGGTTCGGGCCGTACCGCGCCACCACGACGGTGTACGGCCGTGCGTTCCCCCGTGGCGGGAACGCACGGCCGACCGGTTTCACGGCGTACTCACCGTGCGAGCGACTGCCGCACCTCCATCACGCACACCAGCGCCTCGGAGATACCGGACCGGTAGCCGGCGTCTTTCTCGGAGGTGGGAGGTCTCGAATCCAGTTCCGATTCGAGTCGTTCCTGGATCTTGTCCAGGGCATGCAGCGTCCGCTTCATTCCAGTACCGATTTTCTCTTTTCTCAGGCCGGCTGTTTCATCGCGCCGGCACGCTCGTCGAGAACGAACACCCGTGCACGCGCCAAGGCGGCGCGATATCCGTGCCGCTGTGCGTCGGTGCCCGTTTCCCGACCGGACAATCCACTTATCTTGTCGTACAGCGCTTCGAGCGCTGCGATTTCGAGATCCATGGCCTGCAACCGGATTCAGCTCCGCTTCCGCTTACGAATGAACTCGCCGGCTTCGGCGGCCTTCTGCCGCTTCTCCTGACGACGTTCCTTCAGGGACTTCGCTGGCTTCTTCGAATTCTTGCCCTTGTCGGCCATTGTCACTCCATCTTCGATGAACAACCACTCGACAAGACCACACCATACGTCATTTCCCGGAAAAAGCCAGTCGCTCGAATTATTCTGTGCGCCATCCGAACACGGCGCTGAAATGTTCCGTACTCCGGTGTCCGGAGTTGATTTCACCGTGCGCTGATCCCTGTCGGGAAGTTCCGCGCGGCCGATACCGTCACCGGCGATGCTGTGCAGACAGAGGACGTCCACAGCCCGGGCGGACGGGGGAGAGCGATGGGCCGGACCGTGATCGCAGGCCGCAGTGCCTCGCGTCGCGAACACCGTGCGTGTCGTGTCGTCCACCGATCGCGGTTCCGTGGCTGTCCGCACTGTCGCTGTTCTCCGTACCGTGACCGCTGATTTCGGGACTGCGGTTTCCGGGACTGCTGTCGTCGCGGTCGGGCCCGCGCTCGGGTTCCCGCTCGTCTTCCGGTGGCGCACGTCGGCGTATTCGCGCGATGTCGCGCCCCTCACCTTCGTAAGGAGTTCTCATGATCGTGTCCTCACTCGTGCGCTCTCGAAGATCGCGCGCTCCGATCGTCGTCGCGGCCGCACTGAGCGTCGTGCTCACCGGGTGCGCCGGCGGTTCGACCGGGGGATTGTCCGCCGACGCCGAAATCCCCGAGGAGATTCCACCGGGGACGTCGTTGAGCATTGCCGTCAAGCCCACCCGTATCCAGCTCGAAGCGACCGATCGTATCGACGAGTTGCCGTTCACGGTGTCGGACTGGCCCGACGTCTCGGCCGGTCCCGACGTCATCCAGGCGTTCCGCGGCGACGCCGTCGACCTCGCGGTCAATGCGGCGATTCCTCCCATCCAGGCCCGTGCCACCGGGCTCGACGCCAGGATCGTCGCCGTACGCGAGAAGGATTCGCCGCAGTACTCGCTCGCGACGGCACCCGGTACAGACATCGATTCGTTGGACGACCTGCGCGGCAGGAAGATCGCGTTGTCGCCGGGGCAGGCCCAGGGTGTCGTCGTGCTCCGGACGCTGAAGTCGGCCGGAATCGGTCTCGACGAGGTGGAATTCGTCGAACTACCGAGCACGCAGTTCCTCACGGCGCTCCAGGCGAAACAGGTCGACGTCGCACCGCTGGCGGAACCTACCCTCACGAAGTACCTGAACCAGTACGAAACCGAGGGCGCGCGAGGGGTGTTCACGCCCGAGGTCGACGCGTTGAGTGTTCTGTGGGCTCCGGTGTCCGTGCTCGAGGATCCTGCGAAGGTCGCGGCGATCAAGGAATTCATCCCGTTGTGGGCACAGGGTGACGTCTGGGCGTGGGAGAACCGGGACGAGTGGATCCGGAAGTACTACGTCGAGAGCGAGGGGGTGTCGTACGAGGACGGCAGGCGGATCGTCGAAACCGTCGGCCAGAAACCGGCATATCCCATCGACTGGGACTCCGCGATCGAATGGACGCAGGAGACCTCGGAACTGCTCGACGAGGCCGGATGGTTCGACGAGTTCGACGTCGAGCAGATCTTCGATCGCAGATTCGAAACTATTGCCGCGGAGTCGGTTCCGCAGGAGTACCGGAAGGGGTCGGATTCGTGACCGGCACACTGACACGGCCGGTGGAGGTCGGCGCCCGCCCACCGGACCCCACCGATCAGCCACCGACGGAGGGGATCAGGCCGCTCCGGCGGCTCGGTCTCCGCAAGGCCGTCCCGTTCTCGCGCATGACCGGCGTGGTTCTGCTGCTCGTCGTGTGGGCGATCGGGTCGGGTGCCGGATGGATCGACGACCGCAAGCTCTCCGCTCCCTGGACAGTGGTGACCAGCGCGGTCGAACTCGTCGCGGAAGGAACTCTGCAACAACACATCCTGGCATCGTTGAGCCGTGCCGTGCTGGGCTTCGTGATCGGATGTGTCATCGGCACCGCGCTCGCGCTCGCATCCGGCCTGACGCGCACCGGTGAAGCACTGATCGACGGCCCCGTGCAGTTCAAGCGTGCGATCCCGACGCTGGGTCTCATCCCGCTGCTGATCCTGTGGCTCGGCATCGGCGAGACCTTCAAGATCACGGTGATCGCACTCGGGACGGTCGTGACCATCTACATCCAGACGCACAACGCTCTCACGGCCCTCGAACAGCGCTACGTCGAACTCGCCGAGGTCCTCGCTCTCACTCGCGCACAGTTCGTGTGGAAGGTGGTGCTGCGAGGAGCGCTGCCCGGATTCTTCCTCGGTCTGCGCCTGGCGGTGACCGGTGCGTGGCTCACCCTGATCGTGGTCGAGAGCATCAACGCCGTGAGCGGCCTGGGCAAGATGATGTTCAACGCCCAGAACTACGGTCAGCCGGACGTCATCCTCGTCGGATTGCTCGTCTACGGCATCTTCGGTCTGGCATCCGACGCCGGTCTCCGGTTGGTCGAGCGTCGGGCGCTCGCCTGGCGGAAGACGCTGGGCGGATGAGCGCCGTACGCATCCGCGGCCTGATCCGCGGCTTCGGCGACCGGAACGTGCTCGACGGGCTCGACCTCGAGATCCCCGACGGACAGTTCGTCGCCCTGCTCGGCAGGAGCGGATCCGGGAAGTCCACCCTGCTGCGTGCGCTCGCCGGCCTCGACTACGACGTGGAGATCCGCGGCGGCGCCCTCGCGGTACCGGAGAAGGTCTCCGTCGCCTTCCAGGACTCCCGCCTGCTGCCCTGGCTGCGCGTGCTCGACAACGTCACGCTCGGGCTCGACAGGCAGGGCAGGAGCCGGGGATCCGAGATGCTGGCCGAGGTCGGCCTGGCCGGGCGCGAGGACGCCTGGCCGCTCGAACTCTCCGGCGGGGAGCAACAGCGTGTCGCGCTGGCCCGGGCCCTGGTGCGGGAGCCGCAGTTGCTGCTCGCCGACGAGCCGTTCGGCGCGCTCGACGCCCTGACCCGCATCAGGATGCACGGACTGCTCGACGATCTCGTCCGCGCGCACCGTCCCACCGTGCTGCTCGTGACTCACGACGTCGACGAGGCGATAGTGCTCGCCGACCGGATCGTCGTGCTGGACGAAGGGTGCATCGCCGTCGACTGCCACGTGGATCTCGACAAGCCCCGTTCCATCACGGATCCCGGTTTCCGGGACATCCGTGAAGACCTCCTCACCGCCCTCGGTGTCATCACGCAACTGTGACGAAAGACCTTTCACGACAGGAGAAGACATGACCGATCGTCGATTGCACTCAACGCCTTCCTCATGCCCGTCGGCCATCACGAAGCGGCCTGGCGTCTGCCGGAGAGCGACCCGAACGCGAATCTCGACATCCAGCACTACATCTCGCTCGCCCGCACCGCCGAGCGTGGCAGGTTCGATTCGGTGTTCCTCGCCGACAGCCCCGTGCTGTTCGCGAATCCCGAACGGCGTCCGAGCGGCAAGCTCGAACCCACGATCATCCTCACCGCGATCGCGACGGCCACCGAGCGGATCGGTCTCATCGGGACCGCGTCGACGACCTACAACGAGCCCTACAACCTCGCGCGTCGATTCGCATCGCTGGACTTCGTCAGCGGGGGACGGGCCGGCTGGAACATCGTCACTACCGCCGGTGACGACGCCGCTCGCAATTTCGGTCTCGACGGCGTGCCGGCGCACAAGAGCCGCTACGCGCGGGCCGCCGAGTTCGTCGAGGTGTCGACCAAGCTGTGGGACAGCTGGGAGGACGACGCGATCGTCGCCGACAAGGAGGCGGCGATCCACGCCGACTCCGCGAAGGTCCACACCTTCGAACACGAGGGAGAGTTCTTCTCGGTGGCCGGGCCGCTCAACGTGCCGCGGTCGCCGCAGGGCTATCCGCTGCTCGTGCAGGCGGGCTCGTCGGAGAACGGCAAGGACTTCGCCGCGCTGTACGCCGAGGCGATCTTCACTGCTCAGCCCACCTTCGAGGAGGGCAAGGCGTTCTACGACGACGCGAAGGATCGGGTCGGCAAGGTCGGCCGCGACCCGCGGCAGGTGCTGATCCTCCCGGGCATCGTGCCCGTCATCGGCGATACGGAGAATGAGGCACGCGAACTCGACGCCGAACTGGCCCGGCTGATCTCGCCCGAGTACGCGCGCCACCAGCTTGCCGAACGGTTCGGGTTGCGGCCGGAGCAGCTTCCGCTCGACGAGCCGCTGCCGGAGAACCTGCCGTCCGAGGACGAGATCGAGGGAGCCAAGAGCCGGTACACGCTCATCGTGCAGCTCGCGCGACGGGAGAACCTCACGGTGCGGCAGCTCATCGAACGACTCGGCGGCGGTCGCGGCCATCGAACCTTCGCGGGCACGGCCGAGCAGGTGGCCGACACGATCGAGCACTGGTTCCACAGCGGCGCGGCCGACGGCTTCAACATCATGCCCGCCGTGCTGCCGTCGGGGCTCGAGAAGTTCGTCGACGGTGTGGTGCCGATCCTGCAGGAGCGCGGTCTGTTCCGCACCGAGTACACCGAATCCACCCTGCGTGGGCACTACGGGCTCCCACGGCCGGAGAACCAGTTCACCGTCGGCGGGGCGTTCGTGGGGTTCGCGACGCAACGCTGAGCCTCTCCGCCCACGGGCCGGTGGTGGGCGGTTCCAGGCGATGCTCGATCAACCGCACCCGGGTCCGTCGTCAGTCGACCAGCGCCACCGACGTGACGCGGTGCAGGACGAAGCTGCGCACCGAGCCGGTCGCCGGGTCGAAGGCCTGCACCTGCCCGCCGCCCACCGACACCGGATCGACGATGCGGCGCGTCGCCACACCCTGAGCGTCGACGTAGCCGAGGGTGACGCTGCGCTTGCCGTGCACGGCCAGTTGCAGCAGCGCGAGCGTCGCCGCACCGCCGGACCGGCTGCCGTCACCACGTGCCGAGGCCGTCGGTGTCGCGGACTCCGCACGGTCGCCGGCGCGCAGCGTGCGCACGAGGGTGTCGAGCTGCTCGTCGCTCGGCGAGGTGGGCCCGGCATAGCGGGCCCGGGCACGCGGCATCGCGACGCGGGCACCCCGGGGCCGTAGATCCACGATCGCTCCCGATGCGTCCTCCCCGGCGGGAGCGAAACCAGCGGCGCGCAGCTCGGTGAGCACCTCGGCGAGAGGAGCCTGCGAGATCGCGACGGTCGGGGCGACCGCGCGCAGGGCGAGCGTGGCGGCGACCGGGGCGGACAGTACCTCGGTGAGCAGAGCCGGATCGTCAGCGCGGACGAAGGACGTCGCCACACCGGCCCGCAGGCGTCCGTGGCGACGCGCGACGTCGTCGATCAGGTAGGTGAGCGACTGCGGCACCGGGGTGCGCGAATGCGTCGCGAACAGGCCGTGCAGGTCGCTCGCGCCGAGCCCGGCGTCGAGCGCGCGCCGGATACTGCTCTCGCCGATCCGGTAGACGGTCGCGGCACCGGCCGATTCGACGTCGGCGACGAGCGCGATCCGCTCGCCGAGTTCGGGGACGAGCGGTCCGGGGGCGACGACCGTGAGGTCGGCCTGGACGAGCACGTAGTCGACGGGTTCGGGGAGCACCGCTGCCATCTCGGCCTCGGCGTCGCCGCCGTGCAGCAGCGCCTTGCCCGGCGACGCGAGCATTCCGTGCGCGACGAGACCGAGTGTCGTCGCCTCGCGCACGGTCTCCACGACGCTCGTCGTGTCGAAGCGACTCGCCCAGCGAGGACGACGCCACGCCGCAGCGGTACGCAGGTCGGCGACGTCCGTGCCCGCCGCCGGCACGTCGGAGAGGGCGTCGAGCAGCAACCGCCGGTCGCGGGCGGCAGTAGGGGACTTCACCTCGTCGGACAGCGCGGCGACCGGCTTGTCGTTCTGGTCGCGCCGGCCGATCAGCCAGGGCCGGCGCGGCAGATCGAGCCAGGCACCGGCGAGCACGGCCCAGCGGTAGGCGGGGGAGGACGTGAGCCACGCGTCGGTGGCGGTGGTCGGTGCCCAGTGATCGTCGTCCCCGGGTGTCGGCGGATCGGGGAGGCCCCGCGCGATCAGACCGGCACCTGCGAGGACCTCGACGACGAGCGCCGTCTCGTCGTCGTCGAGTCCGACCGCCTTCCCGATGCGATGCAGTTCGCGGACACCGAGCCCACCGGCCTTGAGGACGGGGGCGGCTTGCGCACCGAGGGTGTCGAGAACGTCTTCGCAGTGCCGCAGCAGTTCGAGGGCGGCGCCGCCGGCGGTCGCATTGACGTCGGCGGTCGATCGGGTGGGTTTCGGTGCGCGCGGGGGAGCGAGCGCCGCCGGATCGAAGGGAGCGTCGTCGCGCAGTGCCTGGCCCACCCGGTGGGGGAGTTCGACGGTCTCGTCGTCGATGCGGAAGAGCAGTCCGGCGGCGAGCAGTTTCTGCACGGGCCGGTCGGCGGGGGTGTCCGGTGCAGCGTCGCGGGTCCGACCGATCGGGGACGTACGCGACAGGGTGTCGAGGATGCTGCGCTGCTCGGGCGGAAGAGCCGCGAGGAGGTCGTCGAGCTCCTGCCGGGACGGTCCGGTGACGTCGCCGGTGCGTCCGACGCGCCACGGAACGGCGTCCACGGCGGCGGCGACGAGACGCAGTTCGTCGGTGGACCCCCACACGAGCAGCAGCGAGCGCAGGGTGGACAGGATCCGGTCGAGATTCCTCGCGCTGATGCGGCCGGAGACCTCGTCGAGCACGGCGGCGCGGGAGACGGGGGTGTCCACCGCTCCGAGACGGGCCAGCACCTCGATGATCCCGAAGGCGGCGGTGTCGAGTTCGTTGGCCGCACGGAACACCGAGGCGCGTTGCTGAGCCCGGCTCGCGAGCACGTTCATGCTCGCCGGTGGCGGCACTACGAGATCCGGACGGGCGCGCAGCGTGGCGGCCAGATCCGTGTCGCGTCGACCTGCCAGCCAGCGGGCGAGGGAGTCCGAGGCGGTGTCGGGAGCGGGCGTGGTCGGGGACATCCCCTCCAGATTAGAGACCTGCGGTAGCAGGCCCCGAACTCGCCTGCCAAAATGAGCGCATGGCTACCTCTTCGAAAAAGCATTACGTCGACCACGGATGGCCCGAGCTGGCCGACGGTGAGCACGCTGTCACCGAACTGTCGTCCACGCGTTCCGGTCCGCTCTCCCCGTACGGTGAGGACACCGTGTTCCCGTTGCCGGTCGAGGACCTGCCCTACACGCATCCGAAGACGGTGATCAACCGCTGATCCGATCGCGGATCACCGAACAGACTCTTCCGTACGGCGCCCGGTCCCTTCGTGGGGGCCGGGCGTCGTCGTGTGTGAGGGATGAACGAAGGTCGTCCGCATATGCGGAAGGGCCTCGCACCGTGAACGGTGCGAGGCCCTTCCGGGATGTTCGGGGTGTTACTGCGGGAGCACCGCGCGAACGGCGTCCAGGATGTTCGGGTCGAGCTCGACACCGGCGTCCTGGAGTGCGGTGACGCCCTGCTCGAAGCCGGCCAGGATGCCCTGGACCTCGGCGGGGACAGCGGGGGTCTCCGGAAGCTGCGGGACAGCGTTCTGGATGGCCGGCGCAGGGGTCTCGGCGGGCGCTGCGTCGACGGAGCGCTGCGTGGGCGCGCTCGACAGGCCGAGGCTCGACGAGCAGGAGGGCCATGCGCCCCAGCCCTGGCCGGCGAGGACACGCTCGGCGACGGCGATCTGCTGCTCGCGGCTGGCCTGGCTGGCCGAGGCGGCGTATTCCTGGCCGCCGTAGGCGTTCCAGGTGCTCGGCGAGAACTGCAGGCCACCGTGGTAGCCGTTGCCGGTGTTGATTCCCCAGTTGCCGCCGGACTCGCACTGTGCGAGGCGGTCCCAGTCGGAGTCGGGGGCGGCAGCGGCCGTGCCGCTGAACGCGACACCCGTGACGCCGAGGACTGCGCCCGTCAGCGCGAACTTCGCGACGGTACGACCGGTATTGGTGGGCTTGCGATGGCGTCCGCTCATGTCGGTTCCGTGTTCCTCTCCGTACGCACCTACGAGGTCAGCTGTCGGGTTCGGGCTGAAGAGGTCGCCCGGCCGTGTCGCTCCGTTGGGAGCGCCTTCGGCTTCACCCCGAGGACCGTCGCGCTTGCGTCGGCCCGGGCCTCCTGGACACCGTCCGGCTGTGGGCCGATCGGTTCCTGGGAGACCGGTGGGTCCCCCGTTTCCTGTCCCCTGTGGATCGTTCGTCGGGACTTCCGGAACCACGGGACAGGAATTTGGCGCGGCGGTTCCGGACCGGTCGAGCCAGGCGGTTCGACCGGACATGACGGTAACGGTTCCGAGGGCGAAGTGTCACCAATTGATAACGCGCCGATTCGTGTGGCGACAGACGTGTGTGGCGCGGACCAGGGAATGAAGTCCCAGGTAGTGGGGTTCGGGTACCCGAAATTTCGTTTCGAGTCCTGCTCGTTATCGGCTCGTTATGTGAGAAAGATCACATGTAACTCGGGCGGGCATCCACAGGAACGATCTCCTTCCCCAGGGGCATCAGGGAGATCGGGATCATCTTCAGGTTGGCGACGGCGAGCGGGATGCCGATGATCGTGACGGCCATGGCGAGCGCGGTGGCGATGTGGCCGAGGGCCAGCCAGATACCGGCCACCAGGATCCAGATGACGTTGCCGATCAGCGACATGGTGCCGGCCGTCGGCTTGTCGACCGTCGTCTTGCCGAACGGCCAGAGCGCGTAGATACCGATCCGGAACGACGCGATGCCGAACGGGATGGTGATGATGAGGATGCAGCAGATCAGACCTGCCGCGAAGTAGCCGAGCGCGAGCCACAGCCCGCCGAAGATCAACCAGATGATGTTGAGCAGGATCCTCATGTCCGGTCTCCGTTCCGAGCGCGCCGGCCCGAGCGCAGCGCGAAGGCGATGGCGAGGGCGAAACCCAACGGCCATGCGAGGGTCAACAGATACAGCGCGAGTCCGGGCGTGCCGTCGGTGACCGCCGGAATGAGGAAGATGGCGACGACCGCCACCACACCGACGACGAAGCAGGCGATCGCGGCCTTCAGGAGGCCGTTACGCGGGGCGGCAGACGAATCCGAAGATGAAGTACCCACGTGACCACGGTAGTCGCCGCAAGGACGGACGGTGACGTCCGGGAGCGGGAAGACGATTCGGGGGCGGACCCACCTCTGCGGGTACACTGACAGGTGTCTACGCGTCCCGCTCGACCGAGCCGGGGCGCGTTGTTTTGCATGGTAAACGGGTTGCCCCGCTGTGGGGCACAGCTTTCGAGGAGCAGGTGAGCGCGGTGCCGACCGGCAAGGTGAAGTGGTACGACGTCGAGAAGGGCTTCGGCTTCCTGTCCCAGGACGAGGGTGAGGACGTCTACGTCCGCGCCTCGGCACTGCCGGAGGGAGTGGAAGCGCTCAAGCCCGGTCAGCGCGTCGAGTTCGGTATGGCGGTGGGCCGTCGGGGTCCGCAGGCGCTGAAGGTCGAGCTCCTCGAGCAGCCCACGTTGCGGCAGGGTCGCCGCGAGGCTCCCGCCCAGCAGAAGCGCCGCGCGCCTGACGAACTGCACGGCATGGTCGAGGACATGATCAAGTTGCTCGAAGCAGCGGTCCAGCCCGATCTGCGGCGCGGGCGTTACCCCGACCGCAAGACCGGGCAGCGCATCTCCGAGGTCATGCGGGCGATCGCGCGCGAGCTCGATCACTAGGGACGAACCACGACGGGCCGTCCTCGCCGTGTGCGAGGACGGCCCGTCGTCGTATGCGGGGTCGGGACTCAGAACGTCTTGACGGCCCACACGGCGTGCGCGATCGGTTCACCGGCCTCGTCGACGACGGCCGACGGCAGCTGGATCTCCACTCCGAGCAACTGCAGCTCCGGGGAGCTCTCCACGGTGAGGGTGCGGCGTGCACCGGCCTCGAACATCGCGCCGTCGATGTAGGTCTGCCCGGTCTGCGTGTCGCCGTAGACGGTGAGGATGCGCCACGGAGCATCGGCGATCTCGTTCGGAAGCGACAGCTGCAGCGGGTAGCCGGCCGGCACGTCGAGCTGACCGATCGGGTTCTCCACGCAGTCCTCGAGATAGAGATTGCAGTGCTGCGCGGGATCGACCGTCACGGTCTTTCCCCGTGCGTACGCGGTGATGGTGGGGAGCGTGGGCTCGGCCGAATCGACCAGTTTCCACACCGTGGCGGCGACTCCCGCTACCACGACCACCAGGGCCACCAGCAGCAGCGCGAGAGTCTTCTTCGTCCGGGCCTGCAACTCAACTGTTCCAATCTTCGGTGGGGGATCCACCGGCGCGCCTCCGCCCGGCAGCCGTCTCGGTGGAGACGCGTTCGGGTCGACGGCCGCCGAATCCCGGCAGCAATGTCCCCCCACGGTATGTCAGCACCGTCTGCGCGAATCCGAGAACCAGCACGACGGAGACCACAGCGAACCCGAGCCACAGTTCGGTCGGCAACAGCACACCCATCGCTCCGCCGAACACCCAGCTGAGCTGGAGAACCGTCTCGGACCTGCCGAATCCGGACGCGATGGACTCCTCGGGAAGGTCCTGCTGGAGCGATGCGTCGAGCGAGACCTTGGCCAGCGCGCTGGCGCACGCCGCCACGAGCGCCGCCAGCGCGGCGGCCAGGACGTTGCCGGTCGCAGCGACGACGGCGGACACGACGACGACCGCGGCGGTGCACCGCACGACGATGAGAGCGGGCCGTCCGAGCGCGAGTCGCGCTCCGGTCGCGTTGCCCGCGAAGTTGCCGACCGCGGCGGCGGCACCGACACCACCGAGCATCGCGGCCTGCATGAGCGGATCCTGTCCGGTGGTGTTCTTCGCGACGAACGCCATGAACAAGGTCAGGAAGCCGGTGAGGATGCGGATCGTGCCGTTGCCCCACAGTCCGGTCACCACCGCCCGTCCCAGCGGCTGCTTCCGTTTCCCGGACTTGGTGACGATCACCTCGGTCACGGTGTCGGCGTTCAGCACCTCGGTGCGCGCGTCGGAGCGGTGGTACGACAGCGTCGCCGGCACCTCACCCTCGGTGACCTCGACCCAGGCGGGGATACGCATGCTCAGATAGGCGCCGAATGCGGTAATCCCGGCGCACAGCCACAGTGCGCCCGACGAACCGAATGCCCATGCCGCGGCCGCCGCGATCGCGCCGGCACCGATCGTGCCGCCGACCAGGCCGAAGACCGTCAACCGGGAGTTCACCCGCACCAGATCGATCTCCGGTGGCAGGACTCTGGGTGTCACCGCGGATTTGAGCACCGCGAACGATTTGCTCAGCACCATCATGCCGAGCGCCGCCGGATACAACAGCCAGCTGTCGAAGTTGAACACCAGCACTACCGCGAGCACCGTGCGCAGCGCGAAGGACGTCGCCAGCGCGACGCGACGACCGTGCTGCAACCTGTCGAGCAGCGGCCCGATGAGCGGGGCGATGATCGCGAACGGCGCGATCGTGATGAGCAGATACAGCGCGACCTTCGTCCTGTCCTCACCGGTGGCCGCCGAGAAGAACAGGGTGTTCGCGAGCGCGACGGCGATGGCCGCGTCGGAGGCGAAGTTCGCCATCGTCGCGTAGGTGAGCGCCGTCAGGCCCGACTTGTCGGCGCCGTCGGCCGTGGCCGCTCGGCGGAAGGTCGCGATGCCCTTCGAGGTGAGTTCGCGGCTGCGCAGGGCCGCGACCCGCGTCACCGTCAGTTTCCGCGGCATGCGCGGAGCGCGCGGTGAGTCGGTCTCGGACGAGGACTCCGCCCGACCGGCCGCCGACGCACCCGGCGGTCGGCGCGGATGGTCGACGGGATGCAGGGGCGGCAGGGGAGTGCGACGGCCCGAGACGCGGCGCGGAGGCGGATAGTTGCTGTACCCCGGATGCTGCGAACCCGGGACACGGCCGTCCGCTCCCTCGGGGGCGGGTCGCTCGTCCGGTTCGGTCACGTCTTCGATTCTTCCCCACGCGATAGCGGCTGTAACACAAGGGCGGCACGTGGCCCGAGTGACGCGTGCCGCGATCGGTATGCCACCCGGATCACTCCACGAAACGCACTTCGAACAGCGTCGGCCAGTACTTGCCCGTCACCAGGAACCGATCGGTCCCGGGGATCCGTGCGATGCCGTTGAGGACGTCCACATCGGCTCCCGCGGGCAGCCGATCACGCAGCGGAGCCGCGTCGACCCGGGCCTCCACACGGCCCGAGGCCGGATCGATCAGCACGATCTCGTCCGTCTGCCACACGTTCGCCCAGACCCTGCCGTCCTCGGCGCACTCGAGTTCGTTGAGCTTCGACACGGCACGTCCGTCCCGGTGCACGGTTACGCGCCCGAGTTCGTCGAAGGTGACGGGGTCGCGGAAGATCAGCTCGGCCGAGCCGTCGCTCATCACCAGACGGCCGGGTTGCGCGCACAGCCCCCAGCCCTCGCCGTCGTAGTCGACCCGGCGCTTCTCGAGCAGGGTGTCGCGATCGCGGAGGACGGCCGTGCCGTCCTTCCAGGTCAGCTGCCACACCTCGTCGCCGACCACGGTGATGCCCTCACCGAAGAGGTCGTCGAGGACGGGTTCGCGGGTGCGCTCGGTCTCGGCGAGGGTGACGGTCCCGCCGTCGAGGTCGACCTCTCGGGCCGACACCCACGAGCGCCCGGCCCGGCCGGTGCCTTCGAGTAGTTCGCCCTCGTCGATCTCGAGGCCCTGGGTGAACGCCTCCGGATCGTGGGGGTGCGTGGCGACGACTTCCACACCGAGTTCGGTGGCGGGTGGACCGGGTTCGGCGACGAGATCGTCGCCGCATCCGGCGGTGGTGACGCAGACGACCGTCGCGACCGCGGCCGAGAGGAGAAGACGGGGCACGCGCCCATCCTGCACCTCGCGTGTGAACGGTGCCTGTACGACCTTCCGCGACCCGCAGGCGCCGGAGCAGACAGGTCAGGCAGAATGGGGGTCGTGAGTGTTGCCTCTGCTTCCACTTCCCGAGGAACGAACCCCGTGGTCGATCCGGCGGTGCGTTCCGTGCTCGCCGACGCCGTCGACCTCGCTCGGGCCGCACTCGACGAACTCGGAGACGGTGGAGTCGGCGCCTATCTGGGCGTGACGCGCGAGGACGAGTGCTCGGCCACCCATCGTTTCGCCTCGGAGCTGCCGGGTTACCGCGGTTGGCAGTGGGCCGTCGTCGTGGCCGCCGCCCCGGATTCGGATCGGGTGACTGTGAGCGAACTCGTGCTCCTGCCCGGTCCCGACGCGCTCGTCGCCCCCGCGTGGGTGCCGTGGAGCGAGCGGATCCGTCCCGGCGATCTGGGTCCCGGCGACCTGCTGGCTCCCGCTCCTGACGACGTGCGCCTGGTTCCCGGCTACATGCTGTCCGGCGACCCCGAGGTCGATGAGACCGCCCTCGAGATCGGGCTGGGCCGCAAGCAGGTCATGAGTCTGGAAGGTCGCCTCGAGGCAGCGCAGCGCTGGTTCGACAGCGAATACGGTCCCGACTCGGAGATGGCGAAGGCCGCTCCGTCCTCGTGCCGCCTGTGTGGTTTCTATCTTCCGCTCGCCGGATCGCTGCGTGCGGCCTTCGGCGTCTGCGGCAACGAGTTCGCCGCCGACGGTCACGTCGTGCACGCCGAGTACGGATGCGGCGCGCATTCCGACACGACCCTGCCCACCGGCGCCGGTTCGCCGATCTACGAGGCGTTCGACGATTCGGCAGTGGAGGTCGTCGAGGTCGGACCGGCCGGCTCGGCGCCTGCGGAGTCCGCGACCACCGAGGTCGTGAGCACCGAGGTCGTGAGCACCGAGGTCGTGAGCACCGAGTCCACGCCGACCGATTCCACGGACGAGCTCGCCCCCGAGTCGTCAGCCCCCGAGTCGTCCGAGCCGTCCCCGTCCGAGTCGGAACAGACCGACTGACGTGACCCGGCCGGACCCCGCGGATCCGTTCGGGACCGCGGCGTTACGCGAAGGGATCCTCGCGGCCTGGTCGTCGTCGCCCACCCGTCTGCGCGAGGACGCGGCGACCGAGGCCGATCATGTCCGCGCGGGTTACCGCGACCGCGTGTTGACCGAGCTCGCCCAGAACGCCGCCGACGCCGCCGCGCGTGCCGATGTACCGGGTGAGCTGCGTGTCTGGTTCGCCGACGGCCGTCTCCACGTCGCGAACATCGGTGAGCCGCTCCACGAGGGCGGTGTCCACGCGCTGACCGCACTGCGCTCGTCGAACAAGACCGGCGCCGGATCCACCGTGGGGCGGTTCGGTGTCGGCTTCACGGCGGTGCTGTCGGTCTCCGACGACATCGAGGTGCGTTCGCGCACCGGTTCGCTCCACTTCTCGGCCGAGCGCACCCGCGCGGTGCTGGCCGAGCGGAACCTGCCCGAGCCGGAGTCGGGTGTCCCGGCGCTGCGCCTCGTGTGGCCGACGGAGGCCCCGCCGGCGACCGGCAGCGACACCGAGGTCGTGCTGACCCTGCGCCCCGGGGTGGACCCGGTCGCACTGCTCGACGCCTTCCGATCCGAGGCCCACGACATCCTGCTCGAACTCCCGGGCTTGCACACCGTCCTCGTCGCCGACGACGAATTCACCCGTCACCGGCGCGAACTCGACAGCGGCCTGTGGGAGGTGCGGATCGGCGATCGCACCTGGTGGGAGTTCACCGGAGCGTCGGCGCGATGGCTGGTGCCCGTCGTCGACGGGCGGGTCGACCCGGTCCGCAGCGATGTCCTGCGTGCCCCCACCCGCTCCGACGAGGAGCTGTCACTTCCCGCGATCGTCGTCGCCGACGTCGCCATGCAACCCGACCGGAGGCGCGTGCTTCCCGGAGCCCACGTCGAGAACGTCGCCCGCGGATACGCGCGGTTCGTCGCGGCTCTGCCCGCCGAGCAGCGACTCGACCTCGTGCCCCTGCCGGGTTTCGCGCGCAGCGAGGTCGACGAACGCATCCGCGAGGCGATCCTCGACGAGTTGGCTGCCGGCGCGTGGCTTCCCGCCGCCGACCGCAGCGCCGATCTGGTGCCCGACCGGGCCGTCGCACTTCCCGGTCTCACCGACGACCTCGCCGACGTCCTCGGCGAGGTGGTCCCGGGGCTCGTGATCCCCGAGTTGTGCGGGCCGCGACATGCGTCCGCGCTGTCCGCCGTCGGCGTGCACCGGCTCGGTCTCGCGCGACTGGCCGAACTGCTCTCCGGGCACGAACGCGATCCGAAGTGGTGGAACCGCCTGTACGAGGCGCTCACTCCGCTCGTCGTCGACGCGGTCGCGGCCGAGGAACTCGCATCGCTGCCGGTTCCGCTGTCGGACGGACGGACCGTGACCGGCCCGCGTACGGCCGTTCTCGCAACGCAACTGCAGGATATCGGCCCGGTGTCCATGCCGTGGGTGCGTCTCGTCCATCCCGACGCCGCGCATCCGCTGCTCGCCCGGCTCGGAGCCGGCACCGTGACGGTCGAGGACCTGCTCGCCGACCCGGCGCTCGTCGCGGCCGTCGAGGACACCGATCCCGACGACCTCCACCCGGAGGGCGACCTCCCGGCCGGTGAGCTCGCCGACGTCGTGCTGCGACTGGTGCCGCTCGTGTCGCCCGCGGCCGTGCCCCGCGAACTCGGGGCACTGCTGCTGCCCGACACCCACGGCGACCTCGTCCCCGCCGACGAACTCCTGCTTCCCGGTGCACCGCTCGCAGAAGTACTCGTCGAGGACGCGCCCTTCGGCACCGTCGACGCGTCCGTCGTCGACCGGTACGGGGCCGACGCCCTGCGGGCGATCGGTGTGGGCTGGGGATTCACGGTCCTGCGTGCGGAACTGCCGACCGGCCCCGACCACGATCTGCCCGACGAACACCTGTGGTGGGAGCGGCTCGACGACGATCCCGAGGTGCTCGTCGCGGTGCGCGACCTCGATCTCGTCGACGATCGCCGCTGGTCGCGGGCGTTGACCCTGCTGGCCGCCGAGCCCACGACGGCCGAAGCGATCGCCGACCCCGCCGGATATACGGCGTGGTATCTGCGCACCCGCGCGTCGCTCGACGGCCGGCCTCTGGGCCACTACCGGTTCGCCGACGACACCCTCTTCGAAGGTCTGCTCGATCCCTGTACCCACCCCGACGCATCGGCCTTCCGCAGCGCCCTCGCCGGAACGCGGATCGACGACATCGAACTGGCACAGACACTGCTCGACCGGCTCGCGGACGACAGCAGGTCGCCGGGGCCGGCCGCGATCGTCGCCGCGCACGACGCGCTCGCCGCGGCGTTCTCGTCGGGTGGTCTCGATCCCGAGTCGGTCACTCTGCCCGACGGGGTGCGCAGCCTGTCGGGTGTCGTCGTCGACGCAGCCGACGCTCTCGTACCCGACCGTCCGTGGTTCGCGGCCGCGATCCCACACGACCGCCTCGTCACCGGCGGCAGGGGAACCGCCCACGCGCTCGCGGACGTGCTCGACATCGCCGTGGCGTCCGCGGTGGTCGACGCCGAACCCGTCGAGCAGGGGAGGAGTTCGACGTGGGAGCGCGAACCGGCCGCGGTCCTGGCCGGAATCGTCGCCGGGGTGCCGCTTCCGCGCGGCGTACTCGCGCTGCACGACCGACTCGTCCTCCGCTGCTCCGGAGCCCTGACCGGTGAGGTCGAGGTCCCGTGGTGGGTCGACGCGGCCGGCACCGTCCACAGCACACCGATCGGCCTGGCCGCGGCACTCACCGCGCTCACGGCTCCGGACGTGAGAACCGAACCGTGACGCTCGATGCCGCGGTGCTCGACTGGATGGTGTCGCTCCGCGAGCCGTGGCTGACCACCGCGGTGACCGCACTCACCCACACGGGCGGGGGAGTCGCGACGAGCCTGATCGCCGCGGCGACGACGCTGCTGCTGGTGCGGGCCGATCGTCTGTCCGACGCCGTCCTCGTCGCCGGAGCGGTCCTCACGGGCTGGCCGTTGATGGTGTTGCTCAAGAATCTGTTCGGCCGTGTCCGGCCACCGGAACCCGAACGGCTCCTGGCCCTGCGCACCGAGTCGTTCCCGTCCGGACACGCGATGACCAGCGCAGTTCTGGCCACGGTGCTCGTCGCGGTCGTCGTGCGCACGTGGCCGCGCGGCGATCGCCGCCGGACCGCCGCGACGATCGCGCTCGCCGGTTACACCCTCGTGATCGGGCTCTCTCGCGTCTACCTCGCGGCGCACTGGTTCACCGATGTCGTCGCAGGCTGGATCTTCGGGATCACATGGGCCCTGCTGTGGGTGTGGTTGATCACTCGGGTGCGGATCCGTCGCTGACACCGCTGTGGGCTTGTCGCGGACGGCCGTGGGCGAGGGTCAGTCCAGCCCCGCCTGGGCACCCCGGTCACCGCGTCGGGCGGCGCGACGCTGCAACAGGAAGAGCGCAGTTCCCAGCAGCCCCACCACGATTCCCGCCACGCAGACCGGAAGCACATCGTCCCGGAGTTCGCCGCCCACCACCGCCACGACGACGGTCGCCACCACCCACAGACCGGTTCCCACGGCAAGCGCGGGGCGAGGGTCGGCAAGGCGTCGGATGCGGGCTGCGACGAGCTGGGCGGGTTCCACGGTTTGCAGATTAGTTCCTTCGCGCTGCAATAATCGGTTCCCGTTGCGACGCCCCGTACTCGACGAGCGGATTTGTGGACATGGCCGTAGGCACCGACTCCAAGCGAACGTCCTTCCTGGACACCTATTTCAAGATCACCGAACGCGGTTCCACCGTGTCCCGAGAGGTGCGTGGCGGCATCGTCACGTTCTTCGCGATGTCGTACATCGTGGTCCTCAACCCGCTGATCCTCGGTAGCTTCTCCGCCGAGGACGCGAGCGCGAAGATCGACGTGATGGGCAACATCCTGCCCATCAACCAGGTCGCCGCCGTCACCGCGCTGGTCGCCGGCTTCATGAGCATCGTCTTCGGTGTGGTCGCCAACTATCCGTTCGCCATCGCCGCCGGCCTCGGCATCAACAGCCTGCTGGCGGTGACCATCGCGCCGCAGGTCACCTGGCCCGAAGCGATGGGCCTGGTGGTCATCGACGGCATCATCATCGTCGTGCTGGCCCTGACCGGTTTCCGCACCGCGGTCTTCAACGCGATCCCGGCAGAACTCAAGGCCGCCATCGCTGCCGGTATCGGCGCCTTCATCGCCATGATCGGCCTCGTCGACGCCGGCTTCGTCCGCCGCATCCCCGACGCCGCCGGCACCACCGTCCCTGTCGGCCTGGGCATCGACGGCTCCATCGCGTCGTGGCCGACCTTCGTCTTCGTCGTCGGTGTGCTGCTCATGGGTGTGCTCGTCGCACGCAAGGTGCGCGGCGGACTGCTGATCGGCATCGTCGCCACGACGATCCTGTCGATGATCATCGAGGCCATCGCCGACGTCGGCCCGTCGCTGGGCACCAACCCCAAGGGCTGGAACCTCAGCACCCCCGACGCCCCCGACTCCTTCTTCGGCATCCCGAACCTGAGCCTCGTCGGCAACGTCGACCTGTTCGGCGCGTTCACCCGCATCGGCGTGATCGCCGCGACCCTGCTCGTGTTCACGCTCGTCCTCGCGAACTTCTTCGACGCCATGGGCACCATGACCGGCCTCGGCAAGGAAGCCGGCCTGGCCGACAAGAACGGCACCCTGCCCGGCATCGGCAAGGCCCTCGTCGTCGAGGGCACCGGCGCCATCGTCGGTGGTGGCGCTTCCGCCTCGTCGAACACGGTGTTCGTCGAATCGGCCTCGGGTATCGCGGAAGGAGCCCGCACGGGCCTGGCCAACGTGGTCACCGGTGTGATGTTCCTGCTCGCGATGTTCCTGACCCCGCTGTACGAGGTGGTCCCGATCGAAGCGGCCGCTCCGGCTCTCGTCGTGGTCGGTGCCCTGATGATCGGCCAGGTCCGCGACATCGACTTCTCGGTGTTCGCTGTGGCGCTGCCGGCCTTCCTGACCATCATGGTCATGCCGTTCACCTACTCGATCGCCAACGGCATCGGCGTCGGCTTCATCACCTGGGTGATCCTGCACGCCGCGAGCGGCAAAATCCGCACCATCCATCCGCTGATGTGGATCGTCGCAGTGCTGTTCGCCCTGTACTTCTCGGTCGATCCGCTCACGGAACTGCTCACCTAGGCAGCCGACGCGTGTTTCGGGCGATGTGACGTATTCTGCACGCCATGATCTCGGATACACGCGCACTCGCCGGTGACCTCTCACTCGCCGTTGTGCGTCTGACGCGTCATCTGCGGGGGAGACGCACCGATTCCCGAGTTTCTCTGACCCAGATCTCGGCAATGGCCACCCTCGCGCAGGAAGGTGCGATGACCCCGGGGGCACTGGCAGCGCGCGAACGCGTCCAACCACCCTCGATGACCAGGGTCATCGCGTCTCTGCACGAACTCGGTCTCGTCGAGCGGACGCCGCACCCGACGGACGGACGACAGATCATCGTGACGCTGTCCGAAGCCGGGAGGGAATTGCTCGCCGACGAGGCGCAGGCACGCGAAGTGTGGCTGACCGAACGGCTCGACAAACTCGATCCCGACTCGCTCGCCACGTTGCGCGACGCCGTCGGAATCCTTACGGCGCTCGTCGCTGAAGACGACTGACCGCACCGCGGTCGATGACGACCGACCGCACCGCGGTCGTGACGACCGACCGCACCGCGGTCGATGACGACTGACCGCACCGCGGTCGTGACGACCGACCGCACCGCGGTCGTGACGACCGACCCGGTGCGGGAGGGTGCAGGGCCGCTGGGAGAATGACCCGGTGGTTCACGTCATCGACATCGACGATCCTTCCGACCCCCGGGTGGACGACTTCCGCGATCTCAACTCCGCGGACCGTCGGCCCGACCTTCCCGGTGGCAAGGGTCTGGTGATCGCAGAGGGTGTGCTGGTGGTCCAGCGCATGCTCGACTCCCGGTTCGCTGCGACGAGCCTGCTCGGGGTGAGTCGGCGGCTGGACGAACTCGCCGACGACCTGCGTGACGTCGACGTGCCGTTCTACCGCACCGATGCGGCGACCATGGCGGAGGTCGTCGGCTTCCACCTCAACCGCGGGGTGCTCGCCGTCGCGCACCGGCCCGAACCGCTCTCGCTCGACGACGTCCTCGACAAGGCGACCACGGTCGCGGTGCTCGAAGGGGTCAACGACCACGAGAACGTCGGCTCGATGTTCCGCAACGCCGCCGGACTCGGCGTCGACGGTGTGCTCTTCGGGAAAGGATGCGCCGACGCTCTGTACCGGCGTGCGGTGCGCGTGTCGATGGGGCACGTCCTCCGGGTCCCCTTCGCGCACGTCGACCGGTGGCCGTACGACCTGGATCTGTTGCGCAGCAGAGGATTCCAGCTGATCTCCCTGACCCCGGACCCACGGGCGATCCCGCTCGCCGAAGCGATGACGGGGGAAAAAGTCGCGCTCCTGCTCGGCGCCGAGGGGCCGGGCCTGACCGAACATGCGATGCGGGCGACCGACGTGCGTGCCCGGATTCCCATGGCTGTCGGCACGGATTCGCTGAACGTGGCCACCGCGGCTGCGATGGCGTTCTACGAGCGGGTGCGGCTTCCGCGATGAGCCAGGCTCGCGGTCCCGCGCCCACTCCCTGGGCGACGGGGCTCACGCTGACGGCTTTATCCTTCGTCGCCACCGTCATCACCGTCGTCGCCTGCGGGCAGGTGCTCGGCCGGATCCATCCGGCCCTCGCCGTCGTCGTCAATGTCGTGACGGTCGCGGGAGTCGCGCCGACCGTGTGGTCGTGGCTCCGGGTGCAGGTACTGCGCTGGCTCGCCGCCGGTTTCCTGGCCGGTGTGCCGTTCGGCTGGCTCGCGCTGCTCGTGTCCTGAACGAGTTCTGGGTGCGATTGCCGGCGGAAAACCCCCAACCTCCATTGGAGAATTCCGACGAAGCGCACACTCGAGATGTCGGGTCATCCGGAAGGAGCATCATGTCACGCAATGTGCATGCCGAGCGGGAGGAAATGTCGGTCAAGCAGGGTCTCGCCGCGGGAACGTCGGTCGGTGCCGCAATCATCATGACCTTGATCGGTGCTCTGCAACTGTTGCAGGGAATTGCTGCGGTCGCCGAGGACGAAGTCTTCGTCGCCGGCCAGGAGTATCTGTTCACGTTCGATCTCACCACGTGGGGGTGGGTCCACATCGTTGTCGGTGTCGTGATGGTGATCGTGGGCATCGCGTTGATTTCCGGGGCGACATGGGCGCGCGTCTCCGCAATGGTCATCGCCGCGCTGTCGATCCTGGTGAATTTCATGTGGCTTCCCTACTACCCAGGGTGGGCGCTTGCGATCATCGCCCTCGATGTAGTGGTCATCTGGGCGATCGCGACCTGGAACCCCCGCGCGGTGTACTCCTGACCGACTCGAGCCGGTACCGAATCGCGCCGATTGCGCAAACCGATGTCCTCCACCCATGAACGGGCGTATGGTATATCCGGCCCTCCCCGATCAGAGGGACGGAGGTCGTCATGACTGAAGATGGACCTGCCGAAGCCCGAATCGGACAGTCGTCACGATTCGACGCCGGTATCGATGAGTGGACCGGGGGCCGCGAGTAGTGGCAGTGCCGTAGCGGCACACCGCAGGGGGAAACAGGATTCGAGATCTTCATTCTCCGGTGGTTTCATGGGGGCATCGTCCCGCCATCGGTTCGGCCGAGGAGGTTCGGCTATGGATTCATTCTGGGACTACGTGTGGTACACCGTCGTCGTATTCGCCTTCGTGGCATACCTGATCGTCCTGTTCCAAATCATCGTCGACCTCTTCCGGGATCACTCCGTGTCCGGTTGGGTCAAAGCGATGTGGGTCATCGGTCTGGTGCTCCTTCCGTACCTGACAGCGCTGGTCTACCTGATCGTTCGCGGTCGGGGAATGGCTCTGCGGGCACAACAGGCCCAGGCCGAGGCGAAGCAGGCCACCGACGAATACATCCGGACCGTGGCGGTCGGGAAATCTCCGGCTCAGCAGATTGCCGACGCCAAAGGCCTGCTCGATTCCGGCGCGATCACGCCTGCCGAGTTCGAACACCTCAAGGCTCAGGCACTCGGCACCGTCGCGCCCGGACGTGACGGCGTGCCCATCGCGTGAACCATCGTTGCGGGGAGGGCATCTGAGGCCGGTGCCCTTCCGTGGTCGGCTCGTGCGTTCGACGCGTCGCGTCGAGTAGCCGGCGGGTGAAAGTGTGAGGGTGGCGGCGCAACTCGGCGGCACCCTTGTTCCTCCGAATCGGGTCGCGGCCGTTCCTCGCGAGGACCGGCGCACGACCGGTGTTTCCTTCGTACACGAGAGGATCGTCATGTCGCACGACGTACGTCCCGACAGGGAGAGTATGAGTGTCAAACAGGGCATCGCCGCAGGTACCTCGATAGGGGCGGCGATCATCCTGGCAACGGTCGGTGTCGTCCAACTCCTCCAGGGCATCGCGGCGGTCGCCGAGGACGAAGTCTTCGTGCGGGGTGTGGAATACACCTACAAGTTCGACTTCACCACGTGGGGATGGATCCACATCGTCCTCGGCGTCGTGATGCTGGTCGCCGGTCTCGCGTTGATGAGCGGTGCCACGTGGGCTCGCGTCACGGCCATCATCATCGCCGCGTTGTCGATCATCGCGAACTTCCTGTGGTTGCCGTACTACCCGTGGTGGTCGATCCTGATCATCGCGTTGGACGCGGTCGTGATCTGGGCGATCTCGACCTGGCAGCCACGCTCCGACTACTACTGACGCGACCGTGCAAGAAAACGGCCGCAACGTCCGGGGTGATCCGGGCGCGAACGTCGCGACCGAAGTTCCCCGATCGCGGGCACGGCGGTGGGCACTGCACCTCACACTTCCCGGGTGTTGGGGTGCAGTGCTTTTCGCGTGCCTGTCGTTCACCCCGTCGTTGCTTCCGCGCGGCGGGATCCTGCAGGGGATGATCTGCGGGATCACTGCCGCGATCGGATACGGCCTCGGCGTGCTCCTCGCGTTCGTGTGGCGCGCCTTCGCCGACCGGCCTCCTCGGTCTCCCAAGGCTGCGTCGTGGTGGATCTTCGGCACCTGCGGGGCGGTCCTCTTCGCGGTCTTCTTCGGGCTCGGCCAGTACTGGCAGCACGAGATCCGTACTCTGATGGGGGTTTCCGAGTACAACCTGGCACTTGCGGTTCTCTCCCCGCTCGTCGCGGTCGTGATGTTCGCTGTGCTGCTGGCGATCGGACGTGGTATCCGCGCCCTGTATCACTGGGCGGCACGGACACTCGACCGGTGGATCGGGCAGCGGGCCGCGAACGTCGTGGGGTGGGTTCTCGTCGCGGGACTCGTGTACGCGATCGTCTCCGGAGTGCTCCTCGCCGGCTTCATCGACGCCGCCAATGCGGCGTTCTCGGCGCGGGACACGAGAACCGAGGAAGGTGTGCAGCAACCGACGACCGCACTCCGCTCCGGTGGACCGGATTCGGTCGTTCCGTGGGATTCTCTCGGGTGGCAGGGGCGGATCTTCGTCGGGCAGGGGCCGACCACCGAACAACTCGGTGAGTTCACCGAAGGTCCTGCCCTCGAACCGATCCGGATCTACGCCGGCCTGGCATCGGCGGACGACACCGAGGATCGCGCGTCCCTCGCTGTCGAGGACCTCACCCGGGCAGGAGGATTCGAGCGGAGCAACCTGGTCGTCGTGACGACGACGGGGAGCGGCTGGGTGGACCCGGCCCTGGTGGACTCCGTCGAGTACCTCACCGGCGGCGACGTCGCGACGGTCGCGATCCAGTACTCCTATCTGCCCTCGTGGATCTCCTATCTCGTCGATCAGTCGAAGGCGCGGGAAGCCGGACGCGACCTGTTCGACGCCGTCTACGACGTCTGGTCGAAGCTTCCCCAGGACGCCCGCCCCCGACTGCTCGTGGCTGGGGAGAGCCTCGGTTCGTTCGGCGGGGAGACCGCCTTCAGCGGCGAGTACGACCTGCGCAATCGCACGTCGGGCACGGTCTTCGCCGGACCTCCGAACTTCAACGTCCTCTTCCGGGAGTTCAGCGATCGCCGGGAGGCCGGCAGCCCCGAGATCGAACCGGTCTTCCGGGACGGCCGCACGGTGCGGTTCACGAACGACCCACAGGCGGAGATCCCGCCGACGGACGAGCCGTGGGAGGGGAGTCGGGTGCTGTATCTGATGCACCCGTCGGACCCGATCGTCTGGTGGAGTCCGCACCTGATCACGAGTGAGCCGGACTGGATCGGCGAAGCCCCCGGCCGCGACGTGCTCGAGGACATGGTGTGGATCCCGTTCGTGACCTTCTGGCAGGTCACGGCCGATCTGCCCTTCTCCACGGGTGTCCCGGCCGGGCACGGCCACAAGTACAGCACCGAGTACGTCGACGCCTGGGCTCTCGTCCTGCAATCCCCGGAGATCACACCCGACGACATCGACGAGGTGAAATTCATTGTCGGAGCAGAGGAGTGACGAGTCCGACCGGGAGCGTCGCTCGACGGCACGTCAGTGCGCCGCGAGTCGCCGCCACCAGGAGGTCTTCGGTGCGGGGACGGAGATCTGCGGGACCGGGGTGCGCAGCGTGAAACTCCAGGTGTCGATGTTCCGCGGGTCGAGTTCGTCGTCGCGGCGCCCGACATAGCGGAACCCGAGCCACGCCCCGTGGGCCTCCTCGACGAGCTTGCGAGGGTGGAAGGGCAGGGACTCCGGGGGAGGGGGTACGTTCGGCGGCCAGCGGAGCGGATGCTCGCCCGCCCAGAACGGCCGCTCCCATACGAACGGGATTCCCTGGTCCTCGAAGAACTCGACGGTGTTCGCTCCGAAGCCGCGGCGCAGCCGGCCGCACTCCCACACGGCGAACGATCCCCACGCACCGGCCGGATCGGATGCCAGCAGGCACGTGCGTTCGGCGGCGGGCGTGCGCAACCACATCGTGGGCAGCTCCGAGGGGTGGCGTAGTGCGAATCGGGGGCTCGACACCACCGTCACACCGGGATAGCTACCGACCCGGAACTGTTCGGCGTCATCGTCCTCGCCGGTGCCCCCGGCGTCGGCGAGCGGTACCCGCGCGCCGGGATCGACCTGGAACTCCGGGAACAGACGCGACAGAAGTGCTCGCGCCGCATCGCGGTCCGGAGAGAACTCGCGCAGCACCGCTACGGGATCGGGTGCGTCGACGTACCAGAGCGTCGACACCGTCGCCGACATCGTCGACGACTTCCTCAGACGCGTCCGTTACTGCGCACACCGAGCAGCACGTCGTCCCACGAGGGGAGCGCGGGCTTGCCGCGCTTGTCCTTCGCGGGAGCCTGCGACGCGCGCGATGCATCGGCGTCGTCGGGCACCGTGACGGCGACGGTGGTCTCCTCGTCGGCGACCGGCTCCGGAGCCGGTTCGTCGGAAGCGGGAGCCTCCAGCGCGATCGGGGCGTGACGGTCGGCGTTCTCCACCTCAGTGGAATCGTCGACGTCGCGCGCCGAGTAGACCGGGGTCAGGTAGCGCAGGGGACGGCCGCAATCGGGATCGACGAGATCGGCGGCAATGTCGTCGAGCGCGGTGATCGTGCCGCCGTGAGCGTCGGGCTGGTAGCGCCAGTGCGCGCGGTTCGTGGAACGACCGGCGTGCCACCGCAACTGCGCGACCCAGAAGCCCTCGTCGTCGCGCCAGGCGTCCCACTCGGCTTCGTCGAGGCTGTGCCCGCGAGCACGGAAGGCCTGCGTGACGATCTCGTGGAGGGTCTCGACGGCGGGACCGTCGGGGCGGACGGGATGGCCCTTCTTGGCCATGTCGGCGGCCCGGGACCGCTCGAGCAGGACGGGATAGGCGAACCGTTCGACCTTGGCGACCGGGACGCCGGCCTCGTCGGCCACCTGTTCGACCGAGGCGCCGCCGCGGATGCGGGCCTGGATCTCGCGAGGGCGGAGCTGGCTGGTCGTCTCGATCTGGATCTGGCCGAGACGGGCCAGATCTCCGCGAGCGGCCGCGCGCAGGGTGTCGTCGACGGGAATGCGGAACTTGTCCCCCGTCGTGGGATCGGCGAGCACCACATGCTTAGCATCGGGCTCGAGACCGACCACTCGAAGCTCTCGCACCTTGACCTCCTCGCGCCGATCGCGATTGACCCGCCCGACTGTAACCGACCTGGATATTTTTCGTGGCCGGACACGCCGCGCCACGCCGAGCGACATCGCAAGAAATCCGACGCGGCGCGTTATCGTCCAGGGTTCGCCGAAATGTCTCGATGCGAGGTCGAGACTATGACGACAACGGGGCCGGATCCGACATCGGACCCGGCCCCGCTGTGCGGCGTACTCAGAGCTGGGAGACGACCCAGTCGATGCACTTGGTCAGCTGCGTGACGTCCTCGGGATCGATGGCCGGGAACATACCGATGCGCAGCTGGTTGCGGCCGAGCTTGCGGTACGGCTCGGTGTCGACGATGCCGTTGGCCCGCAGGATCTTCGCGACTTTCGCCGCGTCGACGGAGTCGGCGAAGTCCACGGTGCCGACGACCTGCGAACGCAGCGACGGATCGGCGACGAACGGCGTCGCGTACTCGGAGGCTTCGGCCCACTCGTACAGGCGCGAGGACGAATCCTTCGTGCGCGCCACGGCCCAGTCGAGACCGCCGTTGCCGTTGAGCCACTCGATCTGGTTGGCGAACATCAGCAGGGTGGCCAGTGCCGGGGTGTTGTAGGTCTGGTCCTTGCTGCTGTTGTCGACGGCGATCGGCAGCGACAGGAACTCGGGGGTGAAGCGACCCGACTCCTTGATCTCGGCGACACGCTCGAGCGCGGCCGGGCTCATCAGCGCGATCCACAGGCCACCGTCGGCGGCGAAGCACTTCTGCGGGGCGAAGTAGTACACGTCGGTGTCGGAGATGTTCACCGGCAGGCCGCCGGCACCCGAGGTCGCGTCGATCGCGATCAGGGTGTTGTCGGAACCGGCGGGACGCTGCACCGGAACCGCGACACCCGTGGAGGTCTCGTTGTGCGCCCAGCCGATGAGGTCGGCCGACGCGTCGGCGACGATCTCCGGAGCCGAGCCCGGCTCCGAACCCACGACGATCGGATCGCCGATGAACGGGTTCTTCTTCGCGACCGTCGCGAACTTCGACGAGAACTCGCCGTAGGTGAAGTGCTGCGAGCGCTCCCGGATCAGACCGAAGGCCGCAGCGTCCCAGAAGGCGGTGGTGCCGCCGTTGCCGAGGACGACCTCGTAGCCCTCGGGCAGGGAGAACAGGTCGCGCAGACCCGAGCGGACACGGGCGACGACGTCCTTGACCGGCTTCTGCCGGTGGCTGGTGCCGAACACCGAAGCGCCGACATCGACCAGCGACTGCAGCTGCTCGGGACGAACCTTGGACGGGCCGCAGCCGAAGCGGCCGTCTGCGGGCTTGAGGTCGGCGGGAATGATCGGTGACGCGTCTGCCATCGGAATGCGTGTCCTAAGAGTCGAGGGACATGGTGCACAGGCAGTCTAGACCGCCCCCTCGGAGCCTCCGCCGGGCGCTGGTCGGCCCGGCCGAGGAAGAGGCATCAGCGATGCGTGATCGAATCCCAGCCCGTGACCTCGGAGGCAGGGCGCGGATCGGGGCCGGTGTAGATCGCCGCGGGACGCACGAGCTTGCCCAGACGCTTCTGCTCGAGGATGTGGGCGCACCAGCCGGCGGTCCGTCCGCAGGTGAACATCGCGGGCATCATCGCGGCGGGGACCTCGGCGAAATCGAGGATCACCGCAGCCCAGAACTCGACGTTGGTCTCGATCGCCCGGTCGGGACGACGCTCGCGCAGCTCGGTGAGGGCGGCCTGCTCGAGCGCGGCCGCCGCCTCGAAGCGCGGAGCGTCGAGTCGCTTCGCGGTGCTGCGCAGCACCCGGGCGCGGGGGTCCTCGGCGCGGTAGACGCGGTGACCGAAGCCCATGAGCTTCTCCTTGCGGTCGAGGATGCCCTTGACCAGACCGCGCGGATCGCCGGTGCGTTCGGTCTCCTCGATCATCGGCAGCACGCGGGCCGGGGCACCGCCGTGCAGCGGGCCGGACATCGCGCCGACCGCGCCGGAAAGCGAGGCGGCCGCGTCCGCGCCGGTCGAGGCGATGACCCGGGCAGTGAACGTCGAGGCGTTCATGCCGTGCTCGGCCGCCGAGACCCAGTAGGCGTCGATCGCCTCGACGTGCTTGGGATCCGGGTCGCCCTTCCACCGCACCATGAAGCGCTCGGTGACGGTGCTCGCCTCGTCGATGCGCTGCTGCGGCACGGCGGGCTGGTAGATGCCGCGGGCGGACTGCGCCACATAGGACAGGGCCATCACCGCGGCGCGGGCGAGATTGTCGCGGGCCGTGGCGTCGTCGATGTCGAGCAGCGGACGGAAGCCCCAGATGGGTGCGAGCATCGCCAGACCGGCCTGGACGTCGACACGCACGTCGCCGGTGTGGATCGGCAGGGGGAACGGCTCGGCCGGGTACAGGCCGCGACCGAACTCGCCGTCGACGAGCAGGGCCCACACGTCGCCGAAGGTCACTCCCTTCTCGACGAGCTCTTCGATGTCGACGCCGCGATAGCGCAGTGCGCCACCGTCCTTGTCGGGCTCGGCGATGTCGCTCGTGAAGGCGACCACGCCTTCGAGTCCTGCGACGAAATCCTCGGGAACTGACGCGCGCGCTGCCATGACGGTTGGGCTCTCCTCGTTCGAGCACGGCCCGGTCCGAGCCGCGCTGCCGGTGGAATGAGGTCACCGTCAGGTGTGATCGGCGCCCCACTCGGGTCGTCGTGAAAACTGTAGCGCCCGTGGTCCGAGCGTCGCTGCCCGGATGCCGGGAGTACCGTCGTCGTTCGTGCCGTCCGATTTCCCGTTGCCGCGCCCCGAGGGTGACGACCTCGCGCGTATGCGTGTCGACTACAGCCCGTCCGGGCCGACCGACGAGTCCTCGGCCGACCGCGATCTCACCCCCGGCGATGTCGCCGAGGGCTGGCTTCCGCTGGTGCGTACGTGGTTTGCGAACGCGGTCGCCACCGCGGTGCCCGAGCCGAACGCGATGGTGCTCGCGACCGTCGACGAGCGCGGCCACCCGGCGACCCGCACCGTGCTGTGCAAGAAGATCGACGCCGACGGCCTGACCTTCTTCACCAACTTCGAGTCCGACAAGGGCCGCCATCTGGCCGGGCACCCCTATGCGTCGGCGACCTTCCTCTGGCTACCGGTCTACCGGCAGGTGACCGTCCGCGGACCGGTCGTGCGCGTGCCAGACGAGGAGACCCTCGCGTACTGGCAGACGCGGCCACGCGGATCCCGCCTGGGCGCATGGGCGTCGCAGCAGTCGCGTCCCGTGGCCGAACGCGCCGATCTCGAGCACGCCCTCGTCGAGGCCGCCGAGCGCTACGAGGTCGACGACGACATCCCGGTGCCGCCGTTCTGGGGTGGATTCCGCATCGTGCCCGAGTCCGTCGAGTTCTGGCAGGGCCGGCCCAACCGGTTGCACAACCGGATCCGGACCCGCCTGGTGGACGGTCGCTGGATCGCCGAGCGTCTGCAACCGTGAGGCGCCTGCTCGCCGACACCACACCGCTGCGCAACAAGGACTACGCCCGGCTGTGGTGGGCCGGGATCGTCACCGTCATCGGTGCGCAGATGGCGGTCGTCGCCGTACCCCAGCAGATCTACGAGATCACCCGGAACTCCGCTTATGTGGGGTTGACCGGCGTGTTCGGGCTCGTGCCGCTCGTGGTGTTCGGCCTGTGGGGTGGAGCGCTCGCCGATGCGATGGACCGCCGGAAACTGCTCATCGTCACCTCCACCGGTCTCGGTGTCACGTCGCTGTTGTTGTGGGCGCAGGCCGCGATCGGTCTGAACAACGTGTGGGTACTGCTCTGTCTCTTCTCGGTGCAGCAGGCGTTCTTCGCCGTCAACCAGCCCACCCGGGCGGCGGTGATCCCGCGGTTGCTGCCGGTCGGGCAGATCGCGGCGGCCACCTCGCTGAACATGACGGTCGTGCAGTTCGGGGCGATCGCCGGTCCGTTGTTCGCCGGCGCTCTCATTCCCGTCGTGGGTCTGTCCACCCTCTACCTGCTGGACGCGATCTTCCTGCTCGCCACGCTGTGGGCGGTGGTCCGACTCCCGGCGATTCCGCCGCTCGGTGAGGTCACCAAGGCCGGATTGCGCGCGGTCTTCGACGGTTTCCGGTACCTGTCGGGCCAGAAGATCCTGCTGGCGTCGTTCGTCGTCGACATCGTCGCCATGGTGTTCGGGATGCCGCGCGCCCTGTTCCCGCAGATCGCCCACGAGTCGTTCGGCGATCCGGCGCAGGGCGGCTTCGCCCTCGGTCTGCTGTTCGCGGCCATGTCGGTCGGCGCGGTGATCGGCGGCGTCTTCTCCGGATGGCTGCCGCGGGTGCAGCGCCAGGGTCTCGCCGTGATCGTGTGCATCGTCCTGTGGGGCGTGGCGATGGTCGGCTTCGGTGTCGCGGTGTGGTGGGCCGAGCCCGACGGCAGCGGTCTGCTGCTGTGGGTCGCCCTGTTCTTCCTGGCGTTCGGCGGGGCGGTCGACATGGTGTCCGCGGCCTTCCGCTCGACGATGCTGCAGACCGTCGCCACCGACGAGATGCGTGGCCGCTTGCAGGGCGTGTTCATCGTCGTCGTCGCGGGCGGACCGCGCATCGGCGACGTGCTCCACGGCGCCGCCGCAGCGGCCGCAGGCACGGCCGTCGCGGCTGCCGGTGGCGGCGTCCTCGTCATCGTCGGCACGCTCGTGTGCGTCGTCGCCTTCCCGGCCTTCGTCCGGTACCGGGTCACCCGCACCCTCGATTGAGGGTGCGGGTAGCGCGGATCAGTAACGCAGGAGCGCTGCGATCCCGTCGGCGGGGCTCAGACGCTCGTCGATCCGCACCAGGCGGTCGGCTCCCGTCACCGCCGCTGCGACCGGCAGGGCTTCGTCCGCCCGGCACACCCGTTCGTTCTCCGATCCCATCGCCGAGAGCGCGTCGGAGTCCTGGGCGACGACGGACGGATCGTCCCCGACCAGTACGGTCGCGTCCCCGAGATCGCCGATGATCAACGACTCGACCCGACGTTCGCGCAGGGCCGCGGTGACCTCGGCCAGACCCTCGACGGCCAGCCCCGTGCCGGCCCCGGCGCGGAACCGTTCGGCGGCCTCGTCCATCTCGGCGAGCCGCTGCTGGGCGAGCCCTTCGTCGAGGGCGGCCCGGGTCTGCGCAGGATCGGACCCCTCCGCGCGAGAACCGGTCTCCACCTGCACCGCCACGTCCGCCGTGCGGGAAACGAGAGCATCGGCCAGGTCGTTCCGGGAGCGGACCTCACCGATCAGGAAGACCGGGTCCGTGCCGTACTCGTCGGCGAGTTCGGTGACACGCTCCGCCACTTTCGCGATGTTCCGCCGGCGCTGCTCCTCCACCGCAGGTTCCGGATCGCCGTAACCGGGAGTCTGTGCCCCGGAGGCCTTGTGCACGGGGTGGTCGTCTCCTTCGACCGTCTCCTCGTGCACGACGGCGCCGTTGCGGTCGTGAACCGTCAGATCTGCGCCCACGTGGTCGACCCTGACCACGAGATGCGGACGTCCTCGGCTGCCGTGTTCGACGAGCGGAATCAGGTAGGGACCGTCCGACCATCGCACCTCGGTCTGCAGCGGAGGGCGGACCAACCGCTCGTCGACCCATACGCGGTCTGCGTTCGCCACCACCGCGCGGCCGCTCGTCCCGACCGGTGTGGGCCCCTCGGTCACCGCGTGTTCGACGTGAGCGCGCACCTCCTCGGACACCCCCAGTTCCTCGAGCTTCTCGGAGATCGCGCGCCAGGTGAGTTCGGCGACCTTCGCAGCATCCTCGGTCGTGTGCGTGTCCTCGAAGTACACCGAGGCGAACGGACCGGCAGCGGAAGCGAGTTCCTGGAATCGATCGGCCTTCACTGTTGCTCCTTCGTCGTCGATTCACTGTTCCTGTTTCGGGTGCCCGACCCGGTGCGCGGGCAAACGACGACGGCGACGGAGCATCACGTCTCGGGCGGGAACGCTGTCACACCTCGGGCGGGAACGCTGTCACACCTCGGGCGGGAACGCTCGGGGATCGGCGAGCGGCGCCCGTAGTTCGGTGACGGCGATGCGCGCGGCCTCACCGATCGCTGCATCGACGACCGGCAGTACGGGATCCGCGCGGGCGGCGCGGGTGAACACCGCGACGGCGATCGGATACTCGCCGGGGAACTCGACGACCGCCACCTCGTTGCGGATGATGCCGATCGTGCCGGTCTTGCCGGCGATCGCGACCCCGCGATGCGGGAAGCCCGACGCGATGCGGTGCGGCCAGACCTGGGCGCGCATCACCTGCTGCGCGAAGGCGGTGCTCTCGGGCGAGAGCACCGAGCCCGACCACACGGCCTCGAGCAGCCGGGTCATCTCCTCCGGGATGGTCGCGCTCGTGTAGGCCGGGTCGTACGCCGAGACCGTCCAGGCCGCATCGATGTCGGTGAGCGCCCGGAACGCCTCGACGGTGGTGCGGGTGTCCGTCTCCTCGACGAGGCGCTGATAGACGTCCGCCGTGCCACCGATGATCCGGGTCCGCGTGAGTCCGAGGCGCGCGAGGAGTTTCTCGACGGTGGTCGTGCCGATCTCGCCGAGCAGCACATCGGCCGCCGCGTTGTCGGACACCGTCATCATCGATGCGGCCACGTCGCGTCGGCTCATCGTCACCGGATCCCGGAAGCTCGCGATCCCGGTCGGGCCGGGGGTGCAGTCCGACGGCACGATCCGCAGCTGCCCGGATGCGTCGAGTCGGCCGGCGTCCACCTCCGCGCAGAACGCGAGGAACAGCGGAAGCTTGTACACCGACGCGAGGACCACGCGTTCGTCCCCGCGCACCGACAGCGTCGCCGCACGTGGATCCGAACACCGGCGGGCGTGCAGCCATCCCGTGCACCCGGCATCCGCGAACACCGCGCGGATCCGGTCGACCGCCGTGTCTCGCCGTTCCCCGCCTTTCACCGGACGCGTTCCTTGAACAGCACGCGGTCGAGGGCGTCGACGTGCGCACCGACGTCGGCGTCGGCACGTCGCACGATGCGCACCCGCAGGGCCAGCGCGGACGGAGCCCAGTCCAGCCAGGCCACGCCGGGCACCGAGCCGGGCGGTGAGGTCGACATCCCGAAGTGGGTACCGGCGGCCACGGCGGCGAGCACCGCGCGGTCGTCCGCCGCCGGGGTGGTCTCGACATCGAGTCCGCGTTCGCGCAGCAGATCCTGCGCCGCGTCGAAGGCCGCCGGGTTCCCCGTCCGCGGCGGCGCGGCGAACGTCAGGTCGGAGAGCATCGGCAGACGGGGCCGGTCGGAGCGGGCGCTGCGGTGGTCGGCCGGCACGACCAGCCATCGCCGGAGTTTGACCACCGGGCCGGCCTCGAGTCCTTCGGTCAGAGCCGGATGCTCGACGACGGCGAGATCGCACATGCCCGAGCGGACGGCGTCGACGAGTTCGACCGTGCTCGCGGAACGCGTCGCCACCGTCGCCTCACCGCGTCTGCTCAGAACGGTGACGCACAGGGTGACCAGGCGATCGGGTAGTACGCGGGTGGCACCCCAGTGCAGAAGACCCCGGGCGCGGGCGACGCGCCCGGCCTCGGCGAGGAAACGATCGGCGTCGTCGACGAGGAGACGAGCGCGGGGGAGCAGCTCCGCTCCGGCGGGCGTGAGGACCGCTCCCTGCCTGGTGCGATGCACGAGTTCGGAACCGAGATGCTGCTCGAGTTTCCGAAGTCCTTGTGACAGAGGAGGTTGCGTCATGTCGAGCACCGCCGCGGCCCGGCCGAAGTGTCCTTCCTCCGCGACGGTGACGAAGAACCGGAGGTGGCGGATCAGGTCCATGGCAGGGGATTCAATCAGCACGGGCGGACGATTCACCGACCCGGCGTGTCGCGCGGCCGGATCCCGTCCGTCGTCCCCGCCTCCAACAGCGGCGATAGTTCTTCCGACTCGTGCGGACGGCGGGTGGGTATTGGCGGGGCGACTCCCGTCGGTGGTGTCCTGTCGGCATGACTTCCACCGATTCACTTCTCCGGAAAAGATTGTCGCGCAGGGGTTTTCTCCACTCCACCCTCGCCCTGTCCTCCGTCGCCGCCGCGGCGGCCTGCGGGTCGCCGGACGGTCCGGTCGCCAGGGGGCCGTCGACGACGGCCGATTCGGTACCCGGCACACATCTGCTCGCCGCCGGTGTCGACGAGCGTCTCCGGGAGATCGAGGACCGCTACGCCGTGCGGCTCGGTGTGGTCGCGCAGTCGCCGGTGACCGGGCGCGTCCACACCTATCGGGCCGACGAACGGTTCGCGATCTGTTCTCCGTTCAAGGTTTACGCCGCCGCCGCGATCCTGCGACTCGAGGCGGAAGGATCCCTCCGTCTCGACGAGACCCTCCCGATCGACCCGGAGGACATCGTCGTCAATTCGCCGGTGACCTCGGAACATCAGGGGCGCGTACTGCCGATCGACCGGCTGTGCGAGGCCGCGCTCACCCGCAGCGACAACACTGCCGGAAACCTGATGCTCCAACGGATCGGCGGACCCGGGGCCGTCACCGCCTTCGCCCGTTCCGTCGGGGACGAGACCACCCGGCTCGACCGCTGGGAACCCGAACTCAACGAGGCGGCACGGGGCGACGAGCGCGACACCACCACCGCTGCCGGACTCGCTCGCGGCTTCCGGGAGGTGCTCCTCGGCGCGGGGTTGCCCGCGCCGCAACAGCGGACACTGCTCGGCTGGATGCGCGCCACCACCACCTCGGACACCCGGATCCGCGGGGGATTGCCGCCGGGATGGACGTCGGCGGACAAGACGGGCGGGGGTAATCATGGGACGGTGAACGACGCCGGGGTGGTGTGGTCGCCGGACGGGCAACCGCTGCTGCTGGCGATCCTGTCGGACTCGACCACCGGCGACCCCGACGCACCCCTCGAGGGCGCGCCCGTCGCGGAGACCACCGCCGTGCTGGTCGACGCACTCTTCGCCGTGCCGTGAGTACAGTGGCCGGCGTGGGGCGCCGGATACGCGCAGATCCCCGCGTAACGACCTTGGTGAGACCCGGGTAGTATTGCCGCAGGTTATCGGCGTGTGCCGGCCTTGCGGCGCAGTCGCGGAGGGTGCGGGCGAGCGTTCGGAACCCACATGGACGACATACCGATCGGGGACTTTCGGCGGACCCTGCCGCAGCGCATACCCCGCGCTACGGCTAGGTTCTACGTGAATGTCCGGAAGTTTCTCGTAGGTCTGAGCTTGAGAGGGATCCTTCGTGCCCGCTGAGAATGACACCAACCCCACCCTCAGCTACCCCGGTGGCGAACACACGATGTCGATCGCCAAGGCGACGGAAGGCAATGACGGTATCGAGCTGGGCAAGCTCCTCGCGGCGACCGGGTACACCACCCTCGACCCGGGTTTCGTCAACACCGCCTCCACGAAGTCGGCGATCACGTACATCGACGGCGAGAAGGGCATTCTGCGGTACCGCGGATACCCGATCGAGCAGCTCGCCGAGAAGTCGACGTTCATCGAGGTCAGCTACCTGCTGATCTACGGTGAGCTGCCGACTGCGGAGCAGCTCGAGGTCTTCACCGACAAGATCCGCCGCCACACCCTCCTGCACGAGGATCTCAAGCGGTTCTTCGACGGCTTCCCGCGCAACGCGCACCCGATGCCCGTCGTGTCGAGCGCGGTCAACGCCCTGTCGGCGTACTACCCCGACTCCCTCGATCCGGACGACTCCGAGCAGGTCGAGCTGTCGACGATCCGTCTGCTCGCCAAGCTGCCGACCATCGCGGCCTACGCCTACAAGAAGTCGGTCGGTCAGCCCTTCCTCTACCCCGACAACTCGCTGTCGCTGGTCGAGAACTTCCTGCGCATGACCTTCGGCTTCCCGGCCGAGCCCTACGAGATCGATCCCGAGATCGCTCAGGCGCTCGACATGCTGCTCATCCTGCACGCCGATCACGAGCAGAACTGCTCGACGTCGACGGTGCGCCTCGTCGGTTCCTCGGACGCCAATCTCTTCACGTCCATCTCGGGCGGCATCAACGCACTGTGGGGCCCGCTGCACGGCGGCGCCAACCAGGCCGTGCTCGAGATGCTCGACGGCATCCACAAGTCCGACGGCGACGTCAAGGACTTCGTCCGCAAGGTCAAGAACAAGGAAGACGGCGTGAAGCTCATGGGCTTCGGGCACCGCGTCTACCGCAACTACGACCCGCGGGCCGCGATCGTCAAGAAGACCGCCGACCGCATCCTCAAGAAGCTCGGTGCGGGCGACGAACTGCTCGAGATCGCCATGAAGCTCGAAGAGGCCGCCCTCACGGACGACTACTTCATCGAGCGCAAGCTGTACCCGAACGTCGACTTCTACACGGGCCTGATCTACCGTGCGATGGGCTTCCCGGACCGCATGTTCACCGTGCTGTTCGCCCTGGGTCGCCTGCCCGGCTGGATCGCGCACTGGCGTGAGATGCACTCGGACCCGACCCTGAAGATCGGCCGTCCGCGTCAGATCTACACCGGTTACACCGAGCGCCCGTACACGTCCCTCGAGGAGCGCTGAACCCTCGGAGCGACCGGAAAGATCGACCGAATCCCGACGAGGAGACACGCATGACAAAGCCTGAAATCGAGTTCCAGGAGGGTCCCGCCCCCACCCAGTTGGTCATCAAGGACCTGGTGGTCGGCGAAGGTGCCGAAGCGGAGCCCGGATCGAAGGTCGAAGTCCACTACGTCGGGGTCGAGTTCGATACCGGTGAAGAGTTCGACTCGTCGTGGAGCCGTGGTGAGTCCATCACCTTCCCGCTGTCCGGTCTGATCGCCGGCTGGCAGGAGGGCATCCCGGGTATGAAGGTCGGCGGCCGTCGCCAGCTGACCATCCCGCCGGAGCTCGCCTACGGTCCCGCCGGGTCGGGCCACCGCCTGTCGGGCAAGACGCTCGTGTTCATCATCGACCTGCTCGCCGTGCAGGTGCCGCCGGAGGTTCCGACGGTCGAGCCGGCGACCGGCCCGGCGCCCGCCGATCTCGTCATCGAGGACATCACCATCGGTGACGGCGACGAAGCGCAGCCCGGCGGCGTGGTCGACGTGCACTACCACGGCGTGGAGTACGACACCAACGATGTGTTCGACTCGTCGTTCGCTCGCGGCGACTCCGTCCGCTTCCCGCTCGGACGACTGATCCCGGGCTGGCAGGAAGGCATTCCGGGCATGCGCGTCGGTGGACGCCGCAAGCTCACGGTGCCCCCGCAGCTCGCGTACGGACCGGCCGGTTCCGGGCATCCGCTCGGAGGCAAGACGCTGGTCTTCGTAATCGATCTGCTCGGCGTCGGATAGCCGGACCCGCAACGACATCCGAGGCCCGCAACACCGGTGAGACCACCGGGGTTGCGGGCCTCGTCTTCGTTCAGCTACGGGGCGCCCCGAGCATCGACAATGCGAGGCCGACGTAGTTGCGGGCCAGATCGTCGACGTCCACGCGGCCGGGCCGGTACCAGCGGGCGACGTCGATCCCCAGCGACAGGATCGCCAGTGCTGCGGTGGGCACGTCGCCGACCCGGAACGCGCCGATGTCGACCCCCGAGGAGATGACCTCACGGACCACCGCGTCGGTGCGCCTGCGGATCTCCGCGATCTCGCGGTAGTGCTCCTCCGACAGCGCATGCAGTTCGTACTGCGCGACCCGGCAGGTGGTGTGGTGCACGGCGTGGATCCGCACGAAACGGTCGACGATGGCGCGGATCCGCTCGATCGGGTCGGTGGAACTCGTGGCGGCGCTCTCGACCTCCTCGAGGACGTGGAGGTGCCCGTTGCGGCCGGCCTCGAAGAGCACGGCCTCCTTGGACGGGAAGTGCACATAGAGCGCTGCGGGGCTCAATCCTGCGCCGACGGAGATGTCTCGGGTGGTGGTCGCGTGGTAGCCGCGGCGTGCGAAGGACTCCACCGCGGAGGCGACCAGCCGGCGCGCGACCTCGGATCCACCGCTCGGGAGCGCTGCGACAAGAGAGGCGTCGGGGGTCTGCTCGGGTGTGTCGGTCACGGGGTCCGTCCTGCGGGTCGCGGAGAAGGCGTCGTTGACATCATGCACCGTCGTTGGTCTACTGAGTGAGCGCTTAGTTCGTTCTGCTGAGTTCGTTCCTGCTGAGTTCGCTCCTGCTACGGCCGATATCCGAGTCGCCCGAAAGGATCCTCGATGCCTTCTCCAGTCCTGTCCCGCCGCGACCTGGACTTCCTCCTGTACGACTGGCTCGACATCGAGTCCCTCACCGCTCGCGACCGCTTCGCCGAGCATTCACGGGAGACCTTCGACGCCGTACTCGACCTGAGCGCCGACATCGCCACCAAGCACTTCGCTACCCACAACAAGAAGGGCGACGCTCAGGAGCCTCGCATCGGCGAGGACGGTCGCGTCGAGATCATCCCCGAGGTCAAGGACGCGCTCGACCTGTTCTGCAAGGCGGGACTACTCGCCGGCGGGTTCGACGAGGAGCACGGCGGCATGCAACTGCCGGTCGCCGTGCAACGTGCCTCGATGGCGTGGTTCCAGGCCGCGAACGCCGGCACCTCGGCGTATCCCTTCCTCACCGCAGCCAACGCGAACCTGCTGGTCACCCACGGCAGCGACGAGCAGATCGAGACGTTCGTGCCGCCGATGCTCGAGGGCCGCTTCTTCGGCACCATGTGCCTGTCCGAACCGCAGGCCGGTTCGTCGCTCGCCGACATCACCACCAGGGCCGTGCCCGCCGCCGACGGCACCTACCGGCTGACCGGCACCAAGATGTGGATCTCCGGCGGCGACCACGAACTCACCGAGAACATCGTCCACCTCGTCCTCGCCAAGATCCCCGGCGGGCCGGACGGGGTGAAGGGCATCTCGCTGTTCATCGTCCCGAAATTCCTCGTCGAGGCCGACGGCACGCTCGGCGAACGCAACGACGTCGCGCTCGTCGGCCTCAACCACAAGATGGGCAACCGCGGCACCACCAACACCCTGCTCAACTTCGGCGAGGGCGTCCACACCCCCGGCGGCGAGGCCGGTGCGGTCGGCTACCTGCTCGGTGAGCCGCACGAGGGCCTGTCGTACATGTTCCACATGATGAACGAGGCCCGGATCGGCGTCGGCTTCCTCGCCACCTCCCTCGGCTACGCCGGGTACCTGCAGTCGCTCGACTACGCCCGTACCCGCACGCAGGGCCGGCCGCTCGGCGCCAAGGATCCGGCCTCGCCGCAGGTGCCGCTCGTCGAACACGCCGATGTGCGACGAATGTTGTTGGCGCAGAAGTCCTATGTCGAAGGAGCTCTCGCGCTGGGGTTGTACTGCTCGAAGCTCGTCGACGTGCAGCGCACCGCCGAGAGCGACGACGAGCGCACCCGCGCCGGTCTGCTGCTGGACCTGCTCACACCCATCGCGAAGTCCTGGCCGTCGCAGTGGTGCCTCGAAGCCAACAGCCTCGCGATCCAGGTGCTCGGCGGCTACGGCTACACCCGCGAGTTCGACGTCGAGCAGTTCTACCGCGACAACCGACTCAACCCCATTCACGAAGGCACGCACGGCATCCAGGGCCTCGACCTACTCGGCCGCAAGGTGATCATGCAGGGCGGTGCCGCTCTCGCGCTGCTCGGCGAAGCGGTGGGCGAGACGATCGCGCGGGCGACGCAGGCCGGGGGCGACGCCGCCGCCTACGCCCAGCAGTTGGGCGCGGCGGTGGCGCGCGTCGCGGAGACGACCGCGACGCTGTGGTCCACCGGCGATCCCGCTGTGGCCCTGGCCAACTCGTCGGTCTACCTCGAAGCCGTCGGGCACGTGGTGGTGGCATGGATGTGGCTCGAGCAGCTTCTCGCGGTGGGCGACCGCGAGGGCGACTTCTTCGACGGGAAGCGCGCCGCCGCACGGTATTTCTTCCGTTTCGAACTGCCCAGGACCGGTCCGCAGTTCGATCTGCTCGCAAGCCTCGACCGCACGACCCTCGACGTGTCACCGTCGGTTCTGTAACGACACCTTCCAGGTGACCGTCACCGACCCGCCGACCGGTAGCGCATGCCACCGGTCGGCGTAGTCGTCGAAGGTGTCGACGATCCGGTCGACCACCGGGGTGACATCGTGCGCGGACACATATGCCGGAAGGCTCGACGCCAGGCCGCGGCGCGCCTCCCAGACGGGAACGGCGATGCGCGCCAGTGTCTCCGACCTGATCATGTCGGCCTCCGCGCGCGGCGGCATCGCATGCTTCTTCGAGCGCCGACGCCGACCCGCTCTGGTCCGCTCCGCATTGTCGACGGGCCAGAACATGCCGTTGTCGCCCGCGGCCAACTGCCCGAAGACACCGAGTTCGATACCCGCCTCGTTCTCGACCAGCAGGTGCACGAGGTCGTGGGGGAGATAGGGGTGACCGCCCGGGCCGTTGCGCGGAGCGAGCTCCGGACCGATGTCGCGGTGCACCGCGATCTCGTACCCGATCCCGGGACCCTTCGTGAAGACGACGCGCATGTTCGTCACGTTAGGCCCCGCGGGTGGAAGATCGCATCCGATTTTCAGGCGGATGCGCGCTCGACGAGCAACGACAGGGCGTGACGCACCGTCCTCGCGAGCACGTCCTGGGGATCACCGTCGAAGCGCTGCTCCTCGCTGCGGGTGCCGTCCGGACCGGTCGTCGCGAAGCACACCGTGCCCGGCGGGCGGCCGTCCTGCGGGTCGGGCCCACCGGCTCCGCTCACGGCGACGACGATGTCCGCGCCCAGGAGGCGGGAGGTGCTCTCCGCCATCGTGCGGGCCGCGCTCTCGGACACGACGGGGCCCTCCGGAACCTCGAGCAGGCCGTACTTGACCTCGCGCGAGTACGCGACGATGCCGCCGCGGAACCAGTCGGAGCTGCCCTTCGCGGCACCCAGGCGGGCTGCGAGCGTGCCCGCGGTGAGCGACTCCGCGCAGCCGAGCGTCAGCTCCTTGTCGGAGGCGAGCTGTGCCAGCTGCTCGATCAACTCGTCGGAGGTGTCCGTCCCCTCCACCACGTCGTCATCGGCCATGCGTGTCTCCTTCCAGAGCATCGGGTCGCACCCAGCGGGTGAGCAGGGTGCCGTCGTCGTCGCACACCAGGTGCGCACGTTGCAGGGGTGTCAGAGCGGCCGTCGGCGAATGCGCGATACGCGCGGCGCTGCCGGCGGCCAGGACCGGAGCCCAGGTCAGGCACAGCTCGTCGACGACGCCGTCCTCGATCATGCGGCCGAACAGATTCGGTCCGCCCTCGCACAGCACCCGGAGCCATCCCGCCTCGCCGATCGCCGCGAGCAGGGAGGGGCCGTCGATCACTGCGTCGGCGATGACGCGGACGTCGCCTCCGGCGGCCTCCACCGCGCGCCGGGCGGTCTCGGGGGCCCGTGCGGTCGTGAAGACCACGGGCGGGATCGTCGTGTCGGTGAACAGACGCAGGTCGGGCGGCAGGTCGCACGAGGCGGTCACCACCGCGACCGGCGGTATCGGAGCGAGTCCGGCCTCCTCGCGGCGCACGCGCAGGGCCTCGCTGGTCCTCGCGCCGCCGTAGTTCTCGGCCCGCACGGTGCCTGCGCCCACGAGGATCACATCGGCGAGTTCGCGCAGCAGCCCGAAGACCTTCTTGTCGGCGGGCGAGCCGAGGGCGCCCGATCGTCCCTCGACCGCCACGGCTCCGTCGAGGGAGGACACGAAGTTGATCCGCATCCACGGCCGGGACAGGTCGTCGGGATAGGCGTAGAGAGCGCGCAGCGCCGTGTCGTCCACGTGCTGCGTCGCATCGGTGCCGTCGAGTCGTCGCATGACGCCGATCAGACCACTCCCGCCCGCCGGATGCACGTCACGCGCCGTGCCCGGCGTCGAGATCACCCACGGACTTGAAGGTCATGAGGCGGTCCAGGTCGCCACGGAGCTCACCGCGTTCGGGTTCGAGGAGGAAACCGCCGTGGTCGCCGGTCGTGAAGGTCTCGAGGATCCGGCCGACGAACCACGCGCGCGGGCCGTCCAGCACGGGTAGTGCGTGGGGTCCCTCGTGCCACGAGCAGCGGTCGAACTTGTCGATGTCGTCGCCGGTGTGCTCGCCGAACAGCGCTGCCAGTTCGCGGTCTGCCGGGGTCAGGACGTGCACGGCGAGGTGCTTCGCCTTCGACGCCACCCGGTAGGTCCGGTTCTTGTTCGACAGCGCCACCAGGAAGCGGGCCGGATCGATCGCGGACTGGGTCGCGAAACCGATCAGGCAACCGCTGCGTTCCTCGCCGTCGAATGCGGTGACGATGAACATCGGGTAGTCGAGCTGCGAGGCGATGTCCGCGAAACCGTCGGCGAATCCTTCGAGTGGGGTGTCGGCCATGAGCGGAATCGTACGGCCGTCACACCGATGCGGCGGTGGTTCGGCCGCGGTGCGGCTGTGAGTTTGGTCGGTGTGCGAGGTGGGGTACCCGCCGCAGTATGGACGCCGAGCACAGAGGTGATGGATCGTCGGGTGCCACCCTCGCCCCCGATGACCCGCGCAAACCCGACTCACCGACCGATCTGTCCACGCCGTCGTGGAAATATGTGCTGCGCAGGACGATTCGGGAGTTCAGTCGGGACCAGTGCACCGATCTCGCAGCCGCACTGACGTACTACGCCGTCCTGTCGCTGTTCCCTGCGCTGCTCGTCGTGGTCTCGTTGCTCGGCGTGTTCGGCCAGGGACAGACGACGGTCGACACCGTGCTCGGCATGGTCGAGGACCTCGGCCCGTCCTCCGCCGTCGACACCCTGCGAGGGCCGATCGAACAGCTCGTGTCCGCACCGACAGCCGGATTCGCCCTGATCGTCGGTATTCTCGGCGCGCTGTGGTCGGCCTCGGGATATGTCGGCGCCTTCGGCCGCGCCATGAACCGGATCTACGAGATCGAAGAGGGCCGGCCCGTCTGGAAGCTGCGTCCGCTGATGCTGCTGATCACCGCTGTGGCCCTGGTGGCCGCCGGGACGACCGCCCTGATGCTTGTGATCAGCGGCCCGGTCGCACGCACGATCGGCGACGTCATCGGCCTCGGCGACACCGCCGTGACGGTGTGGAACATCGTCAAGTGGCCCGTGATGCTTGCGCTGGTGGTCATGATCGTCGCGGTGCTGTACTACGCGACGCCCAACGTGTCCCAGCCGAAGTTCCGCTGGGTCAGCCTCGGATCGCTCATCGCGATCGTCGTGTGGATCGTGGCTTCGGTGGCATTCGCCTTCTATGTCTCGAATTTCGGCAGCTACAACAAGACCTACGGCTCACTCGCCGGTGCGGTGATCTTCCTGTTGTGGTTGTGGATCACCAATCTGGCCTTGTTGTTCGGTGCCGAGTTCGACGCCGAGATGGAACGTGGCCGCCAGCTGCAGGCCGGTATGCCTGCCGAGAAGACATTGCAACTGCCCGAACGTGATTCGCGCGCGAGCGAGAAGAACGCCGCCAAGCTGGAGGAACTCGTCGAGCACGGGCGGAAGCTGCGCGAAGCCCACAGCGCCGACGGCTCCTCCGGAGAGGCGGCCGACCCCGTGGGCCCTACCGGGCCCACGACGGAAAGGAATCCGCGATGACGACACCCGGCAATGCGCGCCCCGTAGCCGAGCAACCGAAGAACCTGTCCACTGTCGAACTCACCGAGCGGCTCACCGAACAGGTCTCGACCCTGGTGCGGACCGAGGTCTCGCACGCGCTCGAGGAAGTCAAGTCCAAAGGCACCCGCATCGGTGTGGGCGTGGGGATCTCGGGTGCGGGAGCGATCCTGTTGTTCCTCGGTCTGGCGACCCTGATCGCGACGGCCGTACTCGGCCTCGCCACCGCCGTCGAACCGTGGCTCGCGGCCCTCATCGTCGCGCTCGTGGTGCTCGCGGTCGGTGGCATCCTCGCCGCGGTCGGTGCCTCGAAGGCGAAGAACGCCGCACCGCCCGTGCCGGAACGCACGGTCGCCAGTGTCCGCGCCGACATCGACGCCGCGAAGGGAGCAACGAAGTGACCGCATCCGACAACGGTGGTCGTCCGGACGAGGTGGCCGACATCGAACGTCAACGGGCCGAACTCGCCGCGACCGTCGGCGAACTCACCGACAGACTCGACGTGCCCACCCGGGTCAAGCAGTCCGCGGCCGAACGGGCCCAGGAGGTCCGCAACCGGCCCGATCTGATCGCGGTGGCCGGCGGGGTCATCGCGGCCGTGCTCGTGCTGGTGCTTGTGAGACGCAGACGGAAGAAGTGACGTAGGCGTACTCGAGCGGACGGATACTCGTGTTCTGCACCGAGTATCCGTCCGCTGCTGTGTGCAGGCTCAGCGGGGCGTGCCGTCAGCCGCCGAGCTGTTCCTTCAGCGCGTCGAGCACGGCCGGGTCCTCGATCGTCGACGGCACGGTGTACTCCTCGTGGTCGGCAATCTGCCGCATGGTCTTGCGGAGGATCTTGCCGGAGCGCGTCTTCGGCAGGGCCTGGACCACGGTCACGTCGCGGAAGGTCGCGACCGCACCGATCTGGTCGCGGACCATCGTGACGAGTTCCTGACGCAGGGTCTCGGGCTCGATCTCCACACCGGCCTTGAGCACCACGTAACCCGAGGGGCGCTGGCCCTTCAATTCGTCGCGGATGCCCACCACGGCGCATTCGGCGACAGCGGGATGCGAGGCCACCACGGCCTCCATGCTGCCGGTCGAGAGCCGGTGCCCGGCAACGTTGATCACGTCGTCGGACCGGCCGAGGACGAAGACGTAGCCGTCCTCGTCGACATAGCCCGAGTCGCCGGTGAGGTAGTAACCGGGGAAGGTGTCGAGGTACGACCGACGGTACCGGTCGTCGTCCTGCCACAGGCCGGCCAGTGTGCCCGGCGGCAACGGCAGGCGGATGACGATGTTGCCCTCGGTGTTCGGATCGACGGGCTTGCCCTCTCCGTCGACGATCTCGACCCGGTAGCCCGGCACGGGGACGGTGGGGGAGCCGGCCTTGAGCGGCATCGCCTCGAGGCCGCGCAGATTCGCCGCGATCGCCCAGCCCGTCTCGGTCTGCCACCAGTGGTCGACCACCGGGCGGTCGAGCACCTTCGTCGCCCAGTGGTAGGTGTCGGGGTCGAGGCGCTCACCGGCGGCGAAGAGCGTCTGCAGCGAGTCGATGGGGTACTTCTTCAGTTCCTCGGCGTTCGGATCCGCCTTGCGCACAGCGCGAATCGCCGTGGGAGCGGTGAACAGTGCCTTGACGCCGTTCTCGGCGATGATCCGCCAGAACGCACCCGCATCGGGGGTGCCGACGGGCTTTCCCTCGTACATCACCGTCGTTGCTCCGACCAGCAGCGGGCCGTAGACGATGTAGGAGTGGCCGACCACCCAGCCCACATCGGACGCGGTCCACCACACGTCGCCCGGATCGATGTCGTAGATGTTGCGCATCGACCACGTCAGGGCCACGGCGTGCCCACCGTTGTCGCGGACCACGCCCTTGGGCTTCCCGGTGGTGCCGGAGGTGTAGAGGATGTAGAGCGGGTCGGTCGCCGCGACCGTCACGGGCTCCGCAGGGGACGCGTCGGCGCACAGCTCGTCCCAGTCGAACCACGCCGCCGAGGACGTCTGGTAGTCGGCCGCCGATCCGGGGATCTGCTCGCGGTTCTTCACGATCACGGTGTGCGGCGGGGTCGGCGACAGGCCGATCGCCTGCTCGACGATCGGCAGGTACTCGACGGTGCGGCCGGGTTCGAGACCACCGGAGGCGGTGACGAGCACGACCGGCGTGGCGTCGTCGATGCGGGTCGCGAGTTCCTTCGCGGCGAACCCGCCGAACACCACCGAGTGCACCGCCCCGATGCGGGCGCAGGCGAGCATCGCGATGGCGGCCTCGGGGATCATCGGCATGTAGACGATGACGCGGTCGCCGGCGGCGACACCCTGGTCGCGCAGCACACCGGCGAACTTCGCGACCTCGTCGAGCAGTTCGGCGTAGGTGTAGGTGCGCTTGGCCGGAACCATCGCCGAATCCCAGATCAGGGCCGGGCGGTCGCCGTTGCCGGCGTCCACGTGCCGGTCGAGTGCGTTGACGCTGGTGTTCAGGGTGCCGTCCGGGAACCACTTGTACGACGGTGCCGCCGAGTCGTCGAGAGCTCGCGTCGGCGCGCTCTCCCACTCGACCGCGCGGGCGGCCTCGAGCCAGAATCCCTCCGGATCCTCGGTGCTCCGACGGAACGCCTCCTCGTACGAGCCCATCGTTCGTGTCCTTCCTCGACGGCGGTTGTGGCCCGAACCACTCTATGTGACCTGCAAGGGGGTGGCTGCAGGTCTGCGTCGGACGGACACGACCAGGCGACGAACGGACGAAGTGCCTACCCTGAGCCGCATGACCTCGATCGCGGAAGACCTGCTGCTCCTGCTTCTGGACGACGAATCGGGAAAGCCTCTCGTCGACGGAGTGAAACTGCCCCGCGTTCTCGCGGGTGCGGTGCTCCTCGAACTCGCCCTCGACGACGTGGTGGCGGTCGACACCGAGGGGGAGCAGGTGAAGAAGGGGCGGATCGCGATACGCACCGAGGCACGACCCGCCGATCCGATCCTTGCCGAGGCAGTCGAGCGTCTCGGCTCGGGCAGGCCGCTGAAGCCGACGTCGGCCATCGAGAAACTGCAGAAGGACCTGCAGGAGAAGCTTCTCGCGCGGGTCGTCGAGCAGGGCTGGGTCTCGGAGGAGCGCGGGAGGATCCTCGGCGTGTTCCCGACGAAGAAGTGGCCCACGATCGATTCCACCCACGAGCAGCGCGTCCGCGACCTGATCCGCGCGGCGTTGATCGACGGCCTGACCCCGGAGCCGCGCACCACGGCGCTGATCGCGCTGCTGTCGGCGGCGGATGCGGCGCCGAAGGTGTTCCCGGACGCCGACAAGCGGGCAGTGAAGAAACGAGCGAAGGAGATCGCGCAGGGCGAGTGGGCGGCCGAGGCGGTGCGCGACGCCGTCGCATCCGTCAACGCGGCCATGATGGCCGCCGTCGCGGCCGGCGGGGCGGTGGCGGGTTCGAGCTGATCCGGATCGCGCCGGGTCAGGAGTGCACGCCGAGCTTGCGGTACCGCTCGATCCGTCGCCGGTAGCGGTCCTCCGCGGGCTCGTCGGTGAGGATCGCGAGTTCGCGGGCGACCGCAGCACCGACCCGCTTGACGAACGAGACGGGTTCCTCGGTGGCATCGGGGTGCTCGGGGACGATCGCGTCGACGACACCGTTGCGCAGCAGGTCGCGGGAGCGGATCCCCTGATCCTGCGCCATGGCCGGTGCGTGGGTGGTGTCGCGGTGCACGATCGCACTCGCGCCTTCGGGCGGGAGCGGGGCGAGCCAGCCGTGCTGCGCGCACAACACGCGGTCTGCGGGCAGCAGGGCGAGCGCGCCGCCTCCGGTTCCCTGACCGAGCAGCACCGACACCGTCGGGGTGGGCAGAGTGACGAGATCGGCGAGGCAGCGGGCGATCTCGGGTGCGAGCCCGCGTTCCTCTGCCTCCTTCGACAGCGACGCGCCGAGGGTGTCGATGACGAGCACGAGCGGCAGGCGCAGTTCGTCGGCGAGACGCATCGCGCGGCGGGCCTCGCGCAGTGCTCCCGGCCCCATCGTGCGTTCGGGTGACTGTCCCGCACGGTCCTGGCCGAACATCACACACGACACGCCGCGGAACCGGGCGAGGGAGAGCAGGACGGTGCGATCGGATTCGCCCTCACCGGTCCCGGACAGGGGGACCTGCGCGGAGGCGGCGTGACGCAGCAACTGCCGGATACCGGGCCGTTCGGGCCGTCGGCTGAGCATTACCGAATGCCAGGCCGGGATGTCGGGCACGTCGTCGACGGTGGTGATCGCCGGACTCGACGTCACCTCGGGCCGGTTGCCCTCGACGAGTACGCGCAGCAGCCGGTGCACGACCTGACGCACACCGCCGAGGGGCACGACCCCGTCGATCACGCCCTTGCGGTACAGGTTCTCCGCGGTCTGGACGTCCTCGGGGAAGTTCTCCTGGTAGAGCGCCTTGTAGACGCGCGGACCGAGGAACCCGACGAGCGCGCCCGGTTCGGCGGCAGTGACGTGCCCGAGCGACCCCCACGACGCGAACACCCCGCCCGTCGTCGGATTGCGCAGGTACACGAGATAACCGAGATGTGCGGCCTTGTGCGCAGCGACGGCGGCGGCGATCTTCACCATCTGCACGAAGGCGAGGGTGCCCTCCTGCATGCGGGTGCCACCCGAGGTGGGCGACGCGAGCAGGGGCAGTCCCTCGGCGGTCGCGCGTTCGACGGCGGTGACGATGCGTTCGGCGGCGGCGACACCGATCGAGCCTGCGAGGAAGGAGAATTCGCACACGATCAGAGCGACCCGGCGGCCGTGGACGGTGCCCGAACCGGTGAGCACGGATTCGTCGACCCCGGACTTATCGGCGGCCCTGTCCAGATCGGCGAGGTACTTCTCGCCGGCCCCGACATCGATCGGCGGAACGTCCCAGGAGACGAAGCTTCCCGGGTCGAGCACCTTGTCGATGAACTCCTGCGCCGAGATCCTGCTACCGGCCACGTCGCCTCCACCTGTCCTCGTCCGTCGCGGTCAACCTATACCGGCGCGAACGAGGGGGAGGACATGTGCGTGTTCTTGCGACACACCGCATATATCCTCCCCCTCGTTGTGGGATCGGCTATCGGCCGAGCGCTTCCTTCCACGTGACCGTCCGGCCGATGCGCAGGATCGACCGCTGGTAGATGCGCGCGGCAATCACACTGAGCACCGCGATCGCGGCGACCATCAGCACGATGGTGCCGACGATCTGCACCGGGGTGGCAACTCCCGCGGCGATGCGCAGCGGCATGAGGATCGCGGAGAACGGCGGGATCCAGCTCAGCGTGGTGCTCCATCCGGCCTCGGGGTCGTCGACCGACGAGAACGCCGCGAAGAACATCGCGAGGATCAGCATCACCAGCGGACCCGAGGTGGAATTGACGTCCTCCTGCCGCGACACCATCGACCCTGCCGCCGCGTAGAGGACGGCGAAGAACGCGAAGCCGAGGACGAACCAGCCGAGGGTGCCGGCGAGCACGCCGAGGGCGGTGCCGGTGATCGTGAGGGTGTCGGTGGCGAGCGCCGTGCCGACACCGACCGCGCCGTAGGCGGTGAGTTGCAGGAGCCCGACCGCGCCGATGCCGAGGATCTTGCCCCACAGCAGTTGCAGTGGACGCAGCGTGGACAGCAGCAGTTCGACGACACGCGAGGACTTCTCCTCGACGACACCCATCGCGACGTACATGCCGAACATCAGGATCTGCATGTACAGCAGGATCACCGCGATGATCGAGAGGATGATGCGTTGTCCCTGTTCGGGGTCCGGCGGGTCGAGGGCGTCGACGGTCACGGTCGCCGCCGAGACGTCGGCCGCGACCGCGGCGGGATCGACGCCGCGGTCGGTCAGCGCGGCGACCTGGGCCTGCTGCACGACAGCGGCCTCGACGACCGCGCGGACGTCGGTGTCGAGTTCCGATTCGGTGATCGCTGTGACGGATGCGCCGTCGCCGGGGACGAGCGCGACGTCGAGATCGCCGGAGGACACCTGCTCGCGGGCGGTGGCGGCGTCGGGAACGTCGGAGACCTCGAGCGGAGTGCCGACGGTCTCACCGAGCGACTCGATCGTCGTCTGCAGCGCGGGCGCCCCCACGACTCCGACGGTGGGCCGGTCGTCGTCGCCGCCGGACAGGATCGAGGTGGCGACGATGCCGACGACGATCGCGACGAGGATGATCGCGTTGCTGATCAGGAAGCTCTTCTTCTGAACCTGCGTGACGAACTCGCGCGACGCGACGAGACCGACCGCGCGGGCGTTGCTCAACGGGGCGCTCATGCGGAAACCACCTCTCGGAACAGCTCGGTCAGGGATGGGCGTCGGAGCGAGAACTCGTGGACCGGGCCGGTGGCCAGGGCCGCCTTGAGGATCAGCTGGTCGTCGGCGCCGGGGGTGACGGTGAGCACGGTGCGCTCGTCCTCGTCCTCGTACTCGGCGTGCGTGACGCCCGGCAGACCGTGCGCCCAGCCTCGGGGTGCCTGCGGCGCGTGGACGACGAGGAGCGCGTCGCCCTTGGACCGCAGGTCGTCGACGGTGCCCACGGCGCGCATCCGACCTGCGCCGATGATGCCCACGCGGTCGCACAGGCGCTGGACGAGGTCGAGCTGGTGGCTCGAGAACACCACCGGCACGCCATCTTTCGCCTTCTCGAGCAGGACGTCGCTCATGACGTCGACGGCTACCGGGTCGAGGCCGGAGAACGGCTCGTCGAGGACGAGGACCTTCGGGTCGTGCACGAGAGCCGCGGCGAGCTGCACGCGCTGCTGGTTGCCGAGCGACAGGGCGTCGACGGTGTCGCCGAGACGTTCTGCGATGCCGAGCCGTTCGGTCCACCGTTGCACCGCCTCCGACGCCTCCGACTTCGAAAGGCCGTGCAGCCGAGCGAGATAGGACAGTTGCTTGCCGACCTTCATCTTCGGATACAGGCCGCGTTCCTCGGGCATGTACCCGATGTTGCGGCGCATCTCGAGGTCGACCGGCTTCCCGTCGATGCGGACCTCGCCGGAGTCGGCGGCCAGGACGCCGAGGGTGATCCGCATGGTGGTGGTCTTGCCGGCGCCGTTGCTGCCGACGAATCCGAACAGCTCGCCGGGGCGGACTTCGAAACTCACGCCGTCGAGGGCGACCGTGTCGCCGTAGCGCTTCGAGAGATTGTCGATCGTCAGTGTCACAGCAGGTCCTCCGGATCGTCGTCGGGGCGGGTCCAGGCGAGCAGAACGGCGGGCAGGCAACCGCTGAACAGTATCGAGGCGAGAGCGAATCCGCCTGCGGAATAGGCGAGTGCCCGATGGTCGATCGAGTCGATCGCCGGGCTCCACAGCAACGCGAAGATCGGGATCATCAGCAGGCCCTGCGCCACGGACAGACCGATCGAGCGGGCGCTGTTGCGCTCGGCGATCTCGCGTTCATCGAGGGCGCGACGGGGTGCATCGGACTGCCTTCCCGACACGATCTGCAGACACGTCCAAGTGGGCAGGAACACCAGCGTCACCGGCAGCCAGGCGATCGCCGCCGCCATTGTGAAGTACGACGCGATCGACGCGACGAACATCAGCGCGATCAGCACCATGACGGCGACGGCGAGGATGCGGCGGCGACGGCGGGTACGCCAGTTCGGCATCCACCCCCTGGTGATCTCCTCGTTCTTCAGGAACCTGCGGGTGCGGTACTCCTCGTAGCGATCGAGCAGGGATTCTGTGGTCATCTCAGGCCTCCTTCCGGGGCTTGTACAGCTCGGTCGACAACGGCGTGAACTCGGTACGGGAGAAGACGGCTTCGACCGGTAGTCCGAAGACATCGCAGATGCGGAAGGCGAGATCGAGGCTCGGATAGTGGTCGCCGCGTTCGAGTGCTCCGACGGTCTGCGGGTTCACATCGATGAGCGCGGCCAGTTGTGCGCGGCTCATGCCACGCTCCGCGCGCAGGACGCGGATGCGGTTGTAGATGGGGAGAGCTTCCCCACGACGTACCGGACTCATAGAACAAAGTGTTGTGAAAACCCAACGCTTTGTCAATGGGTGAGGATGGATCGATATGTCGTAGTGTTGTCAGTCGTCGTCGGCGAAACCGCGGAGACGGTCGAGTTCGCGGCGTTCCTTCTTCGTCGGACGGCCCGCCCCGCGGTCGCGGCGGGGGAGCGCCGCGAGGATCTCCTTCGGTGGAGGCGGGGGACTGTGATCGATGTAGGCGGTCGCGGCGATCGGTGCACCCACGCGCTTGTTCACGAGCTGGGTGACCTCGACGATCTTCTCCGTTCCGTGCGCGCGTACGCGGACCTCGGCTCCGATCGTCACCGGCGTCGACGGCTTGGCCGTCACACCGTCGACGCGGACGTGCCCGGCGCGGCACGCGCTCGCCGCGGCGGACCGGGTCTTGAACAGCCGGACCGACCACGTCCAGCTGTCCACGCGCACGCTTCCACCCATCTACATCAACTCCTCGCTCAGCTTCCCGTCGTCGAGCATCCATCGACGTGTCGTCCGTGTGGTCTCCAGCATGCGGCGATCGTGCGTGATCAGCAGTAGGGTTCCCTCGAAACTGTCGACGGCCTGCTCGAGTTGCTCGATCGCCGGCAGATCCAGGTGGTTGGTGGGTTCGTCGAGCACCAGCAGATTGACGCCGCGTGCCTGAAGCAGTGCGAGTCCCGCGCGGGTGCGTTCGCCCGGCGACAGAGACGACGCCGTCCGCAGGACGTGGTGCCCTTTGAGGGCGAACTTCGCCAGCAGGGTCCGCACGTCGGCGTCCGGCCAGTCGGGCACGTTGCGCCCGAACGCCTCGACCAGCGGTTCGTCCCCCTCGAACAGGCTGCGGGCCTGATCGATCTCGCCGACGAGAACACCCGACCCCAGCGACGCGCGACCGGTATCCGGTTCGATCGTGCCGAGCAGCAACCGGAGCAGCGTAGACTTCCCGGCGCCGTTCGGGCCGGTGACGACGATGCGGTCGCCCCACTCGACCTGCGTGGTGATCGGCCCGAGGACGAAGTCGCCCCGCTGGACGACGGCCTCGCCGAGGGTCGCGACCACCGTGCCGCTGCGCGGGGCGGCGGCGATGCACATGCGCAGTTCCCATTCCTTGCGCGGCTCCTCGACGACGTCGAGCCGCTCGATGCGCCGCTGCGTCTGACGCGCCTTCGCCGCCTGCTTCTCGGTGGCCTCCGCGCGGTGCTTGCGTCCGATCTTGTCGTTGTCCTTGGACTTGCGGCGCGCGTTGCGGACGCCGTGTTCGAGCCAGTTGCGTTGCATCCGGGCGCGTTCCTCGAGCTGCGACTTGGTGTCGGCGAACTCCTCGTACTGTTCGCGCGCGTGTCGGCGCGCCACCTCGCGCTCGACGAGATACGCCTCGTACCCGCCCTCGTAGACCGAGATCTGCTGCTGCACGGGATCGAGTTCGACGATGCCCGTCACCGTGCGCGCGAGGAATTCGCGGTCGTGGCTGACGACCACCAATGCCGTGCGTGTCTCGTCCACGAAGCGTTCGAGTCGTTCGAGGCCGGCCAGATCCAGGTCGTTCGTCGGTTCGTCGAGCAGGAGCACGTCGTAGCGCGACAGCAGCAGTGCCGCCAGCCCGGCGCGGGCGGCCTGGCCACCGGAGAGCGCCGTCATCGGAGCGTCGAGGCCCGCTTCCAGGCCGAGGTCGTCGATCACCTTCTCGGCGCGCTCGGCGAGGTCGGCCCCGCCGAGCGCCAGCCACCGTTCGAGCGCCGGGGTGTACTCGTCCTCGTCGGAGTCGCCGAGTCGCTCGGCAGTGGCGTTCATGACGTGTTCTGCCGCCGCGACACCCGTGCGACGTGCGAGGAAACCGAGGATCGTCTCGCCCGGCACCCGTTCGGGTTCCTGGGCGAGATAGCCGATGGTGGCGTCGGGCGGGCTGAGGACCACCGAGCCGGTGACATCGGCGTCACCGATCCCTGCGAGGGTCGTGAGCAGCGTCGATTTCCCGGCGCCGTTGGCCCCCACGAGGCCGATCACATCGCCGGGTGCGACGGTGAGATCGAGTCCGTCGAACAGGACACGTTCCCCGCGGGAGGCCGACAGGCCGTTGATACGAAGTGTTGCGCTCACGCTCCGAGTATCCCGGGTGCGACGAATCCGAGGTCCGGCGCGGGTCGGTACCGGCCACGAGCGGCCCCTCAGCCACCGCACTCCGCGGGCACGATCCCATCGTCGCCCACCGGGACGGCGTCGAGTGGATTGTCGATCTCGTCGCGCCGCGTCCGGGCCGCGACGATCACGATCACCGCGGCGACGGCCGGCACCAACCCGGCGATCGCGAAGGTCGGCGCGAGCCCGACCGTGAGGGCCAGCGGCCCGGCCACGGCCATGGACAGCGGCATGAACACGATCGAGACGAAGAAGTCGAGACTCGAGACCCGACCGAGCAGGTGCGCGGGCACCCGCCGTTGCAGCAGCGTTCCCCACACGACGGATCCGGCGTTGAACAGCGCGCCGACGACGAACACCGCGGCGATCATGATCGGTACCGACCCGGAGACCCCGATGACGGCGAGGGGGACGCAGCCCAGCCCCCACATCAGAAGCGGGACGGTGAGATAGCGCCTCGGCAGCCGCAGCGACGCCACGAGCATCGACCCGACTGCCCCACCGACACCGAAACCGGCCATCACCATCGCGTGCTGCAACGGCCCGCCCCCGGTCGCCTCGCGGATCGCGAACGGGATCAGCACCTCGATCGGTCCCAGCACGCAGAAGACCGCGACGGACCCGAACAGGAGCGTTCCGAGCAACCACCGCGTGCGCACGGTGAACCGCACACCCTCCGCGAGGTCGTCGAGCACGGAACGGAATCCGCTCGACCCTCCGGTCCGCGTGTCGTCGCAGCGGACCACGGTCGGGTGCATCGCGAGGATGCACAATGCCCCGACCACCTCGAGGAGCGCGACGGTGCACATGGCGACGGCGGGGGACGAGGCCGCCACGACGGCGCTCGCCGCCGCCGGACCGGCCGCCTGCACGAGCGTCGGCCGGAGCACACCCTCGACACCGTTGGCGGCGAGCAGGTCCTGCGGCGGGACGATGGACGGCAACAGTGCCGAATAGGCCGGGAACTGGACACCGTTGGCGAGCCCGAGTGCGAAACCCACGACGGTGAGATGCCAGAAGGCGATCGATCCGTTCACGGCGAGCGCAGCCGTCACCGCGACCAGCACCGCCCGGACGATGTACGTCGCGAGGAGCAGGGTGCGCTGCGGGATCCGATCGGCGAGCACACCCCCGAGAAGTGCGACGAGGAGCATGCCCACGGCAGGCCCCACTGCGACCGAGGACAGTTCGGCCGGACCGCCACCCATCTCGACGACCTGCCACACCACCGCGATGAGCCAGGTGCCCACGGACAGCAGTCCCGCGGCGAGCGCCAGGATCAGCAGGCGGTACTGCGGATGAGCGAACGGCCGCACGGGTCCGCGCGCCAGGCGCGGACGCCGGTGCGTCGGTGATGCGGTGTGGTTGCTCATCGCGTTCCCCCGGTCGTCGGACGGTCCGATGAGATCTTGCGACCTCGAGGCGACTCGAGGTCAAGTGTCTTCGCCCCCCGGGTGACCGATCAACCGATTTTTCCGTGAGCGTCGCCGTCAGCGTGCGGGTCCGACTTCGAGAACGATGTCTGCGGAACGCCTTTCGTCGTTCTCGGTGGTCCACTCGATCGACACGACGTCGCCGGGACGGTGACGGAGCAGACGTTCCTCGAGTTCTCCGGTCGACGAGACGCGCTCCCCGTCGAACGACACCACGACGTCGCCGGCGTCGAGACCGGCGTGATAGGCGGGACTGTCGTAGGACACCCACAGCACCTCGGCCCCGAGATCCTGCCCGTCCTTGCGGGCGGTGGTGACGCTCGCGCCCAGCCGGGGCGTCGGGCCCACGTGCACCGACCCTTCGCTCACTCCCGTCCGCACCTGCTCGACGACGGTGATCGCCTCGGTGATGGGCACGGCGTACGCCTCGGGGGTCGTATCGGGCGAGGTGTCGATGTTCCGCTGCACCGCACCCGCGGTGTTGATCCCCACGACCGTTCCGTACTCGTCGACGAGCGGCCCGCCGGAATCACCCGGCCGGATCGGGGCATCGGTGCGGATCATCCCGGTGAGGCGGTGACGTGAACCGTCCGTGGCGTCGCGCACCACCACATTGCGGTCGAACTCGACGATGGTGCCGGGGGTCGCCACGACGACCCCACCGCCCTGGGAATTGCCGAAGGCCGTGACCCGGCTGCCCACCGGCGGCAGGTCCTCGGCGATCGCGGCGGCCGGAAGATCGCTCGCGGTGCCGAGCCGCAGGACGGCGAGATCGCGCTCGCGGTCGTAGCCGAGGACCTCCGCGTCGTAGATCAGACCGTCCGCGCCGCTCACCGCGCTGATATCGGTGGCTCCGCTCACCACATGATGGTTCGTGACGACCGTGCCGTCTGGGGTGATCACGATCCCGGTGCCCGTCATGCCCGTCCATCCCGCGCTCGCGTCGATCGTCACGACGACCGGCAGGGTGCGCGCGGTGAGTTCGTCGGCGGTCAGCGGTGTCGGGGAAGGAGCGACCGGCGCCGGCGGTGGGGGAGGGAGTGCGACGTCGACCAGGGCCGGTGCCGATGCGACGAGACTGGCGGTGGTCGCGAGCGCGACCAGCAGCACCGATCCACCCCGCCCGCTCACTGCTGCGGCACCTCGCCGGTGAGATGGTCGACCAGTTCCCGGGCCGCGGCGCGACCGGCGCGGTTCGCTCCGATCGTGGACGCCGACGGGCCGTAGCCGACGAGGTGGATGCGCGGATCCTTCGCGACGCGGGTCGCGAGCCGGCCGTCCATCGTGATGCCGCCACCGGCGTTGCGCAACGACAGCGGTGCGAGATGGTCGAGGGAACTCCGGAATCCGGTGCACCACAGGATGACATCGACGTCGAGTGTCCGGCCGTCGCTCCAGCGGACGCCGGTCTCGGTGATCTCGGAGAACATCGGGGACCGCTCCAGCGCGCCGCGTTCGCGCGCGGCCCGAAGCGGCGGGGTGAGCGGGAGCGCGGTGACGGAGACGACCGATCCGGGTGGCAGTCCGCGTCGTACCCGATCCTCCACGAGAGCGACGGCGGCGTGACCGCGCTCGGCCGTGAAAGGTTCCTCGCTCCAAGCAGGTTCGCGTCGCGTCACCCAGGTGGTCTCGGTGACGCGGGAGATCTCGTCGAGGAGCTGGACCGCGGAGATGCCGCCACCGACGACGAGCACGTGCTGCCCGGTGAACTCCTCGGCCGTTCGGTAGTCCTTGGTGTGCAGCTGCCGTCCGGTGAACCGCGCGGCGCCGGGATACCAGGGGACGAAGGGGCGCTCCCAGGTGCCGGTCGCGTTGATGATGCCGCGTGCCGCGTAGACGGCCGATTCGGTCTCGACCCGCAGTCGCTCGCCGCGGTCGCACACGACCCGCACGGTGGTGGGGCGGTGGACGGGAAGGTCGAACTCCTTCTCGTAGGCGGCGTAGTACTGCGGTACCGCAGAGGCTGCCGGAACCTCGCCCGCGGAGGTGTCGACGACGTCCGCGAACGCGAGGCCGGGCAGGTCGTGGACGCCGTTGACGGTGCTCAGTGTCAGTGATGGCCAGCGGTCCTGCCATGCCCCGCCGGGGCCGAACGAGCGGTCGAGGACGACGAATCCTGTTTCGGGTGCGACTCCGAAGCGGGTGAGGAAGTAGGCGGTCGACAGGCCGGCCTGCCCGGCGCCGATCACGACGATGTCGACCGGCGCCGCATCGGCGGTCTGTACCTCGGCCGCATCGAGTGCCTCGTCGGCGAGCATCGCGAGCCTCCCTCTCGGATCGTTGTCCTTCATCATGCCGCGATCGCGGCCGGTGCGCGGAGGGAACGCTGTCCGCAGCCGTAGAAATGTGATATCACTTTAATATCGCTTTGATCCTGGGAGGTAGGAACATGGATGTCGTGCAGTCGCCCGTGACCGTCGAGCGGCCGGGTGCCTCGTTCAACGGCTGGTCGGTGCTGATCGCCGCTCTGGTCGCAATCGCCGTCGGCGCCGGTCTGATCGGCTGGGGAGCAGTGGATGTCACCGTTCCGCTGATCGTCGCCGGCGCCGTCATCGTGGTGCTCGCCCTCGTGTCGCTCGCCGGACTCGTCCTCGTCGAACCGAACGAGGCCCGTGTCCTCCAACTCCTCGGCAGCTCGTACACCGGCACCCTGCGCGAACCCGGTCTGCGCTGGATGAACCCGCTCAACACCCGCCGCAAGATCTCCACCCGCATCCGCAACCACGAGACGGGCAGAGCCAAGGTCAACGACGCCGACGGCAACCCCATCGAGATCTCGGCGGTCATCGTGTGGCAGGTCGAGGACACCGCGCGCGCCGTCTTCGACGTCGACGACTTCGAGGAGTTCGTCGCCGTGCAAACCGAGGCCGCGGTCCGCCACATCGCCGGTTCGTACCCATACGACGCTGCGCCGGAAGTGATGTCGCTGCGTCAGAATGCCGACGAGATCACCACCAAGCTCTCGGCCGAGGTCCACGACCGCGTGCAGTCCGCCGGTATCCGCGTCATCGAGACCCGCATCAACCAGCTCGCCTACGCACCCGAGATCGCCCAGGCGATGCTGCGACGTCAGCAGGCCGGCGCTGTCATCGCCGCCCGCGAACAGATCGTCAAAGGTGCCGTCTCGATGGTCGGCACCGCCCTGGCCCGCCTCGAGGCCGAACACACCGTCGAACTCGACGAGGAACGCAAGGCCGCGATGGTCTCGAATCTCCTCGTCGTGTTGTGTGGAGACCAGAGTGCTCAGCCCGTCCTCAACACGGGATCGCTGTACCAGTAGGGATCATGCGGCATGGTCGAACGTAAGAAGGTGCTGCTGCGCCTCGACCCGGCAGTCCACGACGCGCTCGCGCGGTGGGCTGCCGACGAGTTGCGCAGCACCAACGCCCAGATCGAGTTCCTGCTCCGGCGGGCCCTCACCGAGGCCGGCCGGATGCCGCGCGAGGTGGGGCGCATACGCGGACCGGGCCGTCCGCGTGCCGATGCCCACGACGAGGAGTGAGCAGACATGGCCGGCACGGCACGACGGGGAGGCACCACCGACGAGACGGGTCGCTACGCGGTGCTCTATCCCGCGCTCGCCGAGGCGGCCCACCGCGTAGGCGCGACCGCGATCGGTCTGATCGACGTGGGACGCCCCGCTGCGCTGAACCTGTGCGTCGACCGCGTGGGCATCACCTACAGCGACGGGGTGTTCCTGGGCGACCCGGATTCTCCTGTGCAGGAGAGTTGTTCGATCGTCCACGGCGGGGCGGTTCCCGACCGGACGATGCCTCCGGTGGTCAGGCGCGTCGCCGTGACACGGCACCGCCCCGACGTCGAGGACGCCCTGCTCGCCGAGGACCCACCCGTCCGGTTCTACGGCGACGTCGTGGAACTGCTGTCCGAGGCGATCGCGGCGGTACCCGAGGATGCCCTGGTCGTCGTGACGACTACCAGGGCTCTGTCACGTCTGCCGATCCCGCGGCGCCCGTCGTTCGTCGACCGCCTTCGTGAGGCGGCCACGGGACGAACGGTCGCGTGGGTGTCGGCCGAGGGTGTAGGTGTCGCGCCGTCGGTCCCGACGCTCGGTGATCGTCCGGCCTCCGGCCACAGCATCGTCGGCATCGCGTTGTACGAGGGCGCCGAGCATCGGGTGGACGCGGTGGCGCGCTGCTGGTCGCGAGGCCGAATTCTCGACTGGTTCCACTGATCTCGATTCCACTGTTTTGGTGGTTCCACCCCCGCTCGGCGGGGTCGGATCCACCGAAATCGGATCAGGCGGCGAAGGTCGGTAGCAGGGTTCGCGTGATGCGAGCGGGCCAGTCCTCGTCCACCTCGCCGCGACGCGCCTGCTCGGCGAAGTAGGCTCCGACCACGCAGTCCAGGAAGGTCTCCACATCGAGATCGGCGCAGACGGTTCCGTCGTCGCAGTGGCGTCGGATGGCCTCGGCGAGCATCTGCCGGTGGCGCATCAACAGAGATCGCATCAGCTCGGTGAACCACGGTTCCTGTTCGGTGACGAGCGCCGCGAGCCCACCGAGCCCGATGCCCTCGTCGACGGAGAGACGGGACTGCTCCACCACCCACCGCAGGAGCTCTTCGGCCGTGGCCTCCGGTTCCGGGGGTGCCGATCGGGTGAGGGGTTCCATCACCGCCTCAGCATCTCGCTGCGATCCCGGTACCGGCGGTAGATCGTCGTCCGGGCCATGCCGGCGACGTTCGCGACCGCTTCGATCGTGACGGCCTTCGGCCCCTTCGTGCGCAACAGCAGGAGCACCGTGTCGGCGATCCGCTGTTCGGGTGAGGGTGTCGTCGCGGCGTCCATCGGCCTTCGGCCTCTTCTTTCGGGTGTCGGGTCGGCCGCTCTGGCGAGCATCTTCGCGCCGTGGTCGTTGGTCGATCCGGCGCCTCGCCCACACTCGCGGGGAGGGTGGAATGATGCGGGGTGTTCGGTGACGAAGGGATGGGGCGACACATGATCGGGATCAGCCGCGACGGCGACGTCGTGACCGTGGAACTGCAACGCGAAGAGCGTCGTAACGCGCTCAACACGCAGCTGTGCGTGGAGATCCGCGAAGCGGTGGACAAGGCCGTGGCGGACGACGCGCGTGTCGTGGTGATCACCGGGCGGGGCACGAGCTTCTGCGCCGGGGCCGATCTCTCCGGCGACGTCTACGCCGAAGGGTTCACCGACAGCCTCGCCGAGATGCTGTGCACCATCGTCGAGGCTCCGATCCCGGTGATCGCGGCCGTCAACGGCCCGGCCATCGGTGCCGGCACCCAACTGACGCTCGCGGCGGATCTGAGGGTCGTGGCGCCCACTGCACGATTCTCGGTTCCTGCTGCGCGCCTGGGCATCTCGGTGGATCGATGGACGGTCCGGCGACTCGCCTCGCTCATCGGCGGCGGGCCGGCACGCGCAGTCTTCCTCGCCGCCGAACCCGTCCACGCCGAGGAAGCCCTCGCGCGTGGACTCGCCAATCGCATCGGCGACCTCGCCGACGCGCAGGCATGGGCGCACGAGATCGCGAAGCTCGCGCCGCTGTCGCTGAACGCGATGAAGTTGTTCCTCAACGACGACGGCACCCGCGACGAGGCCACGCCCGAGCAGACCGCCGCACTCGCCGCGGCGTGGCTCAGCGAGGACGCCCAGGAGGCCAGGCTCGCTCGTGCCGAGCGCCGCGACCCGACCTTCCGCGGACGATGAACATCCGGTCCGCCGTCTCGGCAGCGCTCGCCGGAGCAGGCACGCTGTGGGTCGCGCGCGCCGTGAACGGCCTGCCCGGTTCCATCGGCGCCTCGGTCTCCGACATCCGTCCCTACGCCGCCGCGTCGCCCCGCTACCGCGACGGTCGTTTCCACAACACCGACCCTGCGTCCGTGCTCGGCGCCGAGGCGGCGGGCGGTTTCGCGAAAGACCTGCTCACCCGCGGGTCGCGGGGGAGACCTCGCACCGAGGTGCCGTTGTCGACCTATCTCGCGCCGGTCGACGCGGCGGAACTCGCCGTGACGTGGTTCGGGCACTCGACCGCCCTCGTCGAGGTCGACGGCTACCGGGTGCTGTGCGACCCGGTGTGGAGCGAGCGCGTGTCACCCTCACCGACTGTCGGCCCGGCACGTCTGCATCCGGCGCCGGTCGAACTGCAGACCCTGCCGCGCCTCGACACGGTGGTGATCTCGCACGACCACTACGACCATCTCGACCGATTCACGGTCGAGAGCCTCGCCGTGCTGCAGCCGACCGTCCGGTTCGTCGTGCCGCTCGGGGTGGGCGCGCACCTGCGCCGCTGGCGGATCGCCGAGGAACGCATCGTCGAACTCGACTGGGACGAACACGTCGAGGTGGACGGCCTGCGCATCACGTGCACCGAGGCCCGGCACTTCTCCGGGCGCGGCCTGCAGCGCAACATCACGTTGTGGTCGTCGTGGGTGTTCACCGGGCCGACGCGCCGGGTGTTCTTCGGCGGCGACAGCGGGTATACCCCGCGGTTCGCCGACGTCGGCGAGGCCTACGGCCCGTTCGACCTGACATTGCTGCCCGTGGGCGCCTACGACAAGCGATGGCCCGACGTGCACATGAACCCCGAGGAGGCGGTGCGCACGCATCTCGACCTCGGTGGCGTCGACCGTCACGACAGTCTGTTGGTCCCCGTGCACTGGGGAACCTTCGACCTCGCCTTCCACGCCTGGTCGGAGCCCATCACCCGGCTGCTGCCCGCCGCGCGGGAGTCGGAGGTGACCACCGCGGTGCCGATGCCGGGTCAGCGGATCGACGTGTCGAAGTCCGATGCGTCGAAGTCCGTCGCGGTCGATCCGTGGTGGCTCACGTCGAGCTGATCCCCCTGCCACGGCACCGGTTGTTCGCTTTCGTGCCCTAATCTGGTTCGTCATGGCAGTAGAAGAGCCCACGACGGTGGTGGGAACGGGCGAGGCACCGGTCCTCGCATCCGACCATGCAGCCACGGGGCTGTCCACCGAGCAGGTCGCCGAGCGTGTGGCACGTGGCCTCACCAACGATGTCCCCGACCGCGCGTCCCGATCGGTCAAGGACATCGTCCGGGCCAACGTGTTCACCCGGATCAACGCGATCCTCGGGGTGCTGCTGCTGATCGTGCTGGCCACCGGCTCGATCATCGACGGCATGTTCGGTCTGCTGATCATCGCGAACAGCGGCATCGGCATCATCCAGGAGGTGCGTGCCAAGCGCACCCTCGACAAGCTGGCCATCGTCAGCCAGACGAAACCCGTCGTGCGCCGGGACGGCATCGCCGCACCGATCGCTCCGCGCGAGGTGGTGCTCGACGACATCATCGAGCTCGGCCCCGGCGACCAGCTGGTCGTCGACGGCGAGGTGGTCGAGGCCCAGGGTCTCGAACTCGACGAGTCGCTGCTGACGGGTGAGTCGGATGCCGTGCACAAGGTGCCCGGCTCGACGGTGATGTCGGGCAGCTTCGTCGCCTCCGGCTCCGGCTCCTACCGTGCGACGAAGGTCGGCCGCGACGCCTACGCGGCGCGACTCGCGGAAGAGGCGAGCAAGTTCACGCTCGTGAAGTCGGAGCTGAACGCGGGCATCAACAAGATCCTGCGTTTCATCACCTACCTGATGATCCCCGCAGGTCTGCTCATCATCTACAACCAGCTCTTCTCCAGCGGCGAGTCGCTCGGCCCCGCGCTGAGCGGCATGGTCGCCGCCCTCGTGCCGATGGTGCCCGAGGGTCTCGTGCTCATGACGTCCATCGCGTTCGCGGTCGGAGTCGTCCGCCTCGGACGTCGTCAGTGCCTCGTGCAGGAGCTGCCGGCGATCGAAGGCCTCGCGCGCGTCGACGTGGTGTGTGCCGACAAGACCGGCACGCTCACCGAGAACGGCATGCGCCTGTCCGATCTCGAGTCCCTCGACGGCAGCGGCCTCGACGAGGCCCGCGCCGCCCTGGCCGCGCTCGCGGCCGACGACCCGCGTCCGAACGCCAGCGTCCTCGCGATCGCCGAGGCGTTCCCCACCGCCCCCGGCTGGGGCGAGCCGACGGCGGTCGCGCCGTTCTCGTCGGCGAAGAAGTGGAGCGGCCAGTCGTACGGCACCCACGGCAACTGGCTGCTCGGCGCACCCGACGTGCTGCTCGACCCCGGCACCGAGGCGGCGCGACGCGCCGAGGAACTCGGCTCGAGCGGGCTGCGGGTGCTGCTCCTCGCATGCAGCGACCGCCCGGTCGACGACGAACTCGCCCCCGGCACGGTCACGCCCGTCGCGCTCGTCGTCCTCGAACAGCGGGTGCGCCCGGACGCGAAGCCGACCCTCGAGTACTTCGCCGGCCAGCAGGTCGACGTCAAGGTCATCTCCGGCGACAACGCGATCGCCGTCGGTGCGGTCGCCTCGTCGCTCGGCCTGCCGGGTAGCGCGTCTCCCATCGACGCGCGTTCCCTGCCGGAGGGCGAGAACGAACTCGCCGACGTCGTCGAAGGCTCGACGACCTTCGGCCGGGTCCGTCCCGATCAGAAGCGCTCGATGGTCGGCGCGCTGCAGTCGCGCGGTCACACCGTCGCGATGACCGGCGACGGCGTCAACGACGTGCTCGCCCTCAAGGACGCCGACATCGGAGTCGCGATGGGGTCGGGCAGTCCCGCGACCCGCGCGGTCGCACAGATCGTCCTTCTCGACAACAAGTTCGCGACGCTGCCCTACGTGGTGGCCGAGGGTCGCCGGGTCATCGGCAACATCGAACGCGTCTCCAACCTGTTCCTCACCAAGACGGTGTACTCGGTGCTGCTCGCCTTCCTGGTGGGCGTGTCGGGTGTGCTGTCGCAGGTGTTCGACTTCGAGCCGTTGCCCTATCCGTTCCTGCCCCGGCACGTGACGATCGCGGCGTGGTTCACCATCGGCATCCCCGCCTTCCTGCTGTCGCTGGCACCGAACAACGAGCGGGCACGCTCGGGCTTCGTCTCCCGCGTGATGCGACTGGCGATCCCCTCGGGCGTGGTCGTCGGTGTGGCGACCTTCGTCTGTTACGTGCTCGTCTACGGCGGCCCGGAGCAGACCGAGCAGCAGAAGATCCAGGCCGGCACCTCGGCCCTGATCACCCTGCTGATCATCGCGCTGTGGGTGCTCGCCGTGGTCGCCCGCCCGTACCAGTGGTGGAAGATCGTGCTGCTCGCCGGTTCGGTGCTCGGTTACGTGATCCTGTTCTCCGTGCCGTTCACCCGGGAGTTCTTCGCGCTCGATCCGTCGAACGTCGCGTACTCGACGATCGCGGTGACGTGTGGGCTGATCGGAGTCGTCCTCGTCGAGGCCCTGTGGTGGGTGTCGGGACGTCTCCACGGGGAGCATCGCCGCCTGTTCGCCGCCTCCGGCGATCTGCTCCCGGGCGTACACTGACCCGCAGCGCACGGATCGGTGCGCCCGAACCTCACAGCGATCCGACGAGGGAAGGACCGAACGATGGGTTTCATGGATTCGGTGAAGGGCCTTGTGAACAAGGGCAAGGACTACGCCTCGAAGAACCCCGACAAGGCCGATCAGTTCATCGAGAAGGTCGGAGACCAGGTGGACGGACGTACCGGCGGGAAGTACACCCAGCACGTCGACAAGGCGCAGGACGCCGCCCGTCAGCATCTGGGTACCACCGACAATCCCGCACCGGGCGCGCAGCCCGGACCCGGCGGGGAGCCCGGTCCGGAGGGTGGTCCCGGACCCGAAGCGCAACCGGGTCCGCGTCAGCCCTGATCGAGGCAGGGGCGGCAGCCCCGTTCACGGCAGGTATGGCAGTACGGCGTCGCCGAAGGTGTCGATGAACGGGCGCTGATCCGGCCCCACATGGTGCAGATAGATCTCGTCGAAACCGAGTTCGGCGAATTCGCACAAGCGGTCGACGTGTTCGGCGGGATCGTCGGACACGATCACCGCGCCCTCGAGGGCGCCGTCGTCGAGTTCGGCGGCGTGGGACTCGAATTCCTCGGGCGTGGCGAGTTCTGCCATGAGTTCCGGCGGTAGGGCGTTCGTCGCCCACTGTTCCCGCGCGATCTCCCGAGCGCGCTCCCGCGTGGGCGCCCAACTCAGATGGACCTGCAGCACGGTCCGTCCGTGTCCGCCTCCGTCGCGGTAGGCGCCGAGGATCCGCCGCAGGTCCTCGAGCGGGGCGTTCACGGTGACGAGACCGTCGACCCGGTCGGCGAAACGACCGGCCGTCTCGGGAGTCAGTGCGGGCAGCAGAATGTCGGGAGGAGTCTCCGGCCGGTCCCAGACCCGTCCGCGGTCGACCTTCACGGCGCCGTCGTGGTCGACGACTTCGCCCGCGTGCAGGCGTCGCACGATGTCGAGGTTCTCGCCGAGGAGTTGCTGCCGGTCCGCCTTGGGCGGCCAGGCGACTCCGGACATGCGTTCGTTGCAGTGCTCGCCGCTGCCGAGTGCGAACCAGAAGCGCTGCGGGAACATCGATGCCAGAGTGGCGGTGGCCTGGGCGGTGACGACGGGGTGGTAGCGGAAGCCGGTCGCGGTGACGACACCGAAACGTAGGTCCGTGGTGGCCAGGGCCGCTCCGAGCCACGACCACGCGAACCCCGAGTGTCCCTGGCGGTGCGACCACGGTTCGATGTGGTCCGAGCACATGGCCGCCTCGAAGCCGGCCGCTTCTGCGAGCCGGACGTCCTCGAGCAGGCGGGATGGGGACGCCTGTTCGTGCGAGGCGTGAAAACCTATCAGCGTCATACCTGTCCGCTCCTCCGGTCGATCGGCGATCAGTACTTCTCGATAAGGGTCAGTGCAGCCGTCATGAGTGCGAGATGGCTCAGTCCCTGGGGGAGATTGCCGAGGAAGGTGCCGTCCTCGGCGATCATCTCCGAATACAGGCCCACGTCGTTGGCGAGCGGTACGAGTTCGCCCATCAGTTCGGTGGCTTCGTCGGTCCGTCCCGCCTCGGCCAGCGCCGCGACCATCCAGAACGCGCAGGCGACGAACGTCCCTTCCTCCTTGTCGGCGCCGCTGAACCGGTAGAGCAACGGCCCGCGACCGAGTTCCCGTCGCAGGGCGTCGCAGGTGGCCTGCATGCGCGGCCCCCGGTCGTACCCGCCGACGGCTCCGAGCAGGACGGACGCGTCCAGTCGATCGGTGCCGGGATAGGCGATGTAACAACCCAGTTTGTCCGACCAGCAGTTCTCCTCGATCCAGTCGCGGATGAGATCGCGTTCGCGCCGCCAGCGATCCGCCGTCCCCGGGATCTGCCCGACCTCGGCGAGATGGACGGCGCGGTCGAGCGCGTGCCAGCAGCTCATCTTCGAGTTCGTGTAGTGCTCGCGTTCGAGCAGCTCCCAAATGCCGTGATCCGCCTGCTGCCAGACATCGCAGGTGTGGTCGGCGATGCGGGCGAGCAGACGCGCGGTCGCGTTGTCGAGCACGTAACCCTCACTGCTGTAGAGGGTCACGATCTCGAACAGGTCGCCGTAGATTCCGAGCTGCAATTGGCCTGCGGCCCGGTTCCCCTCGACCACCGGGCCGATGCCGCGCCAACCCGGAACGTCCAGTCGCCGTTCGTCGTCGGGCGTTCCGCCGTCGAGCCGGGTGAACACCTCCGCGTCGGCACCCTGATCGCGCACCACGCGGAGCAACCAGCTCATCGCGGCGTGCACCTCCTCGCGATCGCCGAGACGGATCAGCGCGTGCAGGGTGTAGGCGGCGTCGCGCACCCAGGCGAAACGGTAGTCCCAGTTCTTCTCGCCGTCCGGGCTCTCCGGAACGGACGTCGTCGCCGCTGCGGCGATCGCACCCGACCGGTTCTGCAACAGTTTCAGTGCGAGCGCGCTCCGGATCACCGCATCGGCCCACGGCCCGTCGTAGTGCAGGAGCGACGACCACTGCTTCCACCGGTCGACGGTGCGGTCGATGTTGGCGTCGATCGCGTCGGCGTCGGGCAACGGCAGGGGTTCGTTCTCCGTCGACAGCACGGCGATCAGGTGCCGGGATCCGGCCCAGGTGACGAAGCCGCCGCCGATCGAGCGGTGCTCGATCACCGGTTCGCCGGTGCCGGACGTGCGCACTCCGATGCTCACGGTCCCCACCCGCAGGACGGGTCCGTGTTCGGTCCGGTCGCACCAGGGCTGGTACCGGCCCAGTCCGGTGCCGGGGGCAACCGTCCAGCGCATCGAGACCTCGCCGTCCAGGCCTTCGACGCGGCGGGCGAGCTCACCCCAGGGCAACCGCCCGGCGACACCCGTGTCGATCGAATCGGTCACCCGGACCCGGCCGTGTGCGGTGGTGAAGACGGTGCTCAGCACGTTCGTGCCCGGCACGTATGCGCGTTCGACGGTGAACTCGTCGACCGGCTGCAACTCGATGGAACCGCCCGCCGGTGCGTCGAGCAGTCGTGCGAAGACCGGGTGCGAATCGAGGAGCGGTACCGGATACCAGTCCACCGACCCGTCCTCGGCGACGAGGGCGACGGTGTCACCGTCACCCAGCGCGGCATAGGTGCGCAGGTCCGCATAGCCGTCGTCGTCGCGGGCTGGGATCACACGCACTCCTCGCTGGGCCGGGTACACGGCGGTCGATCGGTTGCATACCCCGGCCGGATCGGTGCAAACGACCTGCAGGTTCGCGACGGCCGGCCGCCGGCTGTGTCACCATCACACCGTGAACCGGACACCTGGCACGGTGCCGTCGCGATGAACGGCGCGTGGATCCTGCTGGTCGTCATCGCCGGGATCGCGGTGACCGCCGTCGCGTCGCGACGCGACCTGCAGGCCCCGCTCGTGCTCGTCACCGTCGGCGCACTGGTGTCGTTCGCGCCGGGTCTGCCGCGGCTCGAACTGGATCCGGACATCATCCTCGGGGTCGTCCTGCCGCCGCTGCTGTATTCGTCGGCCCTGCGGTTCTCGGTTCCCACCTTCCGGCAGTACCTGCCGTCGATCCTGCGGCTCGGCATCTACACCGTGCTCGTCACGGCGTTCGTCGTGGCGTGGACGGCGTCCGCGATGATGGCGACGCTGACCTTCGGTGCGGCGCTCGCTCTCGGCGCGGTCGTCGCACCGACCGACGCGGTCAGTGCCGTCGCCGTGGGACAGCGACTCGGACTGCCGAAACGGGTCATCGCGGTGCTGACCGGGGAAGGTCTGGTCAACGACGCCACCGCCCTGACCCTGTTCACCGTGGCGATCTCGGCCGTCACCGGCACACACATCCTCGCCGACTCCCCGTTCCTGTTCTTCCTCTACGAGGTCGCGGGCGGGATCGCCGTCGGCCTGGTGCTCGCGTACGCCGTCCACCTGATCCGCGCCCGGATGTACGACTCGCCTCTCGAGACCGTGCTCGGCCTGGTGCTGCCGTTCGCGGCCTATCTCGCCGCCGAGGAGATCCACGCCTCGGGAGTGCTCGCCGTCGTCGCCGCCGGACTGTTCATCGGGCACCGTGCCACCGAGGTCTCGGTGAGCACGCGACTGCAGGAACGCGCGGTGTGGAAGAGCGTCGACGTGGTGCTCGAGACTTTCGTCTTCGCCTACATGGGCCTGCAACTGCGGTTCGTCCTCGACGAGGTCCGCGACAGCGGTGCCGACCTGCGCCTCGCGTTGCTCGGTGCAGTGGTGATCCTGCTCGTCGTCATGATCGTGCGACCCGCATGGGGTCTGCTGCACTGGGGGCGACGCGCGCTCGTGCGGCGCGCCGGATCCGAACGCCTCGGCCGCGACCAACTGAACTTCCGGGAACATGTCGTGGTGTCGTGGGCGGGCATGCGTGGGGTCGTCACCCTCGCCGCAGCCGGTGGGGTGCCCGTGGTGATCGCATCGGGTGCTGCCTTCCCCGGCCGCGAGATGATCCAGATCTCCGCGCTGGTCGTCGCCATCGGCACACTCCTCATCCAGGGCGCGACGATGCCGTGGCTCATCCGCAGACTCGACGTCACCGACCCCTACGAGCGGCTGCGGACCGAGGAACAGATGACCGTGGCCCGCAGGATCTCGGCCGAGTCGAGCGACCGGGTTCTCACCGAACTCGCCGCGCATCCACCTGACGGCGTGGACCCGGAGATCTACGACAGACTTCTGGCCAAGGCACGCAAGTCACTCCGATCCCGGCAGGAGGCGGAGACCGTCGAGGACACCGCGGAGGACGCCGGAACACGACTGGCCGCGTTGTTCGACGACATCCGGCGGGCATCCCTGCAGGCGCGACGCCAGGCCCTCATCGACGCTCGCGATCGGGGTGAACTCGACGACGAGATCCTCCGCGACGTGCTCGAGAGCCTGGACATCGACGAAGCGGCGGTGGAGGAGCGCATCCGCCGCCGTCGTTGGGACGACAGTGCACAACGGTAGGACGAGACAGTGCACAACGGTAGGACGAGACAGTGCACAACGGTAGGACGACAGTGCACAACGGTGGGACAACCGGGCGCAACGGTAGACTTTCCGCAAGTGAACACCCCGCACGGCCCGGAACAGGTGCCGCACGATCCCCGCACCGACGTCTCCGTTCGGTTCGCTCTCCGGTCACCTGCTCGTCTGAAGACCGAACTTCTGGCCGGCCTGGTCGTGGCGCTCGCCCTGATCCCGGAAGCCATCGCCTTCTCCGTGATCGCCGGCGTCGACCCCCGGGTCGGGCTGTTCGCCTCGGTGACCATGGCCATCACCATCGCGATCGTCGGGGGACGGCCCGCGATGATCTCGGCGGCGACCGCGGCCGTGGCACTCGTGATCGCCCCGGTGTCCGAGCAGTACGGGGTGGACCATCTCATCGCGACGGTGATCCTCGGCGGCGTCTTCCAGGTGCTGCTCAGCTTCCTCGGCGTCGCCAAGCTCATGCGGTTCGTGCCGCGCAGCGTCATGGTCGGCTTCGTCAACTCGCTCGCGATCCTCGTCTTCGTCGCCCAGATCCCGCACCTCGTGGACGTGCCGTGGATGGTCTACCCGCTGGTGGCGGCAGGTCTGCTGGTGCTGGTGTTCCTCCCGAAGATCACCGAGGACGTGCCGGCTCCGCTCGTCACGATCGTGCTCCTCACCGCCGTGACCGTGGCCTTCTCGCTGAACGTGCCGGACGTCGCGGACCAGGGTGAACTGCCCGAGAGCCTGCCCACCCTCCTCTTCCCGGACGTGCCGCTGACCTTCGAGACCCTCCGGATCCTCGCGCCGTATGCGCTCGCGATGGCCCTCGTCGGCCTCATGGAATCGCTGATGACGGCCAAACTCGTCGACGACATCACCGACACCCGGTCGGACAAGACCCGCGAGGGCTGGGGCCAGGGCGTCGCCAACATCGTGACCGGATTCTTCGGTGGCATGGGCGGCTGCGCCGTCGTCGGCCAAACCATGATGAACGTCAAGGTCTCCGGGGCACGGACCCGTCTGTCCACCCTGGCGGCCGGCGTGTTCCTGCTGATCCTCGTGGTCGCGCTCGGCGACATCGTCGGTCTGGTTCCGATGGCCGCCCTCGTCGCCGTGATGATCATGGTGTCGATCGCGACGGTCGACTGGCACAGCGTCCACCCGCGGACGCTGCGGTTGATGCCGCTCAGCGAGACCGTCGTCATGGTCGTCACCGTCGTGGCCACGGTGAGCACCGGCAACCTCGCGATCGGGGTGTCGCTCGGAGTGCTCACCGCGATGGTGCTGTTCGCCCGCCGGGTCGCGCACATGACCACGGTCGAGAGGACCCTCACGAGCGACGACACGTGCACCTACCGGGTCACGGGGGAACTGTTCTGGGCGTCGAGCAACGATCTCGTCTTCCAGTTCGACTACATCGGCGACCCGGAGAACGTCGTCGTCGACCTCACCGCCGCCGACATCTGGGACGCGTCCACCGTCGCGACCTTCGATGCGATCCAGCAGAAGTACGCGGCCAAAGGCAAGACGGTCACCATCGTCGGACTGGACGGCGCGAGCCTAGAACGCCTCCGCCGGTTGTCCGGCCGACTCGGTGGGGAGAACTGACCGCGCATCCCGGGAGCAGACTGCCGTTGTCGAGGCGCAACTCGACGGCGATCGATTCGACGTAACGTGAGCGCATGATCGCGATCGAGCTCGCCGCGGTGGTACTGCTCCTGGTGCTGGTCGTGGTCTCGGTGGTGCTGTGGACCCGGCGGGTGGTCACCACACCCGCCGAACGCGCGGTCCACGCGACCCTGCACACGGCGTCCCTCGCGGCGCGCCCCCTGCGCGCCGGGCTCGACGCGTCGTCCGCGAAGGAGGCCGCTCCGCACCTGCGGATGCTGCTGGCCGAAGCGCGCGCGGTGGCGCTGCTGGACGAGAACGGCGCCCTGCTCGCCTGGGACGGCCCGTTCGACGAACTGACGGACGCGATGATCACCGCCGCGGGCCGTGCCGTCGCCGACAAGCGTCGCGTGCTCGTCGGGCACCACGACCTGCGACGAGACCACGGCGACCTCGCGGCCCGCGCACTGATCGCCCAGCCGCTCGTCGTGGAGGACATGGGTGTGGCGGGGGTGCTCGGCGTCGTGACGACCGTCGAACCCGGCCCGGCGCTGCTCGGCGCGATCACCGAGGTGGCGCGGTACGCGTGCAGTCAGATCGAGCTGGCCGAACTCGATGCCTCCCGCGCCCGGCTCGACCGCGCGGAGGTCCGCGCGCTGCGCGCCCAGATCAGTCCGCACTTCATCTACAACGCGCTCAACACGGTGGCGTCGTTCGTCCGGACCGACCCGGACCGGGCCCGCGAACTGCTGCTGGATTTCGCCGACTTCACCCGCTACTCGTTCCGCGCGGCCGGTGAGTACACCCTGCTCGCCGACGAACTGCGCAACATCGACCGGTACCTGACGCTCGAACGTGCCCGCTTCGGCAACGCCCTCGAGGTGCGCCTGCAGATCGCGCCCGAGGTGCTCAACGTGACGCTGCCCTTCCTCGCTCTGCAGCCGCTCGTCGAGAACGCCGTGCGACACGGGATCGCGGGCAAGGAAACTCGCACGGGCACGATCACCATCACCGCGGCGGACGAGGGCACCGACTGCGTCATCAGCGTCGAGGACGACGGGATCGGCATGGACCCGGACCTGCTGCGATCGGGCACGCTCGACGCGATCGCCGAGAGCGAGCACGGCAGCGGTGTCCGCGAGTCCGCGCACGTGGGTCTCGCCAACGTCGACGACCGGCTGCGTGCGGCTTTCGGTAACGACTACGGCCTCGTCGTCGAGACCGCGCCGGGGGCCGGCACCCGGGTGAGCATGCGCGTGCCGAAGTTCAGGGCGGGTATCCGGCCGTGAGGAACACCGGGCATGGCACGATGGATTCGCCGTGAACGAGATCACAGACAACCTGACCGTGCTGGCGGTCGACGACGAACCGCCCGCCCTCGACGAGCTGGCCTACCTGCTGCGCGCGCAGGAGGAGATCGGCGTCGTCCACACCGCGGGAGACGCGACGACCGCTCTGCGCGTGCTGCGCGACGGAGGCATCGACGCGGTTTTCCTCGACATCAACATGCCCGGACTCGACGGGCTGGAACTCGCAGGCATCCTGCGCAATTTCGCGGTGTCCCCGGCCGTGGTGTTCGTGACCGCGCACGACGATCGCGCGGTCTCGGCGTTCGACCTCGGCGCCGTCGATTACGTCCTCAAGCCGCTGCGGGAGGAACGACTCGCCGAAGCGGTCCGGCGGATCGCCGAACGCAGCCGACCCGCGGCGCAGGCCGCATCCGACACCGGCCAGAGCGACGACGTGATCCCGGTCGAGCTCGGCGGTGTCACCACGCTCGTGCCGCGCTCGTCGGTCCACTGGGTCGAAGCCGAGGGCGACTACGCGCGACTGCACACCGCGACCGGTTCGCACCTGGTGCGGATCCCGATATCGACGCTCGAGAGCCGCTGGGCCGATGCCGGCTTCCTGCGCGTGCACCGCTCCTTTCTCGTGGCGCTGCCGCTCGTCACCGGTATCCGCAGTGTGGGTTCGGGTCTCGTCGTGTGCCTGCGCAGCGACAGCAACTCCCCGCCCGTCGAACTGCCGGTCAGCCGCCGGCACACGCGGGAACTCAAGGACCGGCTCATCCGCGGTCCGATGCAGTCGTGGACGTCGCGATGAGCACCACCGGCGGATCGCCCCCGCAGCGGCAGCGTGTAGTCCTCGCCGAACGGCGCGGGGCGCGCATGGTCCGCACCCGGGTCGAGGTGCAGCAACAGACCGAGGTGGGCGACGCGATGGTCCGCGGGCTGGTCCGGGCACAGCTCGGGCTCGCCCTGCGGGTCGCGCTGTTCACCGTGTGCCTGCTGGGCGCCATTCCGGTGCTGTTCCATGTCGCTCCCGGTCTCGCCGTGGTGACGGTCCTCGGGATCCGCCTGCCGTGGGTGTTGCTCGGTGTGGTCGGTTATCCGATCCTGCTCGGTATCGCGTGGGTGTATCTGCGCCTCGCCGAACGCAACGAGCAGGATTTCACCGACCTCACCGACGATTGACGACCCCGTGAGCGGATCGATTCCCGTCGTCACCGTCGTCGGTCTCGTCGCCGCGGCGATCGCCACCGTCGCGATCGGTGTGTACGGCGTGCGGATGGCGCGCACCACCTCGGACTTCCTCGTCGCCTCCCGCAGCGTCGGGCCACGCTGGAACGCCGCAGCCATCTCCGGTGAATACCTCTCGGCGGCATCCTTTCTCGGGGTGGCCGGGCTCGTCGCGAAGTTCGGTGCCGATGCCCTGTGGTATCCCGTCGGTTTCACAGCCGGCTATCTGGGTCTGCTGCTGTTCGTCGCTGCGCCGCTGCGACGTTCGGGTGCCTACACCGTCCCGGACTTCGCGGAGTTCCGGCTGGGGGAGAAGTGGCTGCGCACGCTGTCGATGATGGTCGTGGCGATCATCTGCATCCTGTATCTGGTGCCGCAGTTCCAGGGCGCGGGACTCACGCTCAACATCCTTCTGGGAGTGCCCGACTGGGTGGGCGTCGCCGTGGTCGGGGTGATCGTCGTGGCCAACGTGGTCGGCGGTGGGATGCGCTCGATCACGTTCGTGCAGGCCTTCCAGTACTGGCTCAAGCTCACCGCGGTCGCCCTGCCCGCACTGGTCCTCACGTTGCACTTCGTCGGCGACCACCGGGCCGTCGACGAACCCGTGCCGCCCACCGTCGCGGAGATCACGACCGTCGACGTGACGATCGACGTGGTCGTGCAGGTCGCCGAGCCGTTGCCGGTCGTGGTGACCGGGGAGATCGACGGCCGATCGGTCGCAGGTGACTTCGAACTCGAGCCGGGAGAGCACGTCCTCGGGGCAAGCACCGAACTCGTCCTCGATGCCGGTTCTCCGGTGCCGGTGGTGGCCGGTGCGCCGACCGACAACGACAGCTGGGCGTCGCCGGGGGCCGGATTGGGGGCGAGCAGCGAACATCCGTTGTTCCAGGTCTACTCGCTGATGCTTGCGACCTTCCTCGGAACCATGGGTCTGCCGCACGTGCTGGTGCGCTTCTACACGAACCCGGACGGTCGCGCGGCGCGCATGACGTCCTTTGCCGTGATCGGGCTGCTCGGGCTGTTCTATCTGTTCCCGACGCTGCTCGGAGTGTTCGCGCGCCTGTACGTCCCACAGTTGCTCATCACGGGACGGTCGGACGCCGCGGTGCTCTTGCTGCCGGGATCGGTGCTGTCCGGCTGGGGAGGGCAGTTGCTCGCGGCCCTCGTAGCCTCGGGCGCGATCGCGGCCTTCCTGTCGACCTCCTCCGGGTTGCTGGTCAGTGTCGCGGGCGTGCTGTCCACGGACGTGCTGCGCGGACGGGTGCGCGACTTCCGGATCGCCGCGGTGCTCGCGGGCGTGGTGCCGCTCGTGCTGGCGCTGTCGGTGACCTCGCTCGACCTGTCGCGTTCGGTGGGGCAGGTCTTCGCGATCGCTGCGTCGACGCTGTGTCCGCTGCTGGTCCTGGGGATCTGGTGGCGTGGCCTCACCGCGATCGGTGCCGCGGCAGGGATGGTCGTCGGTGGTCTCGTTGCGGGGGGCGCCGCCCTGGCCACCGTGCTGCTGCCGATCGATCCGTCGGTGGCCGCAGGGTGGCCGACGGTGCTCTCTGCCTATCCTGCGGCGTTGAGCGTGCCGCTGGCGTTCGTCACGATGATCGCGGTGAGCGTGCTGACGCGTCGCCGGATCCCGCGCGACGTCGGCAGGACCTTCTCTCGCATGCACGTGCCCGAGCGGCTCGGCATGGGCCGCGACCGCGAACTCGGAGCGTTCGGCGACCGGGGGCGGGGACCCGGGGAGAGGCGCCGTTCGTCGCGGTGACGTGACCGTTCGTCGCACGAGGACACCCCTCGTCGTTCCATCTCTTGCATCCTCTGTTCGTGTGACAGCCGTCTCATTAGCGTTGTGATCATCCTCACCTCACACGACGACCAAGGAGTCGGTAGTGACCACAGCACCACTCAGCGAGAGTGGCGTACCCCAGCAGCGACGGATACCGACGCCGCAGGAGTTCGTCACGATGCAGGAGAGCCCGGAGTTCCAGGAACTGCGCAGCCGTCTGCGCCGTTTCGTGTTCCCGGTGACGGCGTTCTTCCTGGCCTGGTACGCCCTGTACGTCCTGCTCGCCACCTACGCGGACGAGTTCATGGCGACGAAGGTCATCGGCAACATCAACGTCGGGCTGATCCTGGGTCTCGGCCAGTTCGTCACGACCTTCGTGATCACCGCCGTCTACGTGAAGTTCGCCGGCCGTGAGCTGGATCCGCGTTCCGCCGCGATCCGCGAGGAACTGGAAGGACCGCAGCAGTGACCGTTCTCGCGCAGAGTGGGGCCGACGTCGGTAACCCGATCCTCAACATCGCCATCTTCGTCGCGTTCGTCGTCGTGACGATGGGCCTGGTCATCAAGGCCAGCCGCACGACGAAGAAGGCCTCCGACTTCTACACCGGCGGTGGCCAGTTCTCCGGGCCGCAGAACGGCTTCGCCATCGCCGGCGATTACCTGTCGGCCGCGTCGTTCCTCGGTATCGCCGGTGCGATCGCCGTCTACGGATACGACGGCTTCCTGTACTCGATCGGCTTCCTCGTCGCATGGCTCGTCGCCCTACTGCTCGTCGCCGAACTGCTCCGCAACACCGGCCGGTTCACGATGGCCGACGTGCTGAGCTTCCGGCTCAAGGAACGCCCCGTCCGCATGGCGGCGGCGCTCTCGACCCTCGCGGTGTCGCTGTTCTATCTGCTCGCACAGATGGCCGGCGCCGGCGGACTCGTCGCGCTGCTGCTCGACATCGAGGGCAAGGCCGGCCAGGCGATCGTCGTCGCGGTCGTCGGTGTGCTCATGATCGTGTACGTGCTCATCGGCGGCATGAAGGGCACGACCTACGTGCAGATGGTCAAGGCCGTGCTGCTCGTCGCCGGGGCGGGCCTGATGTTCGTGCTCGTCCTGTTCGCGGTGCGGGGCAACTTCTCGCAGCTGCTCGCCGACGCTCAGGCGATGGTGTCGAGCTCGTCGAACGAGGCCGTCGCGCAGCGTGACGTGCTCGCTCCCGGTGCCAAGTACGGCATCAGCAACATGACGCAGATCGACTTCCTCTCGCTCGGTCTCGCGCTGGTCCTCGGCACCGCGGGCCTGCCGCACGTGCTGATGCGCTTCTACACCGTGCCGACCGCCAAGGAAGCACGTCGTTCGGTCACCTGGGCCATCGCCCTCATCGGCGCCTTCTACCTGTTCACCCTGGTGCTCGGTTACGGTGCCGCGAAGATGGTCGGCCCCGACGCGATCCTCGGCGCTCCCGGCAAGGAGAACTCTGCGGCTCCGTTGCTGGCCTTCGAACTCGGCGGCACTCTGTTCCTGGCGATCATCTCGGCCGTCGCCTTCGCCACGATCCTCGCGGTCGTCGCCGGCCTGGCCATCACCGCCTCGGCATCCTTCGCCCACGACATCTACGCCAGTGTCATCAAGCGTGGCAACGCCACCGAGGACGAGCAGGTGCGGGTCTCGCGGATCACGGTCGTCGTGATCGGTCTGGTGGCGATCGTCCTCGGTATCCTCGCCATGGGACAGAACATCGCCTTCCTGGTGGCCCTGGCCTTCGCGGTCGCCGCCTCGGCGAACCTGCCCACCCTGCTGTACTCGCTGTTCTGGCGGAAGTTCAACACGACCGGCGCCCTGTTCAGCATCTACGGCGGTCTGATCAGCTGCCTCGTGCTCATCGTGTTCTCCCCGGCGGTGTCCGGTGCACCCTCGGCGATGTTCCCGAACGTGGACTTCTCCTGGTTCCCTCTGTCGAACCCGGGCATCGTGTCCATCCCGCTCGCGTTCGCGCTCGGCATCGTCGGCACCTACGTCGGACGCCGCAAGCAGGAGGACCGGTACAAGCAGGCGGAGATGGAGGTCCGCTCGCTCACCGGCGTCGGTGTGGAGAAGGCCGTCTCCCACTGATCCTCTGCGCCGCGTGGCCCGCTCCCGAGCCGGGGGCGGGCCACCGTCGTGTCGGGGCGCCCCGCCGGCGGAACGGACCGTCTACTGTTGCGGACCATGGCGAAACTCGAAGTGTCCACCGACCTTCCGCTCGACCCGCACACAGCGTGGGAGCACGCCTCCCGCCTCGAGTCGTTCGGGGAGTGGCTGAGCATCCACGACGGGTGGCGCAGCGACCTGCCGGACACCCTCGCCGAGGGCACCACCCTGCAGTCGGTGGTATCCGTCAAGGGCATGCGCAACCGCGTCACGTGGACCATCGTCGAGCTGGACGCGCCGCACCACGTGGTGTTGAAGGGGACCGGCAAGGGAGGTACGAAGTTCTCCATGCGACTCGCCGTTGCAGCTCGCGGGGACGGTTCGACGCTGTCGATGAAGATCGACCTCGGCGGTGCGCCCCTGTTCGGTCCGATCGGATCGGGGTTGCGCGCGTCCTGCACGGCGACCTGCAGTCGTCGTTCGACACCTTCGCGCGCCGTTACGGCGGGAACTGACGCCTCTGGACACGTCCCCGGGAAAGGCGTAGACCCGTAAGGACAACCGCGGCCCGCCCGCGGATCGGATCCGTCGCCGAGTGCTCGGTACTCGACGCGAATGCGAGGTCGACGCCCATGTCCGAGGATCACGACCCGGGTAGCGGCGGGCATGCCGCCGAATCGCGGTGGTGGGCGTGGGCGGCCTGTCTCGCCGTGACCGCGGCGATCGTGGTGCCGCTCGCGGAGGCGGGTCTGCGTGGCGTCGTCGCACTGCTGCTGGTCGCGGTGGTCGGCGTAGCCCTGGCCGTTGCCGGGGCCTACTGGTTCCTCACCCACCGGGGCGTGATCCGCGGGGCAGCTCTGGCCATGACCGTCCTCGCGCCGGTGGTCGTGATCGTCGTCTTCGCGGCGTCGGGTCACCTGTGGGTTGCGATCGTGTCGGTGCTGCTCGTCGCGGTGGCGGTCGCGTGTGGGCGCCGCGCTCTACGACATGCTCGACCGGCGCCGCAGCCGGTCTTTCCGGCCGTACCCGTTCGGCATCCCTTCTTCGTCATGAATCCACGCTCCGGCGGCGGCAAGGTCGTCCGTTTCGATCTGCAGCGCAAAGCCGAGGAACTCGGGGCTGAAGTGGCGTTGTTGAGTGGACCGCAGCAACTCGATGTCACCGAACTGGCGGAGAAGGCCGTCGAGCGCGGGGCGGACCTGCTCGGTGTTGCGGGTGGCGACGGAACCCAGGCTCTGGTCGCGGCGGTCGCAGCAGAACATCGACTTCCGTTCGTGGTGATCAGCGCCGGAACCCGCAACCATTTCGCTCTCGACCTCGGACTGGATCGGGAGGATCCCGCCGCGGGTCTGGACGCCCTCCGTGACGGGGTCGAACTGCGCGTCGATCTCGGCCGGATCAACGGGTGGCCGTTCGTCAACAATGCGTCCTTCGGTGTCTACGCGGAGGTGGTCCGGAGTCCGCAGTACCGTGCCGACAAGACGGCGACGGTGCTGCAGATGCTGCCCGATCTGCTCGGTGAGCAGGGTAGGCCGGGCCTGCGGGCGCACATCGACACCGAGACCGTCGAGGGACCTCAGGCGGTGTTGGTCAGCAACGGTCCGTACGCCTTCGACGACCTGGCAGGAATGGGCCGACGGCCCCGCCTGGACAGCGGCCGGCTCGGTGTCGTCGCGATCTCGGTCTCGAACGCACGCCAGGCGGTCGGCCTGTTCCGCCGCACCCACGACCGAGGACTGTTGCAGCGCACGGCGACAGAAGTGGTAGTCCATGCGGACGTACCGGAAATTCCGGTCGGAGTCGACGGCGAGTCGGTGATGCTGTCGACACCGGTACGATGCACGATCTCCACCGGAGCGCTACGAGTTCGTGTTCCCCGCAACCGTCCGGGAGTGCGTGTGCCACCCCCGCACCTCGATTCCGCCCGATTGCGGAAGATATTGTGGCCGAATTGAACTCTTCGGATCTCACATTCCGGCGTATCCCACGACTTCAATGGAGGGATGTGCAGATGGATGGCGTATACCGGTGATCCCGTCCTGATGGACGACCTGCTCTTCCGGCCGGTGCACTCCCTGATCGACCAGAGCCTGCATTCCAAGATGGGCGCAACTACCACGAACGGGGACGGCTTCGGCATCGGCTGGTACGGAGAAGGCCCGAGACCGGCATTGTTCAAGTGCATCGAACCCGCCTGGAACGAGAGCAACCTCCGCGAGCTCGCCACGCAGATCCGTACGCCGTTGATGTTCGCGCATGTCCGCGCCTCGACGGGAACTCCGGTGCAGCGCACCAATTGCCACCCCTTCCGCTACGACAACAGGTTGTGGATGCACAACGGGGCGGTGCACGGATTCCACCTCATGAAACGGGACCTGGCGATGGCCGTAGATCCGGGTCTCTACGACGCGATCCGGGGATCGACGGATTCCGAGATGCTGTTCTACCTCGCGCTCACCTTCGGCCTCGCCGACGACCCGTTCACCGGCGTGGCGAAGGCCGTCGGTTTCGTGGAGGACATCGGAGCACGCATGGGCATCGAGAATCCCATGCAGGGAACGATCGCCACCACCGACGGCAGCTGCGTCTGGGTGTTCCGGTATTCGACGGGGCGGAAGACACGCTCGTTGTTCTACTCGGCCGACATCAAGGCGATACGGGCGCAGCATCCCGAAGTGGAAGTGCTGTACAAGCTGGGGGACGACACCCGCTTCGTGGTGTCCGAACCCCTTCGGGATCTCGAAGGGGCTTGGCTGGAGGTTCCCGAGTCGAGCGCGGGTGTCGTTCGGGGGAGCGATCAGGAGTTCCGGCCGTTCGCGCCGATCTCGCCCGTGCGCTCGATGTGATCACGACGAATTCCCCGCTACAGACGTCGCTCCCGCCGAGTGCGGCAACGATCAGGTCGTCGGTTGGTTCCCAGGGTTGCGCGCGGGCCTGATCACCAGTTCCAGAGCGAGCAGTGCCAGTACCGCACCCAGCACGATGAGCGTGACCACGAGTCCGGTGGGATAACGCCAGAACATCACGAGCAGTGCGGCCGCTCCGATGATGACCGATCGGATGGCGGTGCGGGCGCGGAAAGCGGTTTTCTCGAAGGGATTCGGCGAACGGGGCTGTCGCAGTCGCTGAACGGCATCGAGGCTGCGGCCGAGCCCACGCCGAACGGTCCGGGCGGAGGACGAGCCACTGGTGAGGTAGGCACCGAGAGCGATCACCAGTCCGAGCACCGCGACCGCCCGAAGGCTGGTCCGCAGCGGCATCAGCACGGCATCGATGATGGCTGCTGCCGCCTCCGGCGACAGGACGTCGGGCGGGACATCGTCGAGATACATCGACCGGACGATGATGAGCGCGACCGCCAGAACGAACATTCCTACGACCAGTGCGAGGCCGACGAAGGCGAGTGCGCGTAGGCGACGGCCCGGCGGCGCGACAGCGACTGCGCCGGCGGGAGCGGCGAGAGTGATCCAGGGCAGCACATCCGAAACGTTGTCGAGAGTGTTCACCGCCCGCTGCGCCCGGACCAGTTCCGGTGATCGGAACAGGACCAACTGCTTGTCGACACTCGGGATCTTCTCGGCGAACGTGAAACCGCGGTCGAGAAGACGTCCCTTCACGTTGTCGATCACCGTGCCGAGCGAGATGCTCACCGTGCCCGAATCGTCGACCGTCACCGACGACGGTCCGACGTTCCCGGTCACGACCGCGACCAATGCGTTGTGGGCGGCGCGGTGGGCCTGGATCCACAGATCCTCGAACTGCTCGCTCTGCACGAGCGACAACACCGTCTCGTTGACGAAGTTTCGTGCCTGCCCGGTGATCACCGGTGCCAGTCCCTCGACGGCGCGGTCGACGCGCGGCGCGTTCTCCGTGGCCGGAACGGCATCGGTGAGAGCAACGAGAGCGTCGGTCGTCAGTCCTTCGACGTCGACGCGCGTGAAGATCTCGTCGGTAACGGAATTCGCGATCTGTGTCTGGACGGCGGGATTCGAGCCCAGTGGGGCGACGGTGGTCACGTACCGGTCGGTGTCGAGGATCTCGCTGCGCACGAACCGTGCGGTGACCGAGAGGACGGCCAGAACCGCGACCAGCACGGTGAGCAGCGCAACCGCAGCCCAGCGCCATCCGTGTCTCGCCGGGCCGCGGCTCGGGAACGGGCTCGACCCCGACAGCGGCTCGCTCCCGAAGCGTGGCGACCTCCGCACGCGACCGGTCGAGTTCGGCGCGTTCGTCGTCGTCCAGCCGGCCCGGTCGGGGCTCTTCACCGCCCGCGCCGATGTTCGTGGTCATCCCGGCATCGCCCCCTTTCGGGGCCGGATCCAGTATGCGCCGCTGCGGATCGCTCGGACAGGAATTCGAACCGTATTCGCTTCAGAAGTGGCCGTCGGGCGGTCATACTCGACGGGAGGGGGATCTGTTCTCGACGACACCGACGGAAGTCGGCTCCCGGCTTCCGTGAACGATCTTTCATCGAAACGAGGCTCCAGGTGACCGATTCGGATATAGACGAGATGGGCCCGGTCGACTACCTCGTCATCGAATTCCCTGCCGACCGACCACCGAACGGCTCTGCGCTACCGCTGCTGCTCGACCTCGTCGAGCAAGGCATCATCCGGGTGCTCGATCTCGCGTTCGTCCGCAAGGACACCGACGGTTCGGTCACCGGGATCGACATCTCCGAGGTCGGACTCGAAGGAGAAGTCGACGTGACGTTGTTCGCGGAGGCGTCGTCGGGCCTGCTCGGCGACACCGATTTCGACGAAGCGGGGGCTGCGCTCGAACCCGGCTGCTCGGCGGCCGTACTCGTCTACGAGAACACCTGGGCTGCTCCGCTGGCGCGGGCACTGCGTCGCAACGGTGCCGAACTCGTCGCGTCCGGGCGTATCCCGGTCCAGAGCATCCTGGCTTCGCTGGAGAAGCTCGACGTCGAAATGTGAGTCGAGCGAACGAAATACAGGAGGAGATCGACATGCCAGGACTACTCCGCGGGGTGGCTCGCACCGCAGTCGTAGCCGGGACGGCGACGGCAGTCTCCAACCGCGTCTCCCGTCGGCAGGGAGAGCGATGGGCATCGCAGGGGCAGGCCGTCTACGGTCGTCCGGCGCAGTACGCGCCCGAACCCGAACCCGTGCCCACGCCTCCTCCGGCCGCCCCACCTCCGGGTGGAACGGACCGCATCGCCGCGCTGAAGGACCTCGCCGAACTGAAGGCACAGGGCGTGCTCACCGAGGTCGAGTTCGAGAGGGAGAAGGCGCGAATTCTCGGATCCTGAAATACGAGTGCGGCATCCGGTGCGAGTGGCTACGACCGTTCCGACGCGACGATCGATGCGATGGGACCGGGCTCGTGGACGACTGGAGGTGCACGGTACACCGGATCGGCGAGCCGGCCGACCGTCTGGCGAGGCTGTCGTTGGTGCTCGCGGACGAACTCACCTCGGCGGAAGTACAGGATCGTGCGCGTGCGCTCGCCCGTGAGCTCTTCGGGCACGACGTGGACGTCGGGGAGGTCGAGCCGGAGAACTGGTCGTCCCAGTGGCCACCGTCCACCCGGTCACCGTCGACTCGGCCGCCGTCGACATGATGCCGTACCGAGGACGCACTGCATCGGTTGACGGAGAGCATGTTTCGTCCGGTACGTCTCCGACTTTCCTTTCCGATGCAGTCGTCACCGTGCTCCGGATGCGGAAGGCGCTGCACTCGAGCTCGAGGGAACGAGTGCGGACGCAACGAGTCCGACGAGCCCGATGTACGCCAGCACGATCATCGCGGCCGCATACGAACGGTCCGGGGTGGCGAGGCCGACGACGAGGACGGTACCTGCCACGACGGTGCCCAGGGACGAACCCAGATTGGACACGCAGCGCGACAGGCCCGAGATCTCACCCTGCTGTTCCTCCGGGAACGCCGACTGCACGACGTTGACGGAGGGAGTGAGCATCGCACCCAGTCCGACGCCGATGAGGAGCAACAGACCCGGGGCGAACGCCCATGCGCTGGTCCATGCACGCACCAGCAGGAGCAGAACCACGATGCCGGCGAGGGTGACGACGAAGCCGCTCATGATGAGGGAGCGCTGTGAATGCCGGGCGGCCAACCGTTCGGCCAGCAGCGAGGAACTGAGGATGGCCGGCGGTGGCGGCGGTGAAGATGACGCCGGTCTCGATCGCGTTGTAGCCGCGGACCACTTGCAGGAATGCCGAGACGACGAACGCGACACCCATCAGCAGCAGCCACTGGATGTTCTGGGTGACGAGCGCGAGATTCGACGTGCGATTGCGGAACAGGCCGGTCGACAGCAATGGCACTCTGCCGGACCGTTCGAAACGTCGTACGTGCAGGAGGGATTCGGGCTCGACGCTTCGCTCGAGCGGTGGAAGCGGGCCCGCGACGAGATCCACCACGAGATCTGCGAACGTGGATACGACCCCGTCCGCGGCACGTTCACGCAGTTCTACGGCTCCACGGAACTCGACGCCAGCGTGCTGCTCATACCGCTCGTCGGTTTCCTCCCGCCGACCGACGACCGGGTCACCTCCACGATCGACGCGATCCGGAACGAACTCGGTCGCGACGGCTTCGTGTCCCGGTATTCCACGACGGATACCGACCACGGGCTTCCCAGAGACGAAGGGCAGTTCCTGGCCTGCTCGCCGAGGACTACGACGTGCAGGCGGGACGACAGGTCGGTAATTTCCCTCAGGCGTTCAGCCGCCTCACTCTCGTCGGCGCGGCCTGCGCGATCACTGTGGCCGAATGGGCGCACGCCGTGGATCCGGTCGACGGAGCTCCGGCCGTCTGATCCCACTCCATCGGAATGTCGTGTTTCCGTGAGATCTTCGCTCGCAGCCGTGCGTACTGCATGTATCCAGGGGGTACGTGCAACCCGGATGCGCCCCGTGTTCGTCGGTGTCTGTACATCGAACGAACTACGTTGATGCGCTTGGAAATCGGTAGAAATCGTACGAATGTCACCGATTCGGCGGGGGTACTTCCCCGGACCCGCCGAGCACGTTTCAATGACAGGTGCAGAGGGGCTCTCGGGAGCGCAGGGGATACGCTTCCGCGTCGCTGCTCCGTCGGGACAACGCGAACGGTGGCAGGGGAGCGACAATGGAACATGGTGTTGTGCTGTGGTTCGACGCCGGTCTGGGTCACGGGTTCATCCGTGACGACGACGGTACGGAGATCCTGGTGCACTACTCACAGATAGATGGGAGCGGCTACCGCTTCCTGACCGGGGGTCAACGGGTCCGATTCGAGATCGGTTACGGGATCTTCGGACGACAGGCGGTCAACGTGCAGGTGTGCTGACATACGGGACGCTCGGATGGTGTGTGATCGAGTAATGGACACGCGGGCGAACGAGAGGGCGGAGGAGACCCACATTCATGCTGCGACTCCGACCGAGGAGCAGGTGTGGGCCTTCCGAGCCGCAATCGAGCGGGCCACGGGCGTGCTGATGGAGCGGTACGGACTCGATGCCGAGCAGGCGAAGGAGACGTTGCTCCAGGCCTCCCGTCACGCCGCCGTGTCGATGGCGCAGTTCGCGGAGGACGTGCTCACTTCGGGTCGAGCAGGTGAACCCCCCGAGATCCGAGTGGTGCTGGACGCCGCGTCCGCGCCTTCCGGTCTACGGAAGGCCGTCGCCTTCATCGAGTCCGAAGCGGCTCGTCCCATCAGGTTGGCGGACATCGTGGCTGCTGCGGGGGTCGGAGCCCGAGCTCTGCAGTACGACTTCGTGCGCCACCTCCATACGACGCCCACCCGATACCTTCGTTCGGTGCGTCTCGAGCGGGCTCATCGGGAGTTGCAGGCCGCCGACCCACAATGTGAGACGGTCGCGTCGATCGCTACGCGGTGGGGCTTCTCGTCGCCCGGACGATTCGCGACGCAGTACCGGTCCGTCTATGGCAGATCCCCTCGCATGACCCGGTCGGACGCGCGGTGGTCCGATCGAACTACTGCCGATCCTGCAGAAAACGAATAGACTGTACCGAAAGCGAACGATGTGTTCGCTGTCGACGCTGCCGGCGGGGCGCGAGACTTCCGACGCAGGGGGTTGGATCTGTCGACCTGCCCCGCCGGCAGTACTCCGAGTGCCCACATTCGGCCCTGGTGATGACATTTCGGCGTATGCTCGGAACATCGGTGATCGCCTGTCACCCCCTGCACGGACGATCACCGCCGCCGGGTGGATTCGAGGTAGGCCACCCAGGCGATGCCGAACCCTGTCGCCCATTCCCCCTGCTCGGGTGGCAGGGTTTCGGTGCTGTCAGTACGTTATATGTTGGAATCCGGCTCCGGGTCCTGTGATCTCCCGGGCTCCTCGTCGACGTCGTTTCCCGAGGCTTCCGCATCGACCTCGTCGTTCGCGCCGGGAGAATCGACTTCCCCCGAAGCGTGAGAATCGACGCCTTCAGGATCGTCCTTCCCGTGTACTCCGTTTCCTTCGGGAAGAGACACGGGGAGTTCGGCCGAATACGGTGCACGCGGTGGGGCGATCTCGTCGAGACGTTCGTTGATCGCATGGGCGATCAGATCGTGCTGCAGACAGGGAAGCGGCAACAATCCGTTCAGATACGCCTCGATCTCGACCCTTCCCACTTCGCCCCCGAGGGTGAAGTAGCGCAGCCACAACTCCTCCACACCCAGTCCGGCGACACGGAGCGCAGCGAGGAATCTGTGACGGTGTTCCCCGTCGGGGAGAAAGTGCATTGCGACCTCAAACTGTTTCGTTGTAGGTCGACGCGACTATCTCCGCTGCCACCTCCCGTACGGTGATGCGCCGCTGTGTAGACAATTCGAGCAATCGCTGCACAGCACGATCGGCATCGATGTTCTCGCGCAGCATCACGATTCCTTTGGCAGTAGCGATCAGGTCCCGGTCGCGCAGGGCCCGAAGCAACCGCTCGTTGAGTGCTTCGGCTTCGGTCAGAGTGTGCATGTTCGCCAGCAGGATCGCGGCCTGCTCGGCGAAGCGGCCGAGGATGTCCTCACTGTCTGCCGTATAGACACGCGGGCGTGTGGAATAAACCTTCAGTGCGCCCATGATCTCGCCCGCGTACTGCAGGGGAACGCTCAGCGACGACGACATTCCCATCTCTGCAGCCCACCTGGGCCATTCCGGCCAGCGCTGCTCCTCTCGGAAGTCGTCCACGCGCACCGGCACGCCGTCACGGATCGCCGCCAGACAGGGACCGTCACCGAGCTCGTACTGCAACGCGTCGAGACGTTCGACCATCTTTCCGGTCGCGGCGGAAGTGGACCGGTTGCTCTCGTCGTCGACGAGAGTGATTCCCGAGCCGTCCGTGTCGGGCAGTGTGTCCTTCGCCAGCGAGGTGATCAGCTCGAGCACGGTGGCCACGGTCTGTTCGGACAGCAACACTCCGGCCATGCGGGCGAACACCGCGGCCCATGCCTCGGGAGTCGGATCATGCGACTCCGTCATATCCCACCTCCCGCCCGAACGCACCCTCGTGCATCTTCCGATTCCTCGACGCTACCCGCTCCCGAGCATCGACGTTCGTGGACGTACCATCCCGACCGCTCGGTGCGACATCCCACCGGAACGTGCCCGGATTGGCAGAATCCGGAGTATGCCGACCCGGACGATCGATGGTCACCGCATCACCCTGACCAACCTCGACAAGGTGCTGTATCCGAGCACCGGGACGACGAAGGGCGAGGTCGTCGAGTACTACGAAGCCGTCGCCGAGGCGATGCTTCCCCACATCGTCGGCCGAGCAGCGACCCGTAATCGGTGGCCGAACGGTGTCGGCGAACAGTCCTTCTTCGAGAAGAACCTCCCCGACCACGCACCGGCCTGGCTCGACCGTCGCACCCTGCATCACAAGGACCGGCGGGTCACCTACCCGCTGTTCGATTCCGCCGCCGGGCTCGTCTGGCTCGGGCAACAGGCAGCCCTCGAACTCCACGTGCACCAGTGGCGTTTCGACGGAGAGAAGGCCGGACCCGCGACCCGCATCGTCTTCGACCTCGACCCGGGGCCCGGCGTGGGCCTGGCCGAGTGTGCGGAGGTCGCGCGCCACGTGCGCGACACCGTCGCCGAACTCGGGTGGTCGGCCTATCCGGTCACCAGCGGCAGCAAGGGCATCCACCTGTACGTCCCGCTCGATCGGATGCTGTCGTCGTCGGGGGCGTCGAAGGTCGCGAAGCAGGTCGCGCGCAATCTCGAGACCACCCTTCCCGACCTGGTGACCGCGACGATGGCGAAATCGGCGCGCGAGGGCAAGGTCTTCGTCGACTGGAGCCAGAACAACAGTTCCAAGACGACGGTCGCGCCGTACTCGCTGCGCGGTCGCGACGAGCCGTGGGTGGCGGCGCCGCGCAGCTGGGACGAACTCGACGACCCCGACCTCGCGCAACTGCAGTTCCGGGAGGTCCTCGCCCGCATCGAGGAGTTCGGGGACCTGCTCGCCGGTCTCGACCCGCCCCTCGGCAAGGCTGTGTCCGGAGACAAGGCCGTGTCCGGAGACAAGGTCGTGTCCGGAGACAAGGCCGGGTCCGGCGGCAAGACCGTGTCCGGCGGAGACGCCCTGGACACCTACCGCGGCAAGCGCGACGCGTCGCGCACCCCGGAACCGGTACCCGACCGCGTCCCCGACGACGGCCCCGGCAACAGGTTCGTCATCCAGGAGCACCACGCGCGTCGCCTGCACTACGACCTGAGGCTCGAACGCGACGGTGTGCTGGCGTCGTGGGCCGTACCGAAGAACCTGCCGGACACCTCGGGGCGCAACAATCTCGCGGTACGGACCGAGGACCACCCGATCGAGTACCTGACCTTCCACGGGACGATCCCGAAGGGCGAATACGGCGCCGGCAGCATGACCGTGTGGGACACCGGCACCTACGAGACCGAGAAGTGGCGGGACGACGAGGTGATCGTGCGGTTCCACGGCGACCGGATCGAGGGACGGTACGCGCTGATCCGCACCGAGAAGAACCAGTGGCTGGCGCACCGCATGAAGGACCAGTCGTCGCCGAGCACCGAGTCGTCCGATGCCGATCCGGCCTCCCTCGTCGGATCGTCGGGGTCCAAGTCCTTCCCGCGCGATCTCGCGCCCATGCTCGCGACCTCCGGTGACGTCTCGGGTCTCGACGCCGAAGACTGGGCGTTCGAAGGCAAATGGGACGGATACCGCGCCATCGCGGAGATCGAGGACGGCACCGTCAGGCTCCGCAGCCGATCCGGTCGCGATGTCACCGGCGACTACCGGAAGCTCGTCGAACTCGCGACGATCCTCGACGGTCACCGGGCGGTGCTCGACGGGGAGATCGTCGCCGTCGACCGCTCCGGGGTGACGAGCTTCTCGATGCTGCAGCGGGGCGTGAACTACGAGTACCGCGTGTTCGACGTGCTGTATCTCGACGGGGTGTCGCTGCTGCGCAAGACCTACGACGATCGCCGACGGGTCCTCGAGGCGCTCGCCGCTGCCACGGACGGACTGATCGTCCCGGATCTGCTCTCGGGTGACGGCTCGAAGGCTCTCGCGCGCAGCCGCGCGAAGAACTGGGAGGGCGTGGTCGCCAAACGCCGGGACTCCGTGTATCTGCCGGGCAAGCGCGGCGCCGGATGGATCAAATCGAAGAACTGGCTCACCCAGACCGTCGTGCTCGGCGGATACCGCCGTGGCAACGGCAACCGTGCCTCGACCTTCGGCTCCCTGCTGCTCGGCGTCTACGACGACGACGGTGAGTTCGTGTACGTCGGCAAGGTCGGCACCGGTTTCGACGACGAGACGCTCCTGTCGGTGGCGAAGGCTGTGAAAGGGCACACGAGCCGCACGAACCCGTTCGCGAACGAAGTGCCGGCCGCCGAACGCCGCGATGCGGTGTGGTTGCGGCCCGAACTCGTGGGGGAGGTGCGGTTCGGAGGATGGACGGAAGGAGACCGGGTGCGGCACGCGAGCTGGCGTGGTCTGCGCGACGATGTGGACGCGTCGAGTGTGGTGCGAGAAGAGGAAACAGGCGCTGACTGCTAACGTTCGTTCGAAGTCGGGTGATCGGGCATTAGGGGAGGCATCAATGGCCGAGGGCTCGCGTGGCGTCGTCCGTCGGATCGGTTTGGTCGAGGATCACGAGTCGGTCGCGCTCGGGTTCGCAGCGATGCTCGCCGATCAACCCGATCTCGAGCTCGCAGGTACCGCCACCACCGTCTCGGGTCTGCTCGAGCAGGTCACCGACCTCGACCTCGCCGTTCTCGACCTGCGCCTGTCCGACGGATCCTCCCCGAAGAGCAACGTCGAGCAGCTGCGCGCGGCGGGCCTCGAGACCCTGGTCTTCACCGGCGCCGAGAACCCGTATCTGCTGCGTTCGGCCGCCCGCGCCGGTGTGCTCGGGGTGGTGCGGAAATCCGAGCCCGCGGCCGTGGTGATCGAGGCGATCCGCGTGGCCGCCGCCGGAGGGCAGGTCGCCAGCACCGAGTGGGCCGCGGCGATCGACGGTGATCCCGAACTCGACGATGTCGGCCTGAGTCCGCGACAGCTCGAAGTGCTCGAACTGTATGCGTCGGGGGAGAAGCTCGACCGGGTCGCCCGGCTGACGGGTCTCGCTCCGCAGACCGTCAACGACTACCTGCAGCGGATCCGCCAGAAGTACGCGGAGGCAGGTCGTCCCGCACCCACGAAGACGGATCTGTACAAACGTGCCGTCGAGGACGGGTGGCTGCCGATGCCCGAACGGTCGGATGTCCGCCGTCGCTGACGAGCCGGCCGGGGACACCGGGGAGAAGTCGCACGATCGCAGCACGGCGGCTGCCGACCGACTTCTCCGGATGTTCGCGCGATTCGTCGCGATCGGATATCTCTGCTACTTCGCGTTGCTCGTGCCGGAGATCCTCGAAGTGTCGGCACTCGTCGCGTGGTGGTGGACTCCCACCGCGGCCGTCCTCATGTTCGGATCCGGGGTCGCGCTCGGCTTCGCCTCGTTCCGCGGCACGGTGTGGATGCAGCGGACCGCGACCGTCAATGCGCTCGCCTACGTCGTGATGGTCGCATTGTGGTTCGTGGCGTGGAACGGGACGCAGATCCCGCAGGACCAGTCGTTGTGGTTCACCGCCTTTCCCGGCCTCGCGTCGCTCGCGGCGGCGGTCGCGTGGAGACCCCGGCGGGCGTTCGTCCACATGATCCTCGTGGTTCTGCTCGCGCAGTGCGCGAATCACCTCGCCCGCGACGCCCCCTTCGGATACTTCCTGGCACCCGACCTGGCGTTCGCGTTCGTCTTCTGCACGGTCTTCCTCGCGGCCGCGGTGGTGGGACTCGGCACCGGCCGCACCCTCGACGAGACCATCGCTGCCACCCAGGCCACGGCGGCCGCCGCGGCCGCAGCGGAAGCACGGAACGCCGAGCGCGCACGGTTCGATGCCCTGGTCCACGACCGCGTGATGTCCACCCTGCTGGCGGTGTCACGCAACGCACCCCGAGAGTCGCTCGTCGAGCAGGCCGAACGAGCGGTCGCCGAACTCGACGAGTTGCGGCGCGGCACCGATCGGGAGTCGGCGCTCGACGCCGCCGCGGTCGTGGCGCGGCTCCGATCGGCGGCGACCGAGGCCGACGAGGATGTCGTCTTCACCGGCCGTGTCGCCCCGGGATCCGGCGACGTTGCGTTCCCACCCGAACCCGCGCGCGCGACCGCCGCTGCCCTCGCTGAGGCGGTACGCAACAGCGTGCGGCATGCCGGAAAGGACGCGTCCCGCACGGTCGAGGTCGACGTGGCACCGAGATGGATCTCCGTGCAGGTCGTGGACGACGGCAGAGGCTTCGAACCCGAGGCCGTCGACCCGCACCGGCTCGGTCTGGAAGTGAGCATCCGAGGACGTATGCGCCGGGTGTCCGGGGGCCGGGCGGTCGTGCAGTCCGCGCCGGGGGCCGGGACCCGGGTGTTGTTGTACTGGCGGGATCCGGCCGCATGAACACTGCGAACTCGACCGTCTCCGATCTGCTGCGGATGCACAGCAGGCCCGCGCGGGCCTTCGCCGTCCTGTACGCGGTGACCTGCGTGGTGCTCGCCCTGAACACCGCGCCCCATGCGGAGGTCCGCTGGCCCCTCGCGATCGCCGTGATCGTGTGTGTGGCCGCCGCCTACGCGCTCGTCGCAGTCGAGGGGGACCCACTACCGGTGCGACCCGCACTGGCGATGACGTTCTCGGGCGCGATCGCGTCGGCGTCGGTGCTGTGGGTGGTGCCCGCCGATCCGGCGCCGCACCCCATCGAGTTGTGGCCGTTCGGGATGTCCACGACGATCCTCGTGTTCATGTGCGTGCGGGGACGCACGGCGTACGCCTGGTGCGGGATGCTCCTCATGCTCGTCGTCGCCGCGCTGTGGTCGCATCTCACGGGCCCCGGGATGGGCTACGGGCTCGGCCTGACGATCACGAGTGCGGGACCGGTGCTCATGGGCACCGTCTGCGCCTACACGATCCGCCCGCTCGCGCGGTCGATCTACCTGCTGCGCGCCCGGTCGATGCAGCGGATCGCGGCGGAGTCCGCGGCTGCCGCGGCTCTGGAGGAACGTGACGTCCGCCTCGGAAGCCTCGACGCGTCGGCGCGTCCGTTGCTCGAGCGGATCGTCTCGGGCGAACCCCTCGACGAGAACGAACGGATCGAGTGCGGACTCGTCGAGGCACGACTGCGCGACGGTCTGCGTGCTCCCGTACTCCAGGTACCCGAGGTCGACCGGGCCGCCGCTACGGCCCGCCGGCGCGGCGTCGAGATCGTCATGCTCGACGACCACGCCATGGACTCGGCATCTCCCGAGGTTCGGCGCGCCGTCTACCGGGAGGTGGTGGACGCGCTCGATTCGGTGAGAGAAGGGTCGGTGACCGTGCGTGTGTTGCCGCCGGCCCGCGCGGCGATGGTGACGATGCTCGTGAAGGGCGAGGATGTGCGCCGAATCGAGATCGGACACGACGGCCGGCGCACCGGTAATTAGGCGAAACACCGATGCCCATATTTTCTTGGGCAGAGAAAAATCTGTCTGGGTAGTTGTCGGTTTCAACCGTTAAGTTGTAGGCACTCGAAACGGAGTTCGTCGGGGGACTCGGTTCGATCCCATGTATTCATCTCGGTAGGGACGCGCTATGACGACGATGCTCGAACATTCCCCGGCACAGAAGCCTGCGCCTCAGAAGCCCGCACTCTCGGCTCGCGAGATCGAGATCCTGCGGGCCTGGCTGCTCTGCGAGTCCAAGTCCGAGGCGGCTGCGAGCCTGTTCGTCACCGCAGCCACGGTCAGCACCCACATCGTCCGCATCCGTGAGAAGTACGCCCGTGTCGGGCGTACGGCGACCACGAAGACGGCACTGCTCGCCCGCGCTCTGCAGGACGGTGTGGTCTCCATCGACGAGTTGTGACCCGTCGGCCTGCCACCGCACGGGGTGGACACACGACGGATCCGATGAGCGCGGCCGACCGGATCCACCGGGTCTTCGGCCGGTTCATCAGTGCGGGCTATGTGTTCTACCTGCTGTTCGTCGTCCCCACAGCGGTGTCGCAGGCCCACCTCACGGCATGGTGGTGGTTGCCGACGGCACTGCTAGCGATCTTCGGCACCGGGATCGCGCTCGGGGTGGCAACCTTCCTGAGCGATGTCCGGTGGGTCGGACGACTCGCAGCCGCCAACGCCGTCGCCTTCCTGGTCGCGGCGGTCCTGTGGTTCCCGGCCTGGACGGGTGAGGTTTCCACGAACACGGCCTGGCAGGCGCTCTTCCCCGGAGTGGCAGGACTGTCCGCGGCGGCAGCGTGGCGGCCGCGGACGGCGCTCGCCTACCTCACGGTGGTGGTGCTCGTCGTGCAGACCACCAACTATCTGCTGGTGAACACCACGACGGGATACCGCTTCGTCCCGGAACTCGCGTTCGCGCTCATGTTCTGCGGGGTCTTCGCCGCCGCGGCGATCGTCGCCTTCCGCACGGGCGACGTCCTCGACTCCACCGTCGCGGCCACGGAGAAATCCGTCGTCGCAGCAGCGGCGGCCGCGGCCAGGACGGTCGAACGCGAGCGGTTCGACGCACTCGTCCACGACCGGGTGATGTCCACTCTGCTCGCCTCGGGTCGCGGCGCATCCGACGGTCCCGTCGCGGCCCAGGCCCGTCGTGCGCTGGAGATGTTCGACTCCCTGCGGCGCGGCGACGACACCGAGAGCAGCTTCGACGCCGACCGAGTGGCAGCCCAGTTCCGCTCGGCAGCCTCCGAGGTCGACGAGGACGTCGAGTTCACGACCACGACGAGCGCCGATGCCGGACCGCACTACCCGGCCGACGTGATCAGGGCGGTCGGAGCCGCACTGGCCGAGACCGTGCGGAACAGTGTCCGCCACGCCGGCCCGGGCACACAGCGGGCCGTGCACGTCGACCTCGGGCCCGGATCGGTCCGGGTGGTCGTCCGCGACGACGGCCACGGATTCGACCCCGCCCAGATCGACCCCTACCGGATGGGCATCCGCGCGAGCATCCACGGACGCATGCGCGGCATGGCCGGGGGCGACTCGGAGATCACCTCGGGTCCCGCGGGCACGACGGTGACGCTGCACTGGTGCGATCCGGCCGAGCGTCGCGCGCCGTGACCGCCGAACCCACCCGCGACGTGCGCGACCTGCTGGGGATGCGCACCACGGCCGCACGTGCGCTCGTGAGCCTCTACGCCCTGGTCTGCCTCGTGCTGGCGGCGTTCGGGGCCGAGCACACGTCCGCGAGCTGGCCTCCCGCCCTCGCCGTGCTCGTGTGCACGTTCGCGGCGTTCACCCTCATCACCGTTCCGGGCGACCCGCTGCCGATGCCGGCGACGATCCTGCTTGCCGCCACCGGGACGGTCTCGTCGGCGCTCGTGTTCTCGGTGCTGCCGGTGCCGTCTCCGGGAGGCATCGCGACCTGGCCGCTCGGGATGTCCACGGTCGTCTTCACCTTCATGTGCGTGCGCGGTCGCACCTTCGCGGCGTGGATCGGGTTGGCCTGCATGATCGCGACCGCGACCTTCTGGACCTACGCCACCGGACAGGGGATCGGCTCCGGCCTGTCGCTGTCGCTCGTCAACGCCGCCCCGGTCCTCATGTCCACCTTCTTCGCCTTCACCCTGCGACCTCTCGCCGGATCCATCTACCTGCTGCGTGCGATGTCGTTGCAGCGCAGCGCAGAACAGGCGGCCTCGGCTGCAGCGCTCGAGGAGCGCGACGCGCAGCTCGACCGGCTCGACTCCCTGGCCCGGCCCCTGCTCGAACGCATCGCGACCGGGGAGATGCTCGACGCGGGGGAGCGACGCGCCGGTGTGCTGCTCGAAGCACGTCTGCGGGACGGGCTTCGAGCACCGGCCCTGCAGGATCCGCAGGTCGTCGAGGCGGCCGACGCCGCGCGCCGACGAGGCGTGGACGTGGTGATGCTCGACGATCACGGCCTGGACGGGGTGCCCCCGGACGAACAGGCCCGCCTCCGCCGCGCGGTCGCCGACGAACTCGACTCGGTCTCACACGGTTCCGTCACGGTGCGGGTCCTGCCTCCGGGACGCCGGGCCCTCGTGACGATCCTCGTGCGGGGGGACTCCGTGCGCCGCATCGAGCTGGGCAAGGCGTCGCAGGGTTAGAGTCACACCTCGTGACCGTGCTGAAGTCGTTGCTGCTGTTCGCCGTTGCCGCCCTGTTCGAGATCGGCGGTGCGTGGCTGGTGTGGCAGGGCGTGCGTGAGCACCGCGGCTGGATCTGGATGGGCCTGGGCGTGATCGCTCTCGGCGCTTACGGTTTCGTCGCCACGCTCCAGCCCGACGCGAACTTCGGTCGCATCCTCGCGGCGTACGGCGGTGTGTTCGTGGCGGGTTCCCTGGTGTGGGGCATGGTGATGGACGGCTTCCGGCCGGATCGGTGGGATGTCGCGGGCGCGCTCGTGTGCCTTGCCGGCGTTGCCATCATCATGTATTCACCCAGGTGACGACGCATCCGGCACCACCTCGGTGACGAGGCATACGGCACAACTCGGCCGGATGCCTCGTCCGGGCGTCACGGCACCACGACGCTGCCGACTGCGGGGGTCGAGTTGCACAGCGGTCCACTGCCGAGATTCACCGAACCGAAGACCGTCGCCACGACCTCGCCCGGACCGGTGTCGACCAGGGTCGACAGGTTCGGGTACGTACCGACCAGATCGACGATTCCGGTGCGGCCGTTGTTGCGGTTGAGCCATGCGACGCTGACCTGCCCCGCTGCCGGGACCGGCCACAGGGCCTCCCGTGTGGAGAACAGGACGTGGCCGCCGGGGATGCCCTCGTCCGGTCCGGGTTGCGCCGTGACCGAGGTGAACGACGCCAGGCTGCCCTGGTTGATGCAGCCGATGGTGATCGCCGTGCCCAGAGGCTGAGGGGGTGCAGCGGTGGCCACACCGGTGAATGCGATTGCGGCGGCGACGGGTGCCGCCAGGGCGAGAACTCGACGTGGAATTCGCAGTGCAGGCATGGTGCTGCTCCTCGGAAAGGGAAGGTCACGTCCGGGAGCCGACCGCAGCGAGGAATACCGCGGCGCGTCCCGCGCACCGATGACGTGCGTGAGTCTATCGAGACACCGAAGACCCAGGAGCGGTTTCGGTCTCGATCCGATACAGCTCGGAAGCATTGCGGCGCAGTACCGCGTCGGAGAGCTCGTCGCCGAACACGTCCTCGACGAGGGTGATGTCGCTGTCCCGGAACGGTCGCGGTGCGCGGGTCGACGGCAGGTCGGTGCCGAACACGAGTGCCCCGGGATTCACATCGGCAACGGCGCGAAGCGCGTCGGCCACCGGGAGATCGACGCGCCCGAACCCTGTTGCCTTCACGTGGATACCGCTCTCCACCAGCCGCAACAGTGACGGCAAGCCGTCCTGCGACAGTCCCAGGTGGTCGACGGAGACGGCGGGTAGTGCCGCGATCGTGGTGTGCAGCTCGGCCAGATCGCGCGAATCGATGTACAACTCGGCGTGCCAGCCGACGAGATCGCGGACCCGCCGGGCGAGCCGGTCGAGGTCGGACAGCGTGGCCGATCCGCCACGGCGGACGTTGAATCGCACGGCCCGCACTCCCGCCGCGTCGAGCCGGGTGATCTCGTCGTCCGAGGCGGTGGCCGGAAGTTGTACGACGCCGACGAAAGTGGGCCCGAGCCGGTCGAGCGCATCGAGGAGATAGCCGTGGTCGAAAGCCTGGAACGACCCTGACACCACCGCGCCACCGGTGACACCCAGATGCGCGACCCGCGCGAGATAGTCGTCGACGGTGAACGGTTCGGGCAGATAGCCGTCGTTCTCGACGAGGGGGAAACGCGGATCGATGATGTGCAGGTGGGCGTCGAACATCTCCCCACGATAGGAAGCCCGGTCCGAGCGGAACAGGGTTCGGATCAGCGGGAGTTCACTCGCGGCGGCGATGCGCGGTGTGACGGCGGAGGAGGGATTCGGCCAGTTCCGCCACGAGGTTCCGTGCCTCGGGTGGCCCGACGATCTCGATGTGCTCACCGAACTGCAGCAGTTGCCGCACACCGTCGATCGAGTCGTAGGCCACCGTGAGCCGCGAGACGTCCGGTCGCGGCCCTGCGGTGCTCCCGCGCAGGCGGGCACCGAGGATGCGCCGGGCGAGATCGAGGCGGTTCGCCGCGAGATCGGCGGTGACGACGACGTCCTCGCGTCGTTCGAGTGCGTCGCCGAGTTCGCGTGCCAGGGCGGGCAGGGTGCGGCCGGGGGACAGGCGGCGCGGCCGGTCGAGCACTGTCCACGCACTCAGGCGGGTCAGTGCGAACAGTCGTGGTCGCCCCTCGTCGTCCGCCACGAGATACCAACGGCCGGCGCGGGAGAGCACACCGTAGGGATCGACGACGATCTCGCGTTCGCCGCGGTGCCCGCTCGACCGGTACGTGATGGCGAGTTGCCGTCCGCGCCGCAGGTCGCGGGTGAGTGCCGCAACGTCGGCCCGGTCCTCGGTGGCGAACCATCCCCGGTTGTCGACGGTGACCACCTCGGTCAGTGGCAGCAGGTCGTTCTCGCGTGCGGTGGCGGGCGTGCGCCGGGCACGTGCGGTGAGTTTGTGGACGGCGTCCCGGGCGGCGGCGTCGACACCGAGTTGCCGGGCCCGGCCCATGTCGACACCCAGGGCGCGCAGGACGTCCACCTCGGACGCGTTGAGCCGGTTCAGGTCGGTCTGCCGGCCGGGGAGCATCACGATGCCGCCGTATCTGCCGCGTTCGGCGACCACCGGAAGGTCCGCAGCAGCAAGCGTTTCCACATCGCGTAGCACGGTGCGCTCGGAGACGCCGAACTCCTCCGCGAGTTCGGCGGCCGTGACCCGTCTGCGGGCCTGCAGGACGACGAGCATGCTCAGCAACCGCTGCGGCCGGTTCATCGAATGGCGGATCTCCTTTCGAAAACACGACAGGAACTGTCGGGTTTCGGTGTCACGGTAGTTCCCGAAGCCCTTCACATCCACACATGATCCGAGGAGATGTCGATGACCGTGTCGTCGCCCAACCTGTTCCTGATCTACGTGACCGACGTCGAACGCGCGACCCGCTTCTACAGCGACCTGTTCGACATGACCCCGCAGATGACGACCCCGCGCTACGTCCCCTTCGAAGTGGCGCCGGGAGTGCTGTTCGCACTGTGGTCGGGTCGCGCGGAGACCGTGGACGCGAACACGCCGCGGTTCTCCGAGGTGGGCCTGATGGTGCCGGGCTCGACCGCCGCCGTCGATGCGATCCACGACGAGTGGGCCGGTAAGGGGGTGACGGTCGTGGAGGCGCCCCACGACGAGGTGTTCGGGCGGACGTTCGTGGTCTCGGACCCGGACGGGAACCTCATCCGCGTCTCCCCGCTGGACTGAGTCCCCGCTCGACCGACCGGCCTACGACGCCTCGCGCATCGTGAGCCCACCGAGTTCGACCGTGTACGTCTGCGACGCCTCGTCCCACCACACGGAGTAGGTGGTGGGGTAGAGGCCCTCGCGCTGGTACGCCTCGGGCAGACGGAGTTCCTCGTGGTGCGCCGGCCGCGTCGCGAGCCACTCCCGGCTCAGCATGGGTTCGATGAACGCCTGCCGTCCGTCCCACGTGCCGTAGAGCACGGTCTCGGTGAGGTGGTGTCCCGCCGCCGGATCGTGCTCCGCCTCGGTGGTGTCCACCCAGTGCAGTCCCATGCCCGCGACGGTCGACGTCAGCGGATCCCCGGACGGTGCGTACCCCTCCGGCACGTAACGCGGGTCGGGCACGCGGGCCGCGGCCGGGATGTAGCCGGGGGCGAAGGGATGGATCGACTCCACCGTGGGCCGATCCAGGAGATAGAAGTGGACGTCGAAGTGCGGGACGTCGAAGCCGTGCTGGGGGTCGTGGCCGTGCGAGTTCCAGTCGACGGTGACGTGGTCGAACGCGGTGGCGGACGCCTCCTCGGGCAACTCGAGCACGTACGCCTCGGTGACCGGCAGCAGCGCACTGGGCAGGTCGTCGAGTGCGGCCGCGTCGAGTCGCACCCCGATGGTGGCCGGCGTGCCCTCCTCGTCGACGGTGACGTACGTGCGGGCGTTGCCCGCCCCGACGGGATGAGCGGGTCCTTCGACCAGGCCGGAGACGCCCCCGGCGACCGCGGGTGCAGGAGTGACGAACAATCCGAGGACCGCCGCCGAGACGATCACGGCGAGATGTCGGGCACGAGGCCGAATGTCCATGTGGGGTCCTCGAATTCCGTCGTCGTCGAGCGGCGTCGTTGTGGATGCTAACTGTCGCGCGGACGGTGGATGGCTGACTAGATCGAACCGTGATGCGTGGGCAGGACGATGCCTGTGCTGTTCGAGGGAGTGGGTCCGCCAGTGCTTGCGGATGCGAGCGGAACCCGATGTGTGCCCCCGGCAGGATTCGAACCTGCGACACCCGCTTTAGGAGAGCGGTGCTCTATCCCCTGAGCTACGGAGGCGTCCGGCCGGGCGGAGCCGACCTTGGCGCGTTGTGAGTGTAGCCGCCGGGCATGCGCCGTAACCAAGCGCCCGCTCCCGAGGCTCTCGAGGTGGCGCGTATGACCTGCAGGTTCCCGCCGATTGAGATCAAGGAAAGGTAACACTGGCCTTTCCCTATACCGTTTTGTTACCTTGGGTCGCCAGGTGCGGCCGGGGATACCCGGTCGAAGTCGGGACGAAACAAGGGACATACTGTGGGACGCCATCAGCGCACGCGCGAAGACGCAGCATTCGACCTCGAGACGATTGGCGCGCCCTTCTCCGGCAAGGGCCGTCACCGCGTCGAGCCCACCGGTACGTCCGCTCCGGTCAAGGCCGCCACCGTCGCCGCTGCCACGGGTGCCTTCTTCGCTGTCGGCTCGCAGATCGGCGCCGGCACCGCTGCCGCGCATCCCGGCCACGACCACGTCCAGGCCGAGGCCCCCGCGCCCAGCCTGCCCTTCGAGCTCCCCGCGGGCCTGCTGCCCGAGGGTGTCGAGATCCCGGCCATCCCCGGCATCACCACCCCGGCCGAGCAGGGCGCACCCGAGCTTCCGGCCGAGGTCACCGGCTTCCTCGATCAGTTCTCGGGTCCCAGCTGGCTCGACCAGCTCAACCCGGCTTCTCCCTCCGCCGTCCAGCCCGTCTCCGGCACCCTCACCTCCGACTGGGGTCCGCGCTGGGGCGCCCACCACGGCGGCATCGACATCGCCGCTCCGATCGGCACGCCCATCAAGTCCGCGGCCAACGGCACGGTCCTCGACGCCGGACCGGCTTCCGGCTTCGGCCAGTGGGTCCGCGTCCTCAACGACGACGGCACCACCGCCGTCTACGGTCACGTGAGCACCTACCAGGTCTCGGCCGGTCAGCGTGTCAACGCCGGCCAGCAGATTGCCACCGTCGGCAACGAGGGCTGGTCCACCGGACCGCACCTGCACTTCGAGGTCTGGGACACCGAAGGAACCAAGATCAACCCCAACGCGTGGCTGAGCGATCGCGGCGTCGTCACCGACTGGGGCGGCTACCGCGCCGTCTGATCCCACCGCAGTGTTCGATCCCACCCGACGGCGCGCCGTCGATCCCACCGCAGTGTTCGATCCCACCCGACGGCACGCCGTCGATCCCACCGCCAGCATGAGCGCGCGCTAGGCTTGGCTCGACAGACCGCGCGCCGACCCGGGGGTTCCATTGGGAGCTGAGATATCCGCTCGTTCGTTCACCGGGGAAGACCGGCGGATGTTCCGGAGCAAGGTTCGCGACTGCATGAAGGCGCTCGAGCGGATGCTTCGAGAGGACGTCTTCGTCGACGTGCACTCGTCACCCGAACCGCATCTCGGCATGGAGATCGAGTTCAACCTCGTCCGCGACGACATGTCGCCCGCGATGTCGAACCTCGAGGTACTCCAGGCGATCGACGATCACGCGGTCTTCCAGACCGAACTCGGCCAGTTCAACGTCGAGATGAACGTCGAGCCACGACGTCTCACCGGCGACGAACCCTTCGAACTCGAAGAGTCGCTGCGGTCGTCGCTGCGGCGCGCCGACGAGCGGATGCACCTGCACGACGCGCAGCTGGTCATGATCGGCATGCTGCCCACGCTCGAACTCGACGATCTCGAACGGGGCCGGATCACCGCCAATCCCCGCTACGAAGCGCTCAACGAGCAGATCTTCGCGGCGCGCGGCGAGGACATCGAACTCGATCTCGACGGTGTGCCGTTGCCCGGCACTGATGTCGTGGAAACCCTTCGTGCAGACATGAATTCGGTGGTCCCCGAGGCTGCCTGCACGTCCCTGCAGCTGCACCTGCGGATCGCCCCCGAAGATTTCGCGACGCACTGGAACGCCGCCCAGTGCCTGGCCGGAGCGCAGGTCGCGCTCGCGGCGAACTCGCCCTTCCTCGCCGGCAAGGCGCTGTGGCACGAGAGCCGGATCCCGTTGTTCGCGCAGGCCACCGACACACGCCCGCTCGAACTGCGGAACCAGGGCGTCCGTCCCCGCGTGTGGTTCGGTGAGCGATGGATCGACTCCGTCCTCGACCTGTTCGAGGAGAACTCCCGCTACTTCACAGCGCTCCTGCCGGAGGTCTCGGACGTCGATCCGATGTCCGAACTCGACGCCGGGCAGGTTCCCGAACTGCGCGAACTGCAGATGCACAATGGCACCATCTACCGGTGGAACCGGCCCGTCTACGACATCAGCGACGGCCATCCGCACCTGCGCGTCGAGAACCGTGTGCTCCCGGCAGGACCGACCGTCCTCGACACCATGGCCAACGCCGCCTTCTACTACGGGACGCTGCGCGCCCTCACCGACGCCGACGAGCCGCTCTGGCGCGACCTCAGCTTCGACGCCGCCGAGCGGAACCTCGTGCTCGGTGCGAAGTTCGGTCTCGACGCGAAGCTGTACTGGCCGCGCACCGGATGGGTCGGCGCCGACGAACTCGTGCTGCGGTGCCTGTTGCCGCTTGCGCACCAGGGCCTCGAGGCATACGGACTGTCGGCGGCGGTCCGCGACCGCTATCTCGGCATCGTCGAGGGGCGTGCACTGACTCGGCAGACCGGGGCGGCGTGGCAACGACGGCAGGTGGCCCGACGCGAGGCTGCCGGCGAGAACCGTCGCACCGCCCTGCTCGGGATGATGAAGGACTACGTGCAGAACATGGCCTCGGGTACTCCCGCTCACGAGTGGGAGTGACGGCCCTACAGTTGCAGGGTCCGCGTCACGGCCACCGTCGGCTGGACGACGACGCGATCCGCGGGTGGCTCGAAGCCGGCTACTTCGCCGAGATCGTCACCGAGATCGGCGACGCGGACGCCTAGGCGGCTCTCGAGCATGCTCAACGTCAGCTCGACCTCGATCCCGTCGGCGCCGGGAGCCCAGAACAGGAAACCGAAGTCGTCGGACGGTTCGGCGCGGAAGCCGTCCACCGTCGCGCCGTGGACGTGGGCGGTGGTGTTGTCGATCCACAACCCGACAGCCTGGGCGTTCCTCGGTGAGCTCAACCGCAGTCGTATCTTCCGGGCGCTTCCGCCGGTCGTGTCCTCGAGGATCTCGACCTCGGGCGCCTCGAGGTCGGCGACCGGAGCGGGCCCGTGGTACATCGGCCGGTACTCCCGCCACGGGAAGGCGGTGGGGAGCGATTCGGGACCGGTGGTGAGCAGCCCTTCGCTCCAGTCGGATCTCGGGCCGTCCGGCGATCCCCACACCGCGGCACCCCGATCGGCGTCGAGCGAGTACCAAAGGTATTCCTGCCGGGGATCGGTCGCCCCGTCCCGGTTGAAGTAGCCGGCGAGCAGCGTGCCCACCACGACGATCGCGATCGTGCCGGTCGCGGAGACGACGAGCCCGCGGGTGGTCGACGCGAACGGCTCGCACAGCGGGAGTACCGCGGCGAACGTGAATGCGACGAACAGACCGGCCACCGGTGCCCCGTAGAGGAGTCCGGCGTCGAACGACACCAACACGGCGGGCAGGCCGAAGATCAGCGACCCGAGCGCGCCCAGCGTGATCGCGACGAGCGGCCACACCGTGTCGCGTTGCGGAAGGAGCAGCGCCACCAGCAGACCCAGCGCCGCCGGCAGGATGAGTACGAGCATTGTCAGAGGCACACCGGCGAAGGGGATGCCGGCGAGCGCGAGCAGCGCGACGAGCGTGAACGCTCCGCACGTGAGCGCGGCGGCCGGACGGCCGCGACCCCACCACGATCGCGCGACCAGCAGGACGCCGAGGGCCGCGACGACCGCCGCGAACTGGAAGACACCCGGCCGGTAGGGCTCGTCGGCGACCGGCGCGGCCATGCCCGGATCGACGGTCTGCACGATCCACCACGGCAGCCACGCCGCGCCCGCCGCGAGCACGGCGGCGAGCAGGGCCACGGCCACGGCCGCGCCGACCTGCCAGGCAGACGTCTCGCCGCGGCGCACCTGCAGTACGACGATCGCCCCCACGATTCCGGCCAGCGTGATCGCCCCGACGATCTCGGCCCAGCGCGGAATGTGGAGAAGTCCCCAGGGCGCGGTCGTCACGACCTGGTCGCCGCCGTCGTCGACGGTCGTGAGATCGGATCCGGCGAGCGTGCGGGCGGTCGTGAGGGAGGTGTCGCCCATGTGTTGCAGCGACGTCCGGCTGAGACGGTCGGGGGTGTCGAGAGGGCTGTGGTAGTACGCCGAGCCCGCGGAGATCGCGGTGTCGAGGGCGTGGTGGCCGTGTTCGGCGAAGCGTCGGAAATCGGTGTCGTTCGGCAGTGCCTCGAAGATCAGTTCGGTGAGGGAGTCGGCGTTCGCTCCCGGCGCTCCCGCAAGGCTGTCGATCAGGACGCCGTTCGGTGAGGTGATCCGGAAGGTCGTCGGAGTACCGGCGTTTCCGCGCGCCTCGTGGTTGAGCACGACGACGGGACCGGCCCGCACCGACTCCGTGCCCACGAACCGGTGGGCGCCGAGCAGACCGTTCTCCTCACCGTCGGTGAGCAGGACGACGACGTCGTTCCGCGAGGGAGGACCGGACTCGATGGCACGGGCGACCTCGAGGACCGTGCCGACGCCGATCCCGTCGTCGCTCGCGCCGGGGGAGCCCCGGACCGTGTCGTAGTGCGCGGCGAGCACGACGGTGCCGGTGGGATCGGTACCGGCTCGGGTCGCCACGATGTTCTGCACGCGGGCGCCGCGCTGGGTCGCCTCACCGGACCGCGCCATCCATCCCACGCCGGAGTCGACGCGGGTGGACCACCCGAGATCCTCGAGGACGGCGACGAGATGGTCGCGGGCGGCGGCGTGGGCGGTCGACCCGGGCGGTCGTGGGCCGGTGGCGATCGCGTCGATGTGTTCACCGGCGCGGGCGGCGCTGAAGACGTCGGCGGGTGCATCGGTTCCGAGCGGCTCGTCGGACCCGGGGAACAGCGCAACGAGGCCCGCCATGAGAAGGACTCCGATCAGCGCGAGGACACTGCTACCCAGTGCCTGGAATCGGCTACGCGGGGACGGGGCCGGGTGGCGAACAGCCGCGGCGGAGTCCATGGGTGCAGCCTAGCCGCGAATGCAGCGGTGCCCCGGCAGACTCGGCCGGGGCACCGCGATCGGATCGGGTCGGATCAGGAGGCAGGCGCCCAGCTGTCGGGTCCGAACACCTCGTAGTGGATGTTCTCGGCCGGGACGTTGCGCTCGATCAGGGCCTCGCGCAGCGAGAGCATGAACGGCAGCGGGCCGCACAGGTAGGCCTGGGTCTTCGGATCGAGCGGCAGATCGGAGATGTCGGCACGTCCGACGCGGACCGTCTCGAGCGGCCGGCGGTTGCCGAGGTCCTCGTACCAGCGGTACAGCTGGGCCGACGGGATCTTCTCGGCGAGCGTCTCGAGCTCGCGGCGGTGGGCGTGGCTCGCGACCGAGCGGTCGGCGTGCAGGACCGCGACGGGACGCTCGTCGCCGACGCCGGCGAGATGATCGAGCATGCCGATCATCGGGGTGCATCCGATGCCGGCGGACGCCAACAGGATCGGGGTGTCGTCCTCGGTGAGTACGAGATCGCCGAAGGGAGTGGTGACTTCCAGCTCGTCGCCCTCGAAGACGTTGTTGTACAGGAAGTTCGACACCTCACCGGCGGGAAGCACGGTGCCGTCGGGTGCGGTGGTCTCCAGGACCCGCTTGACGGTGATACGCCAGTCGCCCTTCGCGGGTGCGCTCGACAGGCTGTACTGACGGATCTGGCGGGCGCCGTCGGGGAGGCGGACGCCGACCGAGAGATACTGGCCCGGACGGAAGGTGGGCAGCGGGGAACCGTCGAGCGAGGTGAGCACGAACGAGACGGTGTCGGCGGACTGGTGGACGCGGTCGGCGACGCGGACGGTGCGCCAGACGTCGCCGGCCTCGACACCTGCGGCCCGGTACAGATCGGCCTCCATCGAGATGAGGGTATTGGCCATCAGCCAGTACAGCTCGTCCCACGCCTTCGCGACTTCCGGAGTCACTGCCTCTCCGAGGATTTCGACGATCGCCTCGAAGAGGTGCTTGTGGACGATCCAGTACTCGTCGGGCTTGATGCCGAGCGAGGCGTGCTTGTGGGCGATGCGGGACAGGATCGCCTCGACACGGGCGGGATCGGGATCGAGCTGGAGCGTCGCGAAGGCCGCGATCGATCCGGCGAGTGCCTTCTGCTGCTCACCCTGCTTCTGGTTGCCGCGGTTGAACAGATCGCGTTCGAGCTCGGGATGGGCGGCGAACATCTTGCTATAGAACAACGGGGTGATGTCGCCGATGGCGGCTCCCACCGCCGGGAGGGTCGCGGCGATGACGTCCTTGGATTCGGGTGAGAGCGGCATGGTGTGTCTCCTCGTGTGTGTCGTGACGGGCTGCACCGGCAGCCTCGCCGTGGGTCAGCGGCCGGTGGGTGGTTCGAGGGTGAGCAGGACCGGACCGGCGTCAGGGGTCGCCAGGTCGGCGATCGTGACGTCGTCGAGAGCGGCGTAGAAGGCGTCCTGTGCGGTACGCAGCTTCGAGCGCAGGTTGCAGCCGTGACGCAGGGGGCACGGCTTCGCTCCTTCGCACTCGACGACTTCTTCTTCACCTTCGAGGGCTCGGGTGAGCCATCCGAGGCTCGCCGTGCGGCCGAGTTCGGTGATGGTCAGGCCTCCGCCGCGTCCGCGGCGGGTGGCCACCACCCCGAGCTCGCCGAGTCGGGCGACGACCTTCGTCGTATGTGCGTACGACAGATCGAGCTGGTTTGCAATCGTTCTGGTACCGGGCATACTCCCCGCCGGGCCGGCGACGAGATGCATCACAACTCTCAGTCCGAGATCGGTGAACCGGGTGAGTTGCATGGCCCTACGCTAGTAAATTCGCATTCGCGATGACAATTTTATGTGACGCACATCGCTGTCGATGGAATGCATTGCCACCGAAGGAATCCCGATGTGATGACCAAAGTCCGTATCCGGACGTACCGGATCCGACTAGCCTCACGGACGTGAAACCTCTCGGTGAAGCACCCCGCGACCACAACCACATAACCGTCGGTGCCGACGGTTCCCCGGCCTCCGAGCGGGCGGTGAGGTGGGCTGCCGCCACCGCGGCCGGCCGGAAGATCCCACTGCATCTCGTCCACGCGGTGGACTTCGCACCCTCGGGTTGGGCGAAACTTCCCTTCTTCCGCCCCTCGCAGGTCTTCGAATGGAGCGAGGCCGAGGCTCAGGCACTCCTGAAGGAGGCTGCAGAGACCGCCGAGGCGGTGGCGCCGGACCTCGAGATCACCGCCGAGCTCGCCCTCACCGGAAGCGCCAAGTGGCTCGTCGAACTGTCCCGCACGTCGCGCATGATCGTCCTCGGGGCCACCGGCAGCACCAAGATGGGGGAGGCCTTCCTCGGTTCCACCCCGGTCTCCGTCGCCGGTCATGCCGAATGCCCGGTCGTCGTGGTGCGGGGACCGGAAGGGCCCGTCCCCGACGAGCGACCCGTCGTCGTCGGCATGGACGGCAGCCCCGCGAGCCGCCAAGCGGTCGATCTGGCGTTCGAGGAGGCATCCTGGCGCAGGGTCGACCTCGTCGCCGTCCACGTCTGGAGCGACCTGAAAGTCGGGGAGATCGACGAGTCGCCCCTCGACTTCGATCCCCGCGCGTTCGAGGAGTACGAGCACTCCCTGCTGTCCGAGTGCCTCGCGGGCTACGGCGAGCGCTATCCGGACGTGACGGTCCATCGGAAGGTCTACGTCGACGGCCCCCGCGCCCATCTGCAGTCCTGGAGCGAGAAAGCCCAGCTCGTCGTGGTAGGGACTCGCGGCAGGGGAGGCTTCAAGGGGATGGTGCTCGGTTCTACCGGAAACGCGCTCATGCGCGAGGCGCGCTGCCCGGTGATGGTGGTGCGACCGGTCACCTCCTGACGGCGGTAGTGTGCGGGGCACATGGACGATCGCGCCCCCGAACGGGGGTGTGCAGCAGGGACGAAGGTGGCGCATGCGCATCGGGATGGGACTGAACTACAGCGGAGGTTTCGCGGAGACCGCGGCGGAGGTGGCCGACCTGGAGAAGGCCGGCCTCGACATCGTGTTCGTACCCGAGGCCTATTCGTTCGATGCGGTGAGTCAGCTCGGCTATCTGGCGGCGAAGACCTCCCGGGTCGAACTCGCCTCCGGCATCCTCCAGTTGTTCACCCGGACACCGACGCTCACCGCCATGACGGCGGCCGGTCTGGACTTCGTCTCCGACGGCCGATTCGTGCTCGGTGTCGGCGCGTCGGGCCCTCAGGTCATCGAAGGTTTCCACGGCGTTCCCTACAACGCGCCGCTGGGTCGCACCCGCGAGATCGTCGACATCTGCCGGCAGGTGTGGCGCCGCGAGAAGGTGGACCACCAGGGCAAGTACTACCAGATCCCGCTGCCCGAAGACCGCGGCACCGGACTCGGCAAGCCGCTGAAGATCATCAACAAGCCTGTGCGCGAACGTATCCCGATCATCATCGCGTCGCTCGGCCCGAAGAACGTCGAGATGACCGCCGAGATCGCCGAGGGCTGGCAGCCGCTGTTCTATTACCCGGAGAAGGCCGCCGACGTGTGGGGCGAATCGATCGCGAAGGGCAAGGCCAAGCGCGATCCCGCACTCGGCGACCTGCAGATCTACGCGCAGACCCCGCTCGCCATCGGCGACGACGTCGACCACATGCTCGACTGGGTCCGGCCCATGGTCGCGCTGTACGTCGGCGGCATGGGTGCCAAGGGCAAGAACTTCTACAACGACCTCGCGATCCGCTACGGCTACGCGAAGGAAGCCGAGACCATCCAGGAGCTCTACCTGGCCGGCAAGAAGGAGGAGGCGGCCGCGGCGGTGCCCGTCGAACTGCTCCGCTCGATCTCCCTGATCGGTTCGGAGGGCTTCGTGCGGGAGCGAGTCGCTGCCTTCGCGGAGGCCGGGGTCACCACCCTCAACGTCACCCCCTTCGCGGCCGACACCGCAGGTCGTGTGCGACTGATCGAACAGCTGCGGCAGATCTGCGGCTGACCCACCGAGAAAGGTTCCGCGTGCGATGACCGAGAACAAGCCGATCGTCGTGGCCGTCGACGGATCCGACGCGTCCACGACCGCGGTGCACTGGGCGGCACGGACGGCTGCGATCCGCGGCCTGCCGTTGCGCATCGTCACCGTCGTGCACATCCCCGCCTTCTATTACTCCGAGCCCTACCTCGCGCAGAGCTTCCACGAGGAGATGAAGGCGACGGCCCGCGACCGGCTCGACAACGCGGCCGTGCTCGCCCGGCAGATCATCGACGAGAACCGTCACGGGAACGTCGAGATCACCACCGAACAGCTCGAAGGCAAGGTCGTTCCCACGCTCATCGCGCAGGCCGAGCACGCCGACCGGCTCGTCGTCGGCTCGCGCGGCCTCGGCGAGGTGAAGGGCCTGCTCGCCGGTTCGGTCTCCACGGCGGTCGTCTCGCACGCGATGGCGCCCGTCGTCGTGGTGCGGGGCCGCACCTTCGACGGTGCGCCGCCGACAAAGGGGCCCGTCGTCGTCGGTGTCGACGGCTCGGTCTCGTGTCGCGACGCGGTGGAGGTCGCGTTCGAGGAGGCATCCGCACGCGGCGCGACGCTCGTCGCGGTGAACGTGTGGAGCGACGTGAGCGTCCAGCCCTCGCTCGGCGCCGTCCCGGAGGACCCGCACTGGAGCCGGATCCAGACCGGTGAGGAGATCGTGCTCGCCGAACGTCTCGCCGGATACCAGGAGCGGTACCCGGACGTCACCGTCGAACGTGTCGTCGCCCGCGACCGGCCGGTGCGGGTGCTCAGCGAGTACGCAGAGACCGCACAGCTTCTCGTGGTCGGAACCCGCGGACGTGGCGGATTCAAGGGACTGCTGCTCGGATCCACGAGCAACGCGCTGATCCAGACCGCGGACTGCCCGGTCCTCGTCGTCCGATCGAAGGAGACCGAGGACTGATCTCGGACGAGGGAGCGATGCGGGGCGTCACCCGAAGTCGTCGACGCCCCGCTCGCGCAGTTCCCTCCACGCGTCGGCCGGATGCACGCCGCGGCTGATCGCGCCGTTCTCGATGAGCACCCCGAGCATCTGCGAGAGTACGAACGCGACGTCCTCGACGCGCCCGCACTCGTAACGGGCGGACAGCCACCCGGAGACGTTGCCGGCCTTGGCGGCCTGCGCCATGTCCAGGGCCGTGCGGAACAACTCGCGGGTCGGATCGTCGATCGGATCCTCGGTCGGTGCGCTCATCGTCACCTCGATCTCTCTTCTCGTCAGAAACCCACGCGCAGGATCACCAGCGGCACGACCGGCAGGTCGAGCATCTCGGCCAGGCGCGAACCGGCGTCCTCGACCCGCAGCGGATGCGTCACGACCGACGCCGACAATCGCGCATCGATGGCCGCGAGCCAGCACCGCTCCACCGCCGCGCCCACCCGGACCAGATCCGCCGGCGAGGTGGACGGGGCGGAGAACAGCAGCACCGATTCGCGCGCGATCGCCGCCGCCAGCGCATCGACGTCGGGGATCCCCGACGTGACCATGGCCTCGCCGGCCGCGCCGTGTTCGTCGAGGGTCGCGCTCCAGGTGGTGACCACCTCGGCGTTGCCGCGCGGCTGCCAGTGGGAGGTCCACGAGAACATCTCCCGCTGGTAGTGCGGGTGACGCCGGCGGGCCTCCGCCGCATAGGCGAGCACCTGCGCCAGGGCGACGGCCTCGTCGGCGGCGAGCAGACGCACGTCGACGTCGGGTATCTCCACGGCCGCGGCGACGACGTCGGCGAGCGTCGCCGTCGGCACCGGGATGTCGGTGAACGATTCGCGATGGCTGCGCCGATGCGAGATGGCGGCGTACAACCGCAGGTCGCGGCTGCTCGGGGTACCCGAGCCGAGCGTCTCGATCCGGGCGATGAGCTCCGGACGTTGCGGATCGGGCAGCACGGAGGTGCGCGATCGGTTGCCGAGGACCCGGATCGCGAGCTCGAGATTCGCGAGGGCCGTGCCACACGAGATCAACCGGTCGACGCGCAGCGGGTCCGGTCCCGGCTCGGCGAACTCGAGGCGTTCCTCCAGTTCGGCGCTGTGATCGGGCAGTCGCAGATTCCACGGTTGCGTGTCGTGTACCGAGGGTGCCTCCACCACCGCACGCGCAATGATCTCGGTGTCACCGAGCGACCAGGTTCCGGCATCGACAGTCACGACATCCTCCGCGTCGGCTCGTTCGTCCCCACATGTCCACCTCTGCTCCTCCAGCGTCTCCCGGGCGGTGCCCGCGGGGCAGGGGGAGAAGGTCCCCAGATGGGTGTCGAACGGCCCCGAGGACGTGGGTATCGCGGTACACCTGGGACAATGACGGGACAGCATGTCAACGAAAGGTGCCCGAGATGACCCGCGTGTTCCTCGTCGACGATCACGAGATCGTGCGGCGCGGCCTGGTGGATCTGCTGAGCAGCGTGCCCGACTTCACCGTCGTCGGTGAGGCCGCCTCGGTGGGGGAGGCCCTGGCCCGTGTGCCCGAGAGCGGTGCCGACGTCGCGGTGCTCGACGTGCGGCTTCCCGACGGCAACGGTGTCGAACTGTGCCGCGAGCTGCGTACCCGCATGCCGGGTCTGCGCGCCCTGATGCTCACCTCCTACGCCGACGACGAGGCGCTCCTCGACGCGATCATGGCGGGTGCCTCGGGGTTCGTGCTCAAGCAGATCCTCGGCACCGACCTCGTCTCGGCGATCCGCACCGTCGGCGAGGGAGGCTCGTTGCTGGACAGCCGCGCCACCGCCGCCCTCATGGAGCGGATCCGGGCGTCGCGCACGGCCGATCCGCTGGCCGAGCTGTCGGAGCAGGAACGCGCCGTCTTCGAACTCATCGGTGAGGGCCTGACCAACCGGGAAATCGCCGAACGGCTGTTCCTCGCGGAGAAGACCGTGAAGAACTACGTCTCGCGGCTGCTGGCGAAGCTCGGCATGCAGCGCCGCACGCAGGCCGCGGTGCTCGCCACCGAGCTGCGCAACGAGCGCGGCAAGCCGACGTCCTAGTCCGATGCGGGCGGGACCCGTTCCGTCAGAGCGGGACCGCCCACAGCACCCGGGTGCCGCGCGGGTGGGCCGGACCGATCTCGCACGACCCGCCGCACTGCACGGCGCGCCGCTCGAGGTTCGCCAGCCCGCTGCGGCGAGGCATGTCGGGCAGACCCGTGCCGTCGTCGAGGATCTCGATCCGGAAGTCGTCCTGAACCGAGACCGACACCGAGATGTTGTCGGACTGGGAATGGCGCAGCGCGTTGCTCAGCCCTTCGCGGAGCACGGCTTCCGCGTGTGGGTGGATGCGCATCGGCACCAGCGTGTCGATGGGTCCGACGAACTGCACGTTGGGCGCCACCGAGGAGTGGATGCTCAGGTCGCCCACCACGTCCAGCAGTCTCCGGCGCAGGCTGTTCGACGCCGCCGCGCCGGTGGTGTGCAGATCGAAGATGGTCGTGCGGATCTCGCGCACCGTCCGGTCGAGCTGTTCGATCGCGTGGCGGATCACCTCCACGATGCGTTCGTTGTTCGCTCCGTCCGCGGTCGCGCTCTGCAAGCTCATTCCCGTGGCGAACAGGCGCTGGATGACGTTGTCGTGCAGGTCCTGTGCGATGCGATCGCGATCGGCCAGCACGTCGAGCAACCGCTTCTTGCGTTGCTGTTCGGCGAATTCGAGGGCCACGGCCGCGAGGTTCGCCATGGATTCGAAGCGGGCCACGTCCTCGTCGTCCCACGGTTCGGTACCGGCCTCGCGGGTCGCGACGAGCACACCCGTGACCGTCGACGTCGCCGACAGCGGCAGCACCACCGCGTGTCCTTCGTCGCCCTGCTCCATCGGTGGCAGTCCCTCGAGGGTATCGAGGTGCATCGGCTGCCTGCTCTTGAGCGCTTTCAGCACAGGCGATCCGGTGAGATCGAAACGCTTGTCCTTCCCGCACGGCGCCGCGGGGGACGCGGCCTGCAGGCGGCCGTGGTGGCCGTCGACGAGCATCACATAGGCGCCCGCACACCGGGCGAGTTCGCGGACCTGGCCGGTGAGCATCGACAGCGTCTCGTCCACCGACCCGCCCATCAAAAGCCGGGAGTTGATGGATGCCATTGCGGTAAGCCATCTCTCGCGGTCGAGGGAGCCCTCGAACAGGCGCGCGTTCTCGACGGCCACACCGGCGGACATCGCGAGCACCTTGAGGATCACCTCGTCCTCTTCGGTGAACTCGGGTGCGCCCAGTTTCTCGGTGAGGTAGATGCTGCCGAAAACCTTGCCGCGCACCATGATCGGAGTTCCGAGGAAGCTCTTCATGGGCGGATGGTTGGGCGGGAAACCGATGGAGGCGGAATGCTTCGACAGGTCGCCGAGACGGACCGGCCGGGGATCGTTGATGAGCAGACCGAGGATGCCCCGGCCCTCGGGCAGATGGCCCATCACCTCGCGCTGCGTCGGATTGATCCCGACGTACACGAACTCCGACAGGCCACCGTCGGCGGCGCGCACGCCGAGCGCGCCGTAGCGGGCGTCGAGAAGGGCGGTCGCAGCGGAGACGATGCGCTGGAGCATGGAGTCGAGTTCGAGACCCGATCCCACGACGAGCACCGCTTCGAGCAGTCCGCGCAGGGTCGTCGGGGCGTCGACGGAATCGTCGAGCCGGTCGCGGAGCTCGGCGAGCAGCGTGTCGATGGCGACGTCGGTGGGTTCGATCATGACTTCTTCTCTTCCAGCAGGTGCAGCGCCGCGGACACGGCGGATTCCGAAGGATCCGTCTTCGCGCGGCTCAGGTCGTGTGCGGCCCCGGTGACCTCGATGACAGTCGTGGCCGCGGGCAGGAGATCGAGTGCCTCCCGCAGTTCGTCGAAGGTACCGAAGGGGTCGCGGTCGCCGTGGACGAACACCGTGGGCACCGAGATCTTCGGCAGGTGCTCGGTGCGCAGCTTCTCCGGCTTGCCCGGGGGATGGAGGGGATAGGACAGCAGGACGAGGGCGTCGGCGATGCCGGGTTCGTCGGCCGCGAGCATCGACGTCTGCCGGCCGCCGTAGGAGACGCCGCCGAGCAGTAAGGACCCGGACACGCGGTCGCGCAGCTCCGCGGCCGCGGCGGACACACCCTCGCGGTCCTCCGCGGCGCGGGACGGCTGCGGGGGTCCCTTGGGCTTGCGACGGCGAAACGGCAGGTCGTAGCGCAGGGCGAGGAAGCCGGCATCGGCGAACCGGGAGCACATCAGCTGCAGGATCCGGGCGTCGCAGTTGCCGCTGGCGCCGTGCGTCAACGCGACGGCACCCCGCGGATTGCCCTCGGGAAGATGCAGGTGACCGGCCACGGTGCCGGTGTCCAGCGGTTCGACATTCACACCGATACGGTAACCGCCGCGTCGGCGACGGCACCGGTGACGAAGCCGTAGACGCTCTTGTGGAGGACGTCGATCGCCAGCTCGGAACGGGGCCACGTTTGCGGGGGTGCTCCCACGCCGGTCGCGTTCTCGAGGATCTGGTCGTTGGTCAGACGGACGACGGTGAACTTCGACGATGCGAGCGGCCCCCGCAGGCCCACCTCGGCCATGACCGAACGCAGGACGCCGAGGGCGATATCCTGCCCGAAGTGCATCGCCCAGTTCAGGGCGGTCGAGTGCTGTCCGGCCGATTCCGAGGCGCCCGTCAACCGTGCAAGTACGCGGCCCGGCACGTGGGAGTTCGGTCGCCCGGTGACGGCCTGCTCGATCTTCTCCCCGACGGTCATGGCGGCCACGCCGGCCGCACCGGCGACCAGGCCTTCCCACAGTGCGTTTCTCAGCACGGTCGCTCGGGTACCCGCCGCAGGATCGGAACAACCCGTATTCCCTGACGGAGTCCTTCGGACGACAGGGTGAAGGAGCGATGACCGGAGCGACACGACCCGGAGACACACGCGGCGGAATCTCGGTGCGGCACTCCGCGATCAGCGGTGCCCTCCTCGGCGCGGCGCTCATGGCTGCGATCGACGAGATCGTCTTCCACCAGATTCTCGGCTGGCACCATTTCTACGATCGCTCCACACCCGCGGTCGGTCTCGCCTCCGACGGCCTGCTGCACACGGCCGAGTTGCTCGTTCTCGTAGCGGGATTCGCGTTGCTCGCGGATGTGCGCCGCAGGCATGCCCTGGCGGTACGACACTTCTGGGCCGCGCTGCTCATGGGAGCCGGTGCATTCCAGTTGTTCGACGGGCTGGTGAACCACAAGGTGTTCCGCGTTCACCAGATCCGCTACGACGTCGACGTGTGGCCCTACGACCTGGCCTGGATCGCAGGGGCTCTCGTCTTCCTCGTCGCCGGTGCGCTCCTGTGGTGGTCGGCGCGGCGGAGCGTGCGCACCACCGGGCTCTCGGACGAATAGGAGCCCTCGGTGCACGATCATCCGACGCACACGGGACCGGGAGCACTCGCACTCGTCGTCCTGCTGGTGGCGGTTCTGGGGGTCGCGCTGTACATCGGGGCGGCCGTGCGGTTGCGTCGACGTGGCGACGCGTGGCCGTGGTGGCGTGACGCGAGTGTCGCCGCGGGCGCCGGTGCTGTCGCTGCCGCGGCAGTGCTTCCTCTGCCCGGTGGTCCGTTCACCGCGCACATGGCCGGACATCTGCTCGTCGGGATGGTCGGACCCCTGCTGATCGTGCTGGGGCGGCCGGTGACGCTGCTGCTGAGGACCGTCCCGGTGGGAGGTGCACGCGCGGGTCTGCTCACCGTGCTGCATTCGCGACCGGCCGCACTGCTCACGGCGCCGGCGGTCGCGGCCGTGCTGGACATGGGTGGGCTGTGGGTGCTCTACCGGACGCCGCTGTTCGCTGCGATGCACGACGACACGCTCGTCGCGACCGTGGTCCACGTGCACGTCTTCGCCGCCGGGATGCTGTTCACCGTCGCGATCTGCCGCCTCGATCCGCTCCGCCGCCGATACGGTCTCCCGCATCTCGCGGTGGTGTTGCTCGTGGCCGGCGCGGTCCATGCGGTGCTGGCGAAGACGCTGTACGCGCAGTCACCTCCCGGCACGATGTTCGCCGCGTCCGATCTGCAGGCGGGTGCCCAGCTGATGTACTACGGCGGCGACGCGGTCGGTGTGGCCCTGGCCGTAGTGCTCGCCGTCCGCTGGTACGGCGAGATGGGGCGTGCCCGCGCGCGGGCGGTCACGGTCGGTCGCGCTCGACCGGCCGCGTGAGCCGGACCCACATGCGGTGCAGCATCGCGGCGAACACCACGACCCAGGCCGCCACCGCGACCCACAATTCGGCGGCACCGATCGCCCCGACCAGCGGCAGATCGTCGGCGCGACCCAGATACATCCCCGCGACCGCGTACATGCCGAGCGGGAAGACGATCGACCACAGGGACGAGTCGTAGGTCAGCGGCACCCGATGGACGCGGTGACGCCACCAACCGGCCGCGACGAGAGGCGGCAACAGCCACGTCGCGAAGGCCCAGATGACGACGGCGAGGCCCGCGATCAGTCCGCGGGTCGCGTCCACCATCGGGGCGTCGTCCATCTCGACGATGCGTGAGCCCGCCACGACGATGATCGAGCACGCTCCCATCGACACCCAGTACGGTGCGGTCAGATCGGTGGGACGCAGCGGGTACTGCAACATCCGCGCCGCGACGAAGATGCCCGCCGCCGCGTACAGGAACAGGCCCACACCCCAGGTGAACACCGCGACGGCGGCGAGGAGTCGGTCCAGTTCCCGGTAGACGGGCTGGAGCGTGGCCGCGGCGATGGCCACCGATTCGCTGGCGACGACCCAGATGAACCACGTCCCGTTGGCCTTCGCGAGGACGGGACGCTCCGCCGTGCCGAGCACGGCGGTCCATGGGACGACATATCCCAGTACCAGCCAGGTCGCCGCCGCGCCGGCGAGCAGCACCGCCGCGGTGGAATGCCGGCCGTCCATCATCAGCCGTACGCCGAGCACGTTGCTGCCCGCGACGAAGGTGAAGAAGCCGAACGCCCGTCCGGAATCGGCGAGATCGGCGCGGACCTCGTCGCGGAACGCGAGGAACCGCCACACCGACATGGCCACGAGCGTCGCGTATCCGATCACGGACACGATCAGCAGCGCGGCCGATGCGAAGTGGAAACCCCGGAGATGGAGGCCGATGGAGACGATGCCGCCGGCCATGACGAAGGCGAAGTAACCCGGTGCGAGGGTGCGGACTTCTTCGCGGAGACGGGGACGGGCCTGCACGGCGCGCACGCTACTTCAGCAGGCGGGACATCCGCCGGTCGGCGAGGACCTTCCCTCCGGTCTGGCAGGTGGGGCAGTACTGGAACGAACGGTCGGTGTAGGAGACCTCGCGGACGGTGTCGCCGCACACCGGGCACGGCTCGTCGGTACGCCCGTGCACGCGCAGCCCCGACCGTTTCTCTCCCTTGAGGCGCGCCGCGTCCTGCCCGACCGAGCGGGTGACGGCGTCGGTGAGCACCGACCGCATCGCCCCGTACAGCGCGGTCACCTCGTCGTCGGTGAGCTTGCCGGCGGTCGCGAACGGCGACTGCTGCGCGACGTGCAGGATCTCGTCGGAGTAGGCGTTGCCGATGCCCGCGAGAACCTTCTGGTCGGTGAGCAGCGTCTTGAGACGCGACGTGCTGTCGGTCAGGAGCTCGGCGAACTCGTCGCGGGTGAGGGCGAGCGCGTCGGGGCCGAGACGGGCGATGCCCGGCACCTGCTGCGGATCGTCGACGACCCAGACCGCGAGGCGCTTCTTCGTGCCGGCCTCGGTGAGATCGAAGGCCGGTGTCGTCGCGTCGGGGGCGAACAGGTGCACGCGGAGGGCGAGCGGACCGCGACCGAGTTTCGGGGGAGTCTGCGACGGTTCGTCGAGCCAGCGCAACCAGCCGCCGCGCGACAGGTGCGTGATCAGATGCAGCCCGGAGCACTCGATCGCGAGGAACTTGCCGAAGCGCGCCGCTCCGGCGATGTCGCGTCCCTGCAGTGCCGTGATCGGCGGGTCGGCCGTCTGCAGCACGCTCAGCGCCGCGACGTCGATGCGTCCGACGACGCTGCCGACCGCGTGCTCGCGCAGGAACACCGCAAGTGCTTCCACCTCGGGGAGCTCGGGCATGGGAACAGGCTACGGTCGCCGGGCCGTTCGCGGGTGGCGACGGACACCATCACGTCACCGATAGACTGCGCTCGTGACTGTGTCGACGCCCTACGAAGACCTGCTGCGCCTGATCCTCGAGACCGGCGCGGAGAAGGCCGACCGTACCGGAACCGGCACGCGGAGCCTGTTCGGCCACCAGATGCGCTTCGATCTGTCCGAGGGCTTCCCGCTGATCACCACGAAGAAGGTGCACCTGAAGTCCATCGTCTACGAACTGCTGTGGTTCCTGCGCGGCGACTCCAACGTCAAGTGGCTGCAGGAGCACGGCGTGACGATCTGGGACGAGTGGGCCGCACCCGACGGCGATCTCGGCCCGGTCTACGGCGTGCAGTGGCGCTCGTGGCCGACCCCCGACGGGCAGCACATCGACCAGATCAGCCAGGTGATCGAGACCCTCCGCAGCAACCCCGACTCGCGGCGCATCCTCGTCTCGGCGTGGAACGTGGCCGAGCTCGACCGGATGGCACTGATGCCGTGCCACGCCTTCTTCCAGTTCTACGTGGCCGACGGCAAGCTCAGCTGCCAGCTCTACCAGCGCAGCGCCGACATGTTCCTCGGCGTGCCGTTCAACATCGCCAGCTACGCGCTGCTCACCCACATGGTCGCGCAGCAGACCGGACTCGAGCCGGGAGAGTTCATCTGGACCGGCGGCGACTGCCACATCTACTCGAACCATATCGAGCAGGTCACCGAACAGCTCACCCGCGAGCCGTATCCCTACCCGACGCTGAAGCTGCACCCGCGCGACTCGATCTTCGACTACCGCTACGAGGACGTCGAGGTCGTCGGCTACCGGCACCACCCGGCGATCAAGGCGCCGGTGGCCGTCTGATGGGGGATGTCACCCTCGTCTGGGCTCAGGCACGCGGCGGTGTGATCGGCCGGGAGAACACCATCCCATGGCACATCCCCGAGGACATGGCGTTCTTCAAGGACGCCACGATGGGCAAGCCGGTGATCATGGGCCGGCTCACCTGGGACTCGCTCCCGGTCGGATTCCGGCCGCTGCCGGGACGCCGGAACATCGTCGTCACCCGAAACGTCGAGTGGTCGGCCGAGGACGCCGAGACCGCGATGAGCCTCGAGGACGCGTTGACGCTCGCCGGTGAGGACGAGGTCGTCGTGATGGGCGGGGGTCAGATCTACGCGCAGGCGATGCCGTTCGCGACTCGGCTGCTCGTGACCGAGGTCGACCTCGACGTCGTAGGAGATGCGACCGCACCTCCGATCGGGCCCGAGTGGGTGGCGGAACCCGGGGAATGGATGACGTCCACCAAGGGAATCAGGTTCCGCTGGATCCGGTACGCGCGAAGCTGAGTTCTCGCGGCGGCATCTGAGCGATACTGCGGTACATGGACAAGCTCTCGTTGACCGCCCTGGCACGGCAGCAGCTCAAACTCGCAGCTACGTCCAGCAGCGGACGCAGCTCCCAGACGGTTTTCGGTGGGCATACCAAGCACCTGCGGCAGACCGTCGTCGCGTTGCTCGCCGGCCACGAACTCGGCGAGCACGACAGCCCCGGCGAGGCGACCCTGCAGGTGCTGTCGGGTCAGCTCCAGCTCGTCGCCGGCAACGACGTGTGGAAGGGTTCGGCGGGCGACATGATCATCATCCCGCCGGCCCGGCACAGCGTCAGCGCCATCGAGGACGTCGCCTTCCTGCTCACCGTCGCCAAGTAGCGTTGCTCACTGCACGCGCCGAGTAGCGACGCTCATTGCGCGCGTCGAGAAGCGGCGCTTACTGAACAGGTGCCGGAGCGGCGTACCCGCGGTAGCCCTCCCACGCGAGGCGGCGCTCGCGACGCGGATCGTGCTCGATGCGCGTGACCTCGTCGAAAATCACTGTCGCGCGGTCCTTCTCGTCGTAGGGTGGCCACGACGGCAGTGGTTCACCGTGCCGGGCCACGTTCAGCCACTGGCGCTGCATCGCCCCGGCGGCCGTCCGCAGGCCGCGTCGCCCACCGAGTGCCGTGAGCGCCCGGCCGAGCGGTTCGTCGGTCTGGTCGAAGACCGCGAGCAACTCCACCGCGTGCGTCGCATCGAAGCCCGTCCAGCGCAGCACTCGCGGCGCGAGATCGAAGCGGTACATGAAGGTCGGCGCGAAACGCGAATGTGCCTGCGCGAACTGCACGGACGGATACCAGAAGGTGAGGTCGCCGCCGAGATCGATCGCGGCACGCTCGTCCGGATATCCCGGATAGATCCCCGTGATGCGATCCTTCGCCTCGGGATCGGTCGCGGCGAACAGTGCGTCGATCCGCCGAGGGTTCGTCGGCAGCGCGTCGAGGAACTTCGGGAACAGTGCACCTTCGCGGTCGTTCGTCCCGAGCACGAGCGGAACGGGATGCGCCGCGCCCGTCTCGTACGCCTCGAGCGGTTGGAGCGGAACGAAATCGCCGTCGACGACCGGGCCGAAGGGATGCAGACCGGGAGTCGCGCGCAGTACCTGCGCCCTGAGGCGCGATCCCACCCGCCCGAGTTCGACGGGGGAGGTGTCGAGCAGCGCCTGCGCGGCGGTATCCGGGTCGGCACCGAGCAGTTCGACGAACTTCCGGCCCCATTCGGCCGAGCGGTCGGAGGTGACGACGAGATTCGGCGCCGGGCTCTGTGCGATCGCGGCGGAGAACAGTCCGCGCGCGGCGGGCGTCGCGAGCAGGGTCGTCACCGAGGTGCCGCCGGCGGACTCGCCGAAGATCGTCACGTTGTCGGGGTCGCCGCCGAAGGCCGCGATGTTGCGCTGGACCCATTCGAGTGCCGCCACCTGGTCGCGCAGACCGAGATTGGAATCGAATCGGACCGAATCGGTGGAGAAGGACCCGAAGTCGAGATAGCCGAGCGCTCCGAGGCGGTAGTTGATCGACACGTAGACTACGTCGCCGCGTCGGACCAGCGACTCGCCGCCGTAGACCGACAGGGCACTCGTGCCGAGGGTGAAGGCGCCGCCGTGGATGAACACCATGACCGGTCGCGGCGCATGGACCCGACCGGCGGGGGCGAGCACGTTGAGGGTCAGACAGTCCTCGTCGGGACGCACTCGCACCCCGCGACGACCGGTCTCGGCGTAGCGCGGACGCTGCGGGGCGGCGTTTCCGAACTGCGTCGCATCGCGCACTCCCGTCCAGGGCTCGACCGGTTGCGGCGCCCGCAGCCGCAGCGGGCCCACCGGGGGAGCGGCGTAGGGAATGCCGCGCCAGGCGAGGAGGTCGCCGAGCCGGGTGCCGCGGACGGTTCCGTCGGCGAATGTGACGTGGGTCTCGGGCGTCATGCTCCGCACTGTACGTGACGGGGCGTCACGGTAGCCGCCGTGTCCACCGTCGACGTCACCAGAAGTGGGGCTCGAGGCCTCGGCCCGCGAGCTCTGCCCGTACGTAGGTGCGCAGCGTCGCGGTGTCGGGGAAGCGCTCCTCGTCGAGGGCGACGAACGCGAGTGTGTACCGCTCGTCGGTGTGGCAGGCGTAGACCGACAGGCGGGTCGTGGTGCGGGCCGGCCGGGTGTCGAGTCCCGGGTGCATAGCGCGCATCGCGATCCCGGTGGTGCGGTACGGGCCCAGCGTGGTGAGCTCGCGGGGCACCGCGCCGATGTTGGAACACAACAGGTCCCGCTCACCGGCACCGCGCGCGACGCGGGCGGCGATCCGGTCGGGGAGGAGTTGCAGGATCTCGGCCGGCATGTTGTGCGGCGCGCCCTCCCGCGGCTGCGAATAGGCGTGCGCGGCGCGGGCCCGGATGGAGGCGAGCGTGTCGCCGTCGTCGACGGTGATCCCCACCATCGACACGCCGTTGGAGACGGTTCCCTCCTTCCGGTCGTCGACCGGAACGGAGATGCGCACGGGGAACGGGATGCGGGCGCGCCGGGCGACACCGGCGGACACGGCGAGCAGCAGGGCGTTCGGGCTGCCGTCCTCCGCGGCCGCGACGGCCTTCCACTGCGCCGCGTCGACGTCGACGAGCGCGGTGCGCGGTCGCGAGTGCACCGTCTGCGGCGCGGGCGGTTTCTCCGTGCGAGGTGTGTACTTCACGCGGCGCAGCCCGCTGCCGACCTTCCGGAACAACTGCATCGCATCGCGTAGGTCGGATTGGCGACCGGGGTCGGGTCGTCGCGGCCGGTCGGCGAGCGCGTCGGCGACCGCGCGGACGAATCCCCGCGCGTCGGTCAGGACGTGCGAGCACACGATCGACAGTGCGGTGCCGCCGCTCGTGAGTCGGGTCGCGGCGACCGCCCAGCCGGGACCGAGCTCGGGATCGACGTCCACGTTCGCGTGCTCGTCGGCCCAGGCGAGGAGCTCGTCGTCGGGGATGGGGGTCGCGGGATAGCGCAGTGGATGGACGTGCGTGTTGGGTTCGAAGCGGGGGCGTGCACCGGGAACCCGGGGACGGACCACACGGCGACCGAGCGGGCCTTCGGACAGCACGTCGTGCAGGGACAGCAACAGGGTCGCGTCCACGGTCTCGTCGGTGCGCCACAGACCCTGCATCACCGACGGCAGGCCGGTTCCTTTGTGGCGGTGGAGGAACATCTCGTCCACGACGCTCAGGCGATTCACAATCCCGACCGTAGCGCCGACCGTTGACCGAAGCACTGAACCGAGGTTCAATCCTTGGTGTGGCGTACCGGCGGACACCCGCAGTGCAGGAGCGACTCGACGCGCAGCGCGAGGCGATCGCCGCTGCCGCCGTGACTCTGCTCAGCGAACGCGGATACAGCGGACTGTCCGTCTCGGCGGTCGCCGAACGGGCCGGCGTCGCCACCGGCAGCGTCTACCGGCACTACGTCGACAAGTCCGATCTCATGGTGCGGATCTTCCGGGAACTGTGCGAGCGGGAGGTCGAGGCCGTGACGTCCGCGGCCGCAACCGGATCCGGTGCCGACCGGGTGACCGCGGTGGTCGACACCTTCTCCCGCCGTGCGCTGCGCAATCCCACCCTCGCCTACGCCCTGCTCGCCGAACCGGTCGACGCCGCGGTCGACGCCGAACGACTCGTGTTGCGCCGCGCCTTCGCAGCGGCCTTCGCGAACGCCGTGCGCCACGGCGTCGAGACCGGTGAATTCCCCGAACAGGACGTCGAGCTCACCGCCGCGGCGCTCGTCGGGGCTGTCGGTGAGGTGCTCACCGGTCGCCTCCCCGGCGCGGCCGACGGTCGCCTTCGAGACAGTGCGGCCGACGGTCGCCTTCGAGACAGTGCGGCCGACGGTCGCCTTCGAGACAGCGCGGCCGGATCCACCGTCCCCGACCTCGTCGTCCTCGTACTGCGAGCGGCGGGGCATCTGCCTTCCGGAACGACTCAGGAGTGAAGCCGTGAATTTCCCCGCCACCCACGAAGTGTTCAACCAGGTACCGGACCTCGAGCCCTACGGGGCCGCCGACGACCCCGCCCTCCTCGAAGGACTGCGCCGCGAAGGGGCGAGTTGGGCCGAGGACGAGGTCCGCGAACTCGGCGCCCTCGCCGGCACCGCCCGTGCCCAGGACTGGGGGCGGCTCGTCAACGAGTATCCGCCCGTGCTGCACACCCACGACCGCTACGGCCACCGCGTCGACGAGGTCGAGTTCCATCCGCACTGGCACGACCTGATGACCGTCGCCGTCGAGAACGGCCTGCACGCGGCACCCTGGCGCGACCCGCGTCCCGGCGCGCACGTTGCCCGTGCCGCGAAGTTCTACGTGTGGGGCCATACCGATGCCGGGCACATGTGCCCGATCTCGATGACCTACGCCGCGATCCCGGCGCTGCGCCACAACGCCGAACTCGCCGAGCGCTACGAGCCGCTGCTGGCCGCGCCGCACTACGACTTCGGGCTGCGCGAACCCTCCACGAAACGTGGCCTGATCGCCGGGATGTCGATGACCGAGAAGCAGGGCGGTTCCGACGTCCGCGCCAACACCACCACCGCGACCCCCAACGCCGACGGTTCGTACACGATCGTCGGGCACAAGTGGTTCACGTCCGCGCCGATGTCCGACCTGTTCCTCACGCTCGCGCAGACCGAGCACGGACCGTCGTGCTTCCTGCTCCCGCGCGTCCTGCCCGACGGCACCCGCAACGCCATCCGCATCCAGCGGCTGAAGGACAAGCTCGGCAACAAGTCGAACGCCTCCTCCGAGATCGAGTACGAGAACGCGATCGGCTGGCTCGTCGGCCCGGAAGGTCGCGGCATCAACACCATCATCGAGATGGTGAACATGACGCGACTCGACTGTGTCATCGGCTCGGCCGTGAACATGCGGATCGCGACGTTGCGCGCGGTTCACCATGCCCGTCACCGGAAGGCGTTCGGCGCGTTGCTCGTCGACCAGCCGCTCATGCGCAACGTCCTCTCCGATCTCGTCGTCGAGTCCGATGCCGCGACGACGATGATGATGCGTCTGGCCGGGGCCACCGACCGCGCCGCCGGGGACGAGCAGGAGGCCGCCCTGCGCCGCATCGCGCTGGCCGTCACCAAGTACTGGGTGTGCAAGCGGGCACCCGCGGTCGCCGCCGAAGCCCTCGAATGCCTCGGCGGCAACGGCTACGCCGAGGAATCGGGCATGCCGCGGCTCTATCGCGAGTCGCCGCTCATGTCGATCTGGGAAGGATCCGGCAACGTCGCGGCACTCGACGCGCTGCGTGCAATGGCGCGGCAACCCGACACCGTCGAGGCGTTCTTCACCGAGGTCAGGCTTGCGGAAGGTGCCGATCCGCGGCTCGATTCGGCCATCGCTCGGATCGGCAAGGAACTCGCCGACCTCGAGGACGCCGAGTACCGGGCACGGCGGGTCGTGGAGCTCATGGCCCTGGCCCTGCAGGGCGCGCAGCTCGTCCGGCACGGACATCCCGCCGTCGCGGAGGCGTTCTGCCGCAGTCGGCTCGACGACGACTGGGGCATCGCGATGGGCACACTGCCGACCGGCGTGGACACCGCCGCGATCCTCGACCGGGTCTGACGAGGGCGGGTCCGATCCTGCGGCGCTGTCACCCGTCTCAGGTCGAGGGCATACTGGAGTACGTCCTGCGAGGAATCGACTACGGGTGGAGCCCGTCATGATCGGCAGCAACGAATGGTGGGAGTGGGGTCGGCAGATCGCACTCGCGGTGACCGAGCCGCATGCACTGCACCGTGCCCGCATGATCGTGCGCGGCGTCGTCGCCGAATCCGAGGCGGTGAGCGACAGCCGCCGGGGCGACGCCGAGATCCACTCCGTCAACCTCGCGCAGGGCACTCCGGTCACGATGAGCCCCCGACTGGCATCGATGGTGCGGTCGGCGCTGTGGGCGGCCCGCATGACGGGCGGGACCATCACCCCGGTCGACTCCGACGACGCCTCCGTCGATGCCGGAGCCATCCCGCCGATCCATCCCATCCCCACCTACCGCGACGTGCAGATCGACGGAGACATCGTGCTCGCTCCTTTCGGGGTGAGTCTCGAACTCGGCGCGACGGCCGTGGCCGACACCGTCGACTACTCCGCGGCGCTCGTCGCGAATCTGCTCGAATGCGGGGCGCTCGTGCGCATCGGCGACGTGATGGCCACCGCGGGGCACGCGCCTGCCGGGGGATGGCAGGTGCCGCTCCCGGACCGGGGCTCGGTCGAACTGCCTGCCGGATCGGCGATGGCGTCGCACACCAGCGACGTCGTCGACCCCGAGCGGTGGCGTCTCGTCAGCGTCATCGCTCCCGACGCGGTGTGGGCTCATGCGGCCGCGGCGACGGCGTTGCAGCGGGGCATCGGAGCCCTGTCGTGGCTCGAACAGTACGACCTGCCGGCGCGTCTCGTCGACACGCACGGACGGGTCCGGACCACCACGGCCTGGTCCGATCCGAAGGCTGCTTGATCTCTCGAGCAGGATGCGGTCAGGCTCCGTCGCGCAGGGTGCGGTAGACCTCGATCAGGTGGTCGGTGGACGCGTCGCCGGTGTCGGGGATCTCGTCGCCGGCGAGCACCGTCTGCAGGGCGGTGGCCTGGGTCTTGCCGAGTTCGACGCCCCACTGGTCGAACGAGTCGATCCCCCACACGACGCCTTGGACGAAGGTCTGATGTTCGTAGAAGGCGATGATCTGCCCGACCACCGACGGGGTCAGTTCCGGGGCGAGGATCGTCGTCGACGGCCGATCCCCGGGCATCACCTTGTGCGCCACCAACGCCTCGTCGACGCCGTCGGCACGGACCTCGTCGGCATCACGCCCGAAGGCCAACACTTTGGCCTGGGCGAACATGTTCGCCAGCAACAACACCTGCATGCTGGTCTGCCCGTCGCGGGCGGGCAGGTCGTCGCCGCTACGGGCCAGGCCGAGGAAGTCGACGGGGACGATCTCGGTGCCCTGGTGCAGCAGCTGGAAGAAGGCGTGCTGACCGTTGGTGCCGGGCTCACCCCAGAACACCTCCCCGGTCGGACACACCACCGGTGTGCCGTCGGCGCGCACGGATTTGCCGTTCGATTCCATGGTCAGCTGCTGCAGATAGGCCGGCAGCCGCGCCAGATCCTGCGCATAGGGCACCACCGCGCGCGACCGATAACCGAGGATGCTCGCATTCCACACCCCGATCACCCCCGCCAGCAACGGTGCGTTCTGTGCCGGGGCGGTGGTGGCGAAGTGGGTGTCGATGGTGTGCATGCCGGTGAGGAACTCGGCGAACCGCTCGCGTCCGATGGCGCACATCACCGCCAGCCCGATCGCCGAGCCGACCGAATAACGGCCGCCGACCCAGTCCCAGAACTCGAACATGTTCGCCGGGTCGATACCGAACTCGACCACCCGCTCGGTGTGCGTCGACACCGCGACGAAATGCTTCGCCACGGCGTCTTCACCGAGGGCGTCGACGAGCCAGCGGCGGGCGGCGGTGGCGTTGGAGAGGGTTTCGAGGGTGGAAAACGTCTTCGACGCGACGATGAACACGGTCGTCGCCGGGTCCAGGTCGGCCAGCGCCGCGGTCAGATCGGCGGGGTCGACGTTGGAGACGAACCGCGTCGCCGGCCCGTCGTGGAAGCGCCGCAGTGCGCGGGTGACCATCGCCGGGCCGAGATCGGAGCCGCCGATGCCGATGTTGACCACCGTGGTGATCTGCTGCCCGGTGGCGCCGCGCCAGTCGCCGCTGCGGAGGCGGTCGGTGAACTCGCCCATCCGGTCGAGCACGGCATGGACATCGGCGACGACATCGACCCCGTCGACGATCAACTGCGCATCGCGGGGCAGACGCAGGGCGGTGTGCAGCACCGCCCGATCCTCGGTGACGTTGATGTGCGCACCCGAGAGCATCGCCTCCCGAGCCGCGGCGATCCCCGCGGTGTCGGCGAGCTCGAGCAGGGCCTGCACGACCGGGGTGTCGAGGCGTTGCTTGCTGAAATCGATCACCAGATCCCCGGCAGGGACCGTCAACGCCGAGACCCTGTCGGGTTCGGTGGTGAACAACTGCCGCAGCGACACCGATTCGAGCCGGTCGCGATGGTCTTCCAGAGCTTTCCACGGTGCCGTTGCGGTTACGTCGCTCATGTCGTCGACAGTAGTGCGCCCCGACACGGTGCGCCCGGTGTGCAACTGGGCCCCGGTGTGTGACGAAGAGATCCCTCGGTTTCCCACAGCGAGCGACCGCGACGCGCATGATGGGGCATATGGATGCTGCAGAACTGATTCGGTCCGTCCCCACCGACCTGTTCCTCGGCGGTGAGTGGGTGGCGGCCGAGAACGGAGCCACCTTCGGAGTCCACGATCCCGCGACCGGCGACGAACTCACCCGTGTCGCCGATGCCGCGCCCGGTGATGCCTTGCGGGCCCTCGACGCGGCCGTCGCAGCCGGTCCGGAATGGGCTGCGACCCCGCCGCGAGAACGCGCCGAACTGTTGCGGACGGTGTGGCGGAAGATCACCGAACGCGCCGACGACTTCGCGCTGCTCATGACACTCGAGATGGGTAAGGCACTACCGGAGAGCCGATCGGAGGTGACCTACGGCGCCGAATTTCTGCGATGGTTCTCCGAGGAGGCGGTCCGCATCGCCGGTCGCTACACGCCCGCCCCTGCCGGCACCGGTCGCGTTCTCGTGACGAAACAACCCGTCGGTCCCTGCCTGGCCATCACACCGTGGAACTTCCCGCTCGCGATGGGAACCCGCAAGATCGGTCCCGCCCTCGCGGCGGGATGCACGATCATCGTCAAGCCCGCGTCCGAGACGCCCCTCACGATCCAGCTGCTCGCGCAGCTCTTCGACGAGGCAGGACTACCCAAGGGTGTCCTGTCGGTGCTCCCGTCCTCACATGCCGGTGAGGTCACCGGGCCGCTCCTCGAGGATCCCCGGCTGCGCAAGCTCACCTTCACCGGCTCCACCGAGGTCGGGCGCATGCTCGCCGAGAAGGCCGGTCGTTCGCTGCTGCGCACCTCGCTCGAGCTCGGAGGCAACGCGCCGTTCGTCGTCTTCGAGGACGCCGACCTCGACGCCGCGGTCGAGGGCGCGGTGGCAGCCAAGCTGCGCAACGGGGGAGAGGCCTGCACGGCCGCGAACCGCTTCCACGTCCACAACTCGGTGCGCGACGCCTTCGTCGCCAAGCTCACCGAACGCATGGCGTCGTACAAGCTCGGGCCGGGAACGGACCCCGACGCGACGCTGGGCCCCCTGGTCAACGAGAACCAGAAGAAGACCGTGATCGAACTCGTGCAGGACGCGGTGTCGGCGGGTGCCTCGGTGCGCCTGGGCGGTGAACCCGCGGACGGACCGGGATGGTTCTACCCGGCCACCGTGCTCGACGACGTGCCGAAGCAGGCCCGCATCCTGCAGGAAGAGGTCTTCGGGCCGGTCGCGGCCGTCACCGGCTTCGACACCGAGGAGGAAGCCCTCGCGGCGGCGAACGACACCCGCTACGGGCTCGCTGCCTACATCTTCACGCGCGACCTCGACCGGGCCCTGCGCGTGTCGCATGCGCTCGAAACGGGCATCGTCGGTGTGAACCGCGGTGTCGTCTCGGATGTCGCGGCCCCCTTCGGCGGAATCAAGGATTCCGGGCTGGGACGCGAGGGCGGTACCGAAGGCATCGAGGAATTCCTCGAAACCAAGTACATCGCCCTGCAGTAGGGAACTCGGCGATGGCCGGGACGACCTCGCCGTCAGTGACGCGGACGGCCTCGCCGTCAGTGGCCCAGGCGGCCACGCCCGAGGCGGAGCAGCAGCATCGCCAGGGTGTGGCCTTCCTGGCCCAACTCGCTGAACCGCTCGAGGACCTTCATCTCGCGGCTGTGCACGAGACGGGTACCGCCGGACGCCATGCGGGTACGCCCGATCATGCGGGAGACCTCGGTGCGGCGCTTGACCGCGGCCAGGATCTCGGCGTCGAGACGATCGATCTCCTTGCGGAGCTCCTCGATCTCGGCCTCGGTGGGCACTGCGGTGTCGTCGGTCGCGGCCGGTGTTCCGGCGTTCGCCTGGTCCGGCTCGCCGGAAAGGGAAGAATCGATGTGCGTGCTCATGTCGTCTCCTCGCATCTGCTCTGAAGGATCGCCCGTATGGGAGCGGCTGTTACCGGTATCGGGTCGGGCCGGCAGTCGGGAATCGACAGCGACAACCGGAACTCGATCCGAGCCTGCAAAGGACAGAAGACATGGTCTCCAGTTTGCCACTCACCATGTAGGCCCTGCCACTCGGCTTGATCGACTGTGCGGTCCGGATCCGTTGTCCGAACGGTCCGGTAGTTTGGTGAAACGATGAACACTCCCGTCGCGCTCGCAAACTCCCGCCCCGGATCCGATGCTCTTCTCGAAGGGCTCAATCCGCAGCAGCGGGAAGCGGTCACGCACGAAGGAGCCCCGCTGCTGATCGTCGCGGGCGCGGGCTCCGGCAAGACTGCGGTGCTCACGCGTCGCATCGCCTATCTGCTGGCCGAGCGCGGCGTCGTCCCTGGTCAGGTGCTCGCCATCACGTTCACCAACAAGGCCGCCGCCGAGATGCGCGAGCGGGTGGCGGCTCTGGTGGGGCCGCGCGCGAATGCGATGTGGGTCTCGACCTTCCACTCGAGCTGCGTCCGGATCCTGCGCGCGCAGGCGGGTCTGCTGCAGGGCATGAATTCGAATTTCACGATCTACGACGCCGACGATTCCCGTCGTCTGCTCACGATGATCGCGAAGGATCTCGAACTCGACAGCAAGAAGTACTCCGCCCGGCTGCTGTCCACACAGATCTCGAACCTGAAGAACGAACTGATCGGGCCGGAAGAAGCCGCCCACGAGGCGGAGACCGATTCGGCGGCCACCGAACTCACCCGCGTCGTCGCTCGGGTCTACGCGCACTACCAGCAGCGCCTGCGCACGGCGAACGCCTTCGACTTCGACGACCTCATCGGCGAGACGGTGGCGCTGCTGCAGGCTCATCCGCAGGTCGCCGAGTACTACCGGCGCCGGTTCCGTCACGTCCTGGTCGACGAGTACCAGGACACCAACCACGCGCAGTACGTGCTGGTGCGCACCCTCGTGGGCGATCCGGAGGAGGAATCCGCCGTCCCCCCGAGCGAACTGTGCGTGGTGGGCGACGCCGACCAGTCGATCTACGCCTTCCGCGGCGCCACGATCCGCAACATCGAGGAGTTCGAGCGCGACTATCCGCAGGCGCGCACGATCCTGCTCGAACAGAATTACCGCTCCACCCAGAACATCTTGTCGGCAGCCAATTCCGTCATCTCCAAGAACACGGGTCGCCGCGAGAAGCGGCTGTGGACCGATTCGGGTGAGGGCGAACTCATCACCGGCTACGTCGCCGACAACGAGCACGACGAGGCGCGGTTCGTCGCCGCCGAGATCGACCGGCTCGTCGACGGCGGCGACACCACCTACTCCGACATCGCGGTGTTCTACCGCACCAACAATGCCTCCCGCGCGTTCGAGGACGTCTTCATCCGGCACGGTGTGCCCTACAAGGTCGTCGGCGGTGTGCGGTTCTACGAGCGCAAGGAGGTGCGCGACGTCGTTGCGTACCTGAAGGTGCTCGACAACCCCGACGACACGGTGAGCCTGCGCCGCATCCTCAACACCCCTCGCCGCGGTATCGGCGATCGTGCCGAGGCGTGCGTGGCGGTGCACGCCGAGCGGCTCGGTGTGAGCTTCGGGCAGGCCCTCGCCGACGCCGCGGCCGGCAAGGTCGCGCTGCTGAACACGCGGGCGCAGAAGGCGATCGCCGGTTTCGTCGAGATGATGGACGGCCTGCGGGCGATGCTCGTCGCGAGCGACGCCGACGGCAACGACATGGTGGACATCGGCGACGTCGTCGAGGCGATCCTCGATCGCACCGGATACAGCGCCGAGTTGTCGGCGAGCGACGACCCGCAGGACGGCGCCCGTCTCGACAACCTCCACGAACTCGTCAGCGTGGCAAGGGAATTCAGTGCCGACGTCCGTAACGCGGCCGGGATTGTCGACGACGAACGTGAAGAGGGGGATCCCGAACCGGGATCGCTCGCGGCGTTCCTCGAGAAGGTCTCGCTCGTCGCCGACGCCGACCAGATCCCGGAGAACGAGGCCGGTGTGGTCACGCTGATGACGTTGCACACCGCGAAGGGCCTCGAGTTCCCGGTTGTGTTCGTCACCGGTTGGGAGGACGGCCAGTTCCCGCACATGCGTGCCCTCGGCGATCCGGCCGAGCTGTCCGAGGAACGGCGACTCGCGTATGTCGGCATCACGCGCGCCCGGCGTCGTCTCTACCTCACGCGGGCCGTACTGCGTTCGTCCTGGGGGCAGCCGCTCACCAATCCGGAATCTCGTTTCCTGCAAGAGATTCCGCAGCACCTCATCGACTGGCGACGCCTCGAGCCCACGCCCGCCCGTGGTCAGGCGATCGGCTCGGGCACCGGTTCACGGTTCGGTGCGGGCGAGCGGCGCGGATCCTCGGGAACACCGAGTTTCGGTGCGGCGCGCGGACGCAACAACCACTTGGTGCTCGACGTCGGCGACCGCGTCAGCCACGACAAGTACGGTCTCGGAACGGTTCTCGAAACTCGGGGCTCGGGCCCCACGGCCACCGTCGTGATCGACTTCGGCAGTGCCGGCAAGGTGCGGTTGATGCTCGTCGGCGGTGTGCCGATGATCAAACTGTGATGCCCTGAAAGCCTGTGTCAGGCGCGGATTCGCACGAAAGAACGGGTCCGCACCGAAGCGGGAAAGAGGGCGGAACGGGACGCACGCCGAACGTACGGCGGCGAGGTCGGTCAGTCGCGCTGGATGCCGAGGGCGATACCCCGGGTGGCGAGCCACGGGACGGGATCGATCTTGTCGACGCCGTTGAGGTGCACCTCGAAGTGCAGGTGCGGGCCGGTGGAGAAGCCGCGGTTGCCCATGGTGGCGATCTGGTCGCCGGCCATGACGTGTTGACCCACGGTCACCAGGGACTGGTCGATGTGCCCGTACACGGTGATGGTGCCGTCGGCGTGGAGGAGGCGGACCCACATGCCGAAGCCGGAAGCCGGGCCGGAATCGATGACCTCACCGTCGGCGACCGCGAGGATCGGGGTGCCGATGGGGCCTGCGATGTCGACGCCGGCGTGGAGGGTGCCCCAGCGTGCGCCGAAGTTCGAGGTGAACGACCCCGCGGCGGGGAGGACGAACAGCGGGCGACGGGCCGCGGCCTCGCGCGCAGCGCGTTCCTCGCTGAATCGCTGGCCCTTGGCCAGGAGATTCGAGAACTGCGACAGGTCGTTCGGGTCGGCGATGTTGAGCACCTGCGGGGCCTGCGACGGCTCGGCGTCGGCGCTCGGCGCGAACTGCGCGGCCTGCGGCACTGCGGTGGCCGTGATGATCGAGGAATCGGCTTCGCCGGCGGCGAGAGCGACCTCGGAGTGCTCGGTGTTCTGTCCCGGACCACCATTGGCTGCGGCCTGGCCCGCGGCGACCACGGCGCCTGCGGCGACCGCGAAGACTGCGGCGCGGCCCTTGAGGGCAGTGGGGGGAGTGGGAAGTCGATGGGCTCCACCGCGGGATGCGGGAGCGGTGACGTCGGTGCTCTCGTCGCGACGATCCTGCGCGAAGCGGTCGTCGCGGACGGCGTGGCCGAAGGAGTCGGAGTAGTAGGTGGGCTCGGAACCGGGGCCGGTGTTACGGAAGTCCATCGTGGCGGCTTCCCAGGCATTCCAGTCTTCGGGTGCCGATTCGGGACGGCGGGTTCGGCTCTCGGCACTCGGGTTACCAGAGCGCATCGCCATCCTCCGTTCGTGACCTCATCGTTACTTCGACCAGGCGACGGTAACGAAGTGATCGCGGGGGTGGCAAGCCGTAGTTCGTCCGGCGGACGTTATGTGAGTGGCATCACAGTGCAAACCGGGGCAAATTGGGACATGCCCCAGCGGCCGGAGTTCCAAACACTGTTTTCCGACACGTCACGAGCCTGTTGCATCGCGGCAGCGTGGGATCCGGTGTCGGGGAGCGAGTGGGTACCTGTCATTCTGAACCGAGTGCTCCGCTCGAACGTGGCGCCCGCCACGTCCCGGGAGGGGAACTGCGAAGTCGTTCCCGGACCTACGCGCGCGTGACCTGTGCCACATGGGACTGCCGCGCGTGATCCGCGGCCCGGCCGAGAAACTAGAGTCCGAAACGACCCGCTCGATACCCCGGAGCGGGCGTGAACGCAGACGAGACGGTGAGCAGATGGATCTCTTCGAATATCAGGCGAAGGAACTCTTCGCCAAGCATGACGTGCCGACGTCGGCCGGCCGTGTTACCGACACTGTCGCCGGTGCCCGCGAGATCGCGGAGGAAATCGGCAAGCCGGTCATGGTCAAGGCCCAGGTCAAGGTCGGCGGCCGCGGCAAGGCCGGTGGCGTGAAGTACGCCGCCACCGCAGACGACGCGCAGACCCACGCCGAGAACATCCTCGGGCTCGACATCAAGGGTCACATCGTCAAGAAGCTCCTGGTCGCCGAGGCCAGCGACATCGCGGAGGAGTACTACATCTCCTTCCTGCTCGACCGCACCAACCGCACCTACCTGGCCATGTGCTCGGTCGAGGGCGGCATGGAGATCGAAGAGGTCGCCGCCACCAAGCCGGAGCGCCTCGCCAAGGTCCCCGTCGACGCCGTCAAGGGTGTCGACCTCGCGTTCGCGCGCGAGATTGCCGAGAAGGGCCACCTGCCCGCCGAGGTCCTCGACGCCGCAGCCGTGACCATCCAGAAGCTGTGGGAGGTCTTCGTCAAGGAAGACGCTCTTCTCGTGGAGGTCAACCCCCTCGTCCGTACCCCGGACGACCAGATCCTCGCCCTCGACGGCAAGGTCACCCTGGATGCGAACGCCGACTTCCGTCAGCCCGGCCACGCCGAGTTCGAGGACAAGGACGCCACGGATCCCCTCGAGCTCAAGGCCAAGGAGAACGACCTCAACTACGTCAAGCTCGACGGCGAGGTCGGAATCATCGGTAACGGCGCCGGCCTGGTCATGTCGACCCTCGACGTCGTCGCCTACGCAGGCGAGAAGCACGGCGGCGTCAAGCCCGCCAACTTCCTCGATATCGGTGGCGGCGCCTCCGCGGCCGTCATGGCTGCCGGTCTCGACGTCATCCTGAACGACGCTCAGGTCAAGAGCGTGTTCGTCAACGTCTTCGGTGGCATCACCGCGTGCGACGCCGTTGCGAACGGCATCGTCAAGGCCCTCGAGATCCTCGGCGACGAGGCCAACAAGCCGCTGGTCGTCCGCCTCGACGGTAACAACGTCGACGAGGGTCGCCGCATCCTCGCCGAGGCCAACCACCCGCTGGTCACGGTCGTCGCCACCATGGACGAGGCTGCCGACAAGGCGGCCGAACTCGCCTTCGCAGCGAAGTAAAGGGACACACAGAACAATGGCAATCTTCCTTACCAAGGATTCCAAGGTCATCGTCCAGGGCATCACCGGCGGCGAGGGCACCAAGCACACCGCGCTCATGCTCAAGGCCGGCACCCAGGTCGTCGGCGGCGTGAACGCCCGCAAGGCCGGCACGACGGTCTCGCACACCGACAAGGACGGCAACCCGGTCGAGCTCCCCGTCTTCGGCTCCGTCGCCGAGGCCATGAAGGAGACCGGCGCCGACGTCTCGATCGCGTTCGTTCCCCCGGCCTTCTCGAAGGACGCCATCGTCGAGGCCATCGACGCGGAGATCCCGCTGCTCGTGGTCATCACCGAGGGCATCCCGGTGCAGGACTCCGCCTACGCTTGGGCGTACAACGTCCAGAAGGGCAACAAGACCCGCATCATCGGCCCCAACTGCCCCGGCATCATCACCCCGGGTGAGGCGCTCGTCGGCATCACCCCGGCGAACATCGCCGGCAAGGGTCCGGTCGGCCTCGTCTCGAAGTCGGGCACCCTGACCTACCAGATGATGTTCGAGCTGCGTGAGTACGGCTTCTCGACCGCCATCGGCATCGGCGGCGACCCGGTCATCGGCACCACCCACATCGACGCCATCGAGGCGTTCGAGAAGGACCCGGAGACCAAGGTCATCGTCATGATCGGCGAGATCGGCGGCGACGCCGAGGAGCGCGCGGCCGATTACATCAAGGCCAACGTGACCAAGCCCGTCGTCGGCTACGTCGCAGGCTTCACCGCTCCCGAGGGCAAGACCATGGGCCACGCCGGCGCCATCGTCTCGGGCTCCTCGGGCACCGCTCAGGCCAAGAAGGACGCTCTCGAGGCGGCCGGCGTGAAGGTCGGCAAGACGCCGTCCGAGACCGCTGCGCTCGCTCGCGAGATCCTGCAGTCGCTCTGAAACAGCGTCGCCTTCCGTGCGCGCCTTCCGGTGGCGTTCCGCCATCGGAAGGCGCGCACGCGCCGTTTCAGGAGTCGATCCAGTCGACTCCCGCGGGTTCGAGTTCGCCCGCCCCGGACGTCAGTGACGCCACCCAGCCCTCCAGTTCGCTCCGCTCGCGCCCCGCGACGGTGAGGACCACCCGGTCCGCATAGGCCACGTCGAGCACCGCGACCCCGCGCCCGCGCAGTTCCGCCTCCACGCGACCCGCTTCGCCGTGATCGATCGCGAGGGTGAACTTCTCCTGCTGCCTGCGCTCGACGATGGGCGCCTCGTCCAAGGCCGTCGCGACCGCACCCGAGTACGCGCGCACCAGCCCGCCCGCGCCGAGCTTGATCCCTCCGAACCATCGGGTCACCACCACCGCGACGTTCACCAGATCCCGGTGGTGCAGGACCTGCAGCATCGGGATGCCGGCCGTGCCGCCCGGCTCCCCGTCGTCGCTCGACCGCTCGGCACGCGCCGACGGGTCGTCACCCACCACGAATGCCCAGCAGTGATGTCGGGCATCGGGATACAGTCGGCGTTGTTCGTCGACGAAGGCGAGCGCGGCGTCGGCCGTGTCGACACGACGAACCGCGGCGAGGAAACGCGAGTGCTTCACCTCCGTCTCGACCACGACGTCGGGGCCCGGGGCGAGAGTGTGCGGCATGGACCCCATTCTCTCGGGTAGTCCCTAGGCTGTTGACTGCAGGACGAGTGACCGACACACACCGATCGACGGCAGGAGAATCGATGACATTCCCCGCAGGCGCATCCGCCCAGAGCAAGGTGGTGCCGTTGTTGCTGCCACTCGCGGTGGCCGTGCTCGGTGCAGTGAACTTCCTCCTCGGCCTCACGCCCTTCGTGAACATCACCTTCGGCTCGCAGGTGGCGCTCACGTCCTTCGATTTCGGCTTCGCCGTCGTGCCGCTGGCCTTCCTGCTCTTCGGCGGTGTGAGCGCGGCACTGTCGCTGCTCCCCGGCCAGGACCTGCGTGCGGTGGCCGTCGCGGCGTCGGGCGTCGGTTTCGTGACATCCCTGTTCCAGCTCTTCCATCTGCCCGAGGACACCGGGATCGCGTGGGGCGGCGTGACGATCCTCGTCCTCGGTTTCCTGCAGTTCGCGCTGGCGCTCGTCGCATTGCTGTTCGGCCTCGGCATCCTCGTGTCCGGCCGGTCGGGTGAGCGGAGTTCCTTCGGGTCGCCGCAGAGCGCCGGGCAGTACCAGGGATTCGGGCCCGGTGCGGGAACCGGTGAGCCCCAGGGCTCCGGTTCGCCGCAGGGTTACGGCCCGCAGGGATACGGCCAGCCCTACGGCTCGCAGCAGGGAGCCGTCGGCGGGCAGTCCCAGTTCGGTGCGCCGCATCCCGGACACCAGGCGTATCCCGGACAGCAGACGTCGGGGGAGTACTCCGGCGCGCAGCAGTATTCGGGGTCGCAGCAGTACGGCGGGTCCCAGCAGTATCCGGGCGCCCAGCAGTACGGCGGGCAGCAGTACAGCGGAGCCCAGCAGTTCCCCGGTTCCCAGCAGTTCCCGGGCGCTCAGCAGTTCCCGGGCGCTCAGCAGTACGGCGGGGGAGCACAGTATTCCGGTGCCCAGCAGTACGGCGCCGGCCAGCAGTACACGGGTGCGCAGCCGACCCAGCAGTACCCGGTCCAGGAACCGCACGGCGCTCAGGACTCGACGGACCACACCGACACCCGGGCGGACGGCACAGCCACCCGGGCGGAGGGCACAGCCACCCGGGCGGACGGCACAGTGTCCGATGACGACACGACGGGCACGGAACGTCGCGAGGAGACCGGGACCACTGCGACCGGCGACCAGGACGCCACGCAGGCCTTCCGCGCACCGGACGACCAGCGGTGATCGGCGCGCCTGACACCACGATCGCCGTGTCGGTGACACTCTCGAACCGATGACTTCGACGCTCGGCCGGTCCACCCGGCACGTTCCAACCGACGACGACAGCCTGGACCCGGAGCGGTTTCGCATCCTGCTCGGCACCGCCGCCCGCGTTCCGGCGGTGACGCTCGCCGTCGTGGCCACCATCGTGGTGACGACGATGGTCGTCGCCAACAGCGACCTCACCGGCATCTACGCCGCGATCGCCGGCACGTGGCTCGCACTGCACCAGGTGACGCTCACGATCGACGGCACGTCGCTCGGTGTGCTGCCGCTGCTGCCCACCGCGGTCCTGGTGTGGCAGGCGGCGCGCGGGTGCGCGTCCGCGGCCGACGCGCTCGTCGAGAACAGTGGGTACGCCCTCGACCGTCAGGATGTCTCGCGCATCACCGTCGCCGTCCTCGCCGGCCCGCTACTGGTGACCGCGGCGTCGCTGATCGTGTTGCAGGATGCGGCGAGCGTGCTGCCGGTGACGCCTCCGAATGCAGCTGCCGCGCTCGCGTGGGTCACCGGCATCTACCTGGTCGCGGCTCTCATCGGTATCGGCTCCCGTGTGTGGAAGCCGCTGGTGCGCTACTACTCGGCTCCCGATTGGCTCGTGCTCGCCTTCCGTCCGGCACTGCGGGTGCTGCTGGGGATGTTCGCCCTCGGTGGGGTGGCGGTCGTCGCCGGACTGTTGTGGTCGTGGAACGTCGTCGGTGAACTGCTCGCGCGCGGGGATCACTGGACCGGCGTGCTGGGGCTGACGGTGATGTCGATCCTGTACCTGCCCAACGTCATCATCGGTGCCGCGGCCGTTCTGGCGGGCAGCACCGTGCACTTCGGCGACATCCACCTGAGCCTGTTCGAGGCGACGGGCGGTGACCTCCCGGCGCTGCCGGTGCTCGCGGCGGTCCCCTCGGGTCCGGCCGCAGCGTTCTGGCCGGTGCTGCTGGCCGTTCCGGCGACGGTCGGTGCGCTGCTCGGACGTTTCGCCGCGCAGCGAACCCTGCAGGCGAAGGCCGACGGTGCCCCGGTGGGCAGCGCCGACGCTTCATGGACGGTGCTCGCTGCCGCAGCGGGCGCCGGACTCGTCACGGCGCTGGCGACCTGGGTCGCGGGCGGCCCGCTCGGCGTCTTCGGCACGGTCGGCGCCAACTGGTGGCTCGCCGGCATCCTCGTCTTCGCCTGGTCGGGCCTGCTCGGCATCATCACGGCGCAGCTGCTCGTGTGGCGCGAAGGACGATTGGCCGCGGTGGCACTGCGCGCCGACACGGAGGTGGACGAGGAGACCTCGGAGGATGCGGCGGACGCGGCCGAGGCCGACAACGCCGCTGATGCAGGAGCCGACGGAGAACTCGAGGCGGCCGAGAGCGAGACCTCGGCACTCGAAGCTCCTGTGGCAGAGGACACCACCGCCGCCGAGCGCGAGGTGGCAGAAGTCGACGAGGACGAAGCCGCCGCAGTCGACGAGGACGAGGCTGCCGAGGACGACGCGGAGAGCCTCGAAGAGGATGCGGACGCCGACGACGTCATCGACGCCGAGGTGGTCGAGGTCGTCGCCGAGGATGACGCCGAGGACGACGACGAGCCCGACAAGGAGGTCGCGAACGAGGCCGAGAAGGGCGCCGACTAGGCTCTCCTACGGCCGGTCGATCGGCCGACCCGCCTCGACTTCACAGGAGTGGACCCTGACTGCCTCGCGTGACCAGCTGCCGCCCACCGCGCCGGCGAGGCTCGTCGTCCTCGCTTCGGGCACGGGCAGCCTCTTGCGTTCGCTGCTCGACGCCACCCGGACCGACGGATATCCCGCGACAGTCGTCGCTGTCGGTGTCGACCGCGAATGCCCCGCCGAAGGGCACGCCGCCGACGAGGGGATCCCCTCGTTCCGCGTCGCGTTGCGCGACTTCGAGGACCGTACCGCGTGGGACCGCGCGCTGACCGACGCGGTCGCCGCCCACGAACCCGACCTCGTGGTGTCCGCAGGCTTCATGAAGATCCTGGGTTCGGCGTTCCTGGAACGGTTCGCCGGCCGCATCATCAACACTCATCCCGCGCTGCTGCCGTCGTTCCCCGGCGCGCACGCCGTCGCCGACGCCCTGGCCTACGGCGTCAAGGTCACCGGTTCGACGGTGCATCTCGTCGACGGGGGAGTCGACACCGGACCGATCCTCGCGCAGGAAGCCGTGCAGGTGCTCGACGACGACGACGAGGACACCCTGCACGAGCGCATCAAGGTTGTGGAGCGGCGGCTGCTGGCCGAGATGGTCGCCGCCGTCGCCACCCGTGGAGTTGTTTCCGATGGACGAAAGGCCGTGATCCCCGGTGACCGAACGTAAGACTGTGCGCCGCGCGCTGGTCAGCGTGTACGACAAGAGCGGGCTGGTGGAGCTGGCGACAGGGCTCCACGCGGCAGGTGTCGAGCTGGTCTCGACCGGCTCCACGGCCAAGACCATCGCCGACGCAGGCGTGCCGGTGACGAAGGTCGAGGAACTGACCGGCTTCCCCGAGTGCCTCGAGGGCCGGGTGAAGACCCTGCACCCGCGCGTGCACGCCGGCATCCTCGCCGACACCCGCAAGCAGGACCACCTCGATCAGATCGCCGATCTGGGCATCGAGGCGTTCGAACTCGTCGTCGTGAACCTCTACCCGTTCACGCAGACGGTCGCCTCGGGTGCGAGCCCCGACGAGTGCGTCGAGCAGATCGACATCGGTGGCCCGTCGATGGTGCGTGCCGCGGCGAAGAACCACCCGTCGGTCGCGGTCGTCGTCGACCCGGCCGCCTACGGTGACGTGCTCGCCGCCGTCGAGGGTGGCGGTTTCACCCTCGAGCAGCGAAAGCGTCTTGCCGCGCAGGCGTTCCAGCACACCGCCGCCTACGACGTCGCGGTGGCGAGCTGGATGAACAGCGGTTACGCGGCGCCCGAGGGCGACGAGTCGCAGTTCCCGGCGTGGACCGGCGCTACCTGGACCCGCGCGAATGTCCTTCGCTACGGCGAGAACCCGCACCAGGCCGCGGCCCTGTACGTGAACGAGGCCGGTGAGCCGGGGCTCGCGCAGGCCGAGCAGTTCCACGGCAAGGAGATGTCCTACAACAACTACCAGGACGCCGACGCCGCCTGGCGCGCCGCGCACGACCACAGCGAGCCGTGCGTCGCGATCATCAAGCACGCCAATCCGTGTGGCATCGCGATCGCCGACGACATCGCCACCGCGCACCGCAACGCGCACGAGTGCGATCCGGTCTCGGCCTTCGGTGGCGTCATCGCCGCCAACCGTGAGGTGAGCGTCGAGATGGCGGAGCAGGTCGCCGAGATCTTCACCGAGGTGATCATCGCCCCGTCGTACGCCGACGGGGCTGTCGACGTGCTCTCCCGCAAGAAGAACATCCGCATCCTGCGCGCCGATTCGCCGAAGTCGGCTCCGGTCGAGATCCGTCAGATCTCCGGCGGGCTGCTCCTGCAGGAGCGCGACGTGCTCACCGCGGACGGCGACTCCACCACCAACTGGCAGCTCGCGTGCGGCGAGGCAGCCGACGAGGCCACGCTGCGCGATCTCGAATTCGCCTGGCGCGCATGCCGTGCAGTGAAGTCCAACGCGATCCTGCTGGCCTCGGGCGGCGCGACCGTCGGTGTCGGCATGGGTCAGGTCAACCGCGTCGACTCGGCGCGACTCGCCGTCACCCGTGCGGGTGATCGTGTCGCCGGGTCGGTGGCCGCGTCGGATGCCTTCTTCCCGTTCGCCGACGGTCTGCAGGTGCTGACCGAGGCCGGCGTGAAGGCGATCGTGCAGCCGGGTGGCTCGGTGCGCGACAACGAGGTCATCGAGGCCGCTCGCGAGGCCGGCGTGACGCTGTACCTCACCGGCGCGCGGCACTTCGCGCACTAGTCACGAACACACACGCGCGGCACCCACGCGCATCGTCGCTCAGGCGGCGTGCGCGTGGGTGCCGTTGTCGTGTGCGGTGGGTTCGACGGTGCGCTTGCCGCGCCCCTCGGAGATGACGAGCTTGGCAGCGCCGCGGTCGAGCAGCTCGCGGATGAGATCCGCGGAGGCGGCGCCGCTCTCGGTACCGCCGACCCGGCTCAGGTCGATGGTGATGGCGTGACCGGTGAGGTCGTCGGGCAGTTCGGTCGACACGGTGCCGCCGGATTCGATTCTCAGTTTCATGGTGTTTCTCCTGTCGAGGTGATCTTGTACGGGTCGCGGTCGGGGATAGAGAAAGGGCACCCGGGGCGTATGTGCCCCGAGTGCCCGAGAACGAGTCGTCGTGTGACTTCTATTCTCGGGATCGCTCCGCCGCGAAGTGGAAGAAGAAGTGAGAAAACGGTACGGAACAACCGGCTACGTACATGTGCTTGTATCGCATCGGACCGTACCTTTCTCATGTGAACCAGTTGGTTAACGGATGACCATACACGAACAACGCGGAATGGACATTTGTTATTTCCGCGTCGTCCGTGCGTGGAGGTGGGCCGATCAGCCCCTCAGCTTGTCGAGCCACGCCTCGAAACCGGACGTGAACTCGTCGGAGAAGGGCAGGTCGGCGACGTAGTCGGCGCCCGTCGACTGCTGGTCGCCGATGTCCTTGAGCACGTGGTTGGTGTGCGTCATGCGCAGCGACGTCAGACGGGTGTGGACGAGTGCCGCGTCGAGCGCGTCGACGTCCTCGACCCGCACCTGGATGTCCTTGGACGAGACCGCGGTGAGCACCGGCAGGTCGCCGGCGACCTGTGCGGCGAGCATCCGCGGATCGAGCGCGTCCTCCTCGGCGAGTGCCTTCGCGTTGGTGGGGACGAGCCCGGCGTTGCGCAGCGGCTCGGGGAGAGTGTCGCTGAGGGTGCCGTCGGCGCGGAGCGACTCGACCGCGCCGGTGAGCGCGACCCGCAGTTCGTCGGCGATCTGGACGGGAAGTTGTCCCGCGGCGACGACGGCGTCGAGCTGTGCGTCGATCTGGGCGGTCAGCAGGTCGAGCAGGCGCACGGCGAGCGGTTCGAGCAGGCCGAGTCCGGCGATCGAGTCGTTGTCCTGGGCGAGCGACAGCGCGATCAGCGCGCCCTCGCTGTGCCCGACGACGTAGAGCCGCTTCGGGTCGACCCCGCGCTGCGAACCGAGGAAGGCGAGCGCGTCGGCGGCGCCGTCGATGAATGTCGAGAAACCGAGATCGGCGACGTCCTCGACGCTGTACGGGCCGAGCGCGGTCACACCGCTGCCGAGCTTGTCGTAGCGCAGACTCGCGAATCCCTTGCGTTCGAGCACGTCGGCGAGATGCCGCAGGGTGCCGATCGATCCGGGGAGCAGTGCGCTGTCGCCGTTGCGGTCGGTGGGACCGCTGCCGGCGAGCAGCAGCACGGCGGGCACCGGACCCCTCATGGAGACGGGTACCCGCAGGCTGCCGTGCAGGGTCACGTCGCCGCTGGAAAAGGTGATCTCGGTGTCCGACATGTCATGTGTCTATCAGAAGTCGCCGGACCGGCCCGTGTCGAGGGCGCCGCGGTGTGGCGTCGGTTTCGTGCGTGACGAACGGGCCCGGCGTACCCGACGGTAGCCCCGTACGCCGAGCCATCCGAACAGCGCCAGCAGCGGGACGACGAGCAGGGGAGCGAGCAGCGCGATCAGCGACGTGACGAACGAGGCGACGCTCTCGACGATCGACAGCACCGGGTTGCCGAAACCGGCGGTGGTCGCGGTACTCGCGACCCGCGTGCCCGTCTGCGCCGTGCTCACCGCCAGGGCGGTCGGGGCGCCGATGACGATGCCCGCGAGTGCCGCCATCGCGGGATCGAGACTCGCGAAGGCCGCCCACGCCGCAAGCGCACCCGCGACCGGCCGGGTCACCGTGCCGAGGGCGGACAGTGCGTTGTCCACGAGCGGCACGAGGTCGGCGACGACCTCCACGGCGGTGGCGATCGTCAGGGCGACGAGCGCCGAGGTGGACCCGAGCCACTGCATCGATTCGTTGAGGACGACCCCGAAGAGTTCGAAGTGGACCGCGGCCGACAGGAGCAGCAGCGGCAGGAAGGTGCGCAGCCCGGTGGCGGCCGCGAGCCCCAGCCCGAGCAGGGCCGCCAGGATCCAGGTGTCCATGCGGCGAGTGTAGGCGGACCGGTCGCGGGATCGCGGATGCCGAAACGGCGGTTCGGTCGTACCTTGGGTGAGGTGACGTCACCCACACCGCGCCCCTCCACGGTCGGCGAGCTCCGCGCCTCCGGCCACGTGCAACGGTCCGTCAAGGACGAGATCCGGCACAACCTGCTCGCTGCGCTGCGCGACGGTACCGATCCGTGGCCCGGCATCCTCGGTTTCGAGGACACCGTCGTCCCGCAGCTCGAACGCGCCCTCATCGCCGGTCACGACGTGGTCCTGCTCGGCGAACGCGGTCAGGGCAAGACCCGCCTGCTACGTACCCTGCCGCTGCTGCTCGACGAATGGACCCCGGTCATCGCCGGTTCGGAGCTCGGCGAGCATCCCTACGAGCCCATCACCCCGGCGTCGATCCGCCGGGCCGCCGAACTCGGCGACGACCTGCCCGTCGCGTGGCGGCACCGCAGCGAGCGGTACGCCGAGAAGCTCGCGACGCCCGACACTTCGGTTGCCGACCTCGTCGGCGACGTCGACCCCGTGAAGGTCGCCGAGGGCCGCAGCCTCGGTGATCCGGAGACGATCCACTTCGGTCTCGTGCCCCGCGCGCACCGCGGCATCGTCGCCGTCAACGAACTGCCCGACCTGGCCGAACGCATCCAGGTGTCGCTGCTCAACGTCATGGAGGAACGCGACATCCAGGTGCGCGGTTACACGTTGCGCCTGCCCCTCGACGTGTTGCTCGTGGCGAGTGCGAACCCCGAGGACTACACGAATCGCGGCCGCATCATCACTCCGCTCAAGGACCGCTTCGGAGCGGAGATCCGCACGCACTACCCGACGCGACTCGAGGACGAGATCGCCGTCATCGAGCAGGAGGCGCATCTGCAGGCCCGCGTCCCCGACTATCTGCTCGAGATCCTGGCACGGTTCACCCGGCTGCTGCGCGAATCGACGTCCGTCGACCAGCGTTCGGGTGTCTCTGCACGGTTCGCCGTCGCCGGCGCCGAGACCGTCTCGGCCGCGGCCCTGCATCGCGGTGCGGTCCTCGGCGAGGACGATCCGGTCGCGCGTCCCGTCGATCTCGGCACCGTCGTGGAGGTGCTCCGAGGCAAGGTCGAGTTCGAATCCGGCGAGGAGGGAAGGGAATTCGAGATCCTCGATCATCTCCTCCGGCGCGCGACGGCCGAAACGGCCCGCTCGCGACTCGCGGGCGTCGATCTCGGGCCGCTCGTCTCCGCCGTCGAGCAGGGCGAGCCGGTGGTCACCGGTGAGCGGATCACCGCGAAGGTGCTGCTCGACGAACTCCCCGAACTGCCTGTGCTCGATGCCGTCGCCGAACGGCTCGGTGCCACCGACACCGGAAGTCGCGCTGCGGCAGTGGAACTCGCCCTCGAAGGTCTGTATCTGGCACGGCGCATCGCCAAGGACACCGGCGACGACGGCTCGGCGGTGTACTCCCGATGAGCAGGTCCGCCCGCTACGGTCCGTATACCGGGGGCGATCCGCTCGCCCCACCGGTGGACCTGCGCGACGCGCTCGCCGCGATCGGCGACGACGTCATGGCCGGCGCCTCACCCAAGCGCGCCCTGCGGGAGTTGCTGCGCCGCGGGCAGGACGGCATGCGGGGTCTCGACAAGCTTGCCGCGCAGGCGAATCGGCGTCGACGGCAGCTGCTCGACCGCACCAACCTCGACGGCACCCTCCAGGAGGTGCGCGAGCTTCTCGATCGCGCCGTGCTCGAGGAACGCAAAGAACTGGCCAGGGCCCTCGACGACGACGCGCGGTTCGCCGAGATGCGGATCGAGGAACTGCCGCCGTCGACGGCGCAGGCCGTGCAGGAACTCGCCGACTACGACTGGCGCAGCGCGCAGGCCCGACAGGATTACGAGAAGATCCGCGACCTGCTCGGCCGGGAGATGCTCGACCAGCGCTTCTCCGGGATGAAGCAGGCGCTCGAGGGGGCCACCGACGAGGACCGGCAACGCATCTCGGAGATGCTCGAGGACCTCAACGACCTGCTCGACAAGCACTCCCACGGTGAGGACACCGAGGAGGACTTCGAGCAGTTCATGGCCCAGCACGGCGAGTTCTTCCCGGAGAACCCGCAGAACGTCGAGGAACTGCTCGACTCCCTCGCACAGCGGGCCGCGGCGGCGCAGCGGCTGCGCAACTCCCTCACCCCCGAGCAGCGCGACGAACTCGACGCTCTCGCACAGCAGGCGTTCGGATCCCCGGATCTGATGAGCCAGCTCGACCGTCTCGACGGCCACCTGCGGGCCGCGCGTCCCGGCGAGGACTGGACCGGCTCCGAGCAGGTGCGCGGCGAACAGGGCATGGGTCTCGGCGAGGCCACCTCGGCGCTGCAGGAGTTGTCCGAACTCGACCAGCTCGCCGAGCAGCTGTCGCAGCAGTACGCCGGGGCGTCCCTCGACGACATCGACCTCGACGCGCTCGCCCGTCATCTCGGACCCGAGGCCGCGGCCGATGCACGCACCCTCGCCGAACTCGAGAAAGAACTGCAGCGACAGGGCTTCTTCGACCGTGGTGCCGACGGGCAGTGGCGACTGTCGCCCAAGGCCATGCGCCGGCTCGGCGAAGCGGCGCTGCGCGACGTCGTCAACCGCATCTCGTCGCGCACCGGGCAACGCGAGTCGCGGCGGGTGGGTGTGCTCGGCGAACCGACCGGCGCGTCGAAAGCATGGGAGTTCGGCGACACCGAACCGTGGGACGTCGTACGGACCCTCACCAACGCGACCCTGCGCAGTCCCGGTCTGCCGGTGCGGATGTCGGTGCAGGACGTCGAGGTGATCGAGACCGAGCAGCGGACGCAGGCGGCGGTCGCGCTGCTCGTCGACACGTCGTTCTCGATGGTCATGGACGGTCGCTGGGTGCCGATGAAACGCACGGCCCTCGCGCTCAACCATCTCGTGTCCACGCGCTTCCGCGGGGATGCGTTGCAGCTCATCGCGTTCGGCCGGCACGCCCGGGTGGTGTCGGCGCCCGAACTCGCCGGGCTCGACGGCGTCTACGAGCAGGGCACCAATCTGCACCACGCCCTGATGCTCGCGGGTCGTCACCTGCGTCGACATCCCAACGCGCAGCCGGTGGTCTTCGTCGTCACCGACGGTGAACCCACCGCTCACCTCGAACCGGACGGCTTCGCGGCCTTCGACTACCCGCCGAGCGCACGCACTCTGGGGCTGACGGTGCGCGAACTCGACCACATCGCGCGGCTCGGCGCCCAGGTCACGATCTTCCGGCTCGGCAGCGATCCGGGGCTCGCGCGGGTCGTCGACGTGCTGGCGCGTCGCGTCGGGGGACGAGTGGTCGCGCCCGATGTCGACGGTCTCGGGGCGGCGGTCGTCGCCGACTACGTGCGGGCCCGTCGGCGGTCGTAGGAACTCGGCGCGAGGCGCCCCGGGAACTCAGTGGCGCACCGACCGCCACGTGGTCGTCGCTGCGGCGGACAGCAGGGCGGCGGTCACCCAGAAAATCGACGCGACACCGGCGGCCCCGGCGATCGCGCCGGCCACCATGGGCACCGCGACCTGCCCGAGACGGTTGCCGGTCAATCGCACCGCCAGCGCCGACGCGCGGTCGGCCGGTGCGACGAGTTCGACCACCCACGTCATCGTCAGGGGTTGGCCGACGCCCCAGAACATTCCGCACACGGCGAGCAACGCGCCGATGACCCAGGGATTCGGCACGAGCGGCAGCAGCGCGACCGGCACGATGGTCCCGGCGGTCGCGGAGACGAGCAGCCACCTGCGCGGAATCCGGCGCAACGCCCACGGCAGCAGAGCACGCGAGACGATCGACGTCACGGTGCGGGCGGTGAGCAGGATCGACACCAGGAGCACACCGAACCCGAACTGCTCACCGAGCAACGGCAGGTAGGCCACGACCAGGTCGACCGAGGCGAGGACCACCAGGCTCGACAGCATTGCGGGCTTCATGCCCTTCGTCGCGAGCATCGACAGGATCGACTGCGGCGCGCCGTCCTCCGCGGTGCGACCGGAGCCGGGCGGCTCGTGGAGCCCCAGCACCAGCGGCAGGGAGAGCAGCGAAAACACCGTCATGACCAGCAACGCCCCAGTGGTCTCGACGGAGCCGTTGCCGTCGCCGGTGGTCGCGGCGATCACGCCGGCGACGGGCACACCGACGGCCTGACCGACCGACACACCCAGCGTGAGACCGGCGAAGCCGCGATCCAGTTGCCCCGGCGGCGACAGGATCGACACGAATGCCTGCCCCGACACCGTGACGAGCAACTGTCCGAGACCGAGCACGACGTTGCCGGCGGCGAGCACGAACAATCCCGAACTGAGAGCGATCAACCCGGCACCGACCGTGGTGACGACGATGCCCGAACGCAGAATGGCGGTCGTGTGCCCGCGGTCCACGACACGTCCCATCCGCACCGCCGCGATCAGCGGAACGATGGCGTAGAGCGCGGTGACGGCACCGATGGTCGTCGCGTCACCGCCCAGCGCGAGGATCCGGTAGGAGACCAGGACACGGATCGACTGGAATGCCGCGTGCAACAGGGCCGTGGACAAGCACAGATACAGCAGCCAGTGACGCGGAGGATGCGGCATATGTCAGGCGCCGGCGGTCACGACCCGGTCGCCGAGTGGCGACTGCAAGGAGACCTCGAGGGCGCCGACGACGGCGACCATGATGCACATGCGGTCCTGCATCTCCGGCAGCGTGCCGCCGAGGAGCGTCACCGTCACCGTGTCGTCCGTTTCGGTGACGGTCGCGTCGACGCCGAAGCACTCGGGGGTGCCCGTCTCGAAGTGCAGGGCGATCCGGTCGTCGCTCACTCGCGACCACGACAGGATCGTCAGCGGATGCGCATCGACGATGTCGGGTCGCGCCGAGAACGCCGTCGCCCCTGCCGGAACCGGTTCCTCGGGCAGCGCGGGGACGTCCGGTGTACCCGAACTCGATCCGCAGGCCGCGATGAGCAGGCACATCGCGAGGACGGTGATTCCCCGGCAAGCACGGACGACGGAACGCATGGTTCCCACGGTATTCCCGTGTCGCGTGTTCATCACGCCAGCAGGGCGGCGGTCACGCCGATCGCAGGGATGGAGGCGAGGGTGGTGACGAGGGCGGCGTCGCGGGCGAGCACCGTGCCGCGACCGTAAGCGCTCGCGTAGACGAACACGTTCTGCGCGGTGGGTAGCGCGGCGACCACCACGACGGCGAACAGCGCATGGCCGTCGAGGCCGAACACGAAACGCCCCATCAGATACGCGAGCACCGGCTGGGCGAGGATCTTGAGCACCGAGGCGAGCGCGATGTCGCGGCGCGGGCTCGTCCCCTTCTCGAGCACCCGGACGCCCTGCAGCGACAATCCGAACGCGAGCAGCGCACCGGGCACCGACGCGCCGCCGAGCAGATGGAACGGCTGCAGCAACGCCTCGGGAGGCGTCCACTCGCTGATCGCGATGGCGAGTCCGGCCGCGGCGGCCAGGACGATGGGGTTCTTGAACGGCGCGAGCAGGGTGTCGAGGAGCGAGACCCCGGCGCGCATCGTCGACAGGTCGAGCATCGTCAGCGCGATGGGGGAGAGCACGACGATCTGGAACAACAACAGGGGCGCGACGAACGACGCGTCGCCGAGCACGAAGACCGCAATGGGGATGCCGAGGTTCGCGGAGTTGACGTAGCCGGCGCACAGCGCGCCGATGGTCGCCTCGGGAACCGCACGTCGCAGCCAGAGCTTCGCGACGACGAAGTGCACGATCGCGACGGCGAACGCCGTGGCCGCTGCGATGTAGAGATTGGGCGAGAAGATCACCGACAGGTCGGACGTCGCGAGCACGTCGAACAGCAGCGCGGGGGTGGCGACGAAGAAGACGAGCCGGCTGAGCACCGTCTGCGCCTCGTGCCCGAGGGTGCCCAGGCGCCCCAGCGTGAAGCCGATGGCGATGATCACGAAGATGACACTGAACCCCGCGATCACACCCGACACGGTTGCCTAGTCTAAGGACCCCGGAGTGTCGTCCCGCCATCGGACCGCAGCGAGCGTCGAGACCGGTGTTATTTGTGATTCTCGGCCGATCTTCGAAAACAACACCGGTCTCGGGTGCACATACGACGACGCCGCCCCTCCCGATGGGGAGAGGCGGCGTCGGAAGCTACGACCTACTTGCTGCTGACGTAGGGGAGCAAGGCCATCTCACGGGCGTTCTTCACCGCGACGGCCACCTGACGCTGCTGCTGCGGGGTCAGGCCCGTGACGCGACGGCTGCGGATCTTGCCGCGGTCGGAGATGAAGGTGCGGAGCAGATTGACGTCCTTGTAGTCGACGTACTCGATCTTCGCCGCGAAGAGGGGGTTCTTCTTGGGCTTGCGTCCCTCTACGGCACGCGACTTCTTCGACGGTCCTCGCTTGACTGCCATATCTCGCTCCTCACCAGCTCGACTTGTGGACGCCGGGTAGTTCCCCGCGGTGGGCGAGTTCACGCACACGCACTCGTGAGAGCCCGAACTTTCGCAGGTGGCCGCGCGGGCGGCCGTCCGCAGCGTCTCGATTGCGCAATCGTACCGGACTGGCGTCGCGGGGTAGACGCTGCAGTGCCCGCTGGGCTTCGTTGCGCTCTTCGGGCGAGGACGACGGTCGGCGCACGACCTCCTTCAGTTCCTCGCGGCGCTCGGCGTACCGGGCCACGATCGCCTTCCGTTGCTCGTTGCGTGCGATCTTCGATTTCTTCGCCACGACTACTTCTCCTCGCGGAAGTCGACGTGTCTGCGCAGCACGGGGTCGTACTTGCGCAGGACGAGACGGTCGGGATCGTTCCGGCGGTTCTTCCGGGTGACGTAGGTGTAGCCGGTCCCGGCGGTCGAGCGAAGCTTGACGACGGGACGGATCTCGCTGCGTGCTGCCATCAGAACTTCTCCCCGCGGGCACGCAGACGGGCGACAACGCTCTCGATGCCGTCGCGGTCGACGATCTTGATGCCCTTGGTGGACAGGTTCAGCGCGACCCGGCGTCCGAGCGAGGGTACGAAATAGGTTCTGCGCTGGATGTTCGGGTTCCACCGCCGGCTGGTGCGGACATGGGAGTGCGATACGGATCTCCCGAAACCGGGTCGCCGTCCGGTGAGTTGGCACGTGGCCGACACGTCGGCTCCTTTCGTAGGTAACGACAATCATTTTCGACAAAGTGCGCCGCCAACTGTACGCTTCGACATCGTTAATGACAATCGTTATCGAAAGGAATGCTGTGGACATCAGGACGCCGCTCGTCATCGTCTGCGGATGGCGCGGACGGACTGCGCAGGCCGCGCGGTCACTACTGCGTCCGGGCACCGCGGTCGTCCACCATGACCTGTCCGGTCTCGACCAGGGCGTACTCCGCCGCTCCGTGCTCACCGTCGAGGATGAACGCACCGAGATCCTCGAACTCGCGCACGGGTGCGTCTCCTGCACACTGCGCGAGGATCTGCTGCCGCTTCTGCGCCGCATGCGCGACTACAGCAGCGTCGACCGGATCGTGCTGCACCTCGACCCGCAACTCGAACCCGAGGCATTGTGCTGGGCAGTCGAACATGTCGTGGTGAGCGGGATCGTCGGTCGTGTCGACGGACCCGCGTCCCTCGATGTCCGGGTGGACGGCGTCGTGACCTGCCTCGACGCCGCAACCTGGCTTGAGGACGCGACGGGCGACGACGAACTGAACGAGCGTGTCGACGACGACCGCACCCTGGCGCAGGTCGTCGTCGGCCAGGTCGAGTTCGCCGATGCGCTGGTGGTGCTCCCCGGAGCGGACGGCTGGCAGCAGGCGCGCCTGCACGCGGTGCTCACCCGACTCGCCCCGGACGCGCCGATCGCGTGGGCGGGGGAACCGGACGTCGAGCGGCTCCTCCGGGAGATACCCGCCACCGCCCGTCGGGGGGCGATCGACGGAGCGCACTCGCCTCTCCTACGAGGTCAACCGCCTCTCGACGACGACTGCGGAATCCGCCTCGTCGAGTTCTCCGCCGACCGGCCGTTCCATCCGGAACGTCTCCACCACGCGATCGACGTGCTGCTCGACGGCGTCGTGCGCGCCCGCGGGCGACTGTGGGTCGCCACCCAACCCGACAATGCGCTGCTCGTCGAATCAGCCGGTGGAGGACTGCGGGTCGCTCACGCGGGGCCATGGCTCGCGTCGATGGCTCCCGATCAGCAGCGCGAGATCCCGGCGGAACGCCGCGCGATGGCGTCGCTGCGCTGGGACGAACGCTACGGCGACCGGGACACGAGCATCGTCGTCCTCGTCCACGACGCCGACTCGGAACTCATCGACCGCACGCTGCGCGCGGCGGTCGTGACAGACGACGAGTTCGCCCGCCCCGATCTGTGGCCGACCTGGCGCGACCCCTTCGGCCGATTCCACGAAGACCCTTGTGACGACCTCCCGGCAGACCGCCGCGACAACGAGAGAGAAGGACACCGATGAAATCAGGCCTGCATCCCGACTACCACCCCGTGGTCTTCCAGGACGCCAACACCGGCGCCACCTTCCTGACCCGCTCCACCGCGACATCCGAACGCACGACCGTCTGGTCGGACGGCCTTACCTACCCGCTGATCGTCGTCGACGTCACGAGCGACTCGCATCCGTTCTGGACGGGCGCCGCCCGCCTGCTCGACACCGCCGGTCGCGTCGAGAAGTTCGAACGCAAGTACGGCCGGCGCCGACCCTGATCCCGCACGTCCCGACATCGAAGGAGAACGACATGGCAGTCCCCAAACGCAGGAAGTCCCGCTCCAACACCCGTCACCGCCGGTCGCAGTGGACGGCGAAGGTCCCCGATCTCGTGCCGATCACGGTCGACGGAACGACCGTGAAGGTGCCCCGCAGGCTCGTCGAGGCCGTGCACAGGGGTGAGGTCGACCCGCGGACCGACTGAGTCGTAGAGCCCGCCGGCCACCGCGGGTTCTCAGCGCGCTCTCAGTAGGCGCAGGCCACAATGGTGATCATGCGCATTCTGGTGGTCGACGACGACCGTGCAGTGCGGGAGTCGCTGCGCCGGTCACTGAGCTTCAACGGATACACGGTCGACCTCGCGACGGACGGGCAGGACGCCCTCGAACAGGTCGCGACGTCGCGTCCGGATGCGATGGTGCTCGACGTCATGATGCCGCGCGTCGACGGCCTCGAAGTGTGCCGCCGGCTCCGCAGCACCGGCGACGACCTGCCGATCCTCGTCCTCACGGCGCGCGACTCCGTCTCGGAGCGGGTCGCGGGTCTCGACGCGGGGGCCGACGACTACCTGCCGAAACCGTTCGCGCTCGAGGAACTGCTCGCGCGACTGCGGGCGCTGCTGCGTCGTGCCGCGCCCGACCCGGACTCGTCCGCCGACGAGGTGCTGCGGTTCGCCGACCTCAGCCTCGACCCTGCGACCCGCGAGGTCACTCGCGGCGACCGGCCGATCAGCCTCACCCGCACCGAGTTCTCCCTGATGGAGATGCTCATGGCAAACCCGAGGAGGGTCCTCACGCGCAGCCGCATCCTCGAGGAGGTGTGGGGTTACGACTTCCCGACCTCCGGCAACGCCCTCGAGGTCTACGTGGGGTATCTGCGACGCAAGACCGAGGCCGGTGGGGAACCGCGCCTGATCCACACGGTGCGCGGCGTCGGGTACGTGCTGCGCGAGACCCCGCCGTGAGCGACCTGATGCGACCACCTCTTCTCCTGACCCGCTCGGTGCCGCTGCGCATCCGCGTCACGCTTCTCGCGGCCGGCGCAGTGGCGCTCGCCGTCGCCGTCACCTCCATCGCGGCCTACGCCGTGGTCTCGCGGGCGTTGTACTCGGAGGTCGACACCCAGTTGCGGGCGCGGGCCGCCGCGCTCGTCGAGTCGAGCACCCTCATCACCTACGACCCGCGCTACATCGGTGGGGCCCAGCTCTACAGCTCCGACATCAGCGTTGCCCTGATCTACCCGGATCTCGGCAGGTACGTGCCGCCGGGCTCGTCGGTGCCCATCGGCGAACCCGAACTGGCGGTGGCCGAGGGCGACCGGGAGTCGTCGCTGCGCACCGTCGCCCAGCAGCGCGTACTGGCCCAGCGCATGCCCGACGGCAGCACGGTCGTGATCGCGCAGCGACTGCGTCCCACCGTCGAGATCCTCAACCGCCTGGCGAGTGTGCTGTTCATCGTCGGCGGGTGCGGGGTGGTGCTCGCCGCCGCCGTCGGCGCGACCGTCGGCCGCACCGGTCTGCGTCCCGTCGCCCGGCTCACCGCCGCCGCCGAGCGGGTCGCGCGCACCGACGACCTGCGGCCCATCCGGGTGACCGGGCACGACGAGCTCGCCCGCCTCACCGAGAGCTTCAACATGATGCTGCGTGCGCTCGCCGAGTCGCGAGAACGGCAGAGCCGGCTGGTCGCCGACGCCGGCCACGAACTGAAGACACCGCTGACCTCGCTGCGCACCAACATGGAACTGCTCATCGCCGCGAGCCGTCCCGGTGCACCGAGCCTGCCCGACGAGGACATGGCCGAGCTGCGGGCCGACGTCATCGGCCAGATCGAGGAGTTGTCGACGCTCGTCGGCGATCTCGTCGACCTCGCTCGTGAGGATGCACCGGAGACGGTCTTCGAGGTCGTCGACGTCGCCGAGGTGGTGGACCGCAGTCTCGAACGTGCGCGTCGACGGCGTACCGACATCGAGTTCCGGGCCACCACCGAGCAGTGGTTCGTCTTCGGCGACCAGGCCGGGCTCACCCGCGCCGTGGTCAACGTCCTCGACAATGCGGCCAAGTGGAGCCCGGCGGGGGAAGACGTCGTCGTGAACATGCGGCAGATCGCCAGCGGTCTGATGGAGCTGACCGTCGACGACGCCGGCCCGGGGATCCCGGAGGAGGAACGCGAACTGGTGTTCGAACGGTTCTACCGGGCGACGACCGCGCGGTCGATGCCGGGATCCGGTCTGGGACTGGCCATCGTGCGACAGATGGTCACGAAGCACGGCGGGACGATCGCCGTCGAACGGTCGGATCGGGGCGGCGCGCTGATCCGCATCGTGCTGCCCGGCACACCGGCCCTCGACGGAGAGACACACCCCACCGAGATCGAATGAATTCGACAGCAGAATCGCGGGTACTTCTGAGGCGACTCTCAGCTGCCCGGTCCATGCTGGACGAAGAAGCGCGGAGGTGCTCGACGCACCCCGCATCATCGGCCACCGCACGCCGACGTCGACCCGTATGCGTCCGGTGGCCCCGGCGGACGAAGGTGAAGTGACGAATGAGTGAGGACCCCACCCGCGGCGCGGGAGCACCGCAACCGCAACCCCATCCGTACGGCCCCGGCGGATACACCGGCCCCTACCCGCACACACCCCAGCAGTCGGCACCTCCGCCACCGACCGCAGGATCCGGCCGGGTGCCGGGTCGCTCCGCCCTCGCCGTGGGGGCCATCGCGCTCGCGCTGGTGAGCGGCGGCATCGGTGGCGCGGTCGGCGCGTGGTCGGTGCGCGATTCGTCCGGACCGGTCGTCAACTCCCTCGACGCTCCGAAGCCCGAGACCCAGTCGGTCGCCGCTGCCCCCGAGGGCAGCGTGCAGGCCGTCGCCGACAAGGTCGTGCCGAGCGTCGTGCGGATCGAGGTCGCAGGACGCACCGGCGCGGGTGAAGGGTCGGGCGTGGTCCTGTCGTCGGACGGATTGATCCTCACCAACAACCACGTCGTGGCGGGTGGAGGTCAGGGGGCGCAACTGACGGTCTTCTTCTCGGACGGGTCCACCGCGCCGGCGACGGTCGTCGGTGCGGATGCGGTGTCGGACATCGCTGTCATCCGGACCGAAGGGCGCACCGATCTCACTCCCATCGAACTCGGTAGTTCGGAGAATCTCGCGGTAGGCCAGGAGGTCGTGGCCGTCGGGTCACCGCTCGGACTGCAGAGCACCGTGACGGCGGGCATCGTGTCCGCACTCAACCGGCCCGTGTCCACGAGCGGGGACAACGCCAATCAGGCGTCGGTCATCGACGCGATCCAGACCGACGCGGCGATCAACCCCGGCAACTCCGGCGGTGCGCTGGTCGACATGGAAGGCCGCCTCGTCGGCATCAACACCGCGATCGCCACGGCCGGCGGACAGTCGGGTTCGATCGGCCTCGGTTTCGCGATCCCCGTCGAACAGGCCCGGCGTGTCGCGCAGGAACTCGTCGACACGGGTAAGGCGACGCACGCGATCATCGGTGTCCAGGTTCCGTCCCGGGACGACGCCTACGGTGCGCGCGTCGTGGAGGTCGTGCCCGACGGGCCGGCCGACCGAGCCGGAATCCCCGACAACGCGATCATCGTCCGGGTCGACGATCGGGTCGTGACCGACGGCGACTCGCTCATCGCCGCGATCCGCTCCCGCGCGCCGGGGGACACCGTGAAGATCACCTACAAGACGCCCGACGGCAACGAGACCACAGTCGACGTGGTGACTGCGTCGGATTCGGCCGGACGATGAGGAACGACATGGACATAGCTCACATTCCGGTACAAGAGCCGCATGCTTTCGAGCCGCAAACTACCGTGGACCTCATGGAACTCGAAGCTCCCAGAAAAGGCCGCGCACTCGTCGTCGTCGTCGACGATCGCGTCTCCCACGGCGACAGTCCGGACTCCGCGGGTCCGCTCGTCACGGAGCTTCTCGTCGAAGGTGGCTTCGCTGTCGACGGTGTCGTGACGGTCGCTGCCGACGAGGTCGAGATCCGAAATGCACTCAATACCGCAGTGATCGGCGGCGTCGACCTGGTGATCTCCGTCGGTGGCACCGGTGTCACCCCGCGCGATGTGACTCCCGACGCGACCGAGGACGTACTCGATCATGAGATCCGCGGCATCGCCGAGGCGCTGCGTTCGTCGGGCCTGGCGTCGGGCGCCGTCGACGCCGGCCTCTCCCGCGGTCTCGTGGGAGTCTCCGGATCGACGCTCGTGGTGAACCTCGCGTCGTCGCGTCCCGCCATCCGCGACGGGATGGCGACGTTGTTGCCTCTCGCTGCACACGTCATCGAAGAGTTGTCCTGGATGGAGGAGTGACGACGCCGTGTCCGACGACCGTGATCCCTCGCACGACGAGGTGACCGGCGAGCAGCAGCAGAGCCGTGCCCGGATCGACCGGGCACGGCTGGCGCGCATCTTCGGGGATGTACTTCCCGAGACGACACGCGACGAACGGGGCGAGAACGACTCCGGCGGTGGCGACTCGGATGAATGGCTGTGCAGGCAGGTGCCTCCGCACCATTCCGGTGGGTGATCTGTATCACTGATGTCGAGTTGCGCTCAACCGGATTACAACCCGTTGTCGACCGCAACGAAACGTCGCCGCAACGGTCCGTTCATCTCCATCTGGCCCGCGCGATCTTTTGGATCTGTGTTTCCAGTCACAGAAGGCATTTCGTCCTGCACTCCGGGTGCACTAAATATGTGGCTTCTACCTGCGCCGATGTGGCGGTGGGCGGGTCATGTACGTGTAATCCCGGGTTGCATATTCCACCCCGAAAAGTGTCCGATTTGCCCGCTTCGGTGAATCGCTGGGCGCGTGGCCTGCACCGCGCCTATACCGGAGCGTTACGAAAGCTAGGCGTTGCTCCAGGAATGGTCACGGTCTAATCTCCCTCTCAGGTTCAAACCGGTCGAGCCCAGGCTTCACGGCCTGGGCTCGGTCACGAATCGGTAAAGCAAAACCGTGCGGACGATGGACGTACCGACACACCGACGGGTGATCCGCCGGTGTGTTCGCTGTGGACAGCGGCCCGCGGGCGACAGGGCGACCACTTGTTGTCGGACGCGGTGCGCAACCCGGCACGCAGAGAACGGATGAGGCATTCATGAAGATTCAGACGCGACGTGGCTTCCGGGCCACCCGCAACGCCACGGTGGCAGCAGCTGCTGTGGCCGGTCTGGTTCTCGGATCGGCCGGCGCCGCAGGTGCCGAGGTCAACGACCAGAACCGGATCGTCTCCAACGGCCACGAGGTCATCGTCACGCAGGAGGACACCTTCATCAACGGTGTGCCCCCGATCGGCGGCAGCCCGCTGAGCCGTGAGTGGTTCCACAACGGCCGCGGCATCGCGAACATCGTCGGCCCCGAGGCGGCGGACTTCGAGGGTTCGACCTTCCAGTTCGGCTACCAGGTCGCGTGGTCGGCCGCCATCGACGGTTCAATTGGGTTTAACTGGACCAGTCCCGACGCGTCTCTGAAATCTGCGGAGAAGCTGGTACCTCAGTACAAGATGATCCCGAATCGCTCCGAGCAGGACGGCGAGTACGTGGACGCTAACGGCAAGGTCGTCAAGAAGGGCGATTTGGTCGACTACGACGGAAACAAGATCGAAGACGCTTCGAAGGCGGTGCCGAAGAAGGACGCCGAAGGCAAGGAGTTGTACACGCCTACGGGTGAATCCAGCCCGGAGGTTGTGGACACGTTGACGGTCAAAAGCATCCTTCCCCAATTGACTGCGGGTATCGAACTGACACCTGCTCCTGGCATCGAGGAACTTGTTGTCGCCGAGGGGCAGTTCGACGGCGACTACAAGGAAGTCCAGATCGCCAACGTCCACGGTGCCGCCACCGGCGTGGTCGGTCCTGTCTCCGTCCGCCCGTTCGTCCGTGTGATCACCGAGAACGGCGACAACGTCACCACCTACGGTCAGGTCTGGACCCTCTAGTCCTGCTCCGCGCCATCCCGCAAGAAATCCCCACCACCACAAACGGAGTAATCATGGGAATCAAGTCGCGTGGCTTCAAGGCCGCTCGTAACGCCACCGTCGCCGGTGCCGCCGTCCTCGGTCTGGTGCTCGGTGCCTCGGGCGCCGCTTCGGCCGAGGTCAACGACCAGAACCGCATCGTCTCCGACGGCCTCGAGGTCGTCGTGACCCAGGAGGACACCTTCATCCAGGGTGTTCCGGCCCTCGGTGGCAGCCCGTTCAACCGCGAGTTCTTCCACAACGGCCGCGGCACCGTGAACCTCCTCGGCGAGGACGCAGCCGACGCCGAGGGCACCACCTTCCAGTTCGGCTACCAGTTCGCGTGGGCCGGCAGCATCGACGGCGCCATCGGCGTCACCTACTCCACCCCGGGTCTCGAGCTGAGCATCAGCGACTCGGTCGAAGCCACTGTCACCGACATCCTCCCGCAGGCCTACGCCGAGCTCGAGCTGACCCCGGCTCCGGGCATCGAGGAGCTCGTCGTCGCCGAGGGCGAGTTCGACGGTGATTTCAAGACCGTTCAGTTCTCCAACGTCCACGGCACGGCCTCCGGCGTCCTCGGCGCCGTCCAGGTCCGTCCGTTCGTCCGCGCCATCACGGCCAACGGCGACAACGTCACCACCTACGGTGCTCCCTGGACCGTCTAAGTAGACGTCCGGCTCAGGCCGAACACAGCACGACAAGACCGGGCTCGCTCGAATCTCGAGCGGGCCCGGTCTTTTCGTCGTCGACCACCTACTCGATGCCCGGGTTGGGTTTGGCGTGAGCGCCCTGAGTAGCCTGGCCGGCCTGTGCCTCGAGGATGTCGCGGATCTGGATGAGCAGGTCCTCGGCGCTGGCCTGCTTGTCCTCCGGTTCGGTGACGAACTTCTTCTTCGCCGCGTTGGCGGGGACGATGAGCACGAAGTACACGACCGCGGCGATGATGATGAAGTTGATGATCGCGGAGATCACCGCGCCGATGTTCACGAAGGTCTCCGGGTTGCCGCTCACGATCTCGAAGCCCCAGCCCATCTCGTTGTCGCCGCCCACCGCGCTGATGAGCGGCTCGATGATGTTCGCGGTGAAGGCGGTGACGATAGCGGTGAATGCCGCACCGACCACGACCGCGACGGCGAGATCGAGGACGTTGCCCCTGAGTATGAAGTCCTTGAAGCCCTTCAGCATGGTGTGCTCCTTTTCGCGGCCTGTCCGCCGGAGCCGCGCACATGAGGTAGGTCACACGGACGTTCACACGATAAACCGCGAGGTCGGTTCCGGGTGGCGATTGCGCTGGGGAAACGAGCGGATGCTCAGTGCAGTGTGACGGTCAGAGCGCTGACGAGTGACGCCGCCGCGACCGCCGTGGCAGGTTCGGGCTCCAGCGCGACCAGCACGACCCGCTCGTTCCGATCCCGCGCCGGCCTGTCGGATTCGGCCAGCACCACCACCGCACCCCGGGCGAGGACGTGCGCACCGGGTAGGAGGCCGTCGGGGCTGTCCGCGACAGTGAGGACGTCGACGCGGTCGCCCTCACGGAGCAGTTCGCTCACCCCGGCATCGGCGAGCCGGATGGGCACTACGCGGGCCTCGGTGGAGCCGGTGGCGACTGCGGCGAGACGAGGACCGAGAAGGCGGGTGTCCACGAGGGGTTCACCGGCCGGCACAGGGCCGGCGAGAGTGTGGCCCACGGCGTCGTCGACGTCGTGCAGGGTCCCGGCGACCACAATGGACCGATCGCGCTCCACGTGCGCGACATCGTCGGCCGTGAGGGTGTGCCCGGGCGCGAGATCGTGAGCCGCGACGACGACACCCACACGATCGGTGTCGGGGTCACCGCGCAGCGCGAGGATCACCGCGAGGACGGCAAGGAGTCCGGCCGCGATCCGGCGCGCCCGGACGATGCGCGACCAGCCGGGGCGGAGGAGTTCGACGAACCGGTCGGGGAGGGTGGGCTGCAGCGAGGCACCCGCAGAGGAGCGCGAGTGGTGCGGATGCGCGCGCGCACGCTGGAGGAACGAGAAAGGGCCGACGGGCATGCCCCGAACCTAGAAGGTGGGGATGCCCTGTCGGCCCCGATGAGTCCTCGGAAGCGGCGGTCTGTGGATGACTCGACCACCTGTGGACAAAGAAAGTCCCGGAAAGTCAGCTCGCGGCGGCAGCGGGTGCAGAAGAGGCGCTGCTCGACGACGAACTGCTCGACGACGAACTGCTCGACGACGAACTGCTCGACGACGAGCTGGTGTCGCTCGACGAGGAGCTGCTCGAGTTCGTCGCCGCGGATTCGCTCGCGGTGCTGCCGCTGCGGGAGTCGGTGCGGTAGAAGCCGCTGCCCTTGAACACGATGCCGACCGAGTTGAAGAGCTTGCGCAGCTTGCCCTCGCACTGCGGGCATTCGGTCAGGGAGTCGTCACTGAAGGACTGCACGATGTCGAACTTGTTGTCGCAGGCCGTGCAGGCATATGAGTAGGTGGGCACCGGTTGATCCTCCGCCAGTTCGTCGAACCGCAGTATTCGTCGTACTGCAGTTTTGGCACTCTACCGCCGACAGTGCCAACAGCGCTAGGGAGTGTGTTGTTCCGCACGGTCGCCGCTACCGAGCCGGACCAGCCCTTTCCCGGGTGTCAGCGCCCATCCCATACGGATGTCGTGGGGGTCCTCGGGGAGTTCGTCGACGAGCTCTTCATCGCGGACCACCGCGATGATCACGGCCTCGGGTGAGGCGAGGTGCAAGGTGCGGTCGTAGAAGCCGGCGCCGCGGCCGAGCCGCACGCCCCGCGCGTCCACCGCCAGGGCCGGGACGAGCACCGTGTGAGCCTTCGCCACCGCCTCGGGCGGGAGGATCTCACCACCCGGCTCGCGCAGCCCGAAATCCGCCGCCATCAGCGTCTTCTCGCCCATGTAGCGGGCCCATGACAACGGTTCGCCGGTGCGCGTGACCGGGACGAGCACCGTCGTTCCGGCCTCGGTCAGAGCGTCGAGGAGCGCGATCGATCCGGGCTCCGAACCCACGGGCACATATGCGCACACCATCGACCCCACCGGGGCCAGCGTCGAGGCCACCGTGGCGAGCGCGGTGTCCTCGATTCTGCGCCTCGCAGCACTCAGCTCGCGCCGAGCTGTAAGAATGCGGTCACGCCAGACCGCTTTCGGGGGTGGGGGCATGTCTGCGCCTTACGATCGCCGAACCACCGTCCTCGGTGGCCGAAGTTTAGGGTGGGAGTCTATGACGAACAGTACGACCGGAGGCACGCGGCATTTCAAGACCGCGGTTGTCCCCGCAGCAGGTATGGGGACGCGGTTCCTTCCCGCAACCAAGACGGTTCCGAAGGAACTCCTGCCGGTGGTCGACACGCCCGGCATCGAGCTCGTGGCGGGTGAAGCCGCGGAGTCGGGCGCCGAACGCCTTCTCATCGTGACGGCGCCGGGCAAGGACGGCGTGGTCGCGCACTTCGTCGAGGACCTCGTCCTCGAGTCCAAGCTCGAGGAGAAGGGCAAGTACGAGCTCCTCGCCAAGGTCCGCAAGGCCCAGGGGCTGCTCGAGGTCGAGTCCGTGGTCCAGGAGAAGCCGCTCGGCCTCGGTCACGCCGTGGCGTGCGCCGAAGAGGCGCTCGATCCCGACGAGGACGCGATCGCCGTGCTGCTGCCCGACGACCTCGTGCTGCCGGTCGGCGTGCTCGAGACGATGCAGCGCGTCCGCGCCAAGCGTGGCGGTTCTGTGCTGTGCGCGATCGACGTGCCCAAGGAACAGGCCAGCGCGTACGGCGTCTTCGACGTCGAGGTCGTGCCGGACGCCGCCAACCCCGACGTGCTCAAGGTACTCGGCATGGTCGAGAAGCCGGCCGTGGAGGACGCACCGTCGACCTTCGCCGCCGCCGGCCGATACCTGCTCGACCGGGCGATCTTCGACGCACTGCGTCGCATCGAGCCCGGAGCCGGGGGAGAGTTGCAGCTCACCGACGCGATCGCCCTGCTCATCTCCGAGGGCCACCCCGTTCACGTGGTGGTGCACCGCGGCACCCGACACGACCTCGGAAATCCCGGGGGCTATCTGCGCGCTGCGGTTGACTCGGCGTTGAACACGGAAGAGTACGGGCCTTCGCTGCGCGAGTGGCTCATCGAGCGCTTGAAGCGCTGACTGCAGGACGGGCTGGAGGACGAGAAGCGGTATGCGGTCGGTTGAGGATCAGCAGGCCAGGGTCACGGCGGCGGCAGTCGCACCCCGGCCGGTCCGGGTGGCCATTTCCGAGGCGCAGGGTCTGCTGTGCGCGGAGGAAGTGGTCACCGAGCGACCCCTACCCGGATTCGACCAGGCGGCGATCGATGGCTACGCCGTGCGCAGCGTCGACCTCCAAGCCCCGGCCGAGACCGACGGCGGGTCCGCGCCCGCCGAGGTGACGCTGCCGGTCGTGGGCGAGGTGCGTGCCGGTTCGCGTCAGCCGATCCGCCTCCAGCCCCGTCAGGCGGTGCGCGTCGACACCGGTGCGCCGCTGCCGACGCTCGCCGACGCGGTGCTGCCGCTCGACAACACCGACGGCGGTGCCGCGCGCATCAAGGTGCTCGAACCGGTGCGGTCCGGCGACTACGTGCGCCGCACCGGCGACGACGTCCAGCCCGGCGACATCGCAGTGCGGGCCGGGACGATCATCGGGGCCGCCCAGGTAGGTCTGCTCGCCGCGGTCGGCCGCGACAAGGTGCTCGTCCATCCGCGCCCGCGACTGTCGGTCATCTCCGTCGGCGGCGAACTCGTCGACGTCGACCGCACCCCGGGGCCGGGACAGGTCTACGACGTCAACTCCTACGCGCTGGCCGCGGCCGCGCGTGACGCCGGAGCCGACGTCAACCGGGTCGGGATCGCCAGTACCGACCCGAAGCGGCTGCGCGAGGTCGTCGAGGGTCAGCTGATCCGCGCCGAGATCGTCGTGATCGCCGGGGCCGTGGGCGGCGGCGCGCTCGAGGAGGTCCGCGAGGCGCTGTCCGATCTCGGCGAGATGGGCGTCGAGCGGATCGCGATGCATCCGGGCTCGGTCCAGGGCTTCGGACGTCTCGGCCGCGACGAGGTGCCGACCTTCCTGCTGCCCGCCAATCCGGTGAGCGCGCTCGTCGTCTTCGAGGTGATGGTCCGGCCGCTGATCCGCATCGCGCTCGGCCGTCGCCAGCCGATGCGCCGCGTGGTCTCGGCACGCACGGTCGCCCCCATCACCTCGATCCCCGATCGCAAGGGTTTCCTGCGCGGCCAGCTCATGCGCGACGAAACGACGGGCGACTATCTCGTGCAGGCGCTCGGCGGCGCCGCGGGTTCGTCGTCGCATCTGCTCGCCACCCTCGCCGAGGCGAACTGTCTCGTCATCGTCGATCCCGAGGTCTCCGAAATCCGCACGGGAGACCCGGTGGACGTGGCGTTCCTCGGGCAGCGTGGTTGATGTCCCGTCATCCCGGCTGGCCGGCGGAGCTCGGGCCGCTGCGGGTGGCAGGGGGCGTGGTGACCGTCCGATCGATCCGACTGCGCGACGCCGCGGCGTGGAGCCGTCTGCGTCTGCGAGATCGCGCGCATCTCGAGCCGTGGGAGCCGACCGGTGAGGCGCCGTGGGACATGCGGCACCACATCTCGGTGTGGCCGGGGCTCTACCGGAGTCTGCGCTCGGAGGCCCACAAGGGCCTGATGCTGCCGATGGCCATCGAGCTGGACGGCAGATTCTGCGGGCAGCTGACGGTGGGCAACATCGTGCGCGGAGCGTTGCGCTCGGCCTGGATCGGCTATTGGGTGGAGAAGGAGGTCAACGGCCTCGGTGTCGCGACCGCCGCCGTCGCCCTGGGCCTCGACCACTGCTTCGGCCCGGTCGGGCTGCACCGCGTCGAGGCCACCGTGCGCCCGGAGAACGAGGCCAGTCGCGCGGTGCTGCGCAAGGTCGGCTTCCGCGAGGAAGGTCTGCTGAAGCGCTACCTCGACGTCCAGGGCCGGTTCCGCGACCATCTGCTGGTCGCGATGACGGTCGAGGAGGTGCCGGGCTCGGTCTCGGATCGCCTCGTCCGTGCCGGTCGCGCGACCTGGTCCTGATCGCTTTCCGTCTCGAGTCGGGTTCGTCCGCTATGTAACGCAGGTTACTCGCAACTCGAGTAACAATCCCCAGCGCGTGTGGGATCTCTGTGATTAGAGTGAAGAAAGTGTCAATTGGTTTCGCGTGACTCGAGTGACGTCTGTTGTCGATCGAGTCGGCGTTTCTGTACAGGTAAACGCGGTGATGCCGTTAGCCTCATGTAGGTCGGTGGCGTCGACGGGCTGGTAGGGCGACGACTGGAGGGAGGACCACCGGATGCCGAACTCGCTTCTGTGGATCGGGCTCGTTGCCGTGTGGTTGTTCGTTCTGGTTCCCATGCTGGTCACGAAGCGTCCTCGAATCCGGCAGACGACCGACGCCGCGCTCGCAACTCGAGTTCTGCACCGCGGAGACGACGAGCCGATCACCCCTCGAGGGCCGGCCGCCGGGCACCGCAGCGATCCTCATTGGCGTCCGAGTCGTGACCGCACGCACCGCACCCCCGCGGAGGACCGCATGAACACTGAACTCGACGACAGGCCGGAGATCGATTCCGACGAGGCCGACGTCCACCACGAAGCAGCACCCGATCGTGAGCCCGTGCGCGCACACGCACCGCAACGCCGGGGCCGCGGCGGATTCGACCCGCACGCCGATGCGGTCGCCAGCGCCGCACGATACGAATTCCGGCAGCGGGCCGTCCTCGGCCTGCTGATCGCCGCGATCATGACCTCGGCGCTCGCCCTGATCGTCTCGTCGGTCATGTGGTGGCTCGCCGGTCTCGCGGCCGTGGCCCTCGTCGCCTATCTGTTCTACCTGCGGCGCCAGGTGCATCTCGAGCAGGAGATCCGGCGGCGTCGCCTCGCGCGACTGCAACGGTCCCGCGCGGGGGCCCGCGGCGGCCACGACGACGTTCCGCAGCGCCTGCGTCGCCCGGGGGCCGTGGTCCTCGAGGTCGACGACGAGGATCCGGAGTTCGAGCACCTCGATCGCTACGAGGACGACTACGGCATCGACCACGGCTACGACGTCCGAGCGAGCGACGGCGACGACGAGTCCGGCGACTACGTCGTTCCCCGCGCAGTGGGGGAATGATCGTCCTGCGACGCTTACGGCGGGGCCCGCACCGAATCTGTGCGGGCCCCGACCCGGCTTCGGAGCAGGCCGTGAAATCGCCCGTCACCTGCGCCGACACTCCGATTTCGTGATGGACGGGGTGGTTTGCTAGAGTTTGCGAGTCGGTTCCCTCGGAACCTACGGGGCTGTGGCGCAGTTGGTAGCGCGCTTCGTTCGCATCGAAGAGGTCAGGGGTTCGATTCCCCTCAGCTCCACCCCTGAAAGCCCCGCCCTCGGCGGGGCTTTCGTCGTATGCAGGGCCATTCGCTGGCGGGTCCACGCCGAACCCGGCAGACTGTGTGGCATGGACCACAGGATGAGTGACGACGAGTTGCGTCGGGCGATCCGGGTACTGCGCGAGCGCGCCGACCTCGCGCGCAGCGAGAATCGCCACGACGATGTCGAGATGATCGAGCGCACGATTCGGCAATACCAGGAGGAGATGGCCCAGCGGCTCTGAGTTTCCATCCGCCGGAGCCCAACACTCCGGCTCACAGGTCGCTTCGCTCGGACACACAAGTCGCTTCGCTCGGACACACAAGTCGCTTCGCTCGGACACACAAGTCGCTTCGCTCCGGCGCATCCGGTTCGTCCGTGGCGCGCCGGAGCGTCGAGTCGTCACGGCGAGGCTAGGGTGTCGCCATGGCGATCACCGACCTGCGCGGAACCAAATTCCTTGTGACCGGCGCGGCCAGCGGAATCGGCCGCGCCCTGGCCCATGCGGCCTCCGATCGCGGGGCCCGGCTGGTGCTCACCGACCTGCAGGAGGAGGCCCTCGACGAGGTCGTCCGCAGCGTTCGTGAACGCGGCGGCACCGTGCTGCACTCGGCCGCCCTCGACATCTCCGACTACGAGGCCGTCACCGCCTTCGCCCGCGACGTGCACGAGGCGTGCGGGTCGCTCGACATCGTCGCCAACGTCGCCGGAGTGTCGGTGTGGGGCACCGTCGACCGGCTGCAGCACGAGCACTGGAAGCTCATGGTGGACGTCAACCTCATGGGGCCCATCCACGTCATCGAGAACTTCGTGCCGGCCATGATCGAGGCCGGTCGCGGCGGGCACATCGTCAACGTCTCCTCGGCCGCCGGGCTGCTCGCCCTGCCGTGGCACGCCGCCTACAGCGCAAGCAAGTTCGGTCTGCGGGGAGTGTCGGAGGTGCTGCGGTTCGACCTCAAGCGCGACGGCATCGGTGTCTCGCTGGTCGTCCCGGGGGCCGTGCGTACACCGCTCGTCGACACCGTGCAGATCGTCGGCGTCGACCGTGATCGTCCCGAGGTCCGCAAACTCACCCAACGGTTCGTCCGCCACGCCGCGACTCCCGAGAAGGTGGCCGAGCGCATCGTCACCGGCATCCTGAAGAACCGCTTCATGGTCTACACGTCCTTCGACACCCGGTTCGGTTACTGGTGGGCGCGTAAGTTCGCGCCGCCCTACAACCTTGTCATGCAGGCCGCCAACGACTACTTCCGTCGCGTCGTCGGCACCAAATGAAATTCGGCGCGACATGATTCAGTGGATCCGACACCGCTCGGCGGGGCCGGAACCACCTGAATCATTCCGGCGCGCGGTGCAGCTCGGCGTGCAGATGATGCGTCAGAGGGGTGTCGGCGTGGGCCATCCAGAAGTCGTAGACCAGCACGTCGCCGTCGACCTCGAAACGCCGCCGGACCTCGTGTACGGGCTTGGCGTCGGGTGAGCGCTCCAGGGTGAGGGTGGTGAAGTCCAGCACGCCGCCCTCCGGCCGGGCCCGCTGGATCTCGACGAACCCGGTGGGCTGCGAGACGAGCAGTTCGACGTCGTCGCCGCTGCGGCGCAGGTAGCCGTTCTCGGTGTGCAACGGGCGTCCCTCCGTGCGGTGCCGCGTACGGCTGACGTACATCAGGAAGGGCTTTCCGGGAATGGTGGCGAACTCGATCGTCTCGTCGTACGCGAAGTCGTCGATGGTGCGGTAGTGGCCGTCGCCACCTCCGGTCCAGCGCCCGGCGAACGGTGCCAGGCACCCGAGCGGGTCGTCGGCCATGAAATCTCCCTCGTGTTCTCGGTGTGTTCTTCGCAATCGTTGCCGCCGTACTCGACGCGCCTGACCCGGATGCCGCCGTCCTGCGCGATACCGTGAGCATATGAGTCATCGCTGGGGTGTCGAGTCCGAAGTCGGTGAACTCCGCGCCGTGATGCTGCACCGGCCCGGTGCCGAACTCGAACGCCTCACGCCCCGCAACAACGACCAGCTGCTCTTCGACGCCCTGCCGTGGGTGGCGCGCGCCCAGGAGGAACACGACGCCTTCGTCGAGCTGCTGCGCAGCCGCGGGGTGGAGGTGTTCCTGCTGGCCGACCTGCTCACCGAGACACTCGAGGCCAGTGGCGCCGCGCGGGTGCAAAGCGTGTCGTCGGCCGTCGACGCACAGCGTCTCGGTTATGCGCTCGCGGAGGAGCTGACGGGCCATCTGCGTGCCCTGCCCGCTGCCGAGCTCGCCCGGATCCTCATCGCGGGCATGACCTTCGACGAACTGCCCGCGGTGGGCAACGGCGCTGCCCCGTCCCTCGTGCGGCTGATGCACCACGGTTCCGATTTCGCGATCGCACCGCTGCCGAACCTGCTCTTCACGCGCGATTCGTCCTTCTGGATCGGCTCGCGCGTGGCGATCCCCAATCTGGCGCTGCCCGCGCGCCGGCGCGAGACCAGCCTCACCGACCTCATCTACGCCTTTCACCCGCAATTCCTCCACGTGCGACGCGCGTACGAATCGCACACCGCGCCCGTCGAGGGTGGCGACGTGTTGCTCCTCGCGCCCGGCGTCGTCGCCGTGGGGGTGGGGGAGAGGACGAGTCCGGCCGGTGCGGAAGCGTTGGCGCGCAGTGTCTTCGATGACGAGCTCGCGCACACCGTGTTGGCGGTCCCGATCGAGCAGCGCCGGGCGTCGATGCACCTCGACACCGTGTGCACGATGGTCGACGTCGACGCGGTGGTGATGTACCCGGCGATCCGGGACAGCCTCCAGGCGTTCGCCATCCACCGCGAGAACGGCGCGGTGCAGATCTCGGGGCCGCGCCCCTTCCTCGAGGCCGCCGCCGACGCGATGGGGATCGAGAAACTGCGTGTCATCGACACCGGTCTGGATTCCGTTGTCGCCGAGCGTGAGCAGTGGGACGACGGGAACAACACGCTGGCCGTGGCGCCCGGCGTCGTCGTCGCCTACGAACGCAATGTCGAGACGAACACCCGCCTCGAGGATTCGGGGATCGAGGTACTGCGGATCGCCGGGTCGGAACTCGGTTCCGGCCGCGGCGGTCCACGATGCATGTCGTGCCCGCTCTCGCGGGCGGTCCTGTAACTCCTCGTCAGAGGATCTCGCGCACCTTGTCGACCGGACGCGCGAGCACGGTGCCCTTGTCGGTGACGACCAGCGGACGCTCGATGAGGATCGGATTCGCGACCATCGCATCGAGCAGTTCGTCCTCGGACACCTCGGCCAGGTTCAGCTCCTTGTAGAGCGATTCCTTCTTCCGGATCGCTCGACTCGGTGTGAGACCTGCCGCATCGAGCAGCGCCTGCAGTTCGTCTCGGGAGGGCGGAGTCTCGAGATATTTGATGACCGTGGGTTCGAGTCCGTTCTCCTTCAGCAACGCCAAAGTGTTGCGTGACGTGCTGCAGCGCGGGTTGTGATAGATCGTCGCCGTGATTGCCATGGCCCGATTCTGCCCCGGCGCAATCCGTAACCCACTGCCACCCGCCGCCGTGTTGCCCGATTCGTCCCTGTTGAAGCCGGTGGGCAGCGTTACTACGATCTCCGCGCACTGAAGTTTTTCGAATTCTCACCAGAAAAGGCACGGAGCACGATGCTCAAAGGTTTCAAGGATTTCCTGCTGCGCGGAAATGTCGTCGAACTCGCCGTCGCAGTGGTCGTCGGCGCAGCGTTCACGTCCATCGTCACGGCGTTCACCGATCACATCGTGAACCCGCTGGTCGCTGCCGTGGGTGGCGACAATGAGATGGGCTTCGGCTTCCGCCTGCTCTCGTCGAACGACGCGACCTTCGTCAACCTGGGCGCCGTCATCTCCGCGGCGATCAACTTCTTGATCATCGCGGCCGTCGTCTACTTCGTGCTCATCGTGCCGGTCAACGCGGCCAAGGCCCGCTTCGCGCCGGAGAAGGAGCCCGAGGACGAGCCGCTGAGCGAGACCGATCTGCTCATCCAGATCCGCGACCTGCTCGAGACCGGGAGTTACAATCACGCCCCTGCCGAGGTGCCCTCGGCCGAAGCGCCCGTCAAGGTCACCGAGCGCTGATAACCTGCGAGAATGCTCGACCTCGCCATCGATCCAGACTCGCCTGTCCCGCCGTTCGAGCAACTGCGGCGACGCATCGTCGACCTGGTCCACGATGGTGAGCTGATCGCTGGTACCAAGCTGCCCACCGTCCGGGGCCTCGCCGACACCCTCGGCATCGCTCCGAACACGGTCGCCAAGACCTACCGGGAACTCGAGAAGGTGGGTGTGCTCGAGGCCCGGGGGCGGGCGGGGACGTTCGTCGCCGACACGGGCGATCCCACCCGCACGCGGGCCCAGCGATCCACCAACGAGTACGTCACCGAGGTGAGGGCACTCGGGATGTCCGACGAGGAGATCCTCGAGTTCGTCTCGGCCGCCCTGCGCGCGGGTTGACTTGCCGATCTTCGGGTTCGTGCAGAGAATGCACGGCGCGTCCGGAATGTGATGATTTTCTCGGGTTCGACGATTCCGCTCCGCAGGCGCCCGAAACTTGCAAGGTTTGTTCGCATGAATGTCCCTGGTGATCGGCCCGGGTCCGAGGAGATCGACGAGGTCTCGGGCGCCCGTGCTTCTGAAGTAGCCGCGTCCGCGGCGCATCCGCCGCAGACCGACAAAGTGGTCTTCGGAGTCGCTGCCGCGCTGGTCGCGGCGATCGTGGTGTGGGGCCTGGCCGCCACCGACAATTTCGGGACCGTTACCGGGAACATCCTCGACTGGATCGTCGTCGAGTTCGGTTGGTTGTTCGTGCTCACGGCGAGCGGATTCGTATTCTTCGCGCTCTGGCTGGCGGTGAGCCGATACGGCCGCATTCCGCTCGGCAAGGACGACGAGAAGCCGGAGTTCCGCACCGTCAGCTGGATCTCGATGATGTTCGCCGCCGGCATGGGCATCGGCTTGATGTTCTTCGGTGTCGCCGAACCGCTCTCGCACTTCGTCGAGCCGCCACCGGGCAGCACCGGCGGCACCGGCGTCGCGATGGCGACCTCGATGTTCCACTGGAGCCTGCATCCCTGGGCGATCTACGCCGTGGTGGGTCTGGCCATCGCCTACGGCACCTTCCGCAGGGGTCGCAAGCAGCTCATCAGCTCGGCGTTCATCCCGCTGCTGGGACGCCGGGCCGAAGGTCCGCTCGGCAAGGTCATCGACATCCTCGCCCTGTTCGCGACCCTGTTCGGCACCGCGGCGTCGCTCGGCCTGGGCGCGCTGCAGATCGGCTCGGGCTTCGAGGTCACCGGCTGGCTCGAGACGGCCGGAGTGATGCTGCTCGTCGCGATCGTCGCACTGCTCACGCTCGCGTTCATCGCCTCCGCGGTCACGGGTGTCGCCAAGGGCATCCAATATCTGTCGAACATCAACATGGTGCTCGCCGCGATCCTGGCGATCTTCGTGTTCGTGCTCGGACCCACCGTCTTCATCCTCAACCTCGTGCCCACCACCCTCGGTGCCTACGCCGCGGAGTTCGCCCGCATGTCGGCGCGCACGGCCGCCTCCAACGAGGCCGCAGGTGAGTGGCTGTCGAGCTGGACGATCTTCTACTGGGCGTGGTGGGTCTCGTGGGCGCCCTTCGTCGGCATGTTCCTCGCCCGCATCAGCCGCGGGCGCACCATCCGCGAGTTCATCGTCGGTGTCATCCTCGTCCCGAGCCTCGTCAGCCTCATCTGGTTCTCGGTGTTCGGCGGCGCCGGTATCGGACAGCAGCTGGACGGCCTGGACATCGCGGGTGCCGACAGCGTCGAAGGACAGCTGTTCGGGGTGCTCGGCAACCTCCCGCTCACCGGCATCGCCACGGTCGTCGCGATGCTCCTCATCGCCATCTTCTTCATCTCCGGAGCGGACTCCGCGTCGATGGTGATGGGCAGCCTCAGTCAACGCGGCACCCTCGCGCCGAATCGCGGCGTCGTGGTCTTCTGGGGCGGACTCACCGGCGGTGTCGCGGCCCTGCTGCTGTGGAGCGGCGGCGAGGAAGCCCTCAACGCCCTGCAGACGATGACGATCATCGCGGCAGCTCCCTTCCTCCTCGTGATGATCGGTCTGTGCGTGTCGCTGTACCGGGATCTGCAGCGCGACCCCCTGATCACGGGCGGGCGCAGGAAACGGACACTGCGCAAGGTCGAATGACCGAGCGGTCCCACATCGAGGACGTCGAGTTCCTGCTCGACGTCCTCGATGCGCGTCCGGGCACGTCCGTCCTCGCGATCGAAGCCGGGCCCGCCTCCGCCGTGGTCGCCGAGAACGTCGGTCCCCACGGCCGCGTGCGCGTGGCACCCTCGGTGACCCGCGCCCACGAGTTCGCGCAGTGGGAGAAGTTCGACCGCATCTACGCACTCGACATCCCCGACCTCCGCGAGGACACCGCCGCCGCGGCCGCCCTCGCGCCGCTGCTGACCGACGACGGACAACTGTGGGTGATCGACGGGGCAGGACCGGGGGAGGACACCGGAACCGTCTCGATGACCGTGAGCACCGTTCTCGCACGCGCAGGATTCGCGATCGTCGACATCCTCGAACGCGGATCGCGAGTCGCGGTGTGGGCGGCGGTCGGACGACGGCATCACGGGTGACACACGACGCCGCGTGCCTGCGGTGAGTTGTCGCCCACCCCGAGTACGGTGTCGCCTGCCCGGCAGTTGCTCTTCGAGAGGAGTGCGCGTGACCGACACCGACCGATTCGACGAGGCCCTCGACCGCGATTGGTCCCGTTACGCCTCGCAACTGGCCCGGCGCATCTCCGAACTCGCCGGACCCGACGCCTTCGAACTGCACGCCGAGACCGCCTCGGGGCCCGCGGCCTGCGTGCGGGTGCTCGCGAGCGCCGGGGGACACGCCACGATCGAGGTCACCGGATCCGAGCCGGTCACCAGGCCCGTGTCCGAGGCCGACACGCTCGCCCGGCACATCGTGTCGGTGCTGCGCGGTCGCGGGAAGGTGCCGCATCCGGCCTTCTTGCAGGCACACCCGCCCTCAGCCCTCGGCGACCTCCGCGAACGCGTGAGCGATGCGCTCGCGCACGCCCTCGGCCGCCCTGTGCCGGTCGACGCCGATGGCGACTTCGTCGTCGTCCTCGACTCCCATGTGGTCTTCGTCGTGATCGACGACGACGGCAGCATCCGGCTGTGGGCACCGCTGCTGCACGCGATCCCCGAGGACGACACCCCGGGAGCCGCGCCCACCGGCGGTCGCACCCACGCGCTCGCCGAGCTCACCGAACTGAACCGGACGTGGCCGCACATCAAGGTGGTGCTCGTCGAGGACCGGCTTGTCGCCACCGTCGACCTGCTCGGCGATCCGTTCGTGCCCCGCCACCTGTCCGAGCTGCTCCAACGACTCAAAGTCTTCCTCACGGTCGTCGACGAGCGATTCGCGCGCCGCTTCGACGGCATCCGCTACGGCTCCGACAGGGACCGCGACGTCGAGCTGGCCGAGGGCAGCGTGCTCGACGAACCCAACTGAGCTCTCCTCGGGACGAGCGACTGCGCTCCGCTCAGCGCCAGCTGGGGAGCCACAGCTGGTCGTTCCAGTGCTCCGGGGTGATCGGCAGCGCCGTGAGAATCGGCCACAACCACACGAAGTTCGCGATGACGAGCCCGACATACAGGCACACCACGAGCAGCCCGGTCGTCCGTCGTTCCGTCGAGGCATGCGGCGACCCGAGGATGTCGCCGAGCACCAGCGCGACACCCATCACCAGGAACGGCGCCATCGGCACCGCGTAGAAGTAGTACATCTGCCGGTCGAGGCTCGCGAACCACGGGAGGATCCCCGCGCCGTATCCGGTGAGCACCGCGGCCCACCGCCAGTCGCGGCGGACGAGCAGCTGCCACAGTCCCCATCCGAGCACCGGCACCGACACCCACCACAGCGCCGGCGTTCCGATCAACATCACGGCCTTGACGCACTGCTCGGCGTCGCATCCGCTGATCCGCTCGCCGTCGGCGAAGTAGTACAGCATCGGCCGCAGGCCCATCGGCCACGTCCACGGCTTCGACTCCCAGGGATGCTGGTTGCCGGCCGAGTTCGTCAGGCCGGAGTGGAACTCCAGGACGCTCGCGCTGTAGTACCAGAGTGACCGCAGCGCGTCGGGCACGAACGAGAACATCCCGTCGTGGCCGATCCGCGAGCCGACCGCGTGACGGTAGACGCCGGTCTCGCTCGTGAACCACGCCCAGTAGGTCGACAGGTACACCCCGAGCGGGACGAGCACGAGGGCGTACAACGCCGGACCGATGTCGCGCAGGGCCGTCCCGATCCACGGTCGCTGCACCCGGTACGCGCGACGCGTCGCGAGGTCGAAGGCCACGGACATCAGCCCGAAGAACGCGATGAAGTACAGACCCGACCACTTGGTGCCCACCGCGAGACCCAGCAGGATGCCCGCACCGAAGCGCCACCAGCGCACCCCGAAACGCGGACCCCACACACTGTCGAGGACACGGCCCTCGGCGTGCACCTTCGCCATGCGGGAACGCACATCGTCGCGATCGACGATCAGGCATCCGAACGCCGCGACGACGAAGACCGCCTGGAAGATGTCGAGCATGCCGAGGCGGGACGACACGAAGGTCACCCCGTCGACGACGAGCAGCAGACCGGCGATCGCGCCGAGCATCGTCGAGCGGGTCAGCCGCCGCACGATCCGCACGACCAGCAGGACGAGCACGACGCCGGCCGCAGCGGCCGAGAAACGCCAACCCCACGCGGTGTATCCGAACAGTGCCTCGCCGAGCGCGATCATCTGTTTGCCGACGGGCGGATGCACGACGAGCCCGTAGCCGGGATTGTCCTCGATCCAGCCGCCGGTGAGCACCTGCCAGCCCTGCGGTGCGTAGTGCTTCTCGTCGAACACCGGTGTCTTCGCATCGGTGGGGTAGTTGAGCATCGTGAACCGCGTGATCGCGGCGAGCGCCGTGACGAAGGCGGTGACGATCCAGCCGCGCGCCCGATCTCCCGGAAGGGGCTCGGGTCCGGGCACCAACGGGCCGGGACCGATGAGGCGACGATCCTGCGCTGCCGACGGACCACGGCCGGGGGCCTGTGAAGGGCTGCGGTCCGTCACGGTCACGTTCCGATCGTAGGCTGAGCCGTATGCAGGCAGCCAAACCGGTCCACGGCGCGAATCCGGGAGAGGGCCGGCTCGTGCTGGCCGCCACTCCGATGGGAGATATCGGTGACGCCTCGGCGCGTCTCCGCGACGCTCTCGGCACCGCCGACGTCATCGCCGCCGAGGACACCCGGCGCACCAAGGCACTCGCCGCGGCGCTCGGCGTCACCATCACCGGGCGGGTCGTGAGTTTCTACGATCAGGTCGAGGTGTCGCGACTGCCGGGCCTGATCACCGACATCGAGGAGGGCCGCACCGTCCTGCTCGTCACCGACGCGGGCATGCCGTCGGTGAGCGATCCCGGCTATCGGCTCGTCGCGGCGTGCGTCGAGGCCGGTCTGCCGGTGACCTGCCTGCCCGGTCCGTCCGCCGTGACCACCGCCCTCGCCCTGTCGGGCCTGCCGGTCGAGCGGTTCTGCTTCGACGGGTTCCCACCCCGCAAGCCGGGCCAGCGACGCGCGTATTTCGGCACGCTCGTCCAGGAGCCTCGCGCCGTGGTGTTCTTCGAGGCACCGCACCGGCTCGCGGCCTGTCTGGCCGACGCCGTCGACGTGCTCGGCGGTGACCGTCGCGCCGCCGTCTGCCGCGAACTCACCAAGACCTACGAGGAAGTGCGCCGCGGCACGCTCGCCGAACTCGCCGAGTGGGCCGTCGAGGGCGCGCGCGGTGAGATCACCGTGGTGCTCGAAGGGGCGGTTGCCGTGGCCACCGACCCCGTCGACCTCGTCGACGAGGTGGAACGGAAGGTCGAGGACGGGATGCGGCTGAAGGACGCCTGCGCCGTCGTCGCCGAAGCGGCGTCGACGTCGTCCGGTGCGACGGTCTCGAAGCGCGAACTGTACGACGCGGTGCTGGAAGCGCGTCGCGACTGACGCGGTGCTGGAAGCGCGTCGCGACTGCCGCGGCCTGCCGCCCACCGATCGAGAAGAACGCATATCGGACGCGCCGCGGGGTCCGGGGACACTGCGTGCCACGGAAGCCTAGACTCTGCCGGGTCCCGAGCGCAGACGTCACCGGCACCGGCCGGTCGGACGCTGTCGGGGACTTCGGACGATCAGGAGGACGCGGATGGATTCGGTGAACGATTTCCTCGTCGAGGTGGGCGGGGTGGTGTGGGGGCCGTACCTGCTCATCCCGCTGCTGTTGGGCACGGGCCTCGTGCTCACGATTCGGCTGAAGGGCATCCAGTTCCGCAAGCTGTGGCCCGCACTGCGGCTGGGTCTGATCACCCGCCACGACGAAGGCGCCACCGAAGGCGACATATCCCAGTACCAGGCACTGACCACCGCGCTCGCCGCGACGGTGGGCGTGGGCAACATCGCCGGTGTCGGCACCGCGATCTACTTCGGTGGGCCCGGCGCGCTGTTCTGGATGTGGGTCACCGGCCTGGTCGGCATGGCCAGCAAGTACTCCGAGGCGTTCCTCGGCGTGAAGTACCGCACGACCGACGCCAAGGGTGAGCAGAGCGGTGGTCCGCAGTACTACCTCGCCCGCGCCATCCCCAACAAGGCCGGTCTCGTCCTGAGTCTGCTGTTCGCGGTGTTCGCCGTGCTCGCCAGCTTCGGCATCGGCAACATGACCCAGGCCAACACCGTCGCTACCCAGCTCGACGGCACCTTCGGTGTGCCGACCTGGCTCAGTGGCATCGTGATGACCGTGCTCGCCGCGGCAGTCCTGCTCGGCGGCATCAAGTCCATCGGCAGGGTCACCGCCGGCTTCGTGCCCGCGATGATCCTCCTCTACGTCGGCGCCGGCATCATCGTCCTCGCGGTCAACTTCACGCAGATCCCCGATGCCTTCGCGCTCATCTTCACCGATGCTTTCACCGGCACGGCGGCCACCGGTGGCTTCATCGGATCGGTCTTCATGATCGCTCTGCGTTACGGCGTGGCGCGCGGCATCTTCTCGAACGAGTCGGGCATGGGCAGCGCGGCAATCGCCGCCGCGGCCGCCCAGACCACCCACCCGGTGCGTCAGGGCCTGGTGTCGATGACCCAGACGTTCATCGACACGATCATCGTCGTCACCTTCACCGGTCTGGTCATCGTCACGACCGGAGCCTGGGAGTCCGGCGAGCAGGGCGCCGCGATGACATCGGCCGGCTTCGCCGACGGCCTCGGTGGGGACTGGGGTCACTGGATCGTTGCCATCTCGGTCGTCTTCTTCGCCTTCTCGACGATCCTCGGCTGGTCGTACTACGGCGAGCGGTGCGTCGAGCGTCTCGTCGGTCGCCGCGGCGTGGTGCCCTACCGCGCGATCTTCGTGATCGTGGTGTTCATCGGTGCCACCACCCAGCTCGAGGTGGTCTGGAACTTCTCGGACGTGATGAACGGCCTCATGGCCCTGCCGAACCTGATCGGTCTGCTGGTGCTGTCGGGACTGATCGCGCGGGAGACGAAGGCCTACCTGGATCGCGATCCGTATCTGTTGAACGGCCCCGTCGCGACGGACGATCCCGACGTCGTGAAGTAGGCCGGGGATACGCGAAGAGCCCCGCGTGATGCGGGGCCGAACGTATGTGGAGCATGCCTCCACGCCGACCCGGAACTACCCCTCGTCAGTCCCTATCGGCGTGGAGGCCCCCGCCCCACACTGCAAGGCCGAACCTTGCGTGGTCACCACTCTTCCCCGTCTTTGATGGGGACGAAGAATACCGACCGGCGCGGAACCGGTATCATCCCTGCTCAGACGTGGTGAGGAATTTTTCCGCAGCGGATGTTTGCAGGCGGGGAACGGGAGCACGAAGGGCGCGGAACGGATGTCAGAGACCGGCGGAAAGCCTGGTTCGGCGCAGCGTCAGTTCTTCGCCGACCAGTTGCGCATGCTGTTCGCCGCAGCCGGTCGTCCCGCCCTCAAGAAGGTCGTCTCGGATGCCGCGACCGTCGCCCGGGCGGTGGGCAGCGACCGGACCGTCTCCGTACAGCGGGTCAGCGACTGGCGCAGCGGCAACCGGATGCCGGCCAACTTCGAGTCGGTGCATCCGGTGCTCGTGGTCCTCATCCGCGCGGCGCGGGAGCTCAACGCCGAACCGCCGGCCCCCGGTCTGTACTCCCTGAAGCAGTGGGAGAACTGGTGGAAGGCCGCGCGCGGCCAGGCGAACGCTCCGCGCACCAAGGAATCGGCATCGGTATCGGTGCCGCCCGGGATCCGCCCTTACAAGGGACTCGCCTCCTACCGTCAGAACGACGCCCGGTTGTTCTTCGGGCGCGCCCAGAGTGTGCGGACCCTCGCCGACGTGGTGACGGCCTCCCACGGGCAGGGCCCGGTCGTGGTGACCGGTGCCTCCGGCGTCGGCAAGTCCTCGCTCGTACAGGCCGGTCTCATTCCCCAGCTGTGTTCCGCGCCGGACTGCCACCCGGTGGTCCTCACCCCCGGCACCGACCCGGTGGCACGACTCGTCGACGCGCTCCCCGAACTGACCGACGTCGGCGACCCCGCCGACCACACCGCCGTCCACGCGGCCCTGCGTGCCGCGACCTCCCGTACGTCGTCGTCCTTGCTGCTGATCGTCGTCGACCAGATCGAGGAACTGTTCACCCAGTGCAGCGACGTCGCTCTGCGCACCGAGTTCCTCACCCTGATCGAGACGGCGTCGACCGGTTCGGACGGCGACGCGCCCGCACTCGTCGTCGCGACGATGAGGTCGGACTTCTACGACCAGGCAGTGGCCACTCCCGTGCTCGCCCGGGCCCTCGAACGGCGGACCAAGACCGTCCAGCCCCTCGACCGCGACGATCTCGTCGAGGTCATCACCGCGCCCGCCAAACTCGTGGGTGTCCGCCTCGAACCAGGTCTCGTCGACCTCATCCTCCACGACCTCACCGGACTGGCCGACGGTGAGATCAGCGGCACCGAGCTTCCCCTGCTGTCCCACCTGCTCGACTCCCTGTGGGACAAGCGCAGCGGGGGCACGCTCACCGTCGCCGCCTACCGCGCGACCGGCGGGGTCCGCGGATCCGTCGCCGCCGGCGCCGAACGAGCGTGGGAGAGTCTCGCCGACGATTCCGACCGTGCCCGTGCCCGCTCGATGCTCGTCCACCTGGTGTACGTCACCACGACCGGCACGGACGTCAAGATCGCGCGGTCGCTGAACGAACTGCTCGCGGTCGGCGGGGAGGATCGCGACGCGTCGAAGCGCGTCCTCGACCATTTCGTGTCGGCACGTGTGCTCGTCGTCGACGCCGACTATGTCGAACTCATCCACGATGCGGTGATCGACGCGTGGCCCCGACTCAAGTCCTGGATCCAGCAGGACCGCGCCGGTGCCGCCCTGCGACAGCAGATCGAGGCCGACGCGTCGACCTGGCTCGGCTCCGGACGCAACCGCGAGCTGCTCTACCAGCGCGGACGCATGGACGTCGTGTCCGAGCAGAATCCGCACCTCGCCATGGCGGGCACTCCCGAGGGCCGGCGCGGGCCGGTCGCGCTCAGCCCCACCGCGGTGGCCTTCCTCGACGCCTCCCGCCGGCAGATCGCCCGCGAGACCCGGACCCGGCGGGTCGGCATCACCGCGATGGCGCTGTCCACGATCATCGCGTTCGTTATGACCGGACTGGCCTGGGACGCGAAGAGCCGGGCCGAGACGGCACGGAGCACCGCGCAGTTCCAGCAGATCGTCGCGCTGTCCGACTCCCTGCGGGACAAGGACTCCACGATCTCGGCGAACCTGGCGCTCGTCGCGGCCGAACTCCAGCCCGACAGCCCGGTCGCGTACTCGAGGCTCATCGCCAGCCAGGCCGTGCCCCTCGCCTACACACTGAGCGGACACACCGGGCCGGTCTACGGCGTCGTCGTCTCCCCCGACGGGGCCACCCTCGCGTCGGCGAGCGATGACGGCACCGTCCGCCTGTGGGCACTCGACGGCGACGAACCGTCCGCCGTGGGCGAGCCGTTGCGGTTGTCGTCGAAGTACATGGCGTCCGTCTCGTTCAGCCCCGACGGCCGTTTCCTCGCGATCGGGGCAGGTGACGGCGGTGTGTGGATCTACGACGCGTCCGATCGTGCCGCGCCGCGCGTGGTGCTCGACCGGCAGGTCTACGCCGACGGCGCCGTGCACAACGTGCGGTACTCACCCAACGGGCGGGTGCTCGCCGTGCCCTACGACGACGGGCACGTCGCACTCGTCGACACCTCGGATCCCGGATCGGGCCGGTTCCCCGTCACCTTGGTCGACGAGCACGACGGTGGTGTGCGGACGGTGGCCTTCCGTCCCGGTGGGCAGGTCCTCGCCACGTCGAGCGACGACCGCACCGTCCGGCTATGGGACGTGAGCACGCCCTCGCGGCCGGTGCCGCTCGGTGAGCCGCTCACCGGTTTCGGCGACGTGGCCCATTCGGTGAGCTTCAACGGCGACGGCACGATCCTCGCGGCGAGCAGCGACGACGGTGTGCTGCACCTGTTCGACACCACCGATCCGCGCGCGGCCCGCCCGCTGGGGGTGCCGACGAACGCCCACACCGGCGGTGTCTGGAACATCGCGTTCCTCCCCGACGGACGCACACTGGCGAGCGCGTCCTGGGACGGCACCGCGAAACTGTGGGACGTCGACCCGTCGACACGAACCCTCGACGAGATCGGCCCGCCGCTGACCGGGCACGGAGGCGGTGTCCCGACGCTCGCGGTGAGCCCGACCGGGACCACCGTCGTCACCGGCGGACAGGATTCCAACGTCCGGGTGTGGACGATGCCGCAGACCCGGATGGCGGTCGCCGACGGAGCGCTGACCAGGCCGGCGATCGATCGTGCCGGAGCCCTCGTCGCGACCGGCAGCTACGGACCGGATGTCACGCTCTGGCGGGTCGGTCAGGGCGGCGACTGGAACCGCGCCGGTGGGATCGCGTTGCCGCGCCCGCTCGGCGGTGCGTACGTGTGCGCGCTCTCGCCCTCGGGCACGATCCTGGCCACGGCACCGACCTCCGGCGGCAGCGTGCAATTGTGGGACGTGCGCGATCCGGCAACACCGAAGCCGTTCGGCGATCCGGTGCCGCTCGACACGAGGTTCACCTCCGCCCTGGCGTTCGGACCCGACGGCACGACCCTCGTGACCGGCGCCGACGACTCCACGGTGCAGTTGTGGGACATCGCGGATCCCGCCGAACCGGTGCCGTGGGGCCAGCCGCTGACGGGACCGAAGAATCTCGTGCGCAGTGCTGCCATCAGCCCCGACGGCCGAAGTCTCGTGGTCACGAGCGCCGACAGCGAGATCTACGCCTGGAACGTGACCGATCCGCGCTCCCCGACACGGGTGAACGTCTCCGACGGGCACGCAACCGGCGTGAACACCGTGGCCTTCGACGGGTCGAGCGACGTGCTGGTGACCGGCGGGGACGACCACGACGTGGTGGTCTGGGACCGCACCGAGTCCGGTGACTTCGTCGCCCGCGAGACCCGGTTGAGCGGCCACACCGGCACGGTCTACTCCGTCTCCATCACCCTCGACGGCACCCGCGCGGTCAGCGGCAGCGACGACGGCACTGTCCGTCTGTGGGACGTCGCCGACCCGGGCGGCATGCACGAGATCGGTGGCCCGGTCACCGACATGGGAACGGGACGATGGCAGGTGACCTTCGCGCCCGACAGCACCATCGTCGCCGCCGGTGGCGACGGTCTGCTCCGCACATGGGGGCTCGACGCCGATGCCGTCGTAGCCCGCATCTGCCGTTCCACCTCGGTGCGACTCGAAGAGGTCCTCGACCGTTACGAGTTGCCGTCGCCTCCCGACGAGGTGTGCTGAACGGCTGCCCGCGCGTCGCCGAGCGCGAGGATGCTGGCAGCCTTGTCGAGGCATTCCTGCCATTCCGCGTCGGGATCGGAGTCGATGGTGATGCCGCCTCCCACACCGAGTGCGCACACGCCATTGCCGCTGTCGTCGTGCCCGAACTCGACGGTGCGGATCGCGACGTTCAGTTCGGTGCCGGCGATCGGACTCGACATGCCGACGGTGCCGCAGTAGACACCTCGCGCGGAACCCTCCCACCTGGTGAGCAGCGTCCGGGCGCGGAGTTTCGGGCAGCCCGTCACCGATGCGGGCGGGAACGCCGCGTCGAGCACAGCGGCGACCGTCACACCCGGTCGCCGCTCCGCCGCGACGGTGGACACCAGATGCCACACGCCGGGTGCGGGACGCACGGTCAGAAGATCCTCGACCCGCACCGAACCGGTCTCGGCGACGCGGCCGAGATCGTTGCGGACGAGATCGACGATCATCACGTTCTCGGCGACGTCCTTGACCGATGCCCGTAGCCCGGCGGGGTCGGCGGAGAGGGGGAGGGTGCCCTTGATCGGACTCGACCGCAGCGTGTCGCCGTGGAGGGAGACGAACAGTTCGGGCGAGAGCGACGCGACCGCACCCCACGATCCCTGCAGGTAGGCGGCGCGCGGAGGGTCAGTCCGGGAGATCCCGTCGGCGAAGAACGCCAGCGGATCGCCGTCCCATCTGCCCGTGAACCGCGTGCACACGCACGCCTGGTACACCTCGCCGGCGCGGATCGCGTCGAGACAGTGTTCGACGCCGCGGCGGTGCTCGTCGCGAGGCGGTGGTGTCCAGTCGATGTGCCAGTCCGTGGCGTTCGTCGACTCTGTGGCGTTCGTCGGCGGGGCGGCGGTCGACGGTGAATCGAGGACTGCCGCGGCGAGATCGTCGGGGCAGGGTGCGGTACCGAGGGTCTCGTACCACCAGCACCCGTCGGCGTCGAGACGCAGGACAGTGTCGGTCCACCCGCTCGCGGCGAGGGGCAGCGCGGGTCGGTCCGGGATGCGATCCGGGTAGGCGAGATAACCGATGCGCCCGCCTCCGATGAGCGGCCGGTCGTCACTGCGCTGGAAGCGCCGATCGGCACCGCCGGGCCCGGGAGCGTCCGCGGGGAGGGAGAAGACCTCTGCCGGTGGGACGGATTCGACGGACACGGACGGGACGAGCACGGCCGCCGCCCCGAACCATTCACCCGACAGTGCCGCCGGGGCGGGGATCGCGAGGATCCTGGCGCGTTCTGCGAGTGCACCGAGCACGCGATCGACGGTGCCGCCGCGGCCGAGTCGTTCCATCCGCATGGCGTCAGCTTGTCATGTCTGGTCGGAAGCATCGGGACGAGCCCGGAGATGCGTTAGCTTGTCGGGATTGCGGACCACGTAAACGCCGGTGATCAGGTGGTCGTCGATCTCGAGGTGCAGCACCATGTCGAGGACACCTGCCGAGTAGACGAGGAAACCGGGCATCGAGTTCACCACGGCCGGCTCGATGGTCATGTCGGGCAGCGGATGCCGGACCAGTCCGAGGAACAGGCCGGCGACCTTCGCGGAGCCGAAGACCGGAACTCGGGCCGCAGTGACCTTGCCGCCACCGTCGGCGAGGTACCGCACGTCGGGAGCCAGCAGCGACAGCAGTCCGTCGAGGTCGCCGGTGGTGGCCGCGGTGAGGAACGCCGCGACCACCCGGTCGGTCTCGTCGCCCGCGGGAGTGAAGCGTCGCTGCCGGGCATGGACGTGCTCGCGGGCGCGGTGCGCGATCTGCCGGACGGCACTCTCGGTACGGTCGACCGTCTCGGCGATGCGCCCGTACTCGAAACCGAACACCTCGCGCATCACGAAAACCGCGCGTTCGACGGGCGTCAATGTCTCGAGCACCAACAGCATCGCGGTCGACACCGACTCGGCGAGTTCGACCTCGGCGGCTGCGTCGGGGGCGGTGAGCATCGGCTCGGGCAACCACGGCCCGACGTAGTCCTCCCGGCGGCGTTGCGCCGAGCGCAGCGAGTTCAGCGCCTGACGCGTCACGATCTGCGCCGCGTAGGCCCGCGGATTGTCGACGCTGCCGGTGTCGGTGCGGGCCCAGCGGATGTAACTCTCCTGCAGGACGTCCTCGCTGTCGGCGACACTGCCGGTGATCTCGTAGGCGATCGAGAACAGCAGTCCCCGATGCTCGGTGAAGACGTCGTCGCCGGTCATACGTGAGCCTTCTCGCGTGCGGCGGTGTCCGGTCCGCGTCGGGACGGCAGGGCACGTCCGCGCGCCTGGAGTTGCATGGTGTGGATGGTCCCACGAACGACGGCTTCCTTCACCGGTGCTGCGAGCCGACCGCGCAGGGCCCACCTCGACGGGGTGTCGTCGCGTGCCGACAACTGCACGACGCCGCGATCGCGGCCGAGAGAGATGCAGGTCGTGACGAAACCGAGCGAGAGCGGTGCCGGCTCGCGTCCCTGCAACAACTGCCACACCGTGTCGGCGCCGTGGATGCCGAGCGGCATCGCCGCCTGGCAGCTCATGCGCAGGTGGTCGTTGCCGTCCACCACCACTGCGTCGCCCACGCCGACGACCGGCATGCCGTCACCCACGCCGACGATCGGCGAGCCGTCGACCGCCTGCAGGGTGTCGCGCACCCGGAGACGACCGTCGTCGTCGACCGGCAGGCCGCTGCGACGGGCCAGGTCGGGCACGGAGAAACCGGCCGTGCGGACCACGAGGGTCGCGGGGATCTCGGAGCCGTCGTCGAGGACGACCGAGCCGTCGTCGATGCGGGCGACCCGCGTTCCCGACCGGACCTGAACGCCCAGTTCGTCGAGCCGGTGGCGGATGTAACGCTGCGTGTTCACAGGAAGGGCCGCTCCCGGATCGCCGACGAGGACGAGGGTGTGCCGCGGATGCGACTGTGCGAGTTCGGTGACGGTCTCGAGACCGGTGAGCCCGCCACCGATCACGACGACGGAGGCGTGATCGTCCGCCTCGAGGAGCGCGTCGCGCAGGGCAGTGGCGGAGTCGAGGTCGGCGACGGAGAACGCCTTCTCCGCACCGGGGATCGCGCCGGAGCCCGTGGTGCTGCCGACGGCGTAGACCACCGCGTCGCATGGCAGGACCGTGCCGTCGGCGAGGGACACCGCGTAGGGCTCGATCCGTACGGCCGTGCCGACGTGCAGCGTCACCCGCGGGTGCAGGAGATCGGACAGTTCGTGTGTGGCGGTTCCGGATCCGGCCGCCACCTGGTGGAGCCGGACGCGTTCGACGAAGACCGGTCGCGGGTTCACGACGGTGACCGCCACCTCGGGGTGTTCGGCGAGCAAGCGGTTCGCAGCCATCACTCCGGCGTAGCCCGCCCCTACGACCACCACATGGAATTGCGTCGTCATCGCTCTGTTCCCTTCGCTTGTCGGAAGTGGTGTCACCGATAGGACACCGCTCGTGGCAGGGATGTGACACGGCGCCACCGCGAATTCCTGTGACGCCCGTCTCCTGCTGTCGACCTCGTCGGTGATCGATCCGGTCAGCGACCGACCGTGCGGAATTCCGTTGTCAGCGAGGCAGTCTCGGCCGCATCCCGACCGGCGTGGAAGCCGTCGGCGTCGACCCCGCGGCTACGCGAGTCGCGGGTGACGGGGAACAACCGCCGGAACTCGGTGTCGACGGCGTCGGAGCGTCTGGCGAGGATGGGTGCGAGTTTCGTGATGGGCATCTGCGCGTCGGCGGCGGCGTGGGCGGTGGCCCGGACGTCCGCCTCGCGGAGACGTTCGCCGATCCGGTGCGCGTAGCCGGTGAGGAAGGCGCGGCGGAAGGAGGTCGCGGACGATCCGCGCCGCCCCGCCGTTCCGGCCGCCTGCACGGCCCGTCCGGCCTGCACGAGCAGCGAGGTGTACAGCATCTCGGCCTGCTGCAGGTCGGTGGCGGTACCGACGATCGTCGCGATCTGCACCCGGGTGAACCACACCGTGCGCACGCGGTTCGCGTCGCCGATGGCGGTGAGGAGCAGGACCTTCTCGCGGATGTACGGGCTGTCGAGGTGGATGCGCCGGCCGACGACCGGGTCTGTGCCGGAGTCGGGTCCGGCCAGCAGCGCCGCACCCACGGCGTGACGCGAGACGAGTTCCTGCGCCTTCGCGGTGAGCGCTTCGGCCTCGTCGGGGAAGTCGGTGGACTCGGCCTTCGACAGCAGTGCCCGGATGCGTTCGAGGATCCGGGTGTCGGGCGGGGCGGGCGCAGACGGGTCGCCGGACCGGACGGACGGCCATCGCGACGGCGGGGGTGTGAGGATCGCGAAGGACGGCAGGTACTTCCAGGTGAAGGCGAGCCCTTCGATCTCGAAGCGGGTGACGTCGGGGAACGCGCGGAACAGACCGTCGGCCAGGGTCGGGGCTCCGGCGGCGTGGGCCGGACGCGGGTGCCGGCGGGTGATCTCGTCGAGCTGCCGTACCCACTCGACGGGGGCGCGTTCGGCCGCGCGCCGGATCTGCGCGTCGAACAGCATCGTGGCCGCCGTCAGTGCGACATCGGAGGGACCACTCGAGCGGGCCGTCACGTGGAGCACGTCGGCGGGCTGCCATCCCCGCTCGTAGGCACCGCCCAGCTCGGCGAGCAGGGAGTGCTCGTTCAGGCCATCGGATCGAACATGTGTTCTATCGCTGCGCATGCGCCGCAGTGTGGCGCACGGCACCGACAGGTTTGCGCGGCGACGGAGAACACGCAGGTGAAAGCTCTCCGTCGCCGGATCGGACGCTCAGTCCTCGTCGACGTAGCGCGGGAACACCGGTGCCGGGGCGGGCAGGGTCGTGCCCGGAGCCAGGCGGGTCGCGACGGCGTCGAACTGCCGTGCCTCGGGTGTCTGACCGAGGAGATCGAGGATGTTCGCGGCGGCATCGGGCATCACCGGCTGGACGAGCAGACCCACGATCCGAACGACCTCGAGCGTGACGTACAGGACCGTCGCCATCCGCTCGGGATCGGTCTTGCGCAGCACCCACGGCTGCTGCGCCGAGAAGTAACGGTTGGTCTCGCCGAGGACGTGCCAGATCGCTTCGAGACCGAGGTGCAGGGCCTGCGCGTCGAACTCGGCGCGCACCTTCGCGAGCAGCGCGTCGGCCTGGGCGAGCATCGCCTCGTCGTCGGCGGTGAACTCGCCCGGCGTGGGCACGGTGCCCTCGAGATTCTTCGCGACCATCGTCAGGGAGCGCTGCGCGAGGTTGCCGAGGTCGTTGGCGAGATCGGCGTTGATGCGGGTGACGATCGCCTCGTGGCTGTAGCTGCCGTCCTGGCCGTAGGAGATCTCGCGGAGCAGGAAGAAGCGCAGCTGGTCGAGGCCGTACCGGTCGACCATCTCGAGCGGGTCGACGACGTTGCCGACCGACTTCGACATCTTCTCGCCCTTGTTGAACAGGAAGCCGTGGACGAAGACCCGCTTCGGCAGTTCGAGCCCCGCCGACATGAGGAAGGCCGGCCAGTAGACGGTGTGGAACCGCGTGATGTCCTTGCCGATGATGTGCAGGTCGGCGGGCCAGTAGCGGCGGTAGGACTCCGATTCGGTGTCGGGGAAGCCGGCGCCGGTGAGGTAGTTGGTCAGCGCGTCGACCCACACGTACATGACGTGATCGGGGTGATCGGGGACCGGCACACCCCAGTCGAAGGTGGTGCGGGAGATCGACAGGTCCTTCAGGCCGCCGGAGACGAAGCTGACGATCTCGTTGCGGCGGGTGGCCGGGGCGATGAAGTCGGGCTGCTTCTCGTAGAGCTCGAGCAGCTTGTCCTGATAAGCCGACAGCCGGAAGAAGTAGGTGGACTCCTCGGTCCACTCCACGGGGGTGCCGGTGTCGGTGGAGATCCGCGAGCCGTCTTCGAGCAGGGTGGTCTCGCCGTCGGTGTAGAACGCCTCGTCGCGGACCGAGTACCACCCCGCGTAGGTGTCGAGGTAGATGTCGCCCGAGTCGACCATGCGCTGCCAGATCGCCTTGCTCGCCTCGAGGTGATCGGCGTCCGTGGTGCGGATGAACCGGTCGTACGAGATGTTCAGCCGCTTGTCCATGGCCTCGAACACGTCCGAGTTGCGGGACGCGAGTTCGGTGACCGGGATGCCTTCCTTCGCGGCGGTCTGCTGCATCTTCAGGCCGTGCTCGTCGGTGCCGGTCAGGAAGCGCACGTCGAAGCCGTCGAGACGCTTGAACCGCGCGATCGCGTCGGTCGAGATGTACTCGTAGGCGTGCCCGATGTGCGGGGCGCCGTTCGGGTACGCGATCGCGGTCGTGACGTAGAACGGCGGGCGGGTGGGATCGCCGGCAGCCGGGCGGGAGGAATCAGGCGCAGTCATGGTGGCCAGTAGTTTATAGGGCGTGAGCGCAGCCCGTCCCGCCCCCGAAGCCCCGCAGCCGTTGAGTCCCCTCGTCGACGCCCACACGCACCTCGACGCGTGCGGTGCCGAGGACGCCGCGACGACCTCCGCGATCGTCGATCGTGCCGCCGCGGTGGGGGTCGGACGCATCGTCACCGTCGCCGACGATCTCGAGGCGGCGCGTTTCGCCGTGCGGGCTGCGCACTGGGACGACCGCGTCCACGCGGCCGTCGCCATCCATCCCACCCGCGCGAACAGTCTCGACGACGCTACCCGCGCCGAGATCGAGAAACTCGCCGCCGACCCGCGCTGCGTCGCGGTAGGGGAGACCGGCCTCGACCTCTACTGGCCCGGCAAGCTCGACGGGTGCGCCGAACCGGCCGAGCAGGAGGAGGGCTTCCGCTGGCACATCGACCTCGCGAAGCGACTCGGCAAGCCGCTGATGATCCACAACCGCGAGGCCGACGCCGACCTGCTGCGTGTCCTGCACGACGAGGGCGCACCCGAGAAGGTGATCTTCCACTGCTTCTCGTCGGATGCCGACATGGCCCGCCGCTGCGTCGACGCCGGATACCTGCTGAGCTTCTCGGGCACCGTGAGTTTCAAGAACGCGAAGGCCCTGCGTGAAGCGGCGCCGCTCGTGCCCCGTGAGTTGGTGCTGGTGGAGACCGACGCGCCGTTCCTGACCCCGCATCCCTTCCGGGGCGCGCCGAACGAGTCGTACTGCCTGCCGTACACCGTGCGCGCGCTCGCCGAGGTGCGGGGCGAGGACGCCGAGGAACTGGCGGCGGCCACCACCGCGAACGCCGAGCGGGTGTACGGACTTTCGTAAAGGGCACGCGCGTCCCCACTCCCGTCGTGAGAATACGGGCATGCGCTCCTTCGTCTACAACTCTCATCCGGTACGTGTGATCTTCGGCCCCGGTACCGCCTCGCGGGTCGCGGACGAAGTACGTCGACTCGATCGTTCCCGCGTTTTGCTGCTCGCCGGCGAGCACGTGCGGCACCAGGCGGAACTGGTCGAGAAGTATCTCGGCGATCTGCAGGTCGCGCGTTTCGACGGCGCGGTGATGCACACGCCGGTCGAGGTGACCGAACGGGTCCTCGGCCGGGTCACCGAGCACGACGTCGATGCGGTCGTCGTGGTGGGTGGCGGCTCCACCACAGGACTGGCCAAGGCACTGGCACTCCGCACGGGGATCGATCAGGTGATCCTCCCGACGACCTACGCCGGGTCGGAGGTGACGCCCGTTCTCGGTGAGACCGCCGACGGGGTGAAGACCACGCGTTCGTCGCCCGACATCCTTCCCGAGACCGTGATCTACGACGTCGAGTTCACCACCTCGATGCCCATTCCGTTGGCGGTGACCAGCGCGATCAACGCGATGGCCCACGCGGTCGAGGCCCTCTACTCCGAACAGGCCAATCCGATCGTCGACGCCCTCGCGCTCGAGGCCGTGGCCGCGATCGCCCGGGGTATCCCGGCGCTCGGTGCGGATTCGGTCGATCCCGAGGGGCGTTCGGATCTGCTGCTCGCGGCGTGGCTCTCCGGAACCTGTCTCGCCTCGGCGGGAATGGGGCTGCACCACAAGCTCTGTCACGTGCTGGGCGGCTCGTTCGACCTGCCGCATGCCGCCACGCACACCGTCGTGCTGCCCCACGCGCTCGCCTACAACGAACCGTCGGTACCGCACGTCATGGTGCGGGTCGCGCAGGCGCTCGGCACGGATTCGGCGTCCGCGGGCGTCTACGACCTCGTGGCGGCGGCCGGTGGGCCGACGAGTCTCGAGGAACTGGGGTTCCGGGAGTCCGATCTGGACGAGGCGGCACGACTGGCGACGGCGAAGCCGTATCCGAATCCCCGGGAGGTCACGGAGGTGGGCGTGCGACGGTTGCTGGGGGAGGCGTTCGCCGGTACCCGTCCGGAACCGGCGCAGAAGTCTGGTTGAAGCTACAACCAAGGGTTGCTACCTTAGTTGTCGCTTCAACTAAGTGGGGCTCTCCGGCCTCCTACCCGAAAGGCTCGACATGAAGACCCCTCTCGTCCGCGACCTCGGCATCCTCGTGGCCCGACTCGTACTCGGCGTCATCTTCCTCGCGCACGGACTGCAGAAGTTCAATTCGTGGGGATACGAAGGCACCAAGGCCGGCTTCGAAGGAATGGGCGTGCCCGCCCCGGCCGTCTCGGCGTTCGTCGCCACCTGGATCGAGATCCTCGGCGGTCTCGCGCTCATCCTCGGTGTGCTCGTCCCCGTCTTCGGCGTCCTGCTGTTCCTGCTCATGCTCGGCGCGTTCTTCATCGTGCACGTGGAGAACGGAATCTACGTCGGCGACGGCGGTTTCGAACTCGTGGCCGCGCTCGGCGCAGGGGCCCTCCTACTCGCCGCGGTCGGTGCAGGAGCGTTCAGCGTCGACCGATTCCTCGCGCGGAAGGTTCCGCTCCTGCGCACGGCCTGACCTGCGGTTCCGCGGCGCTGTGGACGACTTCCCCCGATCGTCCTCAGCGCCTCTTCCGTCCGATGACGCGCGCTCAACGCATATGTCTTGTTATTCTCCTGCACGACATACGCGTTCACGGATCTCTCCGACAGGACCGATATGACCGTGCAGCAGGCTGTTCCGCGTCGCGACACCACGTGGAATGTCAATCGACGGACCTTCCTCGTGGGCGCGGGTGCGCTCCTCGCTGCCGGCCTCGTGGGCGCCGGATCATCTGCGGCACAGCCTCGGACACCGCAGCGTCCCAACATCCTCATCATCATGACCGACCAGGAGCGCCAGCCGATGCACTGGCCGGCCGACTGGGCGCGCAACAACCTGCCCAACCGGCAGCGTCTGGCCGACACCGGGCTGACCTTCACGCGGTCGTTCTGCAACGCCGCGATGTGCTCGCCCAGTCGCAGCACGTTCTTCACCGGCTTCTATCCCGCCCAGCACGGGGTGGTGAGCACCCTCACCGAGGGTGGCACGCTCTCGCCCACCGAACCCGTGCTGCCGGTGGACGGCCAGAACATGGCGAAGATGCTGCTCTCCGCCGGATACGACGTCCACTACCGCGGCAAATGGCACATGAGCAAGGGCGCCGACGGCGGCGACCCGTCGCCCGACGACATCGCGCGGTACGGCTTCGCGGGGTGGGAGCCCCCGGAGGCGGGGCAGGACACAGCACCCGAGAACTTCGGGGGTGGCTGCGCCGACCGCGACGGCAAGATCGCCTCCGACGCCGCCGAATTCCTGCGGTCGCGCAGCGCCTCCGACGACAGGCCGTTCGCGCTCATCGTGTCGTTCGCCAATCCCCACGACATCCTCTCGTACCCGAAGACTTGGGATCAGGTCGACGGCGATTGCAACAACTACGGGGCCTTCGCACCCGAAGCCTTCGAGCAGGGAATCGACCTGCCGCCCACCATCGACGAGGACCTGCTCCGCAACTTCAAGCCCACCGCCCAGGCCGAACTGCTCCTGCTGCTCGCAGGTGCGCTCGGTCCGCTCGTCGGTCCCGAAGCGGCACGGCAGTACGTCAACCTGTACGCCTACATGCACAAGGTCGTCGACCAGCACATCGGGACGGTTCTCGATGCGCTGGAATCGGTTTCGGGCATGCGCGAACGCACCGTCGTCTTCCGGGTGGCCGACCACGGTGAGATGGGGCTCTCCCACGGCGGACTCCGCCAGAAGGCCTTCAACGCCTACGAGGAGACGCTCAATGTCCCTCTCGTGGTGAGCAATCCGGTGATGTTCCCGAGGCCGGTCTCCACCGACGCGCTCGCGTCGCTGATCGACGTCATGCCCACCCTCGCGACGATGGCCGCCGTGCCCGACCGTTCGGCGTGGACGTTCAAGGGCGTCGACCTCACGCCCGTCATCGAGGGCGCGTCGTCCGGTGGCACGCCGCCACAGGTGCAGGACACCGTCCTGTTCACCTTCGACGACGAGAACGCCGCCGCGGCCAACGGGCAGACGACGGTGAAGCAGCCCAACCACATTCGTGCCGTCCGGCAGGACAGGTGGAAGTACGCGATGTACTTCGATCCGTCGGGACGCGCGCTGCCGCAGTTCGAGCTCTACGACCTGCACGACGATCCGCTCGAGACGCGCAACCGCGCGAACCCGCTCGATCTCGCGAACTTCGACCCGGTGCAGGTCGCGACCATGCACGCCGTCCTGATGGACGTGATGGCCCGCACGGGCACCACCCCGGCTGTGACGATTCCGCAGTTCCCCGTACCGAGCGGATCCGCCGATCTCCCGATTCCCAGCGGGTCGGCCGGACGCTGACGAAGCCGATCACCGGCAACCGCGACCATCGGTAGGCGGTCCCGGAAACCGCTGCGCCCGCGAAGCCGGCCGCTCCGGCCGAGCCTGTGGGCATCGGCACCTCGAACGCCCCCGCATGGGGCAGGGCACAGCTGCGCGCGATCCTCGGCTACCTCACGGAGTCCATGTCCTTGCCGCCCGAATCGCGAGGAAGTTCTTCTTCCGAGTGTCGATCGAAAATGGCGATTTCGGACACTTGAAAATGATCGAGCTAATATCGATCCGATATCTGTGACGTGCGTCGTGATCTGACAGAAATCATGATCTGTGCAGGTAAATGCGATGAAGTTGCGATAACAATGCCGTCTCGTTACCGTGCTGTGATCACAGTTGTCGTCCGTCTGGAAATAATCGTGTCACCTTTCACCAAGATCAATCGCCTCAAGTCGCCGGTGTTCTACTCGGTGGTCGCCGCCGTCTTCGTCACCCTCGGTGCCGGTGGCGCCACTGCTGTGGTTCAGCACAAGGACGTCGTCCTCGACGTCGACGGTGAGCAGCGTGCCTTCGGCACGATGAACTCCAACGTCGGCGACATCCTGGCCGCAGCCGGCTACACCGTCGACGAGAACGACGTCGTGGCCCCGGCCGTGGACTCGTCCGTCTCCGACGGCGACACCATCGTCCTGCGACAGGCTCGCGAGCTGCGCCTCACCGTCGACGGTGAGGAGCGCTCGGTGTGGACCACCGCGCTGACCGTCGACGAGGCGCTCGACCAGTTCCGCCTCTCCGACGACGCCTACGTCTCCGCCTCCCGTTCGCACCGCCTCCCGCTCGACGGTGCCGATCTCGAGGTCGTCAACCCCAAGACGGTGCGCTTCGCCGACAACGGCGCGCCCGCCGCCGAGGTGCGCGTCGCAGCGCCGACGGTCGCCGAGTTCCTCGAGGCCCAGGGCGCGAAGCTCGAGCAGGCCGACAGCGTCACCCCTGCCCTCGACGCGGAACTCGCGGAGGGCATGGAGGTCGTGGTCACCCGCGACCGGACCGAGTCGCGGACCGAGAACCTGCCGATCGCCCCGCCGGAGAACCGCGTGGACGATCCGAACATGCTCGAGGGTGAGGCCGCCGTGAGCGACCCGGGTGCCCCGGGCGAGCGGTCGGTGACCTTCGACGTTCACACCGTCAACGGTGTCGAGGTCGGACGCGCCGAGACCGCTTCGAAGGTCCTCGCCGAGCCGCGGCCCGTCGTGGTCCGCGTCGGCACCAAGCCGAAGCCCGCCGTGCCGGCCTCCGGTCGCGGCTCCACCTGGGACGCTCTCGCGCAGTGCGAGGCGACCGGCAACTGGGCGATCAACACCGGCAACGGTTTCTACGGTGGCCTGCAGTTCACGCAGCAGACGTGGGCCGGCTTCGGCGGCACCCAGTACGCGCCGCGTGCCGATCTCGCGACGCGCGAGCAGCAGATCGCCGTCGCGGAGAAGGTCCAGGCGGCCCAGGGCTGGGGCGCCTGGCCATCCTGCACCAGCAAGCTCGGTCTGCGCTGACCGGCGCGGGTGTGCGCGGTGTGACCTGCTCCCGAGTGCGCTAGGTTCACCACGTGTCAGCAGACGATCCCGAAACCACTCCGAGGGCCACTCCGGCTTCTCCGCGCGGCCTCGCCGCGCTGCTCGGGCCCGCCGAGGTCCGCGCACTCGCGGAGGAGTTCGGGGTGCGCCCGACGAAGCAGCTCGGCCAGAACTTCGTGCACGACGCGAACACGGTGCGCCGCATCGTCAACGTCGCCGGGGTCGGCCCTGAGGATGTCGTGCTCGAGGTCGGGCCGGGCCTGGGTTCGCTCACCCTCGCCCTGCTCGACGTCGTCGACCGTGTGGTCGCTGTCGAGCTCGATCCCGTTCTCGCGCAGCGTATTCCCGTTACCGTGCGGGAGCGGGCCCCGCAGCTCGCCGACCGCTTCGACGTCGTGCACATGGACGCGATGAAGGTGCTGCCGAAGGATCTTCCCGTCACGCCCACCGCGCTGGTCGCGAACCTGCCCTACAACGTCGCGGTGCCGGTGCTGCTGCACCTTTTCTCTGAATTCCCTACTCTGCGAACCGCTCTCGTGATGGTGCAGGCCGAGGTCGCCGATCGGCTCGCAGCAGAACCGGGCGGTAAGATCTACGGCGTACCCAGCGTGAAGGCGCGGTTCTTCGGCGACGTTCGCAGGGCCGGCGCCGTCGGGCGTGCGGTCTTCTGGCCCGTTCCCCAGGTGGAATCGGGCCTCGTGCGTGTCGACCGCTATGCGGAGCCACCGTGGCCCACCGACGCCCGGACACGCGCTCGGGTCTTCGCCGTCGTCGACGCGGCCTTCGCTCAACGGCGAAAGACGTTGCGCGCAGCGTTGAGTGGATGGGCAGGTTCGCCCGCGGAGGCCGAGAGGCGCCTGCTGGCGGCCGGTATCGAGCCGTCGACCCGCGGGGAGAAGCTCGACGCCGCAGCCTTCGTGCGGCTCGCAGGGGTGGAGTGATCCCGGTCACTCTTCCTGGCGGTCGGATGCGATGTGTGGTTAAGTTGTCCTCGGTCGTTAGGTAGTGTGTTCGTGGTTTACCCCTCGCACATTTCTGGTTGCGAGCGGATGCGATAGCCACGATGGAATCGTTTCAGCCGTGTAGTGACAGACCCGGGGGCCGAAACCGACTCCCGACGAGACAGAACGTCTACATCCGTTCTGCCTGCAAGTGAAGGACAGCAACATGGCTGAAGGTACTGTGAAGTGGTTCAACGGCGAAAAGGGCTTCGGCTTCATCGCTCCCTCGGACGGCTCCGCTGACGTCTTCGTGCACTTCTCCGAGATCCAGGGCCGCGGCTTCCGCACCCTCGAGGAGAACCAGCGCGTGAGCTTCGAGATCGGCCAGGGCCAGAAGGGCCCGCAGGCCACCGGCGTGAACGTCATCGGCTGATACCGATAATTCTCCGAATCCGGGCCGGCACCTCAGGGTGCCGGCCCGGATTCGTTCGTCCGGTCAGCCGATCCTTGCCCCGTAACCGGTGATGCCCAAGTTCGACGAACCGGTCGACGAGCCCGCCGAGTCGGCGGAGCCGGTCGCCATTCCGGCGGAGCCCGTGGGAGGGGTCACGCAGTCCACGAGATTCAGCGAGCGCAGGACCAGGTCGCCGAGCGAGCAGACGCGCGGCGGAGCCGGTTCGGCCGAGGCGACGCCGGCGGTTCCCATGGTGGCCGCCACGGCGACGGCGCAGACGGCGACCGCATTACGTACGGAACGAGTCACATTTCCTCCAGAGTGTTCAGAGTCGATCGATCGTAGAGCGTGGCCGCGGCGGTCGGGAAGCATCCGTATCCCGAGTAAGCTCTGTACTCGTGCTTTCCGTCGTGCCGACCCCCGTGACAGTGAGGGTCCCGTCCAAGGTCAACCTGCATCTCGCGGTGGGTGACCTCCGTCCTGACGGCTACCACGACCTGCACACCGTCTTCCAGGCTCTGTCCCTGTACGACGAGGTGTCGGTGGTCCCGGCCGACACCCTGAGCGTGACGGTGCGCGGCGCGGGCGCCGAGTCGGTGCCTACCGATTCGACGAACCTGGCGTGGCGCGCCGCCGAGATGATGGCGGAACGGGCCGCACGTACACCCGACGTGGCGATCACGATCGACAAGGGCATCCCCGTGGCCGGCGGAATGGCCGGTGGCAGCGCCGACGCTGCCGCGACGCTGGTCGCGCTCGACACACTGTGGGGCATCGGGGCGCCCCGGGAGGACCTCGCGGATCTCGCCGTCCGCCTCGGCAGCGACGTGCCGTTCTGCCTCCACGGCGGAACGGCGATCGGAACAGGGCGGGGCGAGCGCCTCGTCCCCGTCCTCACCCGCGGCACCTTCCACTGGGTACTGGCCCTCGCGAAGGGGGGCCTGTCCACGCCGGTCGTCTTCCGTGAACTCGACCGGCTGCGTGCCGAGGGAGAACCTCAGCGCATCGGCAGCGCGGATGCCGTGCTCTCCGCGCTCGGCTCCGGCGACGCCCACCAGCTCGCGCCGCTGCTCGGCAACGACCTGCAGGCCGCGGCCCTGTCCCTCGACCCGATGCTGCGACGCACGCTCCGGGCGGGTGTCGAGGCCGGGGCCCTGGCGGGCATCGTCTCCGGTTCCGGCCCCACCTGCGCGTTCCTCGTCGAGGACCAGCACGCCGCCGTCACCGTGAGTGCCGAACTCGCCGGTGCCGGTGTGTGCCGTACGGTGCGGGTCGCCTCCGGTCCGGTGCCCGGAGCCCGTGTCGTCGGCGACGCCGATCCCGCACACTCCTGATCCTGTAGTACATCCCCGCAATTCTCGGAAGGCGTTCCTCCACGTGGCGAATCTCATCAACCTCGAACAGGTCTCGAAGTCGTTCGGCATCAAGCCGTTGCTCGACTCGGTGTCCCTCGGCGTGAACGAGGGGGAGCGGATCGGTGTCGTCGGCCTCAACGGCGGCGGCAAGACGACGATGCTCGAGGTGCTCGCCGGCACCGAGGAGCCCGATTCGGGCCGGGTGAGCCGCGTGAACGGTCTGCGCATGGCCGTCGTGACGCAGCGCGGCGGTCTGCCGGAGGGCTCGACCGTCGGCGAGGTGGTCCTCGGGCCGCTCGATGTGGCCGAGCACGAGTGGGCCGGTGATGCGCGCATCCGCTCGGTGCTCACCGGTATCGGCATCGACAATCTCGGTCTCGACGCGGTCGTCGACGGTCTGTCCGGTGGTGAGCGTCGCCGGGTCGCCCTCGCCGCAGCCCTCGTGCAGGATCTCGACCTGCTCGTCCTCGACGAGCCCACGAACCATCTCGACGTCGAAGGCGTGCAGTGGCTCGCCGAGCACCTGCTGTCGCGGCGCAGCGCGCTCGTCGTCGTCACCCACGACCGCTGGTTCCTCGATACCGTCGCGACGCGCACCTGGGAGGTCGTGAACGGCCGGGTCGAGAGCTACGAGGGCGGCTACAACGACTGGATCTTCGCGCGCGCCGAGCGTGCCCGCCAGGCCGACGCGATGGAAGAACGCCGCCGCAATCTCGCGCGCAAGGAACTCGCGTGGCTGCGTCGCGGAGCTCCGGCCCGCACGTCCAAGCCGAAGTACCGCATCGAGGCCGCCGAAGCGCTGATCGCGAACGTGCCGCCGCCGCGCGACTCGGTGGCGCTGGCATCGTTCGCGAAGCGCCGCCTGGGCCGCGTCGTCATCGAACTCGAGGACGCCACCCTCACCACCCCGGACGGGCGCGAACTGGTCCGCGACCTCACCTGGCGTCTCGGTCCGGGCGAGCGGATCGGTCTCGTCGGCGTCAACGGTTCGGGCAAGACGACCCTGCTGCGCACGCTCGCGGGCGAACTCGAACCGGCGCAGGGACGTCGCGTCCAGGGGCAGACCGTCGAGATCGGCTGGCTGCGGCAGGAACTCGACGACCTGCCCACCGACATGCGGGTGCTCGACGCCGTCAAGGACGTCGCCGAGCGGATCACACTGGGCGACAAGGAGATCTCCGCCGGTCAGCTCGCCGAACGTCTGGGCTTCACACCGGCGCGGCAGCGCACCCCCGTCGGCGACCTGTCCGGTGGTGAGCGTCGCCGGTTGCAGCTCACGCGCGTGCTCATGGCCGAACCGAACGTGTTGCTCCTCGACGAGCCCACCAACGACCTCGACATCGACACCCTCCAGCAGCTCGAGGACCTGCTCGACGGCTGGGCCGGAACCCTCGTGGTCATCAGCCACGACCGGTATCTCGTCGAACGCATCTGTGATTCGACGTGGGCCCTGTTCGGCGACGGCCGCCTGACGAACCTTCCCGGTGGTATCGAGGAGTACCTGCGCCGGCGCGCGGCCATGGGCGACGGCGACGTGCCGTCGGTGGCGTCGACCGTCTCGAAGACCGGTGACGCCGCCGAGCAGCCGAAGAAGCGCGACGGTGCCGCCGAACGCACCGCGCGCAAGGAACTGTCGCGCCTGGAGCGTCTCGTCGCGAAGCTGACCGAGAAGGAGGAGAAGCTGCACCACGACCTCGCGGAGGCGGCGACCGATCCTGACCGGCTGCAGAAACTCGACGCGCAGTTGCGTGAGGTGGTCGCGGAGAAGGAAGCGGCCGAGGAGCAATGGATGGAGCTCGCCGAAGATCTCGACTGAATCCTCTTGACCTCGAGTCGGCTCGAGGTCGCAGGATGGGCGTCGTCAGAAGGAACGCCCATCAGGAGGATCCATGTCCGTCACCGAAACATCCGGTACCTCTACGCATCTCCCGCAGTCCCGGCTCGCGCGTTCCGCCGTGGTGGTCGCCGCGTCCGTCGTGACCGCACTGGTGATCGACCTCGCGCTGTGGGCCGTCGGGCTCATCGCGGGTGGCTCGTTCGAACACACCGACGCCGGTGAGGTGGTGAGCGCGGCGCCCGGTGGCGTGGTTCTCATGTCCGTCGTCCCGCTCACCGTCGGTCTCGCCGTCGCGGCCCTGCTCACCCTGTGGTGGAACGGTTTCGCGCGGATCGCCCAGGTCGTCGGGGCGTTGCTGCCGCTGGCGACGATCCAGGGCACGATCTCCGCGGACTTCGACACGCCGAGCACCGTCGCCCTGACGCTGATGCACGTCGTGATCGCCGTGGTGGTCGTCGTCGCCCTGGAGATGCTCCGTGCGCGTGACTGACACGAGTAGGGGGAGGAAATATGCGCTTCCGCAAGGAAAGTCGCACATTTCCTCCCCCTGATTCGGGCAGAGGCCTACGGTCAGGTCGAAGCAGCGCTGAGCGCGGGACGCGCGAACCGCTCGATCAGGTCGTGTTGCCCGACGAGACGATGTGCGGGGTGGCGATGCCGTGGCTGAACAGCGCCGAGATCAGGCCCGACGAACCACCGGCGAGGATGATCTCTTCGAGGATCGCGAGCATGTCGAGGGCGGTGCCGCCCGGCCCGCCGTGCTCCTCTGCGACGGAGGCGCCGATCAGGCCCGCGTCGGCGGTCTTGCGATGCAGTTCGCGCGGGATCTCGCCGGCGCGCTCCCATTCGTCGAGGTGGGGGACGATCTCCTTGCGGGTGAAGTCGGCGGCGAGTTGACGAAGTGCCTTCTGCTCGTCGTTGTCCCAGCGGATCACTTCGGTGGTGGTCATGCCTATTCGCCCTTCCAGACGGGTTCGCGCTTCTGTATGAAGGCCATGACGCCTTCGAGGGTGTCGGCGCTGGTGGTGAGACGTGCGAGGGCTTTGTCGGTGAGTTCCCAGGGCAGGTCCTCGGCGGGGACGTTGCCGTCGATGATGCCGCGGGCGACGGTCTTGCTGGCCTGCACGGCGAGCGGGGCGCCCTTCGCGATGTCGGCGGCGAGAGCGAGAGCGGTGTCGAGGACCTCGTCCTGTGGGACGACCCGGTTGACGAGGCCCCAGCGCAGCGCGTCGGCGGACGACATCGGCTTGCCCGTCAGGACGAGTTCCATCGCGACGGCGCGGGGGATGGCCTGGCCGATGCGGAACACGCCGCCGGCACCGGCGATCAGGCCGCGGTGCACCTCGGGCAGACCGAATTCGGCGGTTTCGGATGCGACGACGAGATCGCTCGCGAGGGCGAGTTCGGTGCCACCACCGAGTGCGGTGCCGTTGACCGCGGCGATGACGGGCTTGGAGATGTGGTGCTTGACGACACCGGCGAAGCCCCAGTGGGCGGTTTCGGGCGGGGTGACGCCGTCCGGTCCTTCGGTGCCGAGGGCCTCGAGGTCGGCGCCGCCGCAGAAGACGGCGCCGCCTGCGCCGGTGAGCACCACGACGCGCACGTCGCGGTCCTCTTCGGCGCGGTCCCAGGCCTCACCGAGTGCCTGGTGCACGTCGGCGTTGATGCTGTTGGCCGCCTTGGGGCGGTTGATGGTGACGAGCAGGACGTGCTCGCGCTTCTCGACGTGAACGACGGGTTCGCTCACGACCGGTACTCCTCGGGGCACAGGTGTTCGATGCGGGTGACGGTGAGAATGCCGCCGTCGTCGGTGACGTGGACGGTCTCGCCGACGATGTCGGCTCCGGCGGCGAGGACTGCGGCGCCGGTGGCGTCGGTCTGGCCGGAGACACGCCGGCCGTCGGGGGTGAGGCCGACGAGGAAACCGATCGACGGGTTGCCGTCGCGACCGAATTCGGCCGTGGCGGTGACAATCTGGACCTCGCCGCTGTAATCGGTGGCTGTCTCCGGCGCGGACGGCTCGAGCAGCACGTGCTCGGGGTCGCCGACGTAACCGTCGGTGTGCGGCGCGCAGCCGAGGACCACGACGTGCTGGTAGGTCAGGTAGCCACCGTTGCCGTGCACGAGGGCGAGCTCGCCGTCCTGGCGCAGCCGCTTGGCCACCGACACCACCGAGTGCAGCGTGTAGCTGTTGAGCGGGCCGCCGAACAAGGAGTGGCCGCCGGTCACCGACGGGACGGTATCGCGGGGGAGGCCGAGCTGCTCGATGAGCAGTTTCGGGACCACGGGGAAGCAGCTGTAGGCGTCGATGATGTCGAAGTCGCCGGGACGCAGGTCGCTCGCCGACAGCGTGCGCCGCAGCGCATCGTCGAGTGCGGCGGAGCGTCCGAAGTCGCCGCGGGCGAGCACGTCCGAGGGCTCGGTCGCGCCGGCGCCGCCCCACACGTAGAGCAGGTGGTCGTCGGGGACACCGAATTCGCGGGCCACGGCGAGCGAGGTGACGACCACGGCAGCGGCCTGGTCGACGAACGGCATCGCGTTGACCATCAGCGGGTACGGGTCGGTGACGAGGCGGTTCTTGCCGGCGATGGTGCGGATGTCGTCGGCGGTGCGGCGCTCGGGGTTCCAGGACGCCGGGTTCTCGGCGGCGAACTCGGAGAAGGCGGCGTACAGCGTCGCCGACCAGTCGAGCGACTTCTCGCGCGAGTGCCCGAGATCGTGGCTGAGCCGGTTCTCGAACAGCGGGTAGACCCGCGTGGGGACGATCATCCCGGCGCGCTGCATCGCGGGGCTGCCGAGGTCCTTGTTGCTGATAGGCGCGGGGCCGCCCGGGGCGGTGGTCCATCCCAGCGTGACCGGATCCGTTCCGGCCTTGTACGAGTTGGTCGCCGAGGCCTGCGCCTCGCCGCCGACGAGCAGCGCGACGGTGCTGGTGCCCGCGGCGATGTCGTGGCCGATGCGATCGAGCAGGGCCGCCGGCCAGTGGCCGCCGATCGGCGTGGTCGACGTGTGCTCGGGCGTCGCGCCGAGACGTTCGGCGAGCAGGCCCGGCAGGTCGTCGTAGTTCCAGCTCGCGGTCTTGATCGCGTGGATGGTGTCGATCCGCGTGGCGAGATCGGCGCCGGAGTCGGCGATCGCGGCGAGGGTGGCCTCGTGGATGAGGTCGAGCGGTTCACGCGGGTCGGCGGGCGCACCGGCACGGCCGGAGCGCAGGTCGCCGACGCCGATCACGACGGGAACCCGAGTGGGGTCGGTCATGGCGTTCCTTCGGTCTGCTCTTGGGGGAGGAGGACGCCGCCAGCTTAATGCGGACGATTTCAGTCTGTAAATCGAGGAGTGGTCTGGCACACTTTCCCGACGTGACCGAAGCACCCGCACCGCGCCGCCGCGGACGCCCCCGCGACGCCGACCTCGAGGACCGCGTGTTCGACGCCGTGCTCGAGGTGTACTCCGAGACGAGCTGGCGTGGTTTCACGCTCGACGCGGTCGGACGACGCGCGCGGGTGGGGCGCGCCGCCCTCTACCGCCGGTGGTCGAGCAAGGACGACCTGCTGGTCCAGGCCCTCGAAGCGCGCAGCCCGCTGCCCGTGCCCATCGACACCGGCGCGCTCCGATCCGATCTCGTCGAACTCGCCCGGCAGCTGTTGCGCGGTTACCGGACCACCCCCGGCCTGGTGAGCCTGCGCGTCGCGCTCGACGCCCGTGCCAACCCCGAACTGCTCGCCCGGCTGATCCACACCCTCAACCGCAGCCGCGTGCTCGCGGCGCGCACGATCGTGCACCGCGCCGTCGAGCGCGGCGAACTCCCCGCCGACACCTCGGCGACGCTGCTGCTCGAAATGGTCACCGGCACCGTGCTCAGTCATGCCCTCTTCGCGTTGGCCACCCCGGACCAGAACGTAGACGACGACTACGCCGAACTCGTCGTCGACGCGACCATCCGCGCGCTGCGTCGTCCCGAGTCGTGACCGCCACGCCCTCCCGTGACCGAATCGCGATCGAATGCTGCCTGGTAACAGTGTGATTCCGGCCGTCTGCGCCGGTCGTCCGGGCTAGCCTGGAATGCGAATACTCGCAGGGGGGCGCCAATGGGAGGCCGACGATGGATGTGCAGGCGGTAGCGGAGATCACGCGGCTCAAATACCGTTATGCGCGAGCGCTCGATACGAAGGACTGGGACGAGCTGGCGAACACCCTCACCCCCGACGCACACGCCGTCTACGGGGAGCATCTCGTTTTCGACTCACGCGACGCCTTCATAGGTTTCCTCGAGAACACGCTGGGAACGCGCTTGATCACGGAGCACACCTGTTCCCATCCCGAGATCGACATCGCCGACGACGGCCGCAGCGCCACCGGGGTGTGGTTGCTGTCCGACACCGTGATCATCCCGGAGGACGGGATGATGTTGCGCGGCTCGGCCTACTACCACGATCGGTACAGCCTCGGCGACGACGGATGCTGGCGGATCAGCCGCACCGGATATCAACGCAACTGGGAGACGGTCACATGCATGGGCGACTCGCCTTCGGTCCGGTTGACGACCAATCGATGGGCGCTGCTGCAGCAACCGAAAGCGTCCTGAGCGGGAACGACGAGATGGTCTCGGAGGGTTCCGGCGATTTTCCCCGTCCGGGGGCGCTGCCCTATCTGACGGTGCCGCGGGCCCACGAGGCGATCGAGTGGTACACCCGGGTCTTCGGAGCCTCGCTGACCGCCGAACCGGTCGTCATGGACGACGGTCGCGTCGGGCACGCCGAACTGCGGTTCCCCAGCGGAATGATCTATCTCGCAGACGAATTCCCCGAACTCGGACTCACGGCGCCGCAGGAGGGGGCGGTCTCGGTGAGCCTGATGCTCGAGGTGGCCGACACCGACACCGTGCTCACCCGCGCCCGTCTGGCCGGCGGTTCGGTCGAGAGGTGGATCAACGAGGCCCACGGTCATCGCAACGCCACCCTGCTCGACCCCTTCGGGCATCGCTGGATGCTCGTCGGCCCGCTGACCGGCAAGCTGCCGCCACCTCGGGAGTGAGCTCCCGAATCGGTACCATGCGGCGATGAGTGAGATCGCGCGTCGCAGTGAGTTTCCCGATACCCGCGGCTGGATCCGGGCCCTGCCCACCCTCACGGCGTCCGCGCCGCCGTTCGCACCGGCCGCGACGCCGCAGGAGACCTTCCTCCGCTGGCTCACCGAGGCGGCCGAGGCCGGCGTCGCCGAGCCGCACGCAGCGACCCTGTCGACCGTCGACCCGTCCGGGACGCCCGACGCGCGCATGCTGCTGATCAAGGACGTCACCGACGACGGCTGGTGGTTCTCCGGCGACGACCGTTCCCCGAAGGGCCGCCAGCTCGACGCGACACCGGCCGCCGCGCTCACCGTGTACTGGCGCGAACTCGGCCGGCAGGTACGCGTGCGCGGACCCGTCCTGGCCGGCCCACCCGAGGTGTGTGCCCGCGACTTCCGGGAACGATCGGTCTTCGCCCGTGCCGTCGCATCCACGGGACACCAGAGCGAGGTCCTCACCGATTCCGCCGAGTACGACGACCTCGTACGGGAACGCCTGACCGCGCTCGAACACGATCCGGACCTCGTCTCGCCGCACTGGACGGCGTGGTGCGTCGCCGCTGAGGCCGTGGAGTTCTGGCAGGCGGATCCCGGCCGGCGGCACCTGCGGTATCGCTACCGGCGTGCGGGGGACCGGTGGGTCACCGAGGAACTTCATCCGTGACGTGTCGCGTGGCCGGGACGAGTCGCCCGCGACCGGTAGGCTCCCGCCCGTGAACGAGTCCTTCATCCGCACACGCGTCGCCAACGGAGTCGGCGAAGTGCAACTCGACCGTCCCGGTGCGCTCAACGCGCTCGACCGGTCGATGATCCGCGACATCCGCTCGTCGCTTCTCGCCTGGCGCGACGACCCGGCCGTCACGGCCGTGCTCGTCACCAGCACGTCCGACCGCGCGTTCTGCGCCGGTGGCGACGTCAAGCCGGTGCGCGAGCTGGCCCTCGAGGGGCGCTTCGACACCGTCCGCGAGTACTTCGCCGACGAGTACCGCCTCGACGAGCTGGTCGCCACCTACCCGAAGCCGTATCTCGCGGTCCTCGACGGCGTCACGATGGGCGGCGGGCTCGGTATCTCGGTGCATGGCGCGGTGCGCGTCACCACCGAGAAGACCACGATGGCCATGCCCGAGACGGCCATCGGGTTCGTTCCCGACATCGGGTCGAGCCACTTCCTCCCGCGCCTGCGCGGCACCACCGCGCGGTGCGATGCGGTGGGGATGTATCTCGGACTCACCGGCGCCCGCATCGATGCCGGCGACGCGCTGGCCGTCGGCCTGGCCACGCATTACGTGCCCAGTGCCCGCATCGACGACTTCGCCGACCGCATCCGCACCGGGCAGTGGCGCGACGCCCTCGACGAGTTCGTCGAACCGACCCCCGAATCCTCCCTGGCGCAGCGTTTCCCCGACATCGAGACGGTGTTCGGCGACGGTACGGTGCTCGACATGGTGACCCGCCTCGACAGCCTCGCCGACATCGACGCCGAGTGGGCCGAGCAGACTCGCACGGCCCTGCGGTCGTTGTCGCCGACGAGCGTGTGGGCCACGGCCGAACTGATGCGACGCGGTGCCGAGAGCACGCTCGAGGAATGCTTCGCCCGCGAACTCGACGTCGCCGTGCGCGTCGCCGCGACGCCGGACTTCATCGAAGGTGTACGCGCCGTGCTCGTCGACAAGACCCCCGACCCGCAGTGGTCGCCCGCGACGCTCGAGGACGTCGATCCGGCGGCGATCGCCGCACTGTTCGGCGACGGATAACCCGCGACCTGCCCGTCTCTACCGGGCGTGACCTCTACCGGGCGTGACGCTGCGGTACCTGCAGGTCGACGACGATCGGCTGCCCACCGAGGGTCGCGTGGATCTCGGGCTTCTCGAGTCCACCGGCCAGCAGGTACTCGCCGAGCAGCGTGAGCAGTTCATCGTTGTCCGCTATCGGGTCGCCGTGCGATCCGGTGCTACGCGGGTCGCCGTGCGCTCCGGTGCTACGCGGGTCGCCGTGCGCTCCGGTGCTGCGGGAGTCGCGGGAGGTCAGTTCGTTCTGTGCGAGTCGCGCGGCGATACGCACCGACGCCACGCCCATCGAATTGCGCCGTGACGGGACCGGACCCGGTGCGGTGATCGTGCCCAGGCTCTCGGTGGCCGTCGGGGTCGTCGTGGTGGTGGCGGGCCCACTCGCGGAGCCGTTCGTGCCGGTGCTGCTCACCAGGGTCGTTCCTTCCTCGGAATTGCCGGCGCCCACCCCGCCGGCCGGGTCACCTTCGAGCGACGATGAATCCCCCACGCTCATGCGGTGTGTTCCGGGATCCGGCGTGCTCGTCAGCGGGGTACTGCTCGGAAGAGGAGTGCTCGGCAGCGGGTAGACGAAGGTGCCCGAGCGCTTCGCGCGTCCGGATCGCCTGCTCGTATCCGCCGTCCCACCGGACGACAGGTCCTCACCGGCTGCGGCCGGTACGTCGTCGTTCATCGACACAACTCCTGATTCCACCCGAATACGTCGGATCGACGAAAGGGAAAGTATCAGTAAAATCCGCTGGACGCACTATCCGTCCGGCGTTGCCGGGACGCTCAGTCGGTCGCCGCGACCAACGGTTCGAGAGTCAGCTCCGGCAACTCCTTGAGGATGTACTGCAGCCGCCACTTGTCGCTGACGAGAGCGAGGAGCACGCCGTCCGACCGGGTGAACACCTCGACGCCGCGCTGGCGGTTCAGTTCGTCGGCCGAAGCCGCATCGGTGCGACGCGCGAGCGAGTAGCCGAGATGCTCGATCTTCGGGTCGACGTTGTACTCGGCCTTCATCCGCGCCGCGACCACCTCGAACTGCATCGGACCCACGGCCGCCATCACCGGCGACGCGTCGCCGCGGACGTCGTTGCGGAGGATCTGCACGACGCCCTCGGAATCGAGCTGGTCCACGGCCTTGCGGAACTGCTTGTACTTCGAGGCGCTCTCGGCCCGCAGGATCGCGAAGTGCTCGGGCGCGAACGACGGAATGGGCGGGAACTCCACCTTCTTGTCGATGTAGAGGGTATGCCCCGGCGCCAGCGCGGTGGCGTTGACCAGGCCGACGACGTCGCCGGGATAGGCGTTCTCCACCGTGGAACGTTCGCGGCCGAAGACCGTCAGCGCGTACTTGGTGGCGAAGGGCTTACCGGTCTGCGCGTGCGTGACGACCATGCCGCGCTCGAACACACCCGAGACGACACGCATGAACGCGAGCCGGTCGCGGTGGGCGGTGTCCATGCCGGCCTGCACCTTGAACACGACGGCGCTGAACGGATCGTCGACCTCGCGAGCGGTCTCGTCGATGGCGAGACGGGCACGCGGTGGCGGTGCGAGCGTGACCAAGGTGTCGAGGATTTGCCGCACACCGAAGTTGAGCATCGCCGACGCGAAGATCACCGGCGAGGTCTGCCCGGCGAGGAACAATTCCTGATCGTGATCCTGGCCGTTGGACGACAGCAGTTCGGACTCCTCGGCGGCCTCGACCCAGGTGTCGCCCTCGAGGGCGAGCGCCTCGGCGGGGGACAGATGCTCCTCGGGCGCGATCTTGGCGCCACCGGCCGTGCGGGTGAACTTGATGTACTCGGCCGCGTCTCCGTCCTCGCCGCGACGCAGCAGACCGCGGAAGTCGCCGGCGATGCCCACGGGCCAGAACAGGGGAGTCGGCATCAGGCCGATGCGCTCGTCGATCTCGTCGAGCAGTTCCAGCGGCGTCCGGCCCGGTCGGTCCCACTTGTTGATGACGGTGACCACGGGGATGCCTCGGTGGCGGCACACCTGGAACAGCTTCAGGGTCTGCGGCTCGAGACCCTTCGCCGCGTCGATGAGCATGACGGCGGCGTCGACGGCGGTGAGGACGCGGTAGGTGTCCTCCGAGAAGTCGGAGTGACCGGGGGTGTCGACGAGATTGACGACGTTGACGACCTCGTCGTCGGTGCCCGCGACGTCCGAGCGGGTGTAGTTGAACTGCAGGGCCGTGGAGCTGACGGAGATGCCGCGGGCCTTCTCCATCTCCATCCAGTCGGAGACCGTCGACTTGCGGCCGGCCTTGCCGTGGACCGCGCCGGCCTCGGAGATGACCTTCGCGTGCAGGGCGAGCGCCTCGGTGAGCGTCGACTTACCGGCGTCGGGGTGGGAGATGACGGCGAAGGTGCGTCTGCGCTCGGCTTCGGCTCTGACCTCCTTCGCGGCCCCGGGCTTCGCTGTGCCGGAGGACTGCGCAGGCTCCGTCGTGCCGGTGGATTGACTGTCGGCCGAAGCGTGCGGGGTGCTCAACGGGAAAAACCTCTCGAAGGGGGCAGGGAGTAGGGGCGCTATCGCCGCCAACTCGTCCATGTTACTCGGCGATTCGGTGTCGATTTCCGCCAGATTCGATCACGTTTCCCCGAGGCCGCCCCATACCGACCACTCGACGGAGCACGCTGATGTGCAACTACCGGATCTTGATCGAGGTCGTGCACCACCGGACGAGGAGCGGGTCGTGAGCAGGTTCACCGAGGAGATGTACGCGACGGCGGAGTCGGACACCGGGGCTCTGGTCACCGGCGAACCGGATACGCCGTTGCGGCAGAACTGGGGAGAGATCCACCGGCAGGCCCGCCGCATGGCCGGCGCACTGGCCGCGGCGGGTATCGGACCCGGCGACGCGGTGGGTGTCCTCGCAGGACAACCGGTGGACATCGCACCGGTCTGCCAGGCCGTGTGGATGCGCGGCGGAAGCGTGACGATGCTGCACCAGCCCACGCCGCGCACCGACCTGCAGATGTGGTCGCGCGACACCGAGGTGGTCCTGCGGATGATCGACGCCCGCGCCGTCGTGCTCGGCGCACCCTTCGAGATCGCGGAGCCGCTGCTGCGCGAGCGGGGCATCTCCGTCGTCACCGTGGAGCGGATGCGGGAGGGGAGGCCCGTCGATCCCGTCGACACGGCGGAGTCCGACATCGTGCTCCAGCAGCTGACGTCCGGGTCCACCGGCTCGCCGAAGGCGGTGCGGATCACGCACGGCAACTTCTACGCCAACGCGACGGCGATGATGGACCGCGTCAAGTTCTCGCTCGACGACGACGTCATGATCAGCTGGCTGCCGCTGTTCCACGACATGGGCATGGTGGCCTTCCTCAGCGTCCCCATGCAGGTGGGCGCCGAGGTCGTGTCGGTCACGCCGCTGGACTTCCTGCGCTCTCCGATCCTGTGGGCGGAGCTGATCAGCAAGTACCACGGAACGCTCACCGCAGCACCGAATTTCGCGTACTCGTTGCTGGCCCGGAAGTTGTCGCAGGCGCCGGACGGCGCGCTCGACCTGTCGTCGATGCGCTGGATGTGGAACGGCGCCGAGCCGGTCGATCCCGACACGATGGAGGCCCTCGCGGAGGCCGGGGAGCGCTTCGGTCTCGACCCGTCCGCCCTCGCGCCCTCCTACGGGATGGCCGAGACCACGCTCGCGGTGTCGGTCCCCGATCCGGGACGCGGGGTGGTGCTCGACGTGGTGGACCCCGACCTGCTCGAGGCCGGCGGGATGGCCGTGCCGACCAACCGCACCCACACGCGCCGCATGCCCACCCTCGGCCGTCTCGTGGCCGGTCTCGAGGGCCGGGTCGTCGGCCGTGACGGACAGGTGCTGCCACCCCGCGGCGTGGGCATCATCCAGTTGCGCGGCGAGGCCGTCACGCACGGCTATCTCACCGTGGACGGACCCGTACCCGCGCAGGACGCCGACGGCTGGCTCGACACCGGCGACGTGGGTTACTTCACCGAGGAAGGTCTCGTCGTGGTGTGCGGCCGGGTGAAGGACGTCATCATCATGGGCGGCCGCAACATTTATCCCACCGACATCGAGCGAGCGGCGGGGACCGTCGACGGGGTGCGTCCCGGCAACGCCGTCGCCATCCGGCTCGACGCGGGGGACAAGCGCGAATCGTTCGCGGTGGCCGTGGAGACCAAACTCTTCGACCACCCCGACGAGGTGCGCCGCATCGAACACGACGTCGTGCACGCGGTGGTCGCCGAGGTGGGCGTGCGGCCCCGCACGGTCGCGGTACTCGGTCCCGGCAGCATCCCGAAGACCTCCTCGGGCAAGCTGCGTCGCGGCACCTCGCTGGCACTGCTGACGCGGGCCTGACCACCGCGCCACGCGACGCCGCTGCGACCGCGCCGGCCTCGGCGGAGGCGGGCGGTCAGTGGATGCGGTTCTGGGCGCCCTCGAGGCCGAGCCTCAGCAGCAGTTCGACGGCGTCGGCGCCTTCCTCACACCACACGTCGAGTTCCTTGCGTTCGGTCGCCGAGAACGGCTTGAGCACGAAGTCGGCGGGATCCTGGCGGCCGGGAGGGCGGCCGATGCCCATCCGGACCCGCAGGTAGTCCTTGGTGCCGAGCGCCGACGAGGTCGACCGCAGGCCGTTGTGCCCGTTCTCGCCACCGCCGAGCTTGAGCCGAATCGTGCCGAAGTCCAGGTCGAGTTCGTCGTGTAGGACGATCACGTTCGAGGGATCGACCGAGAAGAACTTGGCCAGGGAGGCGACCGGACCGCCGGACAGGTTCATGTAGGTGCGCGGCTTCGCGATGATCACCTGCCGCCCGTCGAGCCGGGCCTGCACGATGTCGGCGTTGCTGCGCTTGTGCGCGGAGAACTTGCCGCCGACGCGTCCGGCCAGCACGTCGGCCACCATGAATCCGATGTTGTGCCGGGTGTTCTCGTACTTCGGGCCGGGGTTGCCGAGACCGACCACGAGCGCGGCGTCGTCGCCCACGAACTGATCCTTCCGTGCATTCGAACGACGTGCGGCGCGCCACCCCGAAGGGATGACGCGCCGCACGAGTGACTTCACAGGGAGCCGGTGAAGGCTCAGGCCTCCTCGGAGGCCTCTTCTGCGGTCTCTTCGCCCTCGGCGCCTTCCAGGGCGTCGGCGGAGGGAGCCTCGACGATGTTCACGAGCAGCAGCTCGGGATCGTCCTGCAGGGTCGCGCCGGCGGGCAGCTCGACGCCACCGGCCAGGATCTGGGTGCCGGCCTCGGCGCCCTCGATCGAGACGGTGATCTCCTCGGGGATGTTCAGGGCGTCGGCCTCGAGCTTGATCGTGTTGACCTCGTTGACCACCAGCGTGCCGGAGCCGGCCTCACCGGAGAGGACGACGGGCACCTCGACGGTGACCTTCTCGCCCTTCTTCACGACGAGCAGGTCGGCGTGCTCGATGTAGCGACGGATGGGGTGGACGACGACCGACTTGGTCAGCGCGAGCTGATCCTCGCCGTCGACGTCGAGGGTGAGGATGGCGTTGGTGCCGTGGTTACGCAGCACGGCTGCGAACTCGAGGTCGGGGAGGGCGAGGTGCCGGGGCTCGGTGCCGTGGCCGTAGAGGACGGCGGGGACCTGGCCGGCGCGACGGGCGCGGCGTGCGGCACCCTTGCCGAACTCGGTGCGGACGCTGGCTACGAGACGATTCTCGTCGGACATGATGTGACGGCTCCTACGCTGGTGGCACTTGGTGGTCGGGTGTTCTCGAACGAACGGATCCGACACGTGCGACCGGGGAGCACATTGCTTCCGTCGCAGCCGCGTCGATCACGGTGATCCAGCGATATTGCGGTTCACCCTCGCCGAGACAACTCGAACCACTTTACCGGACGACGTCGATCAGGGACAAACAGCCCTGTCGTCGACGCGCGTGAGCTTCACGACCGGGCGATGTCGTGCACCGAGGCGAGGAACCTGTCGACGTCGGCGGGGGAGACGAAGTAGTGCGGCGACGCCCGCACCACCGACTGCAGGTCGCGCGAGGTCATGTCCAGCAGCGTCGAACTGCGGCTGCTGACCGTGACCGTCACGGACCGCTCGGCCAGGGCGTCGCGGACCTCCCGCGGGTCGCGGCCGTCCACGGTGAACGAGACGATGCCGCTGCGCTGCTCGCCGAGGTCGGTGACGGTGACGCCGTCGATGCCCGCGAGCCCCTCGCGCACGTGCCCGGCCCGGTAGGCCACCGCCTCGGCCACGGCGTCGACACCCAGATCGAGGAGATAGTCCACGGCCGCGCCGAGCCCGAGCCGGGCCGCCACTCCGGCCTCCCACATCTCGAAGCGGGTGGCGTCCGGAGCGAGTTCGTAGCTGTCGGCCGAGGTCCACGAGGCGCTGTGCAGGTCGAGAACGGCCGGTTCGAGTTCGCTCACCAGGCGCGGCCGCACGTAGAGGAAACCGGTGCCGCGCGGCCCGCGGAGCCACTTGCGCCCGGTGCCCGACAGTGCGTCGACATCGAGTTCGGGCACGCTCACCGGCAGCTGCCCCACCGACTGGCACGCGTCGAGCAGCACGAGCGCCCCGACCGCGTGCGCGGCGTCGGCGATCTCCCGCACCGGGTTGACCAGCCCGCCGTTGGTGGGGGCGTGCACCACGGACACCAGCCGCACCCGTTCGTCGAGCATCCCCTCGAGCGCCTCGACGTCGACGCGGCCGGACGGATCGGACGGAACGACCTCGACGGTGGCGCCGGTCGTCCGCGCGCGCTGCAGCGCGGCGATCGCGTTCGCGGCGTATTCGGCCTGCGAGATCAGGATGCGGTCGCCGGGTCGCAGCGGCACCGCGTAGAAGAAGGACGTCCACGCCCGCGAGGCGCCGTCGGACAGTGCGAGGGAGGTCTCCGGCACGTCGAACAGGCGGCCGAGCGAGGTCTTCACGGCCGTCAGGTCGTCGAGCCGTTCGTCGGCCGCCACGTACCCGCCGATCTCGGCCTCGCGGCGCAGGTGCGCGAGCATCGTCTCGAGCACCGGTGCCGGGGGCAGCGACGAGCCGGCGCTGTCGAGGAAGACCCGGTCGAAGCATCCCGGTGTGTCGCGTCGGGCAGCCTGGAGGTCCAGCACGGGCCGCTCACCTCCTCCGTCGTCCGTATCGTCGGGGTCGAGCCTGCCCGGTGGAGTGCGTTCGCGCACGCACCGGTGCGTTATCCGCGCGTCGTGTCCCCCGGCGGGTTAGTCTCGACCGCAGACCTGGCGCACCGGCCGAGGGGGTGGACGAATGGCAATGGCAGTCGATGCCGCAGCCTCCCGTGCCCGCAAGGAACTCGGCTCCCGAGCAGCAGCGGAGGACCACGTCCGCAGCAGGGCATTCCGGCTGGGAATCCCCAGGCTGATCGGGGTCGAGCTCGAATGGCTCACCGCGCGGGCCGACGGCACCGAATCGCGTCCCGAACTCACGAGGCTCGTCGAGGCCCTCGGGCCCCACGCGCCGCGCACGGTGGCGCCGTCGTCGTCGGCCCGTCCCCTGCCGTCGGGCAGCGCGGTCAGCGTCGAGCCGGGTGGTCAGATCGAGCTGTCGAGCGTGCCGTGCACTTCGGCACGGCAGGTGTGCGATCGGCTCACGGCCGACCTCCGCATGCTCCGGGCGTTGCTGGCCCGCCGGTCGGTGACCATGCTCGACCGCGCCGCCGACGAGGTGCGGCCTCCCCACCGTCTGCTGCGCACCCCGCGCTACGGAGCGATGGAACTCCGCTACGACCGGATCGGCCCGATGGGCCGGTTGATGATGAACAGCACTGCGTCCATACAGGTTTCCGTCGACGCGGGACGCGACGAGGCAGAGGTGGTGCAGCGCTGGGAGTTGCTCCACGCCATCGGCCCGGCGATGATCGCGGCCTTCGCGTGCTCGCCCCGGCTGCGAGGTGCTCCGGAGGGCGACTGGGCGTCGCAGCGGATGCGCACGTGGCTCGAACTCGATCCCGCCCTCGGTCACGTCGACCATCCCGCCGACTACCCCGCATGGGTGCTCGACGCACCGCTGACCTGCGTGCGTTCGGAAATGCCCGAATGGTACGCACCGCCTGGCGCCACCTTCGCGGCGTGGCTCGCGGGCGAGCTCGACGCCGACATCCACCGTCGACCCACCATCGACGACCTCGACTACCACATGACGACGCTGTTCCCGCCTGTTCGTCCGTGCGGGCATCTCGAGGTGCGTTATCTCGACGCCCAGCCGGCCGAGTCGTGGCAGGTGCCCGTCGCGGCTCTCGAGGCGTTGCTGTCGGCGCCCGAGGTCTCCGCGGAGGCGTGCGCGATCGCCGCGCCGGTGCGCGACCAGTGGTCCGAGGCGGCCCGCGTCGGTCTCGCCTCGCTCGAATTGCGTGCTGCCGCAGCGGGTTTGCTCTCGCTCGCGGCGGAGTCCTCCCGCGACATGCGGTTCACCGCGGCGCTCGACGCGGCCGCGGCACGGTGCCTGCGCGGTCTGGCGCCGGGTGAGGAGGTGCGGTGACACCTGCTCGTGTTGCGCTCAGGCGGCACCTCGAGCGGGCGCGTGCCCGCACCGAGGTACTCGCCTCCGTGCCGGAACAGGATCTCACCGCACAACATTCGCCGTTGATGAGCCCGCTGGTGTGGGATCTCGCGCACATCGCCAACCAGGAGGAGCGCTGGCTCGTGCGGGTCGCGGGCAGGCGCCCTGCGGTTCGCGGCGACATCGACGATCTCTACGACGCGTTCCGGCATCCCCGCGCGACCCGCACGGGGCTGCCGCTGCTCGACCCCGACGCCGCCCGCCGTTACGCGCGTGCCGTCCGCGAGCTCACCTGGGATGTGCTCGAAGACAGTGCATTCGACGACGATCTGACCCGCGAGGGTTTCGTCTTCGCGATGGTCGCGCAGCACGAACAGCAGCACGGCGAGACGATGCTCGCGACGCACCAGTTACGGCAGGGTCCACCCTTGCTCGACGCGCCGGAAGCGCCGCGCACCGGAACCGTCCGCGACACCGAACGTGTCCGGATCCCCGCCGGCGCATTCGAGATGGGCACGTCCACCGATCCGTGGGCCCTCGACAACGAGCGCCCGGCACACGTCGTCGAGGTGCCGGAGTTCGAACTCGACGCGGTGCCCGTCACCAACCGCCGTTACCTCGGGTTCGTCGAGGACGGCGGGTACGAGCGGCCCGAACTGTGGAGCGAGGCAGGTTGGCAGCACCGCCTCGACGCCCGTCTCGAGGCCCCGCAGTTCTGGAGTCGCGACGAAACCGGATGGAGCCGAACGGCCTTCGGCCGCACGGTGCCGCTGCACCCGGACGAGCCGGTCGTGCACGTGTGCTTCCACGAGGCGGAGGCGTTCGCCCGCTGGGCCGGTGGACGTCTTCCGACCGAGGCCGAATGGGAGAAGGCGGCACGCTGGGATCCGGCCACCGGGCTCAGCCGCCGATTCCCGTGGGGCGACGAGGATCCCGGTCCCGACCACGCGAATCTCGGACAGCGTCATCTCGGTCCCGCCGTCGTCGGCGCGTATCCGCAGGGAGCGTCACCGCTCGGGGTGCACCAGCTGATCGGCGACGTCTGGGAGTGGACGTCCACACCGTTCACCGGTTATCCGGGCTTCCGCGCGTTCCCGTACCGCGAGTACTCGGAGGTCTTCTTCGGCGACGGACACCGGGTTCTGCGCGGAGGCTCGTTCGGAACCGACGAGGTCGCGTGCCGCGGAACCTTCCGCAACTGGGATCTGCCGATCCGCCGTCAGATCTTCTCCGGGCTCCGCGTCGCGTACGGGACGGGCGATGTGTAGACATCTGGCGTACATCGGGCCGGAGACGAACGTCGCGGCACTGCTGGCCACCGGAACCAACTCGCTGCTCCGCCAGTCGTGGGCGCCCACCGACATGCGTGGGGGAGGCACGATCAACGCCGACGGATTCGGTGTCGGATGGTGGAGTGCCGAGGGCACCTTCGGGCGCTACCGGTCGGCGTTGCCGATCTGGTCCGATCCCTTCGTCGGTGAAGGCCTGACGTCGATACGGTCGCGCACCGTCGTCGCCGCGACCCGCTCGGCCACCGAGGGGATGCCCGTCGAACGGTCGGCGGCCGCGCCCTTCTCCGACGACCGGTGGGCGTTCAGTCTCAACGGTGTCGTCCGGGGCTGGCCGGGATCGCTCGTCACCCTCGCCGGCGCGCTTCCCGTCGCCGAACTGCTGCAGCTCGAATCACCGACCGATGCTGCCACGCTGTGGCTCCTGCTCCAGTCGCGCCTGCGCTCGGCCGATCCCGAGCCGGCGCTGATCTCACTCGTCCACGACGTGCTGGAACTCGCACCGGAATCACGGTTGAACATGTTGCTGTGCAACGAATCCGGGATCTGGGCCACCGCCTGGTACCACTCGCTGTGGACGTTCGTCGACGAGCAGGTCGCGATCGTGGCGTCCGAACCGTTCGACGACGACAGCCGCTGGAAACCCGTACCCGACCGGCATCTCGTCGCCGCGATGCCGGGCAAACTCATCGTCTCACCACTGGAGGTCGGTTCACCGTGATCGTCGACGTGCATCTGCGCCCCGAGGACCTCGACGCCAAACTGCGCGAGGACGCACGGCGCGGACTCACGTCCGATCCCAAGTACCTGTCGCCGACCTGGCTGTACGACGCGCGGGGCAGCGAACTGTTCGACGAGATCACGCGACTGCCCGAGTACTATCCGACACGCACCGAATTCGCACTGCTGCGACAGCACGCCGCCGACTTCGCCGATGCCGCCCGCCCCGAGATGCTCGTCGAACTCGGCTCCGGGTCGTCCGAGAAGACGCACGTGCTGCTCGACGCCCTCGAACCGTATCTCCACACCTACGTGCCGCAGGACGTCTCCGAACCGGCGTTGCGGTCGGCCGTCACCCGGCTGGCGGCGGAGTATCCGAACCTGACGGTGCACGGGGTTGTCGGCGACTTCACCGATTCGCTCACGCATCTGCCGGCCGGCGGGAAACGCGCGATCGCGTTCCTCGGCGGCACGATCGGCAATCTCGTCCCGAGCGAACGCGCACAGTTCCTCGCCGGGACGGCCGCGATCCTCCATCCCGGCGAGTGGCTGCTCCTCGGCGCCGGTCTCGTCATCGACCGCGACACCCTGATCGCCGCCTACGACGACGCGGCCGGCGTGACGGCGGAGTTCGACCGGAACGTCCTGCGGGTGCTCAACGACCGGCTCGGCGCCGACTTCGATCCCGCCCGGTTCGTGCACCGCGCCGTCTGGGACCCGGAGAACGAGTGGATCGAGATGCGCCTCGAGGCGACCGAGGCGATGGACGTGACGATCCCGGGCCTCGACCTGCAGATCTCCTTCGCCGAGGGTGAGCAGATCCGGACCGAGATCTCCGCGAAGTTCCGCCTCGTCGGAATCTCGCAGGAACTCGCCGACGCGGGATTCGTGGTCCGGCACGAATGGGTGGATCCGGACGGACGGTTCGTCCTGCTCGCCGCCTCCCGGGAGTAGTCCTCGAAAGGCGGCCGACGAGCCGATTCGACTTCCGACGCGCCCACACGGGACGCTGGAGGACATGGCGTCCTCCCGTCCCGTCCTGACGACCCCGGTCCTGTTGCTCATGGCCGTGGCGACGGGTCTGTGCGTGGGTGGCAACTACTTCAACCAACCGCTGCTCGACTCGATCGCCGAAGCACTGGACACCTCCCGATCGGCCGCCGCCTCCACCGTGACGGTCGCGCAGGTCGCCTATGCTCTCGGCCTGCTGTTCCTCGTGCCGCTCGGCGACATGTTCCCGCAGCGGCGGCTGGCGGTGATGCTCATGCTGGCCGCGGCGGCGGGGCAGGGGCTGAGCGGATTCGCGCCGAACATCGGGGTGCTCGTGGTGGGCACCGCTGTCGCCGGTCTGTTCTCGGTGGCCGCGCAGGTGCTGGTGCCGTTCGCGGCGACCCTCGCGACGCCGGAATCGAGGGGTCGCGCGGTCGGCACCGTGATGAGCGGGCTGCTCGTCGGGATCCTCGTGGCCCGGAGCGTCGCGGGCATCCTCGCCGAACTCGGCGACAGTTGGACGACGGTCTACCGGGTGAGCGCGGTCGCGATGGTGATCGTGGCGCTCGCGTTGTGGCGGGTGCTGCCGGCGACGCCACCGGTGGTCCGTCAGGGTTACGGCAGCACGCTGCGATCACTCGGGACGTTGATCGTCACGCATCCTCGCCTGCGCACCCGGACCCTGCTCGGCGGGCTGGGTTTCGCGTCGGTGGGCGCGCTGTTCTCGACGATGGCGTTCCTGCTGTCCGACCCGCCCTTCGGCCTCGACGACCTGCAGATCGGGCTCGTCGGGCTGGCCGGGGTGGCCGGTGCGTTCGCCGCGACCGCGGCGGGCCGGCTCGTCGACCGCGGTTACGGACCGCCGACGACGGCGGTGGGAGTGTTCACGCTGATCGCGTCGTGGGCGGCGCTCGCGGCGGGTGCGAGCTCGCTGGTGTGGTTCGTCGTCGGGATGCTCGTCGTCGACCTCGCGCTCAACCTCGTGCACATCACCAACCAGAACATCGTGTACGCCCTCGACCCCGACGCCCGCTCGCGCGTCAATTCCGTCTACATGACGGGCTACTTCATCGGTGCGGCGTCCGGTTCGGCGCTCGGCACGATGGCGTGGAGCGCCGGCGGGTGGACCGCGGTGTGTGTGCTCGGTGTCGGACTGGCGGCGCTCGCGGGTGTCGTGTGGGCGCTCGATCTTCGGCTCACCGCCCGGATGCGTGCGCGTTCGGCTACAGCGACCGGCGGACCGGCAGCAGCCTGAGATCGCGCGCCCGGCCGATGGCTTCCACCCGCGTGTGCACGCCGAGCTTGCGGTAGATGCTGCGCAACTGGGTCTTGATCGTGTTGTGCGAGACGAACAACTTCTTCGCGATGTCGGCGTGCGTCGATCCCAGCGCCAGCAACTCCAGCACGTCCGTCTCCCGCCGGGACAGTTCGACATGGGTGACCGGTTCGGTGAAGACGGACCCGATCGCCTCGTCCGGGACGGTGAGACCGCCGGGCTCCGCGAGACGCGCGGCGACACCCTCGGCCAGAGTGGTGAAGGCGCGGCGGTTGCCGAGGGCCTCGGCGAGCGTGCAGGCCCGCTGCCAGCTGCGGACCGCGGCGTCCTTCTTGTCGAGATCGAGGTGGGCGCTCGCCTCGATGAGCAACGCCTCGACATGTGCGCGCGGGAAGCCGCACTCCGTCCACGGAACACGCTTGAGCTTCTTGAGCGCGATCTCCGGATGACCGGTGAACAGTTCGACACGCGCGTTCGTCACCACGAGCATCGGATGGGTCTGCGGCGACTCCTCGGCGAGGGCGCGCGCGAGGTTGCCGTTGCCGAGCGCCAGCTGCAGGTCGATCTCGGCGGCCCCGAGCAGAATGCGCGAGAACGCGCCGCGGTCGAACAGATCGTGGTGTGAAGCGATGAGCCGGTGCAGTTCGGTGAGTCCGTCGTAGGCGTTGCCCGCCGCCAGGTTGTAGTAGGCCCGGCCGTAGGCGACGAATCCCCAGAGTTCCTCCGAAACCCGCGGGACACCGAGCTCGTCGAGATATCCGACGGCACGGTCGAGCTCGAGCGAGTCGAGGTGGACGAGCGCGGACGCCACGAGACCACCCACCTTGACCATCTCGCCCCAGCGACCCTCGGTGGGCTCGGCGTTGCTCTCGATGCGCAGCCATTCCCGGGCGCGCGGATTGTCGCCCGTCACCGCCCAGTTCAACGCCGAGCTGCCCGCGGCGTTCTGGATGACGAAGGCGATGTTCACGGCGTACGCACCGCGGTAGGCGCGGCGGAAGACGGTGGTGGACTCGGTCAGATATCCGGCGAGCTGGAGCGTGATCGCCCACTGCACGCGCAGCAGCGGCAGTTGCGGACCGAGATCGTCGGGCCGGTGTTCGAGGATCGAATCGACGAGCGGACGCAACAGCAGCGTCAACCGCGCGGCCTCACCGAATTCGCCCGAGACCCGCAGGGTCAGGGTCTGCACCGTCGCGACGTAGAGGGCCTGCGCGGCGCCGGGTGTCTTCCCGAGCTCGGTGAGTTCGTCGGGATCCGCGGGCAGGGAGGCGTGCAGGATCGAATGTTCGTCGAGCATCTGTGTGAACAGCGCGCGACCTGCCTGGACCGACGGATGGTCGCCGAGCTCCTGGTCGGGGATCTGCCGGAGCACCTTGACGAGAACGTCGAAGGAACTGTCGACCATGCGCGCCCAGGATTCCTCGACGATCGCCACGGCGGTCTCCCAGTCGCCGGCCTCGACGGCATAGATCGACGCCTCGGCGGGCCTGCCGGCGTCGCGATGGGCCCGGGCGAGTTCGACGAGCAGGGCGTCGACACGTCCGGGTTGCTCTCGGCGGGAGATGTCGAGCACGCACGAGCGGACGGCGTCGGGCCACCGCCACGCCCGGGGATCGTCGAAGGGCGAATCCGTCAGGAGGCCGGCCGCGGCGAGCGTCGCGAGTGCGGCCTCGGGGTCCGCCGCGCCCGTCAGTTCGGCCGCCCGCTCGGCGGTGACGCTGTGGGCAGCGGCGACCGAGAACGCGAACTCGCGGTGCGCGTCGTCGAGTTCGTCGAGCCGGCTCTCCACATACGTCCGCACGAGGCGGGCCAAGGCCGGGGTCGGCAGTCCACGGGAGTCGATCAGGCGCTGGGGCCGGCTCCGGGCGACGGCCGCGGCCGCCGAGACCAGGGTGGGCACACCACCGAGCACGCGACACACGACCTCGCACTCGCTGTCGGAGCGCTCCGGTCCGGCGTCACACAGCAGTGTCGCCGTCTCCTCGATGGTGAACGCGAGATCGGCCGCCGGGACGTACGTGGAGTCGATCCCGCGGAGGACGACCTCGGTCATGTCGGTGCTGTTTCCCGGCAGGCAGACGATCGCATCGAGCAGGGGGCACCGGTCGAGCAGCCGAAGGGTTGCTTCGAGCACCTCGGCCGAGTTCTGCGGCGACACACAGGCGAGCACGAGCAGGCAGGGCGACCCCAGATCGCGGAAGGTACGGACCACGCGCTCGAACGGGGAATCGTCGGGACCGCCGCCGGCGACCTCGACGGCCGGGTGATCGGCGAGGACCGCGAGCACATGTTCGGGCAGGTCGCCGTCGCCGGACGCCGTGAGTTCGGGAACCCAGACGATCGTGTGGTCGGGTGCGCCGCCCCGATGGAGCCATCCCGCGATGAGCGTCCGCTTGCCGAAACCCGGGGGAGCGTCGATCACCGTCAGCGTGGAGCACCGGTCGAGACACGCGAACAATCGGGGTCGCGCCAGAGCCGAGGACAAGGAACGCCACGCGGGTGCACCGACGCGAGGGGAGTCGGAAACACTCACGCGCACTCCTTCGGAAGGCTTCAGCCCGGATCTGCACAGGCGGGAAGGCCCGAGCAGTGCCCCCGACAGGCTCTTGGTCGATCACAGACTACCTGGTCCGTTGTCGTGAGGTGCGGTAACGACAACCGTCGTGACGTGCGGTAACGACGGCAGCCCCGGCACCGGACCGTCGAGCGGACTCGACGGAGCGGGACGGGGCTGCGGTGGTGTGAGCCGGCGACTAGCTGCCGGATGCGCTCAGACGTGCCTTCTCGAGTGCGGCGAGGGTGCGCAGGATCGTCGCCTTCTGCTTCTCCAGATCGCTGCGGCGGGCGCGGGCGGCGAGGCCGTTCTGCTCGGCGACGAGCGCGAGCTGCGCGTCGATCGCGGAGAGCTGATCGAGCAGCGCGAGGGCCCGGGTCTGGATCTCCTCGACGTCCACGGCGCCCGTCCGGACCGGAGCCGCGGACTTCGCCGGCTTGGCCGAAGCGGACGAGCTGCGGGTCGCGGAGGCCGGACGCGTCGACGTCTGCGCGGAGGAACCGGTGTGGCCCTCCGTGATCGCGGCGGCGCGGGGACGCAAGGCCTTGCGCACGAGCGCCGGGTCGGGCTGCTCGGCGAGACGGATGTCGTTGAGGGCGCGGCGGGCCTCGCGGGCGGCGAGGCGGTGCTCGTATTCCTCCTCGTCGTCGGACTGCAGGGTGCCGCCGATGGGGCGCAGGCCGTACATGCCCATGAATTTGCGGGCCTCGTCGATGACGGCTTCGTGCTTACGGCATGTGGCACAGCGAGGTTCGTTGCGGAAGACCTCGACAGAGTCGGTGTCGCCGCACCAGACGCACGCACCCGGCGACCATCGTCGGACCGTTCGGATTGTCGCGTTTTCCGTAGGGGCTTCGAGAGTTTGCGCGTCGGTCACGAGGTGCCACTTTAGGTGAAAGCCGAGTTACGCAGGGGAGGGGGGTCTCGCACGACCTGCGACGATTTCACGCGGCGTGACGAAGATCATCCCCGTCCCGGCGCGTCCTTCAAACCATTGCGCCACACAGCATTTCCATACCACCCGGTCTGCCGGATCACGTTGTGGTAGCAGCGGTGAGCCAGCGCACCAGCGGCCGGAACTCACGCCACGCCGAACGCACCTCCTCGAGGGTGCGCGGACTGTCGATCCACGGCGGGGAGATCTCGGTGCGACCGGCCCACAGCGACCGGTGACGCATGAGTTCGATGCGGGGATGATCGGCGTCCACGCCGCGCGGCCGGGACTTCAACCGGTCGCCGCCGATCTCGTATCCCGCGCGTTCGAGCTTGCGCACGATCCTCCTGAGCTCGGGGCCGCGACGGTCGTGATCGACCCCGGTCCGGTAACCGGCGATCTGATCGGACGAGCCGTGGAACAGGCCGGCGGCGACCCGCAATCCGGCGGCGTTGATCTCGACGTAGTAGCCGACGCTCTGCGCGACGGAGGCGAATCCGCCCTGGTGGGTCTTGTACGGCAGCTTGTCCTTGCTGAACCGCACGTCGCGGTACGGGCGGAAGGCCTTGCCCTCCCCGAACTCCTCCTCGAGTTCCGCAAGTAGGGCAAGCATCGGGCCGCGCACGCAGTCGTCGTAGACGGCCTTGTGCGCGGCCCAGAATGCTTTGCTGTTGTCGGCCTCGAGATCGTCGTAGAAGTCGAGGGCCGCGACGGGAAATCCGGTGAACACCCGGACAAGTCTGCCCCGTCGTCGAGCGGAAGGTCAGGCGACCCCGTTGAACAGCGAGGTGACCGAGCCGTTCTCGAAGACCTCGCGGATCGTCTGCGCGAGCAGCGGAGCGATCGACAGCACGGTGAGGCAGTCGAACTGCTTCTCCGGCGGGATCGGCAGCGTGTTGGTGACGATGACCTCCTTGGCGCCGCACGAAGCGAGGCGCTCGGCGGCCGGGTCGGAGAGCACACCGTGGGTGGCGGCGATGATGACGTCGCCCGCGCCGGCCTCCTTGAGGATCTTCACGGCGCCGGCGATGGTGCCACCGGTGTCGATCATGTCGTCGATCAGGATGCAGGTGCGGCCCTCGACCTCACCGACCACGCGGTTCGACTTGACCTGGTTGGGCACCAGCGGGTCGCGGGTCTTGTGGATGAACGCCAGCGGCGCGCCACCGAGGGTGTCGGCCCACTTCTCGGCCACCCGCACGCGACCGGAGTCGGGGGAGACCACGGCGATGTTCTCGACGCCGTACTTGCCGCGGATGTACTCGGCGAGCTGGCCCTGTGCGTGCATGTGGTCGACCGGACCGTCGAAGAAGCCCTGGATCTGATCGGTGTGCAGGTCGACCGTGATGATGCGGTCGGCGCCGGCGGTCTTGAGCAGATCGGCGATCAGGCGGGCGGAGATGGGCTCGCGGCCGCGGTGCTTCTTGTCCTGACGGGCGTAGGGGTAGAACGGCAGGATCGCGGTGATGCGCTTGGCCGAACCACGCTTGAGCGCGTCGATCATGATGAGCTGCTCCATGACCCACTGGTTCAGCGGGAACGGATGGCTCTGCAGCACGAAGGCATCCGAACCGCGCACCGACTCCTCGAAACGCACGAACGTCTCACCGTTCGCGAAGTCTTGTGCCGTCTGCGGGGTGAGGGGGACGCCCAGTTCCTTCGCGACCTGCTCTGCCAGCTCGGGATGGGCCCGGCCGGAGAAGAGCATCAAGTTCTTCTGGTTGTCGATCCAATTGGTCACTGGTTCTGGCCGTCCTTCTGGCGATCGTGGTCGTGCGGCTGCTGTGCTCTCGATGCTGCCTCGGCAGCGGGGGTACCGGCGCGATTTCGCTGGACCCACCCGTCAATATTGCGCTGTGGCGTACCCGACACCGCCAGCGCCCCCGGAGGAACGTCGCGACGGAGTACTGTTCCGGCGCCCGTGTAGGCGCCGTCGCCCACCGTGAGGGGAGCGACGAACATAGTGTCCGACCCGGTCCGGACGTGCGATCCGACGACCGTGCGGTACTTCTTCACCCCGTCGTAGTTGACGAACACGCTCGATGCCCCGATGTTGGAGTGCTCGCCGATCTCCGCGTCGCCGACATAAGTGAGGTGGGGGACCTTCGAATGCGCTCCGATCTGCGCGTTCTTCGTCTCGACGAAGGCGCCGAGCTTGCCGCACGCGCCGAGTTCGGTGCCGGGGCGCAGGTAGGTGAACGGGCCGACGGTGGCCTCCGCGCCGATCACGGCGTCGGAGCCGTGGGTGCGCATCACGGTGGCGCCGGCGCCGACCTGCACGTCGGTCAGCGTCGTGTCGGGGCCGACCTCCGCGTCGTCGGCGATCACCGTGCGGCCGCGCAACTGCACACCCGGGTGGATGGTGACGTCGGCGCCGAGCACGACGTCGACGTCGATCCACGTCGAAGCCGGGTCGATCACCGTGACACCCTCGCGCATCCAGTGCTCGAGCAGGCGCCGGTTGAGTTCGGTGGTCAGTGCGGCGAGCTGGACGCGGTCGTTGACGCCGGAGACCTGCACCGCGTCGTCGGTGTGGAGTCCGCGGACGGTGTGGCCCTCGTTGCGGGCGATCTTCACGACGTCGGTCAGGTACAGCTCGCCCTGCGAGTTGTCGGCGCTCAGCTTGCCGAGCGCGGATCGCAGCGCGGCCGCGTCGAAGGCGTACACGCCCGTGTTGATCTCCTGGATCGCGCGCTGCGTCGGCGAGGCGTCCTTCTCCTCGACGATCCCGGCGACGTCGCCGTCGGTGGTGCGCACGATGCGTCCGTAGCCGGTCGGCTCGGACACCGTCGTGGTGAGGACGGTGACGGCGGCAGGTTCGGTGTCGAGGTGCGCGTCGAGCAGTTCCTGCAGGGTGTCGGAGCGGAGCAGCGGGACGTCGCCGGCGGTGACGACGACCGTGCCGTCGAAGTCGTCGGGGAGGGCACCGAGGCCGCACTCCACGGCGTGGCCGGTGCCGAGCTGTTCCTCCTGGACGGTCACCCGGATCTCGCGGTCGAGATCCGCGGCGACGGCGCTCACCTCGGCGGAGACCTCCTCGCGGCGGTGCCCGACGACGGTGACGAGATGGGCGGGTCCGAGTGCGGCGGCGGCGTACAGGGAGTGAGCGAGCATCGTGCGTCCACCGAGGGTGTGCAACACCTTCGGTGTCTTCGACCGCATCCTTGTTCCTGCTCCGGCTGCCAGCACGACGATCGCGGTCTGCACCTGCATGTAGCTCCCTCGACACGTTTCTGTACGCCGGTCCGTGCGTACACCGGGGAAGCGCTGAGGCTCCCCGGGACGGTTCCCGCTCCGCCGCCAGGACTCGAACCTGAACTATCTGAACCAAAATCAGAGGTGCTGCCGATTACACCACGGCGGATTGCCACACCCCCGCGGCGGAACCGGCGGGCGTGCGCCCCTGATCCTCGCACGAGACGGCGTCGACGTCGAACCTGGGGTGGCGCGATCGGGAATGGATAGGCTGTCGAACGTTCGAGTACGTCCCGCCGCCGAAGGAGGACCTGTGTCGCAGGCGTCGCAGAAGCGAACCGAGCGCACTCCGCGGATCCGGATGACGGGCACGCAGCGTCGGGAACAGCTCATCGAAATCGGTCGCGCCCTGTTCGCCGAGCGCGGCTACGAGGGCACCTCCATCGAGGAGATAGCCCAGCGGGCGCAGGTCTCCAAGCCGGTCGTCTACGAGCACTTCGGCGGTAAGGAAGGTCTCTACGCGGTGGTCGTGGACCGCGAGATGACCGTGCTGATGTCGATGGTCACCGAGAGCCTCACCCGCAACCGGTCGAGGATCCGCGTCGAGCGGGCCGCGCTCGCTCTGCTCACCTACATAGAGGAGCGCACCGACGGCTTCCGCATCCTCGTGCGCGACTCGCCGATGTCCGCCGAGGAAGGCACCTATTCGAGTCTGCTCAACGAGGCGATGCGTCAGGTGGGGAAGCTGTTGACCGGCGACTTCTCCCGGCGGGGGCTCAACCCGGAGTTCGCTCCGCTCTACGCCCAGGCTCTCGTCGGCATGGTCGCCACCACTGCGACGTGGTGGCTCGACCGCCGCACTCCGTCGAAGGAGGACGTCGCGGCCCACCTCGTGAACCTGTGCTGGAACGGCCTCATCGGTCTGGAAGCGGACCCGAAGCTCGGGGAACCCCCGGTTTCCGAATAGTCCTCTCGTTTCCGGGACCGTCTGCTCTCTACTTTCAGGTAAGTGGCGTTATCGTTGGGATACCCGTGAGAAGGCAGGCTGTGGTGGGACGACAAGTACGCGCAGAGGTGACACGCGAATCGGTGCTGCAGGGCGCAGCGACGATCTTCGTGCGCGACGGGTACGCGGACGCGAACCTGGGCGACATCATCGAGGAGGCCGGCGTCACCAAGGGTGCGCTGTACTTCCACTTCGGTTCGAAGGAAGAACTGGCGCGCGGGGTGATCGACTCCGGCTATGTCCGCTTCGAGGCCGCCGCCGAGTCCAAGATGGACCGCCGTTCCCCGGCGCTCGAGACACTGATCGACCTGTCGGTCCTGCACGTCGACATGTCCGAGACCGATTCCGTGGTGCGGGCGATGTTCCGGCTGCTGGTCGAGATCGGCGACTACCAGGGCACCGAGCACCGGCCCTACGAGATCTGGCAGAACAACCTGCAGGAGCTCGCGGCCCGGGCCGCCGACGAGGGCGACCTCGTCGAGGACGTCGACGTCCACGCGGTCTCCCTGCTGCTGCTCGAACAGTCGATGGGCGCCCGGATCATGGCGAACGCTCTCAAGGCGACCGAACGGCTCGCAGAGCAGACCGGTGCGATGTGGCAGATGATCCTGCCCGCGCTGGTGCCGGCGAACAAGCTCGAATACTTCCGGCAGTTCGTGGAGCGCCGTCTGCGGCTGCAGTCGTGACCTTCGGGCCGTTCTCCGCCGAGGAGGCCCCCGCGGCGCTGGCGGGTCTGCTCGACCGGTTCGGGTCCGACACCGCCGTGACGATCGGTGTCGTGCCGTCGTTGCTCACCATCGCCCAGGCCGCCGACGTCCTCGGCTGCTCCCGCCGGCACGTCGCGCGCCTGGTCGACACGGGCGCACTCTCCGCCGACTTCCACGGCCTGCACCGGCGGGTGTCGCGCTCCGACGTCCTCGACCTCGCGAAGCAGCAGGCGGAGGTGGTCACGACGGTCCTCGACGGACTCGCCGATCTCACGCGGCGCGAAGGACTGTACGACCCGTTCTGACAGCATGACGCGGCCCGCCGTGGCAGCACGGTAAGGTCCGTTCCGACGGTTCGACGAAGGGTGACGATGCCGGTTCGAGTGGTGCTCGATGCGACGGTCCTCGCCCGCCCCCGCCTGCGCGATGTGGCGCTCGCCCTTACCGAAGACGGACTCTACCAACCCTTCTGGAGCGACGGAATCATCGCGGAAGTGGACCGCCGACTGCCGCAGGAACTGCTGCGTCCCGCCCGCGACTTCCTCTTCGCCGAACTCGACCGCGCCTTCCCCGACGCCCGGGTGGTCTGGCCCACCACCGTGCTCCGCGAGGTGCCGCACGTGACGGGACCGAGGGAGGCACACGTGACCTCGGTGGCGCTGCTGTGCCACGCCGACGCCGTCGTCACCGCCGACCCCGAGCTCACCGGGGCACTGGAACGATCGGGTATCGAAGCGTGGACACCCGACGCTTTCGTCACCTTCGCGCTCGACGCCGATCCCGTCCGCACCCGCGCGGCACTGCTGAGAATGGTGCGCCGTCGCTGGCTCGCCGACGATGACACCCGGCGCGAGGCGGACGACGACGAACTGTTCGCACGGCTGGCCGAGTGGGCCGCGCGCGACCTCGGTGCAAACAGCGCCGACCTCCTCGCGCCCCCGGCGCGGTAGCGCGTTTCACGCCCCCGGCGCGGTAGCGCGTTTCACGCCCCCGGCGCGGTAGCGCGTTTCACGCCCCGGCGCGGTGACGCGCGGGGAACAGCGGAATAGACTCGACAAGGTTCTCGTCCCACACTCAGGAGCGCCTTCCTTGTCTGCTGTGCCCCCGGCCGCTGTCCCACTGTCCGGATTGGCGCGGATCGCGCTGGCCGACGACAGACTGCGCAGGATCGGCGAGCTCGCCGGTTCCGCCGAACAGGAGATCGTCGCCCCACCCGCCGCGCGGCCGTTCGTCGCGGCGGCGCTGGCCGAGAAGACACCTCTGCTCGTGGTCACCGCCACCGGACGCGAGGCCGACGATCTCACCGCCGAACTCACCGAGATGTTCGGCGAGGGCGTCACGCAGTTCCCCTCGTGGGAGACCTTGCCGCACGAGCGCCTGTCGCCGAGCGCCGACACGGTCGGCCGTCGCCTGCACGTCCTGCGTCGCCTCGCGCGTCCCGACGATCGCGATCTCGGGCCCGCACTGCGGGTCGTCGTCGCCACCGTACGGTCGCTGGTGCAGCCGATGGCTCCCGGACTCGGCGAGATCGACCCCGTCACGCTGCGGGTCGGCACCGAACACGACTTCGAGGAACTCGTCGAGCGGCTCGTCGAACTGGCGTACACCCGCGTCGACATGGTCGGCAAGCGCGGTGAGTTCGCGGTGCGCGGCGGCATCCTCGACGTCTTCCCGCCCACCGCCGACCATCCGGTCCGCGTCGAGTTCTGGGGCGACGAGGTCACCGAACTTCGCTGCTTCTCCGTCGCCGACCAGCGTTCGATCTCCGAGGTCGACGTGCCGGTGCTCGTCGCGCCGCCGTGCCGCGAACTGCTGCTCACCGACGAGGTCAAGGCCCGCGCCGCGCAGCTCGCCGAGGACAACCCGGCCGATGCGGCGCTCGTCGAGATGCTCGACAAGGTGGCCGGCGGCATCCCCGTCGAGGGCATGGAAGCGTTGCTGCCGGTGCTGCAGCCCGGCGAGTTGCAGTTGCTCACCGACGTTCTGCCCGCCGGGGCTCACGTGCTGATCTGCGACCCGGAGAAGGTCCGCACCCGTGCGAGCGATCTCGCCCGCACCGGGCAGGAGTTCCTCGAGGCGTCGTGGACGGCCGCCTCGATCGGTGGTGCGGCGCCGCTCGACACCTCGAACCTCAACGGGGTGGACGGCCGGAAGCTCGATCTCGGCGCGTCGGCCTACCGGTCGCTGCGTCAGGTGCGCGAGGCCGCGCAGGCCGCGGGCAGACCGTGGTGGACGCTCAGCCCGCTCGCCTCCGGTGCCGACACCGAACTCGTCCTCGACGTGCAGCCGGCCCCCGAGGTCCGCGGCTCCGAGGACCTGCTGTCGATGCTGTTCGTGAACCTGCGCGCCCACGTCACCGCGGGGGGCCGTGCGGTGATCGTCGTCGCCGGTGCGGGCACCGGACAGCGCATCCTCGAGCGGCTGAAGGAGAACGAGGTCCCCGCCGCGAAGCTCGAACCGGGCACCGAACCGGTGCGCGGGCAGGTCGGCGTCATGCGCGGTTGCCTGCACGAGGGCGTCGTCCTCCCCGGCAACGACGACAACGTGGTGCCGGGGCTGGTGGTCGTCACCGAGGCCGACCTCACCGGTAACCGCGTGGTCACCGAGGGCCGCAAGACTCCCGTCAAGCGTCGCAACCAGGTCGACCCGCTCGCCCTGAACGCCGGTGACTTCGTCGTCCACGACCAGCACGGCATCGGCAAGTTCGTCGAGATGGTCGAGCGCACGGTCGGTGGTGCCCGCCGCGAGTATCTCGTCATCGAGTACGCGCCCGGCAAGCGGGGCCAGCCCGGCGACAAGCTGTTCGTGCCGATGGAGCAGCTCGACCAGCTCTCTCGGTACGTCGGCGGTGAGCTGCCGTCCGTCAGCAAGCTCGGCGGATCCGACTGGGCCAACACCAAGCGCAAGGCGCGCAAGGCGGTTCGCGAGATCGCGGGCGAGCTCGTGCGGCTGTACGCGGCGCGGCAGGCCTCGCCCGGCCATGCCTTCGCGCCCGACTCGCCGTGGCAGAAGGAGATGGAGGACGCCTTCCCCTTCACGGAGACACAGGACCAGCTCACGGTGATCTCCGAGGTCAAGGCCGATATGGAGAAGGCGGTGCCGATGGACCGCGTCGTGATCGGCGACGTCGGCTACGGCAAGACCGAGATCGCGGTGCGTGCGGCCTTCAAGGCCGTGCAGGACGGCAAGCAGGTCGCGGTGCTCGTCCCCACGACCCTGCTCGCGCAGCAGCACCTGCAGACCTTCACCGAGCGGATGGCGGCCTTCCCCGTGACGGTGAAGGGGCTGAGCCGATTCACCGACGTATCCGATTCGCGCGCGATCACCGAGGGCATGGCCGACGGCACCGTCGACATCGTCGTCGGCACCCACCGCCTGCTCCAGACCGGGATCCGCTGGAAGGACCTCGGTCTCGTGATCGTCGACGAGGAGCAGCGTTTCGGCGTCGAGCACAAGGAGCACATCAAGGCGCTGCGCACGCACGTCGACGTGCTCACGATGTCGGCAACTCCGATCCCGCGAACCCTCGAGATGAGCATGGCCGGGATCCGCGAGATGTCGACCATCCTCACCCCGCCCGAGGAACGGCACCCGATCCTCACCTATGTGGGTGCCTACAACGACAAGCAGGTCGCCGCGGCGATCCGCCGGGAGCTGCTTCGCGACGGCCAGGTCTTCTACGTCCACAACCGGGTGAGCTCGATCGACAAGGCCGCCAAGCGACTCCGCGATCTCGTCCCCGAGGCGCGGGTCGCGGTCGCGCACGGGCAGATGAACGAGGAGACGCTCGAGAAGACGGTGCAGGGCTTCTGGCAGCGCGAGTTCGACGTGCTGGTGTGCACGACGATCGTCGAGACCGGCCTCGACATCTCGAACGCCAACACGCTCATCGTCGAACGTGCGGATTCGCTCGGTCTGTCGCAGCTGCACCAGTTGCGCGGCCGCGTCGGGCGTTCGCGTGAGCGCGGCTACGCGTACTTCCTGTACCCGGCGGAGAAGCCGCTGACGGAGACCGCCTACGACCGACTCGCCACGATCTCGCAGAACTCCGATCTCGGCGCGGGTATGGCCGTGGCCATGAAGGACCTCGAGATTCGCGGCGCCGGTAACGTTCTCGGTGCCGAACAGTCCGGCCACGTCGCCGGCGTGGGCTTCGACCTGTACGTGCGGCTCGTCGGCGAGGCCGTCGAGGCGTACCGGGCCGCGGCCGACGGCCGCACGGTCACCACCGACGAAGCGCCCAAGGAGGTGCGGATCGACCTTCCCGTCGACGCGCACATCCCGGCCGACTACGTCGCATCCGACCGGCTGCGCCTCGAGGCGTACCGCAAGCTCGCCGCCGCGAACGACGACGCCGCGATCGCCACGGTCGTCGACGAACTCGTCGACCGTTACGGTCCGCTGCCCGATGAGGTGCAGCGGCTCGTGTCCGTCGGCCGGTTGCGGTTGCTGTGCCGCGAGTACGGCCTCGAGGAGGTCGCGGTCACCGGCACCCAGATCCGGATCTCGCCGATGGAGCTGCCCGACTCGAAGCAGATGCGGCTCAAGCGGTTGTACCCGGGAGCGCAGTACCGCGCGACGAGCGGTCTCGTGCAGCTGCCGATCCCGCGGACCGGCGGGGTGGGATCGGATCGGGTGCGCGATGTGGCGCTGCTGCAGTACATCGCCGACTTCCTGCTCGCCCTCGACGGCAAGCCGCAGGGCTCGGTGGACCTGAACAGCGCGGCGACGGTGAATGCATGACCGACTACACCGCTCTCGCCGAGGCGGCGGCCGTGATGGACAGACTGTGGTCGTTCGGGGGATGGGAGGTCACCCAGACCCACGAGAGTCTGCGCCGCTATCTGATCGAGGAGACCTACGAGGTTCTCGACGCCGTCGAGTCGGGTGATCCGGACGAGCTCCGCGAAGAACTCGGCGACCTGCTGCTGCAGGTGCTGTTCCACTCCCGGATCGCCGAGGCGAACGGGCAGTTCACGGTCGACGACGTGGCGGCGACGCTCGTCGCCAAGCTGGCCGCGCGCAGCCCGCACCTGACCAACGGGCACACCGGTCCGCTCGACGTCGCGGAGCAGGAAGCAGCGTGGGAGATCGCGAAGAAGACGGAGAAGGCTCGAACGTCCTGTCTCGATGGGATCGCGCTCTCCCAGCCGTCCTTGGCGCTGGCCGAAAAGGTGATCGAACGTGCTCGGCGGGCGGGGCTGCCGAATCGACTCATCCCTCCGGAGTTGCGTACCGTTCGTATCGGCGAGGGCGGGGCGGAAGAGGCACTTCGCTCGGTCACTCTGAGGTTCATCGCCGCTGTCCGGGCGGCCGAGACGTCCGCGCGGGACGAAGGCCATGTGGACGGCAACTTGACGGCGAAGGAATGGTCGATGTTCTGGCCCCGGTAGGCAGCGGGCGATCAGGTCTGGTCGAAATGAACGACGGCGCTCTGGGCCGAGAACGCCTCGGCATACTGGTTGTGGCACTGTACCCCGCGGAGCCGTGCCAGTCCGATGAACGCCTGTTCGTCGAACCAGTCGCGGTCGGACAGTGACGAATAGTGCTTCAAGAGGATTCGTGCCTTCTCCTCGGCTACCCGACGTGTCAGGGGTTGATAGATGGTCAGGCGGGAGAGTTCGGCCTCCGAGGTGAAGACCTCGTATCCCAGTCTCAGATGTTGTGGGAAGAGGCCGGCGGCGACCTCGGCAAGTACGCGGTGGTCTTCGTCCACAGACTCTCTCTGTGGAACGAAGAGGACATCGGGCGTGCAGCGGCGGCGGAACGACTCGAGTGCGCCGCCGATCTCGTTCCGGTAGAGCATTGCGTGGCCTGCAGGAACGTCGAGAACGGACAACTCGATATCGGCGTTCGAGCAGAGCGCGGCCAGCGCATGACGCTCCTCGATCTCGCATCGGGACTCCTCGCCGGACACCAAGAGTGCACGAATTCTGAGCCGAGGCGAATGCGCGGCCAGACCGAGTAAGGTGCCCCCGACCCCGAGGGCGAGGTCACCGCAATGTGAGCCGACTACCGCGACTTCGTTCAGGCCTCGGAGGTATAAGTTGATCATTGTCTGGTCCCTCCAGTTCGACATCCCTCAACATAACGTACTTTGAGTCCAATGAAGTTGGTATAAAACAAATAAGAGTCTTTTAAGTAGGCCTCCACGGACTCTCGGAATGTCACTACGCTCCCCCGATTCGACCTCGGGTCCGGAAGCCGCGGTTCGCGCCAGGTGGCGCGAGTGTCGAACTACATGTACATCGGTGACTGTCACCTCGGGCTGCATGAGATCCGCCGAGACTCCCGTGCCTCGTTCCGGGTCGGTGCGGTGCCGGGTGACCGGCGGAGCGGCTTCCGGGGATCCTGCCGACAGTCGAGGTTATCGTTGTCATGCCTGAAGTTGCTGGACAGCAGTATCTTTCGCCTGTTCCGAGGATGGGGGTCGGTGGCGACCCAGGTATGCGAGCGAGGGCGAGCGTCGCACGAGGGGGGTGCTCGATGAACAAACCGCAGCGCATCATAACCCGTACGAAACATTCCAGCAGATTTGTTCTAGGGCTTATTGCGTATGGAAGGTATGTGTGGCTAGTCTAAAGGTGCTTCCGGTTCGTCGTCGGGGATGATTCCGGTCGTGCAGTGAGGTATGCGCGACGAGGGACTTGCGACCCGAACGCATCCACGTGGGGTGACGCGATTGTCGCCCTCGATATCGATGCAGAGGACGTGGGGCAATGATGTATTCAACCGAGTTCCGGTCGACCGCAGCTGCGGCGCGACAGACGTCATCGACTGCTCCGATTCCAGCGTGGATCCTGCACCTGTAATCGTCAGCCCTGGATCTCGGCCGTCGCTGTGTGCTCAATTCTCTCTCGTTGCACGTCTTGCACTCGACTGCCCGCATTCGGAATTGAATGTCGACCTCTATCTATTGGCCGACAAGATGTTTCACCCGTAAACCCTCATATGCCGAGGCAGACAAGACATTCAAGTGGAGGAAAATTGATCGTCGTACTCGTGATCTTCATACTCGGGCTCGGGACGATCGTCTGGGCGTGCATCGGTTCGATGCGGTTCATATACGAAAGGGCTCACGCTGCCCGCCGGACGGAGGCGGCGCACATTGCGGTCGAAGATGTAGCCGTCCTCCTCGCAGCCCATAACGAGGCCGTGGTCATCGCTGGCGCAATCGAGGCTGCGGCTGCACTCGTGGCCAGGAAACGGATTCATGTCGTATCGGATGGATCATCCGACGCGACCGCAGAGATCGCTCGCCGCCTCGGTGTCCGCGTGCTCGAACTCGAACGGAATCGTGGAAAGGCCGGAGCGCTGAGTGCCGGCCTCGAACATTTCGAGCTGTGTGACCGATTCGAAGTGGTGCTTCTCCTCGACGCGGACACCCGCCTGTCGCCCGACTATCTGCAAACGGGGTTGCCATTGTTCGACGATCCGGGCGTAGTCGCAGTCGCCGGATGCGTGAGGGGTGTGGTCGATAAGCCCGCACCGACCGTGCTCGGCCGGTTACTGGTGGCTTATCGGGAACGGCTGTATGTGATCGTGCAGCTTCTCTTCAAATACGGCCAGGCTGCACGTCGCATCAACGTCGTGAATATCGTTCCGGGGTTCGCGAGCATGTATCGAACTGCCGCGTTGTCCCGGATCGATATTGCTGCGCCAGGCCTGGTCATCGAAGACTTCAACATGACTTTCGAAGTACATGCAAAGAAATTGGGAAGAATTGCCTTCCGGCCGGGATCTGCCGTCGCCTACACGGAGGATCCGGACAATCCGAGGGATTACGTTCGGCAGATCAGTCGTTGGAACCTCGGGTTCTGGCAGACGGTTCGACGCCACGGGTTGCGGCACGGGCTCTTCTGGACCGTCCTGGCACTTCATCTCATCGAGTTGATCATCAGTAGCGTTCTCCTGGTTCTGGTGGTTCCGCTCCTGTTGGTACACACATTCGTCCGATTTGCGGAGGCGTCCGATATCGGAGTGGTAGAACCGATTCGTCTCGTCGCCACGACAGTAGGACTCGAAGCAGTGTTGTTCGGGTTGCTGTTGCCCGATTTCCTCTTGACCGTATTCGCAGCGTGGGTGCTCCGTCGTCCTTCGTACCTGGTGTTCGGCCTTGTGTTCCCCGTAGTGCGAATACTGGATGCCTATATCTGCTTGAGTGCGGTCCCGCGTACGTTCTCGACGCAGTCCAACGGCAGTTGGGCGAGCCCGACTCGCCGCAGTTCCCCCATTCGGCCTGACCCGGTCGAAAGGATCCCCGCAACAAGATCGGCAACTCGTTACAGCGCACTCCGGCTGTCCGACCCGACCCGTAAGGAACGAACATGTCCTTTGAAGCCAGTGTGAACGGTACACATCCCTCGGCAGGCGAGTTGACGCCGCGAGGGGGCATCGAGATATCTCTCGACCCCAGCGGGTCCGGAAATGCGCACTCGGACGCCGGACACTCCGAAATGGATCAAGAGGTCTTCGACGTGGCGATCGTGGGGTTGGGGTACGTAGGACTACCGACGGCACTGTCCTTTCACGATGCCGGCTATCGGGTACTCGGCCTCGACGTGAATTCGAACCGTCTGGATACGATTCGGCGCCGACATGTGGATCTGATCGAAGCGGACCGGCAACGACTCGAACGAGCAGTCGAAGATTCGAGATTCGTGCTGACCGCCGACCCTGTGATGTTGCGGCGATCGACTGCCGTCGCGATCTGTGTTCCTACGCCGGTCGACGAACACTTGGTGCCGGACCTCGGGCCGTTGATGAAGGCATGCAAAAGTGTTGTAGAACATACCGTCCCGGGTCAGTTGGTGATGCTGACCTCGACCACCTACGTGGGTTGCACCGAAGAGCTGCTGGCCGCTCCGCTACGGTCCAGAGGATTGATCCCGGGTACCGACGTCTTCGTGGCATTCAGTCCGGAACGAATCAACCCGGGCACCGACGCTTACGCGCACGAGAATGTGCCTCGGGTTGTCGGTGGTGTCACACCGGCATGTACCGAAGCTGCGCTTGCGTTGGTCGCGAAGTGTGTGAACAAGGTTCATCCCGTATCCCGTGCCGAAGTTGCAGAGATGTCCAAGCTTCTCGAGAACACTTTCAGAGCAGTGAACATCGCTCTCGTCAATGAGTTCGCCGACATCTGTAGTCATCTGGAGATCGACGTTACCGAGGTGGTAGAAGCAGCAGCCACCAAACCGTACGGGTTCATGCCATTCTTCCCCGGGGCAGGTGTAGGTGGCCACTGCATCCCGTGTGATCCCCAGTATTTGCTGTGGCAGTTGCGGAAACAGCGTCGCACTGCGCCTCTGATAGAACTGTCGATGAATGAGATCGCATTGCGCCCCCGGCATGTGGTCGAACGCGTGATCAGAGCGCTTTCGGACCGTGGGCGTCGAATCCGAGGTGCTCGCGTACTGCTCGTCGGAGTGGCCTACAAACCGGATGTCGAGGATCTTCGTGAGTCGCCGGCCCTGGAGATCATGGAGGATCTCCGGCACGAGGGTTCGGTGGTCTCGTACTACGACCCGTTGATTCCCGTTGTCCGACTACGAGATGGCACCGAAGTCGAGAGCGTTACCGATCCGAGTGCGGTGCAGCCAGACCTCGTGGTCGTTCACACGCTGCATACCGGTGAGGACACGAATTGGTTGGCCGACCAACCTCAGGTACTCGACGCCACATATCGGCTCAAGAATCTGCCCCACGTGCTCCATCTGTGACGGAACACCTACGGGAGCGGTGCCCTGGAGGAGGAAGAAATTATGAGAAGTGTAGTTACCGGCGGTGCCGGTTTCATCGGTAGTCATCTGGTCGAACATCTGTTGGCGCAGGGAGACGAAGTCGTTGTTCTCGATGACTTCTCCACGGGATCCAGACGGAACCTGGCGTCGGCGGAGGGCTCGCCGACACTGAGTGTTGTCGAAGGTTCGATCCTCGATCGGGCGCTCGTGGACGCGGTCGTCACTTCTGCCGACCGAGTGTTCCATTTGGCTGCCGCAGTAGGAGTCCGACGAATAGTAGAGGAGCCATTGGAGTCCCTCCGCGTCAATCTCCATGGGACCGAGAATGTTCTGGAAGCTGCATGTTCCACCGGTGCGGTACTGCTGCTGGCATCGACCAGTGAGGTCTACGGGAAGAACACATCGGACGGTTTGACCGAGGAATCCGACCGCATCCTGGGGTCGCCCCTGAAGTCTCGGTGGACATACGCGGCAGCGAAGGGGATCGACGAGGCAATGGCCCGTGCATATTTCGACCGATACGGGCTCAGAGTTGCCATCGCCAGACTGTTCAACACGGTCGGTCCGAGGCAGACAGGCCGATACGGGATGGTGGTACCGAACCTTGTAGGCCAGGCTGTGCGGGGGGAACCGTTGACCGTCTACGGCGATGGGCTGCAGACCCGATGCTTCTCGTATGTCGGCGACGTGGTTCCGGCACTCGTCCGGTTGTCGGAGACTCCTGAAGCTTACGGACGAGCATTCAACCTGGGTGGTGCTCAAGAAATTTCGATCCTGAGCCTCGCCGAACTGATAATCGAGATACTCCACAGTCCCAGCAGAATCGAACTCGTACCGTACGAGGTTGCCTACCCGCAAGGATTCGAGGACATGAGGCGTCGCGTCCCGGACAATACGAATGCGCGGAAGTGTGTCGGATTCGAACCGCAGACACGATTGGACGAGATCGTTCTCGCCGTGGAGAAGTCGGTTCGTGAGCGAGCGGAAGGCAGGAATTCCTCGGAGTATCCGGTTCTCGACTCGGCCGGTCCGGTTGCCCCTTCGGAGCGTGACCGGGAATCTCGCAGGGGGGCTTCCGAGGCCGAGGAGATTCCGGCAAGGTGGTGAGGTGAACAGTGCGTTCGGTCCGTTTCGGCGAGGGCGGAGGTCACCGCAGAGCACACCGGCCGAGGGCTCTGGGGAGCGGACGTGGCCGTACTGTCTCGTGGTGGGTGTTCCTTGTGATCATTGGCATGGCCGTCCAGTTCGGTATCTCGCGTTTGATCGGGGGATCCGCAGAAACCGATGACAACCAGGACATAGTGCAGCCGGTGGTACATGATCCGTACGTTCCGCAGGACAGGCTCTTCACCGCAAGTGAGCCTCCCGTCGAACCACTCGGCGGGGCGCCGGGAATGCCCGTGGTCAGTATGACTTTCGACGACGGGTTCGCGGATCAGATCAGGGCCGCACGCACGATGTCCCAGTATGGTATGGAAGGCACCTTCTACGTGAACTCGGGAACTATCGGTACGCCCGGGCACTTGACCTCGGACGACCTGATCGAGATCGCCAACGGCGGGCACGAGATAGGCGGCCACACCGTGAATCATTCGATCATCGAAGCTCTCCCGATCGAGGAGGCACAGCGTGAGATCTGCATCGATCGGAAGACCTTGCTCGAGTGGGGCTTTCCGGTGAGGAGTTTCGCGTACCCCTTCGGGGCCGCCACGCCGCCTCTCGAAGAGGCGGTAGAGGCCTGCGGCTACAACAGTGCGCGTGACCTGGGGGATCTTCGGAGCGTCACCGGTTGTTTCGACTGTCCGGTCACCGAACATCCGGTTCCTCCGCAGATGATGCTGGTGAGAGCCCCGGCGCAGGTGGAAATTTCCTGGACCATAGAGGATCTTCAACAGCGCGTGCTCGAAGCGATGGACGTGGGGACGGGACTTCTTCCTCTCACATTCCATCGGCTGTGTACGGACGACTGCAATCAGATCTCGATTCGGGAGCCCCTGTTTGCGCAGTTCGTTGCGTGGTTGTCGGAGCTGGAACGCGCCGGCCGGATCGCAGTACGGCCGATGGGAGATGCCCTCGGAGGTCCGGTCCAGCCTGCGCGGCCGGTTCCGGCTCGGTCCCCGGCGCCTGCGGAGTCCAACGCATTGACGAATCCGAATCTACAAGGCACGGCTCCGGAGTTGCCCGAATGCTGGTCCCCGGCCTCCTGGGGGGCCAATAGTCCGACCTTCGCCACCGTTCCGGGCGAAACCCCGGGGACAGTAGGGCTCGAATTGACCATGGACGATCACGTGGACGGGGATGCCAAGTTCATGCCTGTTCCGGATCTCGGAACGTGCGCACCATCGGTCGTACCAGGACACAGATATGTGCTGAAAGTGCGATACCGATCCACCGCTCCGACCCAGTTGGTCGTTCAGTACCGTCTCGCCCGAGGCGTCTGGACGTTCGGAGCTGCCAGTCCCGAATTCGCTTCCACCGAGCATCCGACATGGGCGGAATGGACGACGCCTCCGATCCCGGTGGGCGTCACGGGAATCAGCTTCGGTCTGAGTCTTGCGCGCAACGGCACATTGGTGACCAGTGGTTACGAGATGTACGACCGCACCCCCGAACCGAGCTCGCCGGTCTCCGATCCGCATGAAGGCTCAACTCGATGACCGAAAAGCGTTCGAAAGTGTCTTCCCAGAAGTGCACCCTGACAGCGATTTCGCTCTTGCTGACCGCATGCTCATCGGTCGATGATGCACGGCACGCCACGAAGCGCGAGTACCCGTGGCACACCGATATCGTTGCAACGACCTTCTGGGTCGGGGAGATTCTCGACCCCCTGGTCTCGGATGGGAGTCAGGTCGTCTCGACATACGACGCAAACTGGATGGAGAACTACGGTGGCTGTGACGGTGTCGTAGAGGACGGAGTGTGCAAGACGGAACGCCGGACGGCCGACAACGACTACTTCCCCACGAGCATGGAGCCCAAGCAGAATCCCTTCTACCTGGATCTACCGTTCGACGATGTGAACAATCGGAGGGCATTCGAGACACGTGCAGACGTGGTTCCATGGGCAGAGGACCCCGGATACGCCGGACGGGCGGAGGATCGTTCGTTCAGTTTCCTGAAGAATCGGTGGGTCCGGCTCGAACGCGACGGCGCCGTCTGCTACGGCCAGATCCAGGACGCAGGTCCGGCGCTCTACGATGACGCCGAGTACGTATTCGGCGACGCCGACGAGCGCCCGAGGAGCGACATGTTCAACGGGGCGGGTTTGGATGTGTCACCGGCACTGAACGGATGTCTGGGTTTCTCCGAGCTGAATGGTCAACACGACAGGGTGAATTGGCAGTTCGTCGAAGATGACGAGGTTCCCGAAGGGCCTTGGACCATTATCGTCACGACTACTCCTGTCATCCCGTTCGCGAGAGTTCCGGGGCAACGTTGATCATGGACTCCTCGCCTTCAGGTACTGTCGCTCGTTTGCAATGCCTGAGCGAGTGGGGCAGTCGGGCTGGTTCGAGCCGTGGCGTGTTCGGGGGTCACGGGTCGGCCGGCCCGGCTGTAGTGCACACCCGAGGGCTCCGCGAGTCGCGGTGCTCAACGAACTCCCGTCGCTGAGTCGTGGGTCGGCGACGGTCTACAACATGGCAGGGGCGGTACGCCACCGAAGTCTGCATGCGCGTGGTGTAATAATCAGTCGAAAACAAACCGACAGTATGTGGATTTGGTGTTTGCTATGCAGGCATGACGTTCTAAGATGTGGAGGCACAGCGATCGAGTTCGTGTCGGGCGTTCCGATGTTGTAGGGATATAGCAGGGGATATCCAGCGGAGGTCGCCCGATGTCGTTCGAAATCGTTCGTCGCGAGCAGACGCTCGTCGCCGGTCTACCGGTTCGAAGCCCTCGACGGGCGCTCGGCCAGGTACGGGACAGGGCTCTCGAACGCGCCTGGCACGCGGTGCTCAAAGAGAAGCTCGGCGGTCCTCTGGCCTCTGCCTACACCGACCATGCGGTCGAGATCGGCTCCTACTACACCCAGACGGTCGGCTATCGGTGCGAGTCCCTGGATCAGGTGTCGGAGGGGCACTTCGTGGCCTGTGTCCCTGCCGGCACGTACGCGAAGTTCAGTTCCATGGGCAATTTTCCCCAGGTCGTCTCGGATCTCTGGGAGCAGGTCGGAGAAGCTGAGGCCTCCGGTGCGATCCAACGGTCCTTCGTCGGCGATTTCGAGTCCTACCCCAACGCCTTCAGTATCGATCTGTATGTGTCTGTATTCGATTCGGGCAAGGGCGGTGGACGATGACGTTCGAGATCACGAAGCTGCGCGAACATTGTGTGGGCGGCCTGGTACTGCCGGGGATGGAACCGAACGGACGAGGCCAGAAGGCCGAACTACTGGCCTTCACGCAGGATCGTGTTCGAGCACGCGGATTGCAGGAATTGCTCGTCCTGTACGTCTGTCACGCCGAAGTGGGATGGACTGCGCTGGTAGGGACCCGATGCAAGGGACTGTACGACCTGACGGTGGGCGACTCTCTGTTCAGGGTTCCCACCGCCTACTTCGCGCACTTTCGTCCGGACGATGATTCCGACGCAGACGAAGATCTCTGGTCGCAGGTGGACGAAGCGGAGAAGGAAGAACGAATCGATCGTGCCTACCGGGGTGAAATCGCAGTGGTAGGGCCGTCGGGAACAACCGATCTGTACGTTTCTTTGTTGTGAAGGGTCATGCGGAGCGCTTCTTTACTGCATACTCACGTTCGTAGACCGTCTCGGCGTTCGGACCGGGTGGTCACGCCCGATATCGACCACGTCGAACCGCGGTGCTCGTCGGGTGGAGGTGAGCAGGAGGTGGCCGGTGGATCCAGGACTACGGGCTTTTCCGAGCATGGGCCCGAAGGACGTGTCCACCTATCGTGATCCTGTTTCACGGTACCTGTTCGTCACGGCGCGTCCCTGCCTCATTCCCGAGATCTGGCACGATTACCTCGACGGCGCGCTGAAGGCTTACACGAAGTTCGGAGCCGAGTCGGCCCTGGAATACGAGCAGGTCATGTCCGGCCACAGTACGGCCGTCTTCTCCGCCGCGCTCGACGACGACGGCGTGGTCGTCGGGGGATTGCGCGCTCAAGGCCCCTTCAGCTCGGCCGACGAATCCCATGCCTTGAAGGAATGGACGGATCCGGAGCAGATACAGAGGATCCGCGCACGGATCGACGCGCGCGTACCCTACGGTCTCATCGAGGCAAAGGCGGCGTGGGTCAGTGAGGGTCTGCCGCGGCGCCGTGAACTCACCTTGGCTGTAGCGAGAATGGGTGCGAATTTCATGCACGTGCTCGGTACCCGGTTCATGATGGCGACGGCGGCCGACACAGTACTGGATTTGTGGCGCACTTGCGGGGGAGAGGTCGACGAGTCCGTTCCTCATACCCCCTACCCCGACGAGCGCTACCGGACACGATTGATGTGGTGGGATTCCTCCCGGCCCGAGCAGTCCGGTTTGCTGGGGGACGACCCTCGCGAAGCACGGAAGAGCCTGCGAGTGGAGCGCCGATGACGTCGGCGGCCGAGACGCCGGGCGCACCGATAATCCTGATGGAGGGGGACGAGGCGGACCGTCTGCGTTCGAACCCGCATACTTCGGTCACGGATCGGCTGCTCGCGCAGCAAGAAGCGCTGCGCGAGGTGCTGCCTGCCCCGGGGGACGAGTTGTTGACGGAGTCACCGCGGTGGGTGTACTACCCGTGGCGGAACAGTATCGTGCACATTCTGGGCCCCCATGGTTTCCGTCGTCTCCGATTGGATCGGAACAGGAACAAGCTGACGGCTGCGGAGCAGGAAAGACTGGCCGAAAGGGTCGTAGGGGTAGTGGGTTTGAGCGTTGGGTCCGCCGTGGCTCAGGCCGTGGCGCTCGAAGGGCTTTGCGGTGAGTTGCGGCTTGCCGACTTCGATGTGCTCGAATTGTCCAATTTGAACCGGGTTCCGGCGTCCGTTCTCGATCTGGGGGTCAACAAGGCGGTCGTGACCGCACGACGCCTGTGGGAAATCGATCCCTACCTGTCGATCTCCGTGTGGCCCGATGGTATCCGCCCTGAAATTGTGAACGTTTTCGTGGACGGACTCGATCTCCTGATCGACGAGTGCGACTCGCTGGACATGAAGGTGTTGATGCGTCTGGAGGCATGCAGACGAAGGGTGCCCGTGGTCATGGAAACCAGCGACAGGGGATTGATCGATGTCGAGCGTTTCGACCTCGAAGCGACGACGCCGTTCCACGGATTGCTCGGTGATATCGACCTCGAGCAACTTGCCGGGCTCACCGATCGGGAGAAGATCCCGTTCGCGTTGCAGCTTCTGGGAACGGACAGCATTTCGTCGCGTATGGCTGCATCGCTGCTCGAAGTCAACCGGACCCTCGCTACGTGGCCGCAACTCGGTGGCGAGGTCATGCTCGGGGCTGCAACGGTCGCGACAGTCATCCGCCGGGTACTGCTCGGTAGGCATGTGCCGTCGGGGCGTGGACGGGTCGACCTCGACTCCTTCGTCGAGCGGTTGCGCGGCCCCGAGCCTGGTGCACCAGCTCCGGTTGGACACAGCATTCGACCGGTCCCGGACGAACCGGTCGCTGCCGTCGTGCATGCGGCGGAGCGGGCGCCCTCCGGAGGTAACAGTCAACCGTGGTCGCTGAGAATCGAATCCGGCAATCTACGCATGGAGATCGGAGATCACTTCGTCTACTCCGGAATCGATATCCGGTGCAGGGGGAGTTATGTGGCTCTGGGGGCCGCGCTGCAGAACGCACGCATCGCAGCGGCAGCGCACGGCATCCTCGGCTCTGCATACATCGAAGAGCGAGCCGGAGAGGTGAGTCCATGGGATGTGGTGGCAGGAGTGCGTTTCAGCTCGGGGACCGATGAGGAACTGGCTGCCTCGTACCAGGCGATGCTCTCTCGCGCGACCACCAGGCAGATGGGGGACGGGCGTCCCCTTCCGATGGGTGCTCGGGAGGTTCTTCACCGAGCGGCCGGTTCGGCGGGTGGGCGGATCGATGTGATCACCGATCCTGTCCGCTTGGATCGTATCGCCGACATCTTTGCGGAGGCCGACCGTATCCGTTACCTGGACCCGGAGCTCAGACGAGAGATGATCGCTGAACTTCGATGGCCGTCCGATGGTTCCGATACCGGAATCGACATCGCGTCCCTGGGACTCGACGACGCGGAATCGGTGATGCTCGAGATCATTCTACGCAACGACGTGCTCGACCAGTTGGGAGAGTGGGACCTCGGTCATGCACTCGGCAAGCCGGCCGCAGACCGGATTCGGTCGAGTTCGGCGCTCGTCGCCGTATTCTCCGAGGGAGTGGAGGCGAGGGACTACGTACGTGCAGGAATGCTCACGGAAAGCGTCTGGATCGCAGCCCACCGTATGGACCTGGCAGTGCAGCCCATGACTCCGGTCTTCATGTACGCAGAGGACGCGGAGGATCTCCTCGAGTTATCGCCTACGTATGCCCCGAAATTGGCGAAACTGAGGACGATTCTCGACGGCGTCGTGGAACGGCCCGGGGACGCTCGCATCGCCATGCTCCTGCGGGTCGCGCGGGTTCCTCTTGAACCTCCTCGAAGTGTTCGGCGCTCCGATAGGATCTTTCGCGAGTCCGTAACGTAGTCGTCGCGTCCGTCGACAGTCTAGTAAGCAGGGGAGACGGACATGCCGCTGGAAAGTCTGGAGGGTCTCGTCGCCAGAGTGGCGGCGCACCTAATGCCGGTGGATGCCGTGTCGCACCACTCGGTGGTGGAGACCGTGCTACGGGACCTTGTAGAGTTTTTTCAGGTCGACACCGCTTTCCTTCGATACAACGATCACGAGATCCACGCCACGATCCTGATCGCCGAATGGCCACCGAGACCGGTGATACCCGATCCGGACCCACTGGGAGTGGTCTACTTTCGCGATGCGGATCCGATCTTCGCTCTCACCGAGCACATGAAGGAGCCATCGGTCAGCCGTCCTGCACAGTCGGGCGCCGCCTACGCCGACCGTGTGCGGGCCGGTTCTGGCGTACCCGAGGTCTCTGTCGCCGCTGTACCTCTGATATCCGGACAGATCACCACGGGCACCCTGGGTTTCATCAAGATCGGTGACCGAGTCTGGACCGAGGACGAGATATACACGCTCACCATGATCGCCGCTATGCTGACGCAGGTTCAGGCCCGAGTCCGCGCCGAGCGGGAATTACGCGACGCTGCCTTCCATGACGACCTCACGGGGCTGGCGAGTCGGCGTGCTCTTCTCGATCACCTCGAAAAGCGTCTGAGTCCGGGAGAACCCGGCCCGGTAGCCGCCGTGTTCCTCGACATGGACAGACTCAAGCCGCTCAACGACTTCCTCGGCCACACGGCAGTGGACATCTTCCTGTGTAGGACCGCACAGAGGATGAGTCGGGTTTGTGGTCCGGACGACGTGGTGGCTCGTCTGGGCGGAGACGAGTTCGTGATCGTATTCGGTGGTCCGCTGTCCCTCGAAGAAGCATGCGAGAAGGCCGAGGAACTGCGCTGGGTCGTGGGGATGTCGGTTCAACTCGGAACCCAGGTGGTCAGTCGATGCGCCAGCCTCGGCGTCGCAGTCGGTGAGCCGGGCAAGCTGGATCCGGTGGCTCTGCTCGGACGTATCGATGAAGCGATGATGCGAGCGAAGAGCAAGGGTGGTAACGGCGTCGAGGCCTATACCGAGGACATGCAGGGAGCCAGCGAACGTCGTAATCTCATCGAACTCAGTTTGAGAAGGTCGATAGGGGACGATCAGCTCGTTCTCGAATACCAGCCGGAATTCGACCTGCGGAACGGGCGGATACTCGGTGTGGAAGCCTTGGTGCGTTGGGATCATCCGGTGCTCGGTCGGCTTCAGCCGGCAGAGTTCATCGAAGTTGCCGAATCTACGAATCTCGCAGGTGAGCTCGGTCGTTGGGTGCTGCGCACCGCTTGTGCCCAATTGGCGGAGTGGCGTCGGACAGTGCCTGGACTGGAACTGCGGATGAGTGTCAATGTGTCGCCGGCGCAGTTGGTCGGTATCGGTTTCGTCGAGATGGTGGAGGAAATCCTGGAGGAATTCGATCTTGGCAAATCGTCACTTTGCCTCGAGATCACGGAATACGTCGTCGTCAGCGACCTCGAACGGTCGCGCAAGACTCTGCGGCGTCTCGACCGCCTCGGAGTGTGCTGCGCAATCGACGACTTCGGTACCGGGTACAGTTCGCTCGCTCACCTCAAGTCTCTTCCGGTTCATGTTCTCAAGGTCGACAGAGCCTTCGTTCTCAACCTGCAACGCAGTCCGAGCGACAGGGTCATCGTCGAGTCGATCATCGGATTGGCTTCCGCGTTCGGACTCGACGTCGTCGCCGAGGGGCTGGAATCGTTCGCGGCAGCGCGCACCCTGCTCGGCCTCGGTTGTTATCGAGCCCAAGGATTCCTCCTGAGCAAGCCGCAACCGCCCGCGGACCTCGAGGAGATGCTCCATATGAAGCAGATCGAACTCCCTTCCTCGGTAGTCGCCTCGGACATCTCCTGAGGGCTCTTTTCCGGGCCCCAGTGCCGCGACTTCGTGACGGCTCGGCCCCCGATCGTGACATTTGTGGAATATGGAGGGGTGCCGTCCGATCGAGAACCCCGACGCTGGCTGTGGCCGGTGGTCCTGCTCAGTGCACTCGTCGCCGTCGTCTTCGTGGCGGTCGAGTCCGCTCTGCACTCACCCCGGCGACCGTCCGTCGAGATCCCCGACGGCGTCCCGCCGGCACCCGGTCTGCCCGTTCCGCCCATCGACGTGAACGGTCCCGGCCGCACAGCAGCACAGCTCGCCGACTGGGCCGAATCACAGTCCCGCGAACTGGGCATCCCCACCACCGCACTCGAGGCGTACGGGCACGCGGCGGCCGTCCTGGCCGTCGGCACCCCCGACTGCGGCCTGTCGTGGACGACCCTCGCCGGCATCGGCAACGTGGAGAGCAGCCACGGACGGTTCGGCGGCGCCTCCCTCGGATCCGACGGCAGCGTCTCACCGCCCATCCGGGGTGTCCCGCTCGACGGCACCCGGGGCAACGCCGAGATCCGCGACACCGACGGTGGCCGCCTCGACGGCGACCCGGTGCTCGACCGGGCGGTCGGGCCGATGCAGTTCATCCCCGAGACCTGGGAACGGTGGGGCGTCGACGCGAACGGCGACGGCATCGCCGACCCCGACAACATCGACGACGCGGCCCTGACCGCAGGCCGCTATCTGTGCGACCGCGGAGGCGACCTGACCACCGCGGAGGGCTGGACGAACGCCCTGATGGCTTACAACCGCTCCACCGAATACCTGATGCTCGTCCGCGACCGCGCCGCCGCCTACGGCGTGGGAGTGCGGCCGTAGACAGTACCGCGCCGGGCCTCGAGCGCGCCTGTACCTCACACGCAGGTCGCGACCGTTAGGCTGTCCCCAGCGTGCAGACACCGCAGCGTGACAGTCCATCGAAGGAGAATCAGCCAGTGGCCATCATTGAGCAGGTAGGAGCCCGCGAAATCCTCGACTCCCGTGGCAACCCCACGGTCGAGGTCGAAGTGCTGCTCGAGGACGGAAGTTTCGCCCGCGCTGCAGTGCCGTCGGGCGCCTCCACCGGCGAGCACGAGGCCGTCGAGCTGCGTGACGGCGGCGACCGTTACCTCGGCAAGGGCGTCGAGAAGGCCGTCGAGGCCGTCCTCGCCGAGATCGGCCCGGCCATCATCGGCCTCGACGCCACCGAGCAGCGCACCGTCGACCAGGCCCTCCTCGACGCCGACGGCACCCCCGACAAGGGCCGCCTCGGCGCGAACGCCCTGCTCGGCGCGTCGCTCGCCGTGGCGAAGGCCGGTGCGGAGTCGTCCGGACTCGAGCTGTTCCGTTACGTCGGAGGCCCGAACGCCCACATCCTTCCCGTTCCGATGATGAACATCCTCAACGGTGGCGCCCACGCCGACACGGGCGTCGACGTCCAGGAGTTCATGGTCGCCCCGATCGGCGCCCCGACCTTCAAGGAATCCCTCCGCTGGGGTGCCGAGGTCTACCACTCTCTCAAGTCCGTGCTCAAGAGCAAGGGCTTGGCCACCGGCCTCGGCGACGAGGGCGGCTTCGCCCCCGACGTCGCGGGCACCAAGGCCGCGCTCGACCTGATCAGCGAGGCCATCGGTAAGACCGGTCTGAAGCTGGGCAGCGATGTCGCGCTCGCACTGGACGTCGCGGCCACCGAGTTCTACACCGAGGGCACCGGCTACAAGTTCGAGGGTCAGAACCGGACGGCCGCCGAGATGGGCGCCTTCTACGCCGAGCTGCTCGGCCAGTACCCGCTGGTCTCCATCGAAGATCCGCTCAGCGAGGACGACTGGGAGGGCTGGGTCGCGCTCACCGAGGAGATCGGCGACAGGATCCAGCTCGTCGGCGACGACCTGTTCGTCACCAACCCCGAGCGCCTCGAGGACGGCATCGTCAAGGGTGCCGCGAACGCGCTGCTCGTGAAGGTCAACCAGATCGGCACCCTCACCGAGACCCTCGACGCCGTCGACCTCGCGCACCGCAACGGCTACAAGACGATGATGAGCCACCGCTCCGGCGAGACCGAGGACACCACCATCGCCGATCTCGCCGTCGCCGTCGGCAGCGGACAGATCAAAACCGGCGCGCCCGCCCGCTCCGAGCGTGTCGCCAAGTACAACCAGCTGCTGCGCATCGAGGAGTCCCTCGGCGACGTCGCTCGCTACGCCGGCGAGCTCGCCTTCCCGCGGTTCTCCGTCGAGGGCTGATCGCCGGCATGAGTCAGCGCGGTAGATCCCGTCCCGGAGCGAGGCGCACCCGCACCGAGGGTGTGTCCGGCGTCCGGCGTCCGGGCCGGGTCCGGCCCACGGGATCTGCCGCGCCGGCCGAACACTCGGCCGAGAATGCGGGTGCGCGGCCGGCCGGCCGCGAGGACCCCGTTCATTCGTCGCCCGGCCGCGGCCGCCCCGGTGGTTCGGGGCGAGCCCGCCCCACCCGGGTCGGCGCGCCCCGCGACTCCCGCCGCCCCCGCACCGAACGCACCGTCCTGGGCCTGTCCACCGGCCGCGCCGTGGTGCTCGCCCTCGTCGTGTGTGGTCTCGCGCTCACCCTCGCGGTGCCGCTGCGCACCTACGTGAGCCAGCGTTCCGAAGCCGAGCAGCTCGCCGCCGAACGCGTGCAGCTCGAACAGGAGATCGCGGCCCTCGAGGAACAGAAGGCCCGCATGGAGGACCCGGCCTGGGTCCGCGCCCAGGCCCGCGAGCGACTGCGGTTCGTCGTCCCCGGTGACATTCCCTACCAGGTGCAACTGCCGGGCGACGCCCCGCCCGAACGTGAGGAACGCGAACCCGAGCGGCCGACGACCGGCGCCTGGTACAGCGACCTGTGGTTGTCGGTGTCCGAACCGGCACCCGAACCCGAGCCCGAACCCGTGCCCCAGCAGATGCCTGTGGCACCCCCAGAACCAGGAGATGTCCCCGGGTGACCGATCACGTCACGCAAGAAGACCTCGACGCCGTCGCCGCCCAGCTCGGGCGCGAACCCCGCGGCGTCCTGGCCATCGCCTACCGTTGCCCCGACGGTGCGCCCGGAGTGGTGAAGACCGCGCCCAAGCTGCCCGACGGCACGCCTTTCCCGACGCTCTACTACCTCACCGACCCGCGCCTCACAGCCGAGGCGAGCCGGCAGGAATCCGCCGGGGTCATGAGGGAGATGACCGAGCGTCTCGGCACCGACGAGGAACTGGCTGCGGGCTACCTGCGCGCCCACGAGTCGTACCTGGCCGAACGCGACGCGATCGAGTCGCTCGGCACCGACTTCACCGGCGGCGGTATGCCCGAACGCGTCAAGTGTCTGCACGTGCTGATCGCCCATTCGCTCGCGAAGGGACCGGGCGTCAACCCGCTCGGCGACGAATCCGTCGCCCTCGCCGCCGACGCCGGTCTGCGTGGCACGGCGATCCCCGCCGACTGGCCCACCTACGCCGAGCTGCGCGGAGCAAAACAGTGAGGGTCGCGGGAATCGACTGCGGCACCAACTCCATCCGTCTTCTGATCGCCGACATCGCGGAGGACGGTACGCTCACCGACGTCACCCGCCTCATGAAGGTCGTGCGGCTCGGGCAGGGCGTCGACGCCACCGGTCGTCTCGCACCCGAGGCGATCGAACGCACGCGGGTCGCGCTGGTGGAGTACGCCGACCTGATCCGCGAGACCGGCGCCACCGCCGTCCGCATGGTCGCCACCTCGGCCACGCGCGACGCGAGCAACCGTGAGGACTTCTTCGCGATGACCCGCGAGGTACTCGGTGCCGTGATCCCCGGAGCCGAGGCAGAGGTCATCACCGGCGACGAGGAGGCGCGTCTGTCCTTCGCTGGTGCGGTCGGCGAACTCGACTCCGCGCGTGGGCCTTTCGTCGTCGTCGATCTCGGTGGCGGATCCACCGAGGTCGTGCTCGGCGACGCCGACGGTGTGCACGCCGCCTACTCCACCGACATCGGCTGCGTCCGGCTGACCGAACGGTGCCTGCACGACGACCCGCCGACCGCCGCGCAGGTCGCTGCGGCACGGGAGGTCGCGGCGGACAAGATCCGCGAAGCGCTCGAGCGGGTGCCGGTCGAGCAGGCCCACACCTGGGTGGGTGTCGCGGGCACCATGACCACCCTCGCCGCGCTCGCCCTCGAACTCGACGAGTACGACTCCGAGAAGATCCACCTGTCGTCGGTGCCGTTCGACCGCCTGCGCGAGGTGTGCGACGGTCTCGTCGCCGCGACCCGCGAGAAGCGCGCGGCGCTCGGCCCGATGCATCCCGGCCGCGTCGACGTCATCGGCGGCGGCTCGATCATCACCACGGTCCTCGCCGAGGAACTCGGCCGCCGAGCCGGCATCACCGAGCTGGTCGTGAGCGAGCACGACATCCTCGACGGCATCGCCCTGTCCGTCGCCCGCTAGTTCTTTGATCCGCACTACTCGGAGATCCAGTCGGGCGGCTACCGCAGCCTCGACGAGAACCAGCGCGTGCGCTTCGAGATCGGCCAGGATGCCAAGGGTCCCCAGGCCACCGGTATCACCGTGATCTGATTCGATCTCCCGTCCCCCCAGGGGATCCGAGACACCATCAGGCCCGCCTCGTCATTCGAGGCGGGCCTGATGGATGTCCTGGCCGGATCGAGCGGAAACGATTGTGACGACCGGAAATCCCGTCAGGGCACCGTGAAACGAGTGGTGAACCGGGCGGGGTCGAGATAGGTCGTGTTGAGGCCGTCCGTGGTCACTGTCATTCCCGCATCGCCGGAACCGATGTCGATACTGATCTGTCCGCTGGGAGCGTGCCCGGGTTCGCCGGGAGCCGACGTCAGCTCGAGGGCGCGTACGCCGTTCCTCTTGCTTCCCCAGTGGTTGACGAATGCGGTGATGGTGCACGAACCGCCGAAGAACGTCGACCAGGACAGATCGATGAGGATCGTTCCCGGTCGATGGTGCGGGGCGAACACGTGGCCGGTCAGCTGCCCGCTGCACGGTACCGAGTGGTCCCGCCCCAACGAGTATGTGGTCGGCAGGGGAACGAACTCCTGGTGGTGCGCGGACGCCGTGCCCGGAAGAACCGCGAGCAGGGCAAGCGACATGCCGCCGACCGCGAACGTCCGACGGAATTGTCGTCCAGTCACGCTCCGAGCGGTGTTCATACCGTCCCGCAGTCCGACGACGGCGCAACGCCGGCGAATCGGCCGTCGAGGAAGTCCAGCGCACCCGGCAGGCCGATCACGGCGGCAGTGATGTGATCCGGGCTCGGCACGAGTTCGGTCCGCACCGCCACCCCGGCGTCGCAGTACCTGCGCAGCGTCGTGGAGATCGCATCGAGAGGAATCAGCACGTCGGTCGGTGAATGCCACTCGTACACCGGGGCATTCGGCACCGTCGGGACCTTCTCGACGCTGTTCTCCATCAGCACCTCCTGCACGGTCGGGCTGTCGAGCAGGGCAAGGCCCGCTGCCGCGTCGGCGACGTCGGCCATGCTGCGACCGGCACCGGCGAGCAGGATTTCGTTGGTGCACGCGTTGGCGATGCGGTCGCGCAGTTCCCGCCCCGCACCGTTGAGCTGCTCGCTGACCGGCATGCGGTCCGGGTACTCACGTTCGAGGCCGAGGGCGGCCGCCATCGCCAATCCGAAGGCGGGATGCGCGGATTCGCCGAGTTCCCGGGCCATCTCGCCGATGTCCATCGGGACGCCACCGTAGGCGGAGCCGACGATCGGGATCTCGGGCGCGTAGGTCGGGGCGAGTGCTGCGGCCATCGCTGTCGCCATCCCGCCGCCGGAGTAGCCGGCGATGCCGACCGGACTGTCGGCGAGTTCGAGCGGTGCGTAGCGTTGCGCGGCCCGGATGCCGTCGAGGGTGATCTGCCCGCCGACCTTCGCGGCGCCGTAGGCGCTGTTCGGTCCGAGATGATCGGGAACGGCCAGCGACCAGCCGCGCTGGATCGCGATGAGCAGGCCGGGAGACTCCCGGATGCCTCGCAGCGGGTTCGGTGCGTACAGCGCCGTCGACGGCGCGCATTCGAGCCCGAGTGCGTTGATGATGGCTTGGTACGAGACGAGCGGACGACCCGGCGCCCCACCCTGAGGGGACAGCACGGTGGTCACTGCGGAGATCGGTTCGCCGGCGGAGTTCGTCGACCGGAACTTCAACTGGACGGCGTCGGTGCCGGGAAATCCGAGCGGTGGCGGAAGGACGCGCGCGGCAAGGACGTCACCGGGCTGCCGATCGGCGATGTCGTCGGGGGTGCTGTAGAAGGAGTCGTTCACGGACGCGGGGTAGACGATGCCTTCGGCCTGTGCGGAGGGTGCGGCCACCAGGCTCGGCGTCGCTGCCAGGGCCATGGCGGCTACTGCGGTGGCGAGTCGCCCGGTCAGTGGGCGTGCGGTCGTGAAGCGCATCCATGGTCCTTCTCTTCGTGCCCGGTTCACCACCCGGCTGTCCGCTGTGTACTTGTCTCCCCGCAGGATGTCGGCCGGAAATCGAGGTGCGTTACAGCCCGGGCGAGGAGCACATTCGAAGTCGGATCCGAGGAGGTCGAGGAGCAATGAGGATCGAACCTTGCACGGCCGAACGACGAAGTGACGTACTCGATCTCTCCCTCCAGGCGTGGCGTCCCGTCCTCGGGCTGTACCGGCCTCCGTCTACGAGGGGACAGGATACGAACGCCGTCCCGTCGCACGGTACTTCAAGAACCTCGCGCCCCGGCGCAGTGGTGGACAGTCGTGAACGCTAATGTGATCCCCACGCCCCTATAGCCCAATTGGCAGAGGCAGCGGACTTAAAATCCGCACAGTGTGGGTTCGAGTCCCACTGGGGGCACAGGTCCGGGGTCGTCCCCGATGCATCTGCTACCGCTCTCGCTATCCGCTACAGCAATCGATTTGCCGTAGCGGATAGCGAATCTTGTAGCGGATGCACTGGTGGCGAACAGTTCGGCCGGCGACTATCCCGAGGGCAACCTCTGCTGCTCCTCGTGTCGTGACCGGTGCAGGACCTCCATGAGCTCGTGTTCGAGCGCCACGAACTCGCTCGACACGCACGTCTCCAGGGTTCGAGGTCGGGGCAGGTGCACACGCACCTCGTGCTGCACCCGCGTCGGTCGCGGACCGAGGACGACGACCCGATCGGACAGCAACACCGCCTCGCGGACGTCGTGCGTCACCATCAGCACCGTCCACCGATGCTGCTGCCACACCTGCTGCAACCACAATTGCATCTCGGTGCGGGTCAGCGAATCGAGTGCGCCGAACGGCTCGTCGAGCAGGAGCACGTCGCGCCCCTGCAGCACCGTGCGTGCGAGCGACGCGCGTTGACGCATACCGCCCGACAGTTGGTGCGGCGCAGCGTCCTCGAAGCCGGCCAGGCCGAAGGTCGGCAGCAGTTCGCGGGCGCGGGCACGAGCGTCGGATCGCTGTACACCCTGCACCTCGAGCCCGAGTGTGCAGTTGTCGAGCACCGTCCGCCACGGGAACAGCAGGTCCTTCTGTGGCATCAGCGCGACCTGCCCGGGTGCCGCGGGCGAGTCGCCGACGAGAACCTCTCCGGTGTCGGGTTGCTCGAGTCCCGCGACGATCGAGAACAGCGTCGACTTGCCGCACCCACTCGGCCCGATGAGGGACACGAACTCGCCGGGCTCCACAGCACAGTCGATGCCGTCGATCACCGCCCGGTCGCCGTACGACTTGTGGACCGAGGCCACCGTCACCGCATTCATCTCTCACCCCTCGTGAGCGCCCACGGCGCGACCATCCGTTCGACGACGAACGTCAGCGCGTACAGCAGGAGTGACAGAGCAGCGGTCACCACTACGGCAGCGAGCACGAGATCGGTGCGGAACGAGTTCTTCTGCGTGCTCATGTAGATGCCCAGACCGGATGTCGCGCCGACGTATTCGGCGAACACCGCACCCACGACGGCGTAGGTGATGCCGATCCGCAGGGCAGTGAAGAAGCGGGGGAGCGCGGATGGCAGGCGCACGTAACGGAACTGCTGCCACCGAGACGCGCCCATACTGCGTAGCAACGCGCCCGCCTCCCGGTCGGCCGCCGCGAACCCTTCGAGCAGCCCGATCGCGACGGGGAAGAACGTCACCAGCGCGATGACGAGGATCTTCGGTAGCAGTCCGAAACCGAACCAGATGATCATCAACGGCGCGATCGCGATGATCGGCAGGGTCTGCGACACCACGAACAACGGCACGAGGGCCCGCCGCAACCAAGGCGAGAAGTCTACGACGATCGCGAGGGCCCACGCCAGTGCCAGCGACACGGCGAACCCGACCATCGTGACCTGCAAAGTGGACCAGGCGTGCCCGGCGATGTCGACGCGATGAGACCACCCCTGCGTGAGAACGCGTGCGGGGGAGGGCAACACCTGCGGGCGGACACCGCTCACCACGACGTACGACTGCCAGATCGCGACCAGAGCCCCGGCGATGAGCAGCGCGGGAAGGAGCCGACGTGCGCGGCCGATGCTATCGGTCTTCGAGGTAGTCATCGGTGACATAGGTCGACCAGTCCGGCTCGGTCGTCAACGGGCTGCCGTCGGGTCCGGACAGCACGCCGTTCTCGTACAGGAACCGGGCATAGCCCGACCATTTCCCGGCGTCGAGGACTCCGACGGCGCCGGAGGCGTCACGCATGTACTCGGCGGCGAGCATGCGCTGGCTCTCGTAGACGAGTTCCTCGTCGGGGAAGGCCCCGGGGTTCGCCTCGAGCAGAGCCCGGGCTCCACGATCGGGGTCGTCGGCGGCGATCCGGTAACCCTGGTGCAGCGCCTGCACGAAAGCGCGTGCCTGCTCCGGGTTCTCCGTCATCCAGTCCTCGTTGCCGTCGACGACGATCGCGTACGCGTCGGGGAAGCCGTAGTCGGTGAAGCCGAAGTACCGCATGGGCAGGCCGCGGTGCTCGGCCTCGAGACCCTCCCATGCCAGGTACGACACGGTGAAGTCGGCGGTCGACGAGTAGACGGCCTCGTACGACGACGTCCCGAGCGTCACGTTCTCGAACTCACCGCGGCCACCGTCGTTGCGGATCACTTCGGCGAGCATCTCGTCCTCACCAGGGTTGGCGAAGCCCGCGAAGGTCTTGCCGTCGAGATCCGCCGGCCGCGTGATCTCGGCGTTGTCGGCCCGCACGGCGATCCCCGTCGCCCAGTGCTGCAGCGGTGCGAGGACCGCGACGGTCCGGGACCCGGCGGCTCTGGCGATGGTCGATGTGGCGTGCGTGGAGATTCCGAACTCGGCGCTACCCGCGTCGACGAGGGTGTCGGGGGTCGCGTTGTTGTATGGCAGGAGCTCGACGTCGAGACCCGCATCGGCGAACAGACCTTCCTGCTGCGCCACGTACAGGCCGGTGTGATTGGTGTTGGGCGTCCAGTCCAACGCGAATCGGATGGTGTCGCTCCCGGAATCGGACGAGCACCCGACGACCGCGGAGAGCGCGGCGACGAGGGTGAGCAGTCCGGCGAGAGTCCGCCGCGCCTTCACTGCGCGGGCAGGGGACGGATCGATGTGGGTACAGGCGTGGTCATGTCGGGACATCCCTTCGTCAGCATTACCTGGTCAGGTTCGACGGGTGTGATCTCAGCCCCGCTCGTGCGGAGCACCCCGTGTCACGGGCGACCCTAGCACCATGCCCTCCTGGGGCCGCCGGGACGGGATCAGAACGGAAGATGTGACCCGAAGTTACGGAAATGCCCAGGTCAGGATGTCACCCTCACATTTCACCCGCAACGGAAGGATCGAAGATCCCGACTCTTCGAGTGATGGTCCCTGCCACCTCCCCCGAACGGCAGGGACCGTCGCTCTGCGCATGTCTCTCCCTTGCGCGGACGATGAAGGGCCGTCGGTGAACTCCGACGGGTCCGTTCTTCTGTTGTTTCCGTAGACCCGACTCCCGCAACGGTGTTCAATACGCACGAACCGATCGGGGGATGGGATGCGCGCAATGATGGGCGCCGCGATGGCTGCGGCGGTGATGGGAAGTGTCCTGACGGCATCGGTGGTGTCGGCGGAGACGAGCGGACGCACCGAAATGCCGTATGACTCGTCGGCGCCGCTGGCCGGCGAGGTGCTCGGGTCCGTAGTGTCGATACCCGCACCGCTACCGCCGGAGGCGGGACCGCGACCCGCCGCGTGCGACCGGTTGTCGTATCTGCGGTGGCGTTCGGCCGACGGACCGGAGAGTTCGGCCGACGCCGACCGGATCCTCGTCGCCCAACCGGGGATCTTCGAGGGAGCGGGTGCATTCGAGAGCGTCGCGCGCAACACCGTCGTCGCGGCCGCGACTCGCGGTGCCCACATCGAGTTCTGGGCACTCGACCGGCGATCGAACTGCCTCGAGGACCACGCCGGTACCCGGGCGGCACTGCGGACGGGTTCGCTCGATACCGCGACCGACTACTACTTCCGCGGTGCCGAAGTGGACGGGCGACGATTCGCCGGCCACGCGAGCGGCGCCGACGTCGCGTGGCTCTCGCATGTCGGCATCGAGCAGACGCTGCGCGACCAGTACGACCTGCTGCGTCACGAACTCTCCGACCCGGAACTGCGGAAACGGAAAGTGTTGTGCGGCGGACATTCCTCGGTGGTTTCATCACCGGCTACTTCGCGGAATGGGACTTCGACGGAGATCCCGCCACCACGGGCGACGCCGGTTACAACCAGTGCGGCGGGTACTTTGCGCTCGATACGGTGATCGAGGCGGGAGCGCCCTCCCCCGGGCAGAGTGCCCTCCCGGATCTGCCCGAAGCGGTCTCGGCGCCACTCGATGCGTTCTTCGGCTCCATCTCGACGGCATCGCCGGTGCTGGCACTTCCCACGGTCATCAATCCCGAGACGACGAATCTGCTCGCACTCACCGGACTCGCCGCGCGACTGGACCCGGACAGCACCGACGGCATTGTCCCGCGCATGCCCGACAACCCGAACATCGACTGGACGTTGCGCACTCTGTTGTCGAGGGACTACGCGATGTTCGCGACGGGCGACCCGGATGTGCGGACGTTGAACGCGACCAACGAGGCGGTGCTCGGCGCGATCCTCGACGACAATTCGCAACCGCTGGGGTTCCTGCAGGTGAGCGTCGGATTCATTACCGGGGCGCCCGTGCGCGACAAGCTGTTTCCTGTTCCCGCCACGCCGGAGGTGCTCGGGTCGGGATTCTTCGGCGATGCGCTCAAGGCGTCGCCGGCGGTGTTCGCGGATCCGGGAGTCGTCTACCGGTGGCTCGACTACGACGAGGTGGGCACTGGGGCGTCGTCACCCGACGAGGCGCGGTACACCGATCGGGGGAGCGAGGTGACGTCGATCGCGGAGTTGGCGCGGAATCTGTCGGAGCCACCACTGGATTTCACCGAGTGGTACTTCCGTCGAGGCTTCCGTTCGACCTCGCATCGGCGACCCGCTTCGAAGGGCATCTCCACCGCGACGGTGTCGCGCGCAATCCTGTGGTGACGCTGGTGGCGAGCGGCGGGATCCCGTTGCCGGAGAAGGATCATCCGAACGAACGCAGGTGGGTGCTGCCCGGATACAAGCACATCGATGTACTCACTGCGGCCGCCGATCAGAACGACGGGCGGCCCGAGCAGGTATCGCAGACGCTCGCCGACTTCGCAGCCGACCGAGTCGGTAGCTTCACAGTCGGATGAGGCGGGATCAGGCGCCGCGCGCGGAGAAGATCGAGGTGTAGTCGTGGGGGCCGCTCACCTCGGCGACAGCGGTGGCGGGTTCGGTCTCGGCGTCGGTCTCCGGAGTGGTGGGCGCGAGGAAGAGGGGTCCGTCGAATTCTTTGTTCTGGCTCATGGCCGTCCTTTCGGGTGCGGCCGGGTAGACCCGGCCGTGGGGCAGTGCGAAGAAGAGGGGCCGCGGTACACGCGGCGGGGAACTCTCACGTCCGGTTCGGAACCTTCGGGCACTGTGGTGCGAGGTTGCTCATCATGTGCGAGCCGAACGATGTCTCCACCCTACACCAGAAGGTTCGCGCGACGTTTGACCGGCGAGTCGCGTGGGAAGACACTCGGCATGGCTACCTACAGAGTGATCGACCCGACCGGGAACGTCGTGGATACCAAGGAAATCGAGAGCGCGGACGACGCGCACGCCTGGTTCGTCGACCAGCGCGCCGACAACAGCGAACTCGGCTGGCGTATGGAGGCGCAGAACGAGCAGGACGGTACCTGGCACTTCTTCGACGACACCGAAGGCACCTCCTCGAAGTAGTCCCGGCAGCACCCCGTGAGAGCGGGGTGCTGCACGCACCGACACAGCGCGGTACCGAGCACCTCAACAGCGCGGTGCCGGTAGTCGTAACTACCGGCACCGCGCAGTTCAAGGGCTACTTCTTGAAAGCGTCCTTGACGTTCTCGACGGCATCCGAGACCTTGTCGCCTGCCTGCTTCAGACCGCTGGAGGCCTGGTCACCGCGACCCTCGGCTTCGAGATCACGATCGCCGGTCGCCTGACCGGTGTTCTCCTTGATCTTGCCGCCCGCTTCTTCTGCCTTGTGCTTTGCCTTATCGACGAAGTCGGCCATGGGGTCCTCCTGTGTCATCGAACGTTGCTCTGACGGAGTACCCCACCCGAACAGCCTGAAACCGAACACGACCGGCTCGTCCGTGTCAGACTTCGACACAGGCAGCCAGGAGGAGACCGATGTCGCATCCCACCAACTCCGGTCCCGAGAACAACGACCCGATCGGGGACGCGCCCGACGCCGATCCCGAACTCGTCCGCGACGGGCCGGTGCAGCGCCGGCGTTCGGCGAGTGCGGTGATCGCAGCCGTCGCGGTGGTCGTCGTGATCGTCGTGCTGCTCGTAGTTTTCCTCTGAACAGAGTCGTTCACCGAGCAACGCGGGGTTCACAACCAGTCGCGGCGCTTGAAGAGCACGTAGAGCACGATCGCCGACACGACCATGATCCCGACCCCACTCATCAGTCCCCAGGCCTCGCCTACCCCGGGATAGGGCACGTTCATGCCGTACCAACCGGTGACGGCCGTGGGGACGGCGATGATCGCGGCCCATCCCGTCAGTTTCTTCATGACGATGTTCAGGCGCGCGTCCTGCAGCGACAGGTTCGTCTCGAAGACGGTGTTCACCATCTCGCGCAGTGAATCGGTCCACTCCGCAGCACGCATCACGTGGTCGTAGAGGTCGTTGTAGGAACTGTCGAGTTCGGGGTGGTGGTTGCTCTCGGCGCGGGTCCGCAGGACGGCATTGACGACCTCGCGCATCGGCAGCACGACCCGCCGGAGCTGCACGAGTTCCTTGCGGAGCCGGTAGACGCGTCGCTGGATCTGCCGGGTGGAGGCGCCGTCCTCGAAGAGGCAGTCCTCGAGGTCCTCGGCGGCGTCGTCGAGTTCCTGGATGGTCTCGAACTGCCCGTCGACGACCGTGTCGAGCAGGCCGTGGATCAGCGCACCCGGTCCGTACTGCAGCAGGTCGGTGTTCTCGTCCCACCTGCGCACCGCCTCGTCGATGTCGAACGGAGTGCCGCGGCGAACGGTGACGACGCCGCGGGGCAGGACGAAGGCGGAGATCCGGGTGGTGCGGAGCCGGGACTCGTGCGCCTGATTCTCGTCCTCGGAATCCGGAAACAGGTGTGTCGCGTAGACCGTGAGGAAGGTATGGGTGGCGTAGCGGGTGGCCTTCGTGCGCTCGCCGTGTGCGAGCGAATCCTCGACGGCGTGCGGGTCGAGGTTCCATTCCTCGGCGAGTTCGAGCAGAGCCGTGTGCTCGGGATTCCACAGATCCACCCAGACGAGGGCCTCGGGATCGGCGAGATGCTCCGAGACGGCTGAGAGCGGGAAACCTTCGTCGACGAGTTTCCCGTGGGCCCACCGCCGGGTCCGGATGGAGTTGTCGTATCGGTCCGTCACCTCGGCAGTGTCCCCGAAATCGGCGGGCTTCACACCACGTTCCCGTCACGACCGGGCTCACACGACAGGACGATGCTCGGTGTCCACCAATCGCAGCACCTCGTCGACGAACCCGAGGTCGATCCGTGGCCGATCGTCAGGCCGCAGACCCTGTTCGATCCGTACCCGCATCGAGGTGAGCGTGGCGATCACGTGTGGCCCGCCGTCGGTCAGATAGCGCACCATTCCGCGCGCCGCGCACGCGTCGACCACGACGGCCAGGGTCTCCTCGGCCTCCTCGATGCGTCCGGCCGCGTGCAGGCAGGAGGCGAGCAGACGGTGGGCCTGCAGGTGGGCGCGGGGACGCGAGGTGGTGCGCTGTACCCACATCCGCGCCCATTCGACGGCCTGTTCCGCCGCCTCGGGCTCCCCGTTCTCGCTGAGCAGCCGGATCGCGGTGGAGTCCTCGATCTGGAGGGTGATCTCGACGGTTCCGTCGGGGTGGGGTGTGGTGTTCTCCGGCATCGTGCGCGTCGAGTGGCCTGGAGTGGCGATTCCGAGCCGGACCCGTTCGTTCTCGATGCGTGCCCGCAGGCGCGGCAGGTCGTGCAGCGCCGCGACCCGCAGTCCTTCGGCGAGCAGGGCGACGGCTTCCTCCCGGTTGCCCTGCAACATCTTCAGGCGCGCAGCGGTACCGAAGCGAGCGATGAGGAAATCCGTTCCACCGCCTTCTATTCCGAGCAGGTTGCTCTCGTCGAGCAGTGCTTCGGCCTCGGCGGTCCGTCCCTGTTCGTAGAGCAGCTCTCCGAGCATGGCAGCGGCGAGACGCCCTCCGTGGGTGTGGATTCCGCCGTTTCGTCGCGCTCGGCGCAGCGCTGTGCGGAAGTACTTCTCGGCCGAGGCGACATCGAGTCGTTCGTTCGCGGCGATGCCGCACAGGCACTGACCGTAGATCGACGCGAACGGTCCGCGGGTCTCGCGGTGGTAGGGCTCCGCCCATTCCTGCCGCCGGATCGCTGAGGTGAAGTCGAAGCGGAAGATGTCGGCGTACGAGGCGAAGTCGGCTGCGGCCGCCACCACCCACGGGTGCACGGAGGTCGGATTCTCCAGGCACGGCGCGATGAGTTCGTAGATGCCGTCGATGCGGTCGGAGTTCATCAGGATCGACGCCTCGACGGCATCCGCCTCGATGTGGAGTGCTTCGACGTCGTAGCTGTCCGTCACCCCACGGTCGAGCAGTTCCCGTACTGCCGCGAGGGTTCTGCGGCATCGGTCCAACCGCAGCAGCGCACTGTTCGCCCAGGCCTGCGTGAGCAGCAGGCGCGGATCGTTTGCGACGGCCCGCGGCGGCAGTTTGTCGATCAGGGCGAGCAGCGTGGCGATGTGCCCGTGCTCCATCAGGTACATGCCGTCGTCGGCGAGCAGGTCGACGGCGAAGTCGGTGTCGTTGGCGGCGAGGGCGTGGTCGACGGCCTCCTGCAGCATGCGGTTGCGGGCGAACCAGTCGGCGGCGGTGCGATTCAGGTCCGCGACCTTCTCGGGATGGTCGCGTTCGAGACGTCGACGCAGGAAGTCGAGGAACAGGTGGTGATAGCGGAACCACACGCGTTCGTCGTCGACGTGCCGCAGGAACAGGTCGCGTTCCTCCGCCTCCTCGAGCATCGCCTGGCTGCGCGGATCGCCCGTGAGCGCCGCGGCGAGGCTGCCGCTGATCGATTCGGTGATGCTCGTCGCGAGGAGGAATTCGTACATCCGGGGTTCGAGACCGGCCAGCACGTTGTCGGCGAGGAACTCACCGATCGCGTGGTGCCGACCGGTGATGTTCTCGATGAGCCACGACGGATCGTCGCTGTCGCGCAACGACAACGACGCAAGCTGCAGGGCTGCGGCCCAGCCCTCCGTGGTGTGGGTGAGATCCTCCACGTCCTCGGGGCCGAGGTCTATCCCGCCGATGTCGCGCAAGAAGGCGTTCGATTCGTCCACCTCGAACCGCAATGCCGTCGAATCGATCTCGACCAGCTCGTCGCGAACACGCATGCGGCTGAGCGGAAGTCCGGATCGGTTGCGGCTCGTCACCACGAGCTGCAGGTGATGGCATCCGCGGTCGAGCAGGAACTCGAGGGCAGCGACGGTCTCCGTCGACGTGACGCGGTGCCAGTCGTCGATCACCAGCGTCGCCGCGGTGTCGGTGCGGTGCAACTCGTCGATGAGCGTGCACAGTACGTACCGTTCGGCCTCGTCGCCGTGCGCGTCGAGGATCTGGCCCAGTTCGCGCGCGAGGACCGGCCGGATCTGCTTCATGGCCTCGACGAGGTGCGCGAGGAACCACAGGACGTTGTTGTCGTCGCTGTCCACCGTCAACCACGCGACCGGCACTCCCTCGGCGGCGAGTACGTTGCGCCACTGCGTCGCGAGGGTGGACTTACCGAAGCCGGTGGGGGCGTGGATGGCGACGAGACGGCGTCGTCCGCCTGCCCGCAGGAACGAGATCAGACGGCTGCGTTCGATCAGGGGACGTGAGGTCGAGGGCGGCCGGAACCTGGTCGACGGTGCGGTGGACGGACCGGTGCGCCCCGAGACCGTGGACGACCGGCCGGAGACCGTCGAGGCCGGTCCGGTGAGCGGTGGCGCCGAACGCGGCGGGAGCGGGCCGGACGGCGGTGACCCGGGCAGCGCCATCTCGTCGATGGGCAGGTTGTGGGCGCGCTGGACGTCGCGGAGCAGATCGCCGAACTCGGCGGCCGTCTGCGGCCGGTCCTCGGCATCGGTCGCCATGCCGCGCTCGAGGGCCTCGCACACATCGTCGGGGATGCCCTCGTCGCGCAGGTCGGGGACGGGCTCGGAGGTGATGCGCACGAACTGCGCGACGATCTTCTCGCCCTCCTTCCGCTCGAAGGCGGCGTGACCGGTGATCGCCGCGAACAGGGTCGCGGAGAGGCCGTAGACGTCGGCGGCCGGAGTCGGGGCATGACCGCGCAGCACCTCCGGTGCCGTGAACGCGGGGGAACCGGTGATCTCACCGGCAGTGGTGCGGAAGCCGCCGCCGACGCGGGCGATACCGAAATCCGTCAGCTGCGGTTCGCCGTACTCGGTGAGCAGGATGTTGCCGGGCTTGATGTCGCGGTGCAGGACGTCGGAACGATGCGCCGTCTCGAGTGCACCGGCGACCTTCACCCCGATCCGGACCGCCTCCGGCCAGGCGATCGGTCCGTGCCGCCGGATGCGGGTGTCGAGAGAGTCGTGCGGGTGATAGTGCATCACCAGATAGGGCAGGCCCGTGTCCGTCGCGCCGGCCTGCAGCACGGTGACGATGTTGGGGTGGCCGGAGAGCCGCCCCATCGCGCGTTGCTCGCGTAGGAAGCGTTCGAGATCGGCGGGTTCGGGGGAGCGGCGCAGCACTTTCACCGCGACGTCGCGGTCGAGTTCGGCCTGCCGGCAGCGGTAGACCACACCGAAGCCGCCGCGGCCGATCTCCACGGCGTCGGTGAAACCGGCATCGTGCAGCGCGCGCACGATGTCCGTCTCTGCGACGTCGACAATCGGCGCGCGCTGAGTGGCGGCCGGATCGTTCTCGGTCATCGGCGCAATCACCTCGGGAAGCCGTTTCCCCAGGATAGTCTCGAAATGTGCACGCCCGCCGCAGATCGTGCGTCGCCCCTGTTCTAACGTGGTCCGGCCGGACCACGGTGCCTCACCGGGAACGGACGAAACGACACTGCGACCAGAAGTGGGACATAGATGAAGAAGACTCTCGCGGCGCTGTTCGGTGCAGGTGTGGTCCTGCTTGCGGCGGCGTGTGGATCCTCGGACGGATCCGACTCGGCCGAGGAGACCACCACCACGACGAGCACCTCGGCTTCGGCGGAGGCCGGCACCTCGGGCACCAGCGTCGAACTCGGTAAGAGCTACGAGGAGAACTGCGAGGCTCTGCTGCCCTACCTCGACGAGCTCGAGGAGTGGGGCCAGGACCGCGCGGCAGCGGCCCAGGCCGTCGCCGACGCCCAGCAGCAGCTCCCGGCCTGGCAGGATCTCAGCGAAGAGGAGCAGGCCGACACCCTGCGTGCCATCGAGAACGCCGGAAAGGGCGAGTGCTGACGGTCGAGTGGTGATCGACGAGTTGTACGACAGGTTGAGGCGCTTCCCGGATGTGGAAGCGCCCAACCTGTTCGCCGTCGACGGGGCCGATCGCCTGCTCCTCGACGAAGCCGCGCCCGCACTGGAATCCGCAGCGCCGGGCACGATCGTGGTCGTCGACGACCAGTACGGCGCCCTGACCCTGGGTGCGGCCGTCCGGTTCGGCGCGGAGCGGATCCGGGTGCATCAGGACTCGGTGGTGGCCGAACGCGCCCTGGCTGCGAACGCCGAGCGTGAGGATCTCACCGACCGCTACCGTTCCTGCGGACTCGACGCGGACCTGCTCGCCGGTGCCCGAGTGGTACTGCTGCGTCTTCCCCGTTCGCTGTCGGCGCTCACCGAGATCGCCGAGACCGTGGCCCGCCACGCCGACCCCGAGGTCGTCGTGTTCGCCGGTGGCCGCGACAAGCACATCAGCCTTGCGATGAACGACGTCCTCGCTGCGTCCTTCGCAGAGGTCCGCGCGTCGCGGGGACGGCAGAAGTCGCGTGTGCTCACCGCGCGCCGAGCAACGCCCGGACCGGCCTCGTATCCCGTCCGTGAGAGGCTCGACGAACTCGGCCTCACCGTGGTCGCGCACGGGGCCGCCTTCGCCGGCCCGCGCCTCGACATCGGTACCCGTTTCCTCCTCGACTTCTTCCCCCGTCTCGCCTTCCCCCGTAACGACACGGACGAGCAGATCGCGGTGGACCTCGGCTGCGGCACCGGCATCCTCGCCGCGATGCTCGCCCGGCAACTGCCCGACGTTCGCCTGATCGCGACCGATCACTCCGCCGCCGCCGTCGCCTCCGCCGCGGAGACGGCCGCCGCGAACGGGCTCGCCGACCGGATCGACACGCTCCGCGACGACGCCGCGAGTTCGATCGCCGCCGGGTCGGTCGACCTCGTGGTGTGTAATCCGCCCTTCCACATCGGCGCCGCCGTGCACACCGGCGCGGCCCACAAGATGTTCGACGCCGCAGCCCGGATCCTCCGCCCGGGAGGACAGATGTGGACGGTCTACAACCGCCACCTCGACTACCGCCCCGCGCTGTCGGGCATCGTCGGGCCGACCCGCGTCGAGGGCCGCAACCGCAAGTTCACGGTGACCAGGTCGGTACGGAGCCGGTAGAGTCCGATTAGTCCGAGCTTTCTCGACGAAACGGGAACTCGTGAGGTTACTGCCTCGTTGAACGGACAGAAGCGACCACGAGAAGGGAAGTGCACGGTGCGCACCACCAGTAACCCGGTGTTCCGCAACCTGCCCAAGCAAGAGGGCGGCGGATACGCCACGTTCGGCTCTGCGACGGCGGGCGCCGCGCAGGCCACCCAGCAATTCGGTCAGCCCCAGACGGATCCGTGGGCACGTCCCACCGACCAGCGGACCATGACGATCGACGACGTCGTCACCAAGACCGGCATCACGCTCGGCGTGCTCGCCGTCTCGGCACTCATCTCCTACGTCCTGGTCAACTCCAACGTCGGCCTGGCAGCTCCGTTCGTCATCGGCGGCGGTCTGATCGGCCTCGTCCTGGTGCTGGTCGCGACGTTCGGCCGCAAGATGGACAACCCGGCGATCGTCCTCGCCTACGCGGTGGCGGAAGGCTTCTTCCTCGGCGCGCTGTCGTTCATGTTCACCGACATCACGTTCGGTGGCGCCGGCGGCGCGACTCTGATCGCGCAGGCCGTCCTCGGTACCTTCGGCGTGTTCTTCGGCATGCTCGTCGTGTACCGCACCGGCGCCATCCGCGTCACGCCGCGCCTGACCCGCATGATCGTCGGCGCCCTCGTCGGTGTCCTGGTCCTGGCGCTGGGCAACCTCGTCGCCGGCTTCTTCATCGACGGTGGCCTGGGCCTGCGCGACGGCGGCCCGATCGCCATCATCTTCAGCCTCGTGTGCATCGGCATCGCGGCGTTCAGCTTCCTGCTGGACTTCGACTCCGCCGATCAGCTGATCCGCGCACAGGCCCCCGAGAAGGCCGCCTGGGGCGTCGCCCTCGGCCTGACCGTCACCCTGGTGTGGCTGTACGTAGAGATCCTGCGACTGCTCAGCTACTTCCAGAACGACTAGCAGTACGCCATGAAGACCCCGGACCACGGTCCGGGGTCTTCGTCGTTTCCCAGGGGTGTTTTCCCAGGGGTGTACACCTTCACCCTGTCGGAAAGCCACGACGTGGGAACATGGAGTCATGCGCATTGCGGATTCCGTCATCGACCTCATCGGAAACACCCCCCTCGTCAAGCTCAACACGGTGGTGAAACCCGGATCGGGGCTCGTAGCGGCGAAGATCGAATACCTCAATCCCGGCGGCAGCTCCAAGGACCGTATCGCGGTGAAGATGATCGATGCGGCCGAAGCGTCGGGCGAACTGAAGCCGGGCGGGACGATCGTCGAGCCCACCTCCGGCAACACCGGCATCGGCCTGGCCCTGGTCGCGCAGCAGCGCGGCTACAAGTGCGTGTTCGTGTGCCCCGACAAGGTCGGCGAGGACAAGCGCAACGTGCTGCGGGCCTACGGTGCCGAGGTGGTCGTGTGCCCGACCGCGGTCCCGCCGGAGCACCCCGACAGCTACTACAGCGTCTCCGACCGTCTCGCCCGTGAGCTCCCCGGTGGCTGGAAGCCCAACCAGTACTCCAACCCGGGGGGCCCGGCGAGCCACTACGAGACCACCGGCCCGGAGATCTGGAACGACACCGACGGCAAGATCACGCACTTCGTCGCTGGCGTCGGCACCGGCGGCACCATCTCGGGTACCGGCCGGTACCTCAAGGAGGTCTCCAACGGTGCGGTGAAGGTCGTCGGCGTCGACCCCGAGGGCTCGGTGTACTCGGGCGGCACCGGCCGGCCGTACCTCGTCGAAGGTGTCGGTGAGGACTTCTGGCCCTCGGCCTACGACCCGTCGATCCCCGACGAGATCATCGCCGTCTCCGACGCCGACTCGTTCGAGATGACCCGTCGCCTCGCCCGCGAGGAAGGCCTGCTCGTCGGTGGCTCCTGCGGCATGGCCGTCGTCGCCGCACTGCAGGTTGCCGAGCGCGAGGGCCCCGACGCGGTCGTTGTCGTGCTGCTGCCCGACGGTGGTCGCGGCTACATGTCGAAGATCTTCAACGACAAGTGGATGGCCAGCTACGGCTTCCTCCGCGCGCCGCTCGACGGCAAGCCCGACGACTCCACCGTCGGCGACGTGCTGCGCGGCAAGAGCGGCGACCTGCCCGACCTCGTGCACACCCACCCGTCCGAGACGGTGCGCGACGCCATCGAGATCCTTCGGGAGTACGGCGTCTCGCAGATGCCGGTCGTGGGTGCCGAACCGCCCGTCACTGCAGGTGAGGTGGCTGGTTCGGTCAGCGAGCGCGAACTGCTCAGCGCCGTCTTCGAAGGTCGCGCGAATCTCGCCGATCCGGTCGAGAAGCACATGAGCCCGCCGCTGCCGAACATCGGCGTGGGCGAGTCGATCGACTCCGCCACGAAGGCGTTCGGCGACACCGACGCGCTCATGGTGATCGACGACGGCAAGCCCGTCGGTGTCATCACCCGCCACGACCTGCTCGGATTCATCTCTCAAGGCCGATAGGACACAGATCTTCATGACAGACCAGAACCAGCACGGTTTCGCGACCCGCGCCATCCACGCCGGGTACGAGCCCGACCCCCAGACCGGTGCCGTCAACGTGCCGATCTACGCGTCGTCGACCTTCGCCCAGGACGGCGTCGGCGAGATGCGCAACGGCTTCGAGTACGCCCGCACCGGCAACCCCACCCGTCGTCCCCTCGAGGCGAACCTCGCCGCGCTCGAGAACGGCACCTACGGCCGGGCGTTCGGCTCGGGCATGGCCGCTACCGACTGCCTGCTCCGTTCGGTGCTGCGTCCGGGCGACCACCTCGTCATCCCCAACGACGCGTACGGCGGCACCTTCCGTCTCATCGACAAGGTGTTCACGCAGTGGGGGATCGAGTACACCCCCGCCGCCGTCAACGACGCCGACGAGGTGCGCGCGGCCGTGCGCCCGAACACCAAGCTCGTGTGGGTGGAGACGCCCACCAACCCGCTGCTCAACATCGGCGACATCTCGGCGCTCGCCGACATCGCGCACGAGGGTGGTGCCAAGCTCGTCGTCGACAACACCTTCGCGTCGCCGTACCTGCAGCAGCCGCTCACCTTCGGTGCCGACGTCGTGCTGCATTCGACCACCAAGTACATCGGTGGTCACTCCGACGTCGTCGGTGGCGCGCTGGTGACGAACGACGAGGAGCTCGACGCCGCCTTCGCGTTCCTGCAGAACGGTGCGGGCGCCGTGCCGGGCCCGTTCGACGCCTTCCTCACGCTGCGCGGCATCAAGACGCTCGCGGTGCGGATGGAGAAGCACTCCGACAACGCCGAGAAGCTCGTCGACTTCCTGTCGGGACATTCCGCCGTGACCAAGGTGCTGTACCCGGGTCTCGAATCGCATCCGGGCCACGAGTACGCGGCCAAGCAGATGCGTCGCTTCGGTGGCATGATTTCCGTGCGCCTCGCCGGTGGCCGCCAGGCCGCGCTGGACTTCTGCAAGCGCACCGAGATCTTCACCCTCGCCGAGTCGCTCGGTGGTGTGGAGTCGCTCATCGAGCATCCGGGTGCGATGACCCACGCCTCCACCGCCGGGTCGCTGCTCGAGGTCCCCGAGGATCTCGTCCGGCTGTCGGTGGGTATCGAGGATGCCGCCGACCTGCTCGCCGACGTCGAACAGGCGCTCGGCTGACACACCGGTCGTAGAAGACAGGAGGAGAAGGCGTCCCGAAGGACGCCTTCTTCTCGTGTCGATCGGGAAAACATCGACGGCGACGTGCGGAAGGAACCGCATAGCCCCCGGAAGCACTGCCGGGCGCCGTACGATCACGTGGTGACGGACAGCGAACATCCCGAATCCGCCCTGTGGGACACCGTGCTCGACACGGTACGGCGCCATGGACCCATGACGATCGACGAGGTTGCCGATCATCTCGAGGAGCACGGATTCGGCTCGGCCGAGCAAGTGATGATCGATCTCGAACAGTCGGAACCGCATCCGCTGTTGATGTGGTTGTCCGACGACCGTGTCGCGGCGACGGATGCGCTGTTCGAGGGCAGGATGCTCACACACCGCCTCACCGCGGACGAACTCGACCGGCACGCGATCCCGGTCGACGACATCGAACCGCTCCTGCTGCTCGTCTCCGAGGACGACGAGTTCGATCTCGTGCAGCCCGGTGGATTCGAAGCTGCTGCCACGCAAAACGATCCGGATTCGGATGAGATCGTCCGCAAGGAGACGATCGTCTTTCCCGAAGGAGCCCTGTCGGGTCACGAGGCGGGAGACCTGCTCGCACTCACCGTGCGGGACGGTCGCTTGTCGTTCGCTCCGGTCGACGACGAAGTCCGAAGTAGTGAGGCCGAATTCGTGCACGCGCTCGAACAGACCATCGCCCGCCAGCAGGTGGCGAGCCTCGGGGGCGCCTTCCTCGACGTGCTCGCCGATGTACCGGACGCGTTCTCCGCGCCGTCCCTGCCGCTCGGGGACTTGCTCGCCGGAGCCGGTCTGGTCCGCAGCGGAGACCTGGTGGCACCGAACGGTTTCGACTTCGACGGATACTCCGACCGGGCAATGTTCGAGATCTATGCCGAACAGCTCGGGATCCCCGTCGACGCCGTGCCCGGCGTGGCCCTGTTCGCGTCGCTGGTCGAAGCCCTCGAACGCGGCGACGACGCCGAACTCGACGAGCGTTTCGCCGTGGGAAAATCCGGTCTGTACTCGGTGCTGTCCGATCCCGAGATCGCCGAGACCGTCTACGACGAACTGGTGGGGGAGAAGCTCGCGCCCGAGGCGATCGAACAGGCCGCGCTGTGGCTGCTCGACCATGCGCCGCGACGTGCGGCGGGGGCAGCGCACTGGATCGCCGGTCGCGCGGCCGAATCGACCGGACGCCTCACGGAAGCCGAACGGCACTACGAGCGCTCGGCCGACCTCGACTCCGCCTTCGACCTCCCGTTGTTCGACCTCGCGCGCTTCGCTTCCGATCGCGGGGACGCGATACGGGGGCTGTCTCTGCTCGCCCGGGTGCCGGGCGGCGACGAACATCCCCTCCACGAAGTGCTCGAACGGTACCGGCCGAAGGAGGTTCCGGGACTCGGCCGCAACGACCGCTGCTGGTGCGGGTCGGGCCGCAAGTACAAGGCGTGCCATCTCGGGCGCGCCGAGCACTCGCTCGAGGAACGCTCCGACTGGCTGTACATGAAGGCGGCCATGCACGCCCTCGAACCCGGATGGGCCGAACAGCGGGTCGCGCTGGCGGAGGCGCGTTCCGGCTACGGGGACGACGACGCGGTGGCCGAGGCCGTCGCCGATCCTCTCGTCGAGGACGTCCTGCTCTTCGATGCCGGCGCCTTCGCGGATTTCGTCGAGCGTCGCGGTGAGTTGCTGCCCGAGGACGAGGCCGAGCTCGCCCGCTCGTGGCTGGCGGTCGAGCGTTCGGTCTTCGAGGTCGAGGCGAGTGCGCCGGAGGAGTCGCTCACGCTGCGCGACGTCCGTAGCGATCGGGTGGTGGAGGTGTCCGCGCCCTGGCTCGCGGGTGAGGTGCCCGCCGGGACGTTGCTGTGCGCCCGTGTGATGCCGGTGGGGGAGGACCGGTGGGTGATGCCCGGCGGGTGCGAACCGGTGACGAAGGATCAGCGGGACACGCTCGTCACGCTGCTGGACGAGGACGCGGTCGATCCGGTGGACATCATGGACGTCCTGACCCAGCCGGACGCCGCAGACTTCTATCCGGAACCGTAACTCCGGACCCTCAGGAAGCACCGGTCCCACTGGTCCCAGTACTAGAACGTGTTCCTGAATATATGTGATAAGAACATCCGGAAGCCGCACTGGTGATCGACCTCACAGCTACGGTGGGAGCGGTTGATGGATGGATGTGGGGGTAGCGGATGTCGGTGGACCCGTCTGCGGTCATCGTGGCAGTGGCTACGGCAGCAAGTGCGCTCGTTCAGGGCGTGGACCTACCAGCAGAGATCAAGGATCAGATCAACGGGGCGATCGAGTCGTTCGAGGCAACTGCCGAGAACGCCGACACGGATGTGGCGAATCTCGTCGCGTCCTTGCCGGAACCGATGCAGCAGGGAGCACAACAGGCGGTCGCGGATGCGACGACGGCGGTCGCGGGAGCGATCGAGCCGCATCTGCCCGAGGACGCGGCCGCGGCCCTGCACCCCGCCGATCCGCAAGCAGCTCCGCCCGCTCTGGTGCCCGAACCGCCGGCCGCGCGTCCCGGGCCCTTCGGAATACCGGTCCAACCCCCGGCGACCGGTGTGGTCGGGAACCCGCAACCCGGTCCCACGATCCCGGGCACCGGGATCACGTTGCCGTCGATCCCGGCGATCCTTCCCGGAACGCGACTCGCACCCATCGGTGCGATCGCAGTGTTCGCGCCGTGGCTGAAGAAGGCCGGCGAACTGTGCGAAGGGGTCTCCGCGCCGGTCCTCGCGGCCCTCTACTCCGCCGAGAACGGTTTCCGGTACGGCCCGACCGCGCCGGTCTCGCCGGTCGGCGCCCGCGGCCCGGGACAGTTCATGCCCGGCACCTGGGACCAGTACGGTAAGGACGCCGACGGTGACGGCAAGGCCGACGTCCTCGGCATCGCCGACCCGGTCATGGCGTCGGGCAACCTCCTGTGCGACAACTACAAGCTCATCGACGACTGGAAGAAGCGCGGACTGGTCGAGGGCGACACCCTCGATCTGACCCTCGCGGCCTACAACGCCGGCGTCGGCGCGGTGAAGCGCTCGGGTGGCATGCCGTCCGGTCATCCCGACTACGAGAACCAGACGAAGCCCTACGTCGCGAAGATCCGCGCGACCGAGCACGTCTTCGCCCGCATGCTCTCGCCGTTCCTGGGTCTGGGCATCGGAGGCGGAGCCGGCGACGTCGGTAATCGCATCGTCGACCTTGCCTTCAAGTACCTCGGCCTGCCGTACGTCTGGGGTGGCGGCAATATCAACGGGCCGTCCGGCGGCGGTTTCGACTGCTCCGGCCTGACGTCGTACGCGGTCTTCGCCGCGACGGGCATCACGCTGCCGCGCACGTCCGAGACACAGTGGCACATCGGCACCGAGGTGCCGCTGTACGCGGCGCGCCCCGGCGACCTGCTGTTCGGCAACTGGCAGGCCGGCGGACCCGGTCACGTCGCCATCTACATCGGTGGCGGGCAGATGGTGCACGCACCCACCACCGGCGACGTCGTGCGGGTGGGGCCGGTCTTCTCCGACATGAAAGCGCGGCGCATCTTCTGACACCTGCCGTGAACACGCGAAAGGCCCGACCGAGAGAATGGCGGTTTCAAGGGGTCGACGCAACACCGCTGTTAGTTGGTGGTGATTAGATCACGCAGACGCTCGGCTGGAGTATCCCAGCCGAGCGTTTTGCGTGGCCGGCCGTTGAGCTCCTGGGCGACGTGCTCGAGGTCCGCCGGGCTGTAGACACTCAGATCGGTGCCCTTGGGGAAATACTGCCGCAGCAGTCCGTTGGTGTTCTCGTTGGTGCCGCGCTGCCAGGGGCTGGCCGGGTCACAGAAGTAGACGGCCATATCGGCAGCGATACCGAACTGCTTGTGCCGGGCCATCTCGGCACCTTGATCCCAGGTCAGCGAGCCACGAAGATGGGCGGGCAGGTCTTTCATCGCGGCGATGAGCGCGTCCCGCACGGATTCGGCGTCGTGCCCGTTCGGCAGGTGCAGCAGCATCGTGTAGCGGGTGGTGCGTTCGACGAGGGTGCCGATCGCGGTCTTGTTCAGCTCACCGGTGATCAAATCGCCTTCCCAGTGCCCGGGCACCGCACGGTCGGCGACCTCGGCGGGCCGGTCACTGATCATCACCATCGGATCGGTGAATCGCTGATACCGCTGACCGTCCGCGCGGTGCGGTTTACGTCTCGCCCGTCCGGTCCGAAGTGACTGTTGTACTTGCTTTTTGAGACCGCCTCGGGCTTGGAAGTAGAGGGCTTGGTAGATCGTTTCGTGGCTCACCCGCATACTTTCGTCGTCGGGATGATCCCGGCGTAGACGGTGCGAGATCTGCTCCGGTGACAACTTCCGGGACAGGCCTTCCTCGACCGCTGCCCGCAGGACCGTGTTCACCACCAGTTTGGACTGCTTCGGCCGCGCCCGGGCCGTGGCGGCGGCTCGATCGGCCTGATACGGCAGGTAGCTGCCCTCGATGCTGTGCCGACGAATCTCCCGCGAGACGGTCGAGACGTTCTTGCCGATCCGAGCGGCGATGGCCCGCAACGAATCCTCGACGAGCAGGCCGTCGGCGATCGCGATCCGGTCCTCGGTCGACAGATACCGGTCGCTGATCGCCGGCCGTCCGCTGTCATCGCAGGTCACTCTGGTCGCACTGGTCACAGACTGTGTGTAGACGGTTCCGTGGTGGTAATCCACGACCCGCCCATCGGGATGGATCCGCTTATTGTTCGAGCGCCGGATTCCCTGCCGCCAGTCCCGTGCGGTGCGTTCGTTGACCCCGACCTCACGGGCTGCTCGTCTGGCCGACCAGCCCGCTGCGATCAACTCCAGGCAACGACGCTTGGCTTCGAGTTTGCCCTTCGGTGAGATTTTCTCCCTGCCGACCAGTCCCTCGTCCACCAGGATCCGGCGGGCCACCGAGTGCGCGACCTTCGATGCCTTCGCCGCCCGATTGATCGACCCGGTCTCGTTGTAGACAGACACGATCAGCGCACGGTCGGCGGTGCCGGCCGGGCCACGGGATCTACCCGCCGGCCGGTCGATGGCCCTCAAGATCGCGTAGCACCGCTGCCGGGGCAGCCCGATCGCGGCCGCGGCCTCCTTGACCGGAATCCCGGCATCGATCAGTCGTGCCAGTTGGTTACCGAACCGGTCGCAGTCCTCCGTGAACGACATGATCGTCGCAACCTCTCGTTGAGAGTGTTGCGACGATCATGTGAACCCGCCGAATCCGGTCGGGCCTTTCGGCTGCGGAGGGGACTGCCGCGGTGCGGCACTCGGCGATCAGCCGCGGTAAGGTTCCGCGCTCACCAGTGTCACCTTCATGGTGTTGCCGTTGGGCAGCGTGTACTCGCGGGTCTCGCCGACCTTCGCGTCGATCAGGGCGCCACCGAGGGGCGAGCTGGGGGAGTAGGTCTCGAGCTCGCTGTTGCGGGCACCTTCTTCGCGGGTCGCGATCAAGAACGTCTCCGTGTCGGTCTCGTCGCCGGCGTAGTAGACGGTGACGACGGAACCGGGGAGGGCCACGCCCGACTCGGTCGGAGCGACGCCGACCTTGGCGGTGCCCAGCAGCTCCTGGAGCTGACGGATACGGGCTTCCTGCTGACCCTGCTCCTCGCGGGCCGCGTGGTAGCCGCCGTTCTCCTTGAGGTCGCCTTCCTCGCGACGCTCGTTGATCTCGGCGGCGATGACAGGACGATTCGCGATGAGCTGGTCCAGCTCGGCCTTGAGTCGGTCGTACGACTCCTGCGTCAGCCAGGTCACCTGGGTCTCGGTCATCCTCGATCACTTCCTTCGGGTTGGAGCCCCCGGCTCCGTGGACAAGTCGTGCACATGCAACGACCGCGACAGCACGACCCCCGTTGTCCCCCCTGGTTGTCAGGCTGAACGGAAGTCGTACTGTCTGTTGATGCTCTTATGCAGCAATACACGGCCCCAAAGGGTGGAACCGTGTATCCGGCTATTTTAGCATCACTATCGTCGCTGCTCCGGAAAAGCGCAGGAAGCCGCTGGTCGCGGTAGATTTTTAGGGTGCGCGGAGGTAGTCGGGAGCCTCGGTGCTGCAGCCGTAGGTATCGCCCATTCCGGGGCGTTGTGACGTCTTGACCGTGGATGTCAGCACGACCGTCTGCGAATCGGACGCCGGGATGAGGACCTCGCGCCGTCCGGTCTCGCTGCCGTCCTTCGACCGCGCCCGGATGATGCAGACGGCATCCTCGGACGGATCGTCCCGCGTGACCTTGAGCTGGATGTCGATGGTGCTGTCGTCGATGATCTCGAAGGCGACCACCTCCGACTCGATCGGAGCCGAGTTGTTCTGGAACAGCACGAACGCCACGACGAGCCCGGCGAGCAGACCGGCGATGGTGAAACCCCAGCGCTTGCCGCGTGTCGACACGCGGGGCCCGGGGTACCGGGAGGAGGGGTACCGGTCGGTGGGCAGGGTGTTGCTCATCACTTTGCTTTCACAGCGGAACGATGGATCGGGCGTCGCCGCAGGGTCACGGCTGACGTCGGAATTATCAGGTGGAACTATAGAGGACGGATCCGTAGCGACCGCGACGCGGGCGCAGGGTCGGTTCCGGCGAAGCAGACGACGTGAGGTGGAGGAATACACGTGAGCGGACTACGGCTCATGGCCGTGCATGCCCATCCCGACGACGAGTCGAGCAAGGGCGCGGCCACGATGGCCCGGTACTCGGCCGAGGGACACGAGGTCCTGGTGGTCACGCTCACGGGCGGAGAGCGCGGCGACATCCTGAACCCCGCCATGGATGTGCCCGGCATTCGCGAACGCATGAGCGAGGTGCGTCAGGAGGAGATGGCCGAGGCAGCCCGCATCCTCGGGGTGCGGCACAAGTGGCTCGGCTTCGTCGACTCCGGACTGCCCGAGGGCGACCCCAAGCCTCCGCTGCCGGAGGGCTGCTTCGCTGCGATCCCGCTCGACGAACCGGTCCGCCGGCTCGTGCAGTCGGTGCGCGAGTTCCGCCCCCACGTCATGACCACCTACGACGAGAACGGTGGCTACCCGCATCCCGACCACATCCGGTGCCACGAGGTGTCGGTCGCGGCCTACGAAGCGGCCGCGGATCCGGATTTCCATCCCGAGCTGGGCGAGCCCTGGGCGGTGAGCAAGCTCTACTACTCGCACGGTTTCATCCGTAAGCGGCTCGAGCTGTTCCGCGAGGAGTACGAGCGTCGCGGGGAGCCGTTCCCGATGGAGCAGTGGCTCAACAAGTGGCGCACCGAGCAGGGCGACATCATGGGGCGCGTGACCACCCAGATCACCTGTGGCGACTACTTCCCGAAGCGCGACGACGCGCTGCGGGCCCACGCCACCCAGATCGACCCCAACGGATCCTTCTTCGCGGTGCCGTTGGACATCCAGCAGAAGGTGTGGCCGACCGAGGAGTTCGAGTTGGCCAAGACCCGCGTGAGCACGGTACTTCCCGAGACGGATCTGTTCGCGGGCATCGAGGACGGACAGGGCAAATGACGATAGGCACGCTCGCGGTCGATGTTCTGGCCGTCGAGATTCTGGCCCAGGAGCCGACCGGCCCCGAGTTCGGCAAGGCGTCTCCGCTCGGACTGGCCATCGTGGTGGTCCTGCTGGTCGCGACCGCTCTGCTGATCTGGAACATGAACAAGCGGCTGAAGAAGCTGCCCGAGAACTTCCAGCCGGAGCATCCCGAACCCGACCAGGCCGTGGACGACGGCACGCTGCCGAGTGCGATGCCCGGCGGAGCCGAGGAGAAGGCCGGCGGCACGAAGGCCACCGGTCCGGAACGTCCGGAACCCACCAAGGGAAGCTGACGACCGGCCGTCACCGGCGGTGCTCCTTCCGTAGCGTGGGGGCATGGCGAACCGACTGGCCGACGCCCTGAGCCCTTATCTGAGGCAGCACGCCGACAATCCGGTCCACTGGCAGGAATGGGGCGACGACGCGCTCGCGGAGGCGCGCGAGCGCGACGTGCCGATCCTGCTGTCGATCGGGTACGCGGCCTGCCACTGGTGTCACGTCATGGCACACGAGTCGTTCGAGGACGAGGCCACGGCCGCTGTCATGAACGAGAACTTCGTGTGCATCAAGGTCGACCGTGAGGAACGGCCGGACATCGACGCGGTCTACATGAACGCGACCGTCGCCATGGCCGGTCAGGGCGGATGGCCGATGACCTGCTTCCTCACCCCCGACGGCTCGCCTTTCTACTGCGGCACGTATTACCCGAACACGCCGCGCGGCGGCATGCCGTCCTTCGTCCAACTTCTCGAGGCCATCACCCAGACCTGGCACAACCGGCGCGACGAGGTCTCGCAGGCCGCCGACGCCGTGGCCACCGAACTCCGTCGGAGCAGCGGGGGACTGCCCGTCGGGGAGGCCGCTGTCGAGGCGGTCCTGCTCGACGCGGCGGCCGCTGCGATCGCCACCGACGAGGATCGCGAACACGGCGGCTTCGGGGGCGCACCCAAGTTCCCGCCGTCCAACCTGCTCGAGGGCCTGCTGCGCGGATACGAGCGCACGCGCTCCGCCGACACGCTCGGTCTCGTCGAGCGCACGACCGACGCGATGGCGCGAGGTGGGATCTACGACCAGCTCGGTGGCGGTTTCGCCCGCTACAGCGTCGACTCCGCCTGGACGGTGCCGCACTTCGAGAAGATGCTCTACGACAACGCGCTGCTCCTACGGCTGTACGCGCACCTCGCGCGGGTGACCGGCGCGGAACTGCCGACGCGGGTCACCCGGGAGACCGCCGAATTCCTGCTGCGCGACCTGCTCACCACCGACGGCGGATTCGCCTCGGCGCTCGACGCCGACACGGACGGGGTCGAGGGCCTGACCTACGTGTGGACCCCCGATCAGCTCGTCGAGGTGCTCGGCGCGGACGACGGCCGGTGGGCCGCGGAGGCCTTCACCGTCACTCCCGGCGGCACCTTCGAACACGGCACCTCGGTGTTGCAGCTGCTCGACGAGCCCGACGATCCGGCCCGTCTCGCCGACGTGCGGGCACGCCTGTTCGCGGCCCGGCAGGATCGCGCGCAACCCGGACGCGACGACAAGGTCGTCACCGCGTGGAACGGCTTCGCGATCACCGCACTGGCAGAGGCCGGCATCGCACTGGGCGAACCCGCCTGGATCGACGCGGCGGCGAGGTGCGCGCGGTTCCTGCTCGACCGGCACCTCGTCGACGGACGACTGCGCCGCGCGTCGCTCGGAGGTGTCGTCGGATCTCCGGTGGGCGTGCTCGAGGACTACGGAGCACTCGTCACCGCGCTGCTCGCCGTCCATCAGGGGACCGGGGATCGGAGCTGGGTCGAGCGCGCGCGAGAACTCGCCGACGTCGCGCTCACGCAGTTCGCGGATCCGGAACGTCCCGGGAGCTGGTTCGACACCGCGCACGACGCCGAATCGCTGGTCGCCCGGCCGCGCGATCCGGTCGACGGGGCGACGCCGTCGGGGGCGTCGCTGATCGCCGAGGCGTTGCTCGGTCTGTCCGCGCTGGTGCACGACGACCCCCGCTACGCCGATGCCGCCGCGCTGTCGCTGTCGGCGGCCTCGATCCTGCTCGAGAAAGCGCCGCGTGCCGGAGGGCACTGGCTGACCGTGGCCGAGGCGTCGGTGCGCGGTCCGCTGCAGGTCGCCGTCGCGGGTGGCGGCGCACTCCTCGACCTCGCGCGCCGGCTCGCACCGGGGGGAGCGATCGTGGTGGGCGGCGAACCCGACTCGTCGCCGCTGCTCGATGGTCGGCCGCTCGTCGACGGAGCATCCGCGGCCTACGTGTGCCGGGGCTTCGTGTGCGATCGGCCGGTGACGACGGAGACGGATCTGCGCGAGGTGCTCGCCGCGCTCTGACTCGTCGGGGCCAGGCGGTGCCAGGGGCGGTGAATCGGTGCGCTCGGTCCTCTACTTCGAGGGTCTAGCTGCTCACGGCGGCTGCGACCGCGACGTTCGGCGACTCGATGCCGTTCTGATCGAACGCCTCGAGCACCGCGCGGGTGAGACTGCGGCGGATCGCCCACTGCTTGCCGGCGCGCACGCGCACGGTCAGCCGCAGCGTCACCGCACCCGCCGTCACGGAGTTGACCCCGAGCAGTTCGGGCTTCTCCAGGACGTCGGGTGCGATGTCCTCGCGTTCGACGGCGTCGAGTACGGCCCGCAGGGCGATCTGGCAGGCGCGGTCGACATTGGAGGTCGGTGCGATGGGTACGTCGATCACGGAGACCGCGTGGCCCTGGCTCATGTTGCCGACGCGCAGGATCTCGCCGTTGCGGCAGAACCACAGGGTGCCGTCGATGTCGCGGACGGTCGTCACGCGCAGGCCGACCGACTCGACGGTGCCCACCGCGTCGCCGAGGTCCACCACGTCGCCCACACCGTACTGGTCCTCGAGCAGCATGAACATGCCCGAGATGAAGTCCCGCACGAGGTTCTGCGCACCGAAACCAAGAGCAACGCCGGCGATACCGGCCGAGGCGATGAACGGCGCGACGTTGAAGCCGAGCGTGTCGAGCGTCTGCAGCACCACCCAGACGAGCACGACGACCGACACACCGGACTTGAATACCGAGCCGATCGTCTGGGCACGCTGGATCCGGCGTTCGCGCGCGTAGGGATCACCGATGGCGCGTTCGGCGCGTTCCTGCAGCGGTGCGAGGAACGATCGGCGGGGCTTGCCGGATTTCTCACGCGGCTTCGTCATGCGGTCGATCAGTCGGTGGAGGACGAAGCGGAGCACGATCGCGACGACGATGTAACTCACGATCGCGAGCGGCCGGTGGATCAGCCAGTCCCTGTTGGTCTCGGTCAGTTCGAAGGCGAGCAACGGAATAGACATCCCCCGCGAGTCTACAAACGGGTGCCGGATGCTTCAGGTGGTGTGAGAAGTTGCACGAAGCGGTCGGTGAGGTTTCAACCGAGAATCACGAGCCACACCGCTATCGCGTGACACAGTGCCGCGATGACCGTGGCCGCGTGGAAGAACTCGTGGTGCCCGAAGGTCGCGGGCCACGGATCGGGCCAGCGGGTCGCGTAGAGGATCGCTCCTCCGCTGTAGAACAGCCCTCCGACCAGCAGGAGCAGCATGGGAGCGAGACCGACCTCGGCGACCAGCTGTCCGGCAACGGGCACGATGGCCCATCCGAGCAGCAGATACAGCGGCACACCGACCCAGCGCGGCGCCGTAGGCCACAGCATCTTCAGGGCCACGCCCGCCAGCGCGCCCGCCCACACGACGATCAGCAGCGGTCGCCCGGACTCCGGGGGCAGGGCGAGTGTCGCGAACGGGGTGTAGCTGCCGGCGATGAACACGAAGATCATCGAATGGTCGGCGCGCTTCATCCACACGCGGGACCGGGGCCCCCAGTTCAGGCGGTGGTAGAGCGCGCTGACGCCGAACACACCGCACACGGTGAGGCTGTAGATGGTCGCGGGGAGTACGGCGTCCGGGCGGTCGGCGAGGAAGGCGGCGGCCGAGACGAGGGCGACGCCGGCGATGACGGCCACACCGAAGGCCCAGGCGTGGATCCATCCGCGCATCCGCGGTTTGACGGGTAGTTCCTCGAGGCCGAATGCCGTCATGCGTGCGCTCCTCTCGGTACCGATCAGTAACCTACGCACCCGTAGGTTTGTTTCGTCGTCACGTTACAGCCCGTGAGGGCGCTCCGGGAGACTCTGTGACCACCGACGCGACCGTCCGTACGCCTGGGCGTAATGTGACTCGCGTGGTGATGACGGGGTGAGCGTCCGCGGACTGCTGTACCGGCTCTACGAGCGCAGGCTGCTGAAGGAACTCGACGGAGCACGGCATCCGCGACACGTCGCGGTCATGTGCGACGGCAATCGGCGTTGGGCGCGCGAGAACGGCTTCACCGACGTCAGTCACGGCCACCGCGAAGGTGCCAAGAAGATCGCCGAGCTGCTGAGCTGGTGCGACGCGGCCGGTATCGAGACGGCGACGATCTACCTGCTGTCCACCGAGAACCTCCGGCGCGACCCGGAGGAGCTCGATGCTCTGCTCGAGATCATCTCCGACGTGGTGGAGGAGATCTCCGCGCCCGGCCAGAACTGGGGCGTGAAGATCGTCGGCACCACCGACCTGCTCCCGGCCGACCACGCCAAGCGGCTGCACGAGGCCGCGGCCGGCACCGCGGGCCGGACGGGCACGCACGTCAACGTCGCCGTCGGGTACGGCGGTCGCCAGGAGATCGTCGACGCGGTGCAGTCGCTCCTGCGGGTGCGCTACGCGCAGGGGTTGCGTGGCGAAGAGCTCGTCGAGTCCGTGACGGTCGACGGTGTCGACAGCCACCTCTACACGTCCGGTCAACCCGATCCGGACCTCGTGATCCGTACCTCCGGCGAGCAGCGACTGTCCGGATTCCTGCTCTGGCAGTCCGCCTACTCGGAGATCTGGTTCACCGAGGCGTACTGGCCCGAGTTCCGCCGGGTCGACTTCCTGCGCGCGCTGCGCGACTACGCCGCCCGGCACCGCCGGTTCGGCGCCTGACGGCACCCGCCGGTTCGGCGCCTGACGGCACCCGCCGGTTCGGCGCCTGGAACAGGGCCGAGCGGCGGGGCGCGTCAGAGCTTGCGCAACCGGAGCCGGTTGATGGCGTGATCCGAGTCCTTGCGCAGGACCAGGGTCGCGCGGGGACGCGTCGGCAGGATGTTCTCCACCAGGTTCGGCAGGTTGATCGAGTGCCAGATCTCCTTCGCGGCACTCATCGCGTCCCGGTCCGACAGGTTCGCGTAGTGGTGGAAGTGCGCCTCGGGATCCGCGAAGGACGTCTTACGTAGCGCGAGAAAGCGTTCCACGTACCACTTTTCGATGTCCTCGATACGCGCGTCGACGTAGATCGAGAAGTCGAACAGGTCGGAGACCATCAACCGCGGACCGGTCTGCAGCACGTTCAGACCCTCGATGATGAGGATGTCCGGCTGCCGCACGATGTGGTACTGACCCGGGATGATGTCGTACGAGATGTGGGAGTAGATCGGCGCCGCAACCTCTTTCGCTCCCGACTTGACCTCGGTGACGAACCGCAGCAGTTTGCGCCGGTCGTAGCTCTCGGGAAAACCCTTGCGGTGCATGATGTTGCGCCGCACCAGTTCCTTGGTGGGGTAGAGGAACCCGTCGGTGGTCACGAGATCCACCCGCGGGTGATGGTCCCAGCGTGCCAGCAACGCCTGCAGCACACGGGCCGTGGTGGACTTGCCGACCGCCACCGAACCGGCCACACCGATCACGAACGGCACCTGCTGGTCGGGATGCTTCTCCCCGAGGAAGGTCGCGGTCGCGGCGAACAACCGCTGCTTCGCTGCGACCTGCAGGTGGATCAACCGGGCGAGGGGGAGATACACCTCCGCGACCTCCGCGAGGTCGATCTGCTCGCCCAGGCCCCGAAGCCCGATGAGTTCGTCCTCGGTGAGGACGAGGGGAGTCGACTTCCGCAGCGTCCGCCACTGCTTGCGGTCGAACTCGACATACGGGCTCGGTTCGTTCAGACGAGCCATCGGCACGGCTTCCCGGTGGCGCGGCGGATGCGGCGTTGCATGTCCATGTAACGGATTGTGCTCGCTGACACAGGCGGATGCCTCCCCGGGTCCCCACCCCGGCGGGTTCTCCCGTGTCGGGTCGCCGACGAGCGACTACGCTCGGCCGGTATGGGAGCCGACGACTTCGTGAACGAATATCTGCTGCTGGGCCTGGCTTTCGACCGGCTCGAGGACGGGTTCGTCGACGCCTACACCGGCGATCCCGCGCTGCGGCGGAAGGTCGAGAACGCCCCGATCCCCGATCCCCGTGATCTATCACACACCGCGCGACGCCTGCGGGACGAACTTCCCGGTGCGGCACTGTCCGACGAGCGCACCCGTTTCCTCGACGTGCATCTGCGCGCCCTCGACTGCTCGGCCCGCAAGTTCGCGGGGGAGGAGATCGGTTTCGTCGACGAGGTCGAGGCATACTTCGACGTCCGCATCGCGCCCGGCGACGAGGACACCTACCGCGACGCGCACCGTCGCCTCGATGCGTTGCTGCCCGGCACCGGATCGCTCACCGAACGGATGCAGGCCCACCGCAGGTCCGATGTGATCCCCGCCGATCGTCTCGCCGAATGCGTCGACGCGTTCTCGAGCGCTCTACGGGAGAAGGTGCGGGCGGTCTACCCGTTGCCCGACACCGAGCGTGTCGAGTACGAGATCGTCGGCGACAAGCCGTGGTCGGGCTTCAACTACTACCTCGGCGACTACCGTTCGCGGGTCGCGATCAACTCCGATCTCGAACAGACGATGGCGCACCTACCGCGGCTGATCGCGCACGAGGCGTATCCCGGGCACCACACCGAGCACTGCCGCAAGGAGGCCGGTCTCGTCGCCGGCGGTCAGGCCGAGCAGACGTTGTTCCTCGTCAACACCCCGCAGTGCCTCATGGCGGAAGGGCTCGCCGATCTTGCGCTCGAAGCGATCGTCGGCCCGGGCTGGGGGGAGTGGGCGCAGGACATCTACGCCGATCTCGGGCTCCGGTTCGACGGCGAACTGGCCGAGCAACTGTCCGAGGCGTCCGAGCAGTTGCTCTCGGTGCGGCAGGACGCCGCCCTGCTGCTCCACGACCGCGGGCGCAGCCACGACGAGGTCGTGGAATTCCTGCAGCGCTGGTCGCTGTCGAGCCCCGAACGTGCCCGGCAGTCGCTGCGATTCCTGTCGTCGCCGTTGTGGCGCGCCTATATCAGCACCTATGTGGAGGGCTACCGGCTCCTCGGCAGCTGGCTCGGGCAGGTTCCGGCCGGAGCCGAGCGCGCCGACCGTTTCCGGCGCCTGCTCGACGAACCCCTGGTGCCCAGCAGCCTGCGGTGAACCGCAGGTCGCTCGGGGACCGGCTTCCGGAGCCGTGGACGGCCTTCGTAGACTGGAGGACGTATCCCTGACGTCCTCTGCTTGGAGAAACCTCGATGACCGCTGCGCCCGGCGCCGACGTGAACACTGCCGCACTGAACGACCTCGATCCCGAGGTCGCCGAGGCCATGGCCGGCGAGCTGTCGCGTCAGCGCGACACGCTCGAGATGATCGCGTCGGAGAACTTCGTGCCGCGCGCCGTCCTCCAGGCCCAGGGCAGCGTCCTGACCAATAAGTACGCCGAGGGTTACCCCGGCCGCCGCTACTACGGCGGCTGCGAGAACGTCGACATCGTCGAGGACCTCGCCCGTAACCGCGCCAAGGAGCTCTTCGGCGCCGATTTCGCGAACGTGCAGCCGCACTCGGGTGCGCAGGCGAACGCGGCGGTGCTCATGGCGCTGATGACCCCCGGCGAGAAGCTGCTCGGTCTCGACCTCGCGCACGGCGGCCACCTCACGCACGGCATGAAGCTCAACTTCTCCGGCAAGCTGTACGACGTCGCGTCCTACGGGGTCAGCAAGGACGACCACCGCATCGACATGGACGAGGTCCGCGACATCGCGCTGCGCGAGAAGCCGAAGGTCATCGTCGCCGGCTGGTCCGCCTACCCGCGCCACGAGGACTTCGCCGCCTTCCGCTCCATCGCCGACGAGGTCGGTGCCTACCTGTGGGTCGACATGGCGCACTTCGCCGGTCTGGTCGCCGCAGGCCTGCACCCGTCGCCGGTGCCCTACGCCGACGTCGTCTCCACCACCGTGCACAAGACCCTCGGTGGCCCGCGTTCCGGCCTGATCCTCGCCAAGCAGGAATGGGCGAAGAAGATCAACTCGGCCGTCTTCCCCGGTCAGCAGGGCGGACCGCTCATGCACGCGATCGCCGCGAAGGCCGTCGCGCTGAAGATCGCCGCGAGCGACGAGTTCAAGGACCGCCAGCGGCGCACCCTCTCCGGTGCCCGGATCATCGCCGACCGCCTGTCGCAGTCCGACGTCGCCGACAAGGGCATCTCGGTGCTCACCGGTGGCACCGACGTGCACCTGGTCCTGGTCGACCTGCGCAACTCGCAGCTCGACGGCCAGCAGGGTGAGGACGCCCTCCACGAGGTCGGCATCACCGTCAACCGCAACGCCGTGCCGTTCGATCCGCGTCCCCCGATGGTCACCTCGGGCCTGCGCATCGGCACCCCGGCGCTCGCGACCCGCGGTTTCGGCGACGAGCAGTTCACCGAGGTCGCCGAGATCATCGCGCAGACGCTCGTCGGTGGCGCCGACGCCGAGTCGCTGCGGACCCGCGTGAGCGCCCTGGCACAGTCCGTGCCGCTGTACGAGGGCCTCGAGGACTGGCGTCTGATCTGACGGCTTCCTACTGTCGCCGACCGGCCCGCACCGATCTCCGGTGCGGGCCGGTCGGCGTATCAGGGGTCGAGACATCCCACCGTAGGGCTGGTTAGGGTAGCCTACGCATGCCGACACTGTCGGTGCCCGCACGCGTACCCCGAACAGCAGAAGGAAGTCGCATGGCCATCCCGAGCATCGATCCGTACGAGTTGCCTACCAGCGACGAGATTCCCACTGCTCGGGTGGACTGGACGATCGATACGTCCCGCTGTGCACTGCTGATCCACGACATGCAGAAATACTTCATCGACGCCTACCGGCGCGATGCCGAACCCCTCGCGACCGTGGTGCCCAACATCGTCCGCCTCCGCGAGGCGTGCCTGGCCGCCGGTATCCCCGTCGTCTACACGATGCAGCCCGGCGACCAGCATCCGTCGCGTCGCGGCATCCTTGCCGACTTCTGGGGCGTCGGGCTGAGCACCGGCCGCGACACCGAGGTCATCGACGAACTGACCCCCGGCCCGGACGACATCCAGGTCACCAAGTGGCGCTACTCGGCGTTCCAGCGCACCGACTTCCGTCAGCTGCTCGCGCACAACGGCCGCGACCAGCTCATCGTCACCGGCGTCTACGCACACATGGGCTGTATGCTCAGCGCCGCCGACGCCTTCATGAGCGACGTCGCGCCGTTCATGGCCCTCGACTCCACCGCCGACTTCTCCCGCGACGAGCACCTCATGGCGCTCCAGTACGTCGCCAAGCGGGTCGGCCGGGTCGAGACCACGGACGCGCTGATCGAGTCGATCACCGCGTCAGCGCGTCGCCGCGACCGCGAGACCGAAGAACTCACCGCGTCGCTGCGCTGACCCGAATCAGAATTTCGGTGGATCGGACCCGTCGAGCGGGGTCGGATCCACGACGTTCGTGCATACCTCTGAGGCGCACAAACACTCCCGAGACGACGTTTACGCAAACTTCACCGACACGCATGCTCCACCATCGAGCGAATCGTCCGTATCGGGGTTAGCGTCGGGGGTGTAGGCGGCGCAGGTGCCGTCTACACGGGAGGTCCCTGATCGTGTGGCTGACACAGTCCGAGCGAGGGGGCCGGCACCGGGCCTCCGTGGTCGTGACGACACCGGGGACCCACCGGCCCACCGAATACGTCCGGACGGTGCCGTCCGGGCCGAGGAGCCCCACGTGAACGCAACACGCTCCGTCCCCACCCGCTCCGGCCACGCCTCCGGTACCGCCGCTGCGAAAGAATCCGCTGTACGCACCTACGTGCTGGACACTTCAGTGTTGCTCTCCGACCCTTGGGCGGTCACCAGGTTCGCCGAGCACGAAGTCGTCCTTCCGCTGGTCGTGATCGGCGAACTCGAAGGGAAACGGCACCACCACGAACTCGGCTGGTTCGCTCGCGAATCGCTGCGCCTGCTCGACGACCTGCGGCAGCGGCACGGACGCCTCGACCAGCCCATCCCTATCGGGGACGAGGGTGGCACCCTCCACGTGGAGCTCAATCACACCGACCCCATGGTCCTGCCCGCGGGATTCCGCACCGACACCAACGACTCCCGCATCCTCGCGTGCGCCCTGAACCTGGCCACCGAGGGACGCGACGTGGTGCTCGTCAGCAAGGACATCCCGTTGCGCGTCAAGGCCGGTGCCGTCGGCCTCGACGCCGACGAGTACCACGCCCAGGACGTGGTGATCTCGGGATGGACGGGCATGACCGAACTCGAGGTCGACCGGACCCTCATCGACGAGATGTTCACCGAGGGCATCGTCGACATCGACGATGCGCGGGATCTGCCGTGCCACACGGGGATCAGGCTTCTCGGTGGCTCCTCCAGCGCGCTCGGCCGGGTCACCGCCGACAAGCGGGTGCAGCTCGTCCGCGGCGACCGGGAGGCGTTCGGACTGCACGGGCGCTCCGCCGAACAGCGCGTCGCCCTCGACCTGCTGCTCGACGAATCCGTCGGCATCGTCTCCCTCGGCGGCAAGGCCGGAACCGGAAAGTCCGCGCTGGCACTGACGGCGGGACTCGAGGCCGTCCTGGAAAGACGAACCCACCGCAAGGTGGTGGTCTTCCGGCCGCTCTACGCGGTGGGTGGGCAGGAACTCGGCTACCTGCCGGGTACCGAGGCCGAGAAGATGAATCCGTGGGGGCAGGCGGTCTTCGACACCCTCGAAGGACTCGCCAGCCCGGCGGTGCTCGAGGAGGTGCTCAGCCGCGGAATGCTGGAAGTGCTGCCGCTCACGCACATTCGCGGCCGGTCGCTGCACGATTCGTTCGTCGTCGTCGACGAGGCACAGTCGCTCGAACGCAACGTGCTGCTCACCGTCCTGTCGCGGCTCGGTGCGGGATCGCGCGTCGTGCTCACCCACGACGTCGCCCAGCGCGACAACCTGCGTGTCGGCCGGCACGACGGTGTCGCGGCGGTCATCGAGAAGCTCAAGGGACATCCGCTGTTCGCGCACGTCACGCTCACCCGCAGTGAACGGTCGCCGATCGCAGCACTCGTGACGGAGATGCTCGAGGAGTTCGCTCCGGGCGCCTGACACCCGAGCATGATCGAACGGCGCGTCCGGCATCCGCCGGGCGCGCCGTCGTCGTCAGACCTCGTCGGAGGCATCGGTGCCCTCGGAGAGGGGGCCGAGTTCGGCCTCGAGCACTTCCTGGACCACGCGCATCGCAGCGAGTCCGGCGGGAGCGCCGCAGTACGCCGAGCAGTGGATGACGGATTCGACGATCTCCGTGCGGCCGAGCCCGTTTCGCAGGGCACCGCGGACGTGTCCGCGCAGCTCGTTCTCGGCGCGCAGCGCGATGAGCATGCCGAGGTTGAGCAGGCTGCGGCTGCGCCGGTCCAGGCCGGGACGCGACCACACGGCACCCCAGGCGTGCTCGGTCACGAACTCCTGCATCGCCTCGGAGTCGGTGCCGCGGGAACGTTCGAACGCCCGCTCGACGAAGTCGTCACCCATCACTTCGCGCCGGATCTCCAGACCCGTCGTGAATCCCGGAGTGTGCTCGGCGTCGGACATGTCATCGCTCCCTGCTGATCCGTCGCCGAACGGTTCGGCGACGAACGGATTCTATGCGGGCGCCCTGGGGGGGAGCGGTGGGGTGAGGATCGTCAGGAGCGACGCAGGACGGCACGCAGGACGCCCACGACGGTTCCGCGAAGGAAGGTGAGGACGTCGAAGTGGTCGTCCCACACGGCGATCCGTCCGTCGCGCAACTCGAAGGTGCCGCACACCCAGAACTCGATGCTCACCGGCCCGAAGCGCAGGATGTCGGTGCGTTCGGTGAGCACGATGTCGCCGTCGGCCGCGATGTGGTGGACGACGACGCCGAAGCCCACCGAAGGTCGCGCGAGACCGGCGAGGATCTTCCGGACCCGGGAACCGCCGCGGATGGTGGGGAGCCAGGTGTTGTGCCACGCGATGTCGTCGGTGATCAGCGAGGCGGCGCGGTCGATGTCCTCCGCGGCCGTTGCCTCCAGGAAATCGGTCACCGTGGCGACGGCGTCCTGCGCGGTGGCGGTCTGTGTGCTCATCGTTCTCCTCGGCGTCGGCTGCGTCGCATGGTAACGGCAGGAGTCCTGGGGTGGGGCGGATTGGTGCACGGCACGGAATCACCGGAAACCGGGTTGTGTCGCCGAGGAGTCGGGCACCCTGAAATCAGGTACCCGTCCTCTCAGTGACAGGAGCGAACCGATGAATCGAATTCCCCGACGCAGAGCAGCGTTGGTGGCGGCCGCAGCGGCGATCGGACTGGTGGTCGCCGGTTGCAGCGACGACCAATCCGCGGAGGACACGGTGGGCAGCGCGACCAGCGCGGTCCAGTCCGCCGCGGAGAGCGTGGCATCCGGGGCGGAGAGCGCCGTCGAATCGATCACGCAGGGCGACGATTCGCCCGAGGCCGACGAGCCCGCGGCGGATCGGTCCAGTGCGGTGCCGGGACCGGACGGCGAGCAGGTCGAACTCAGCGGGCCGATCCTGCAGAAGTACGACGAGGTCGGCGGTGCGTCCAGCCCGCTCGGCGCCGCGACCGGCCAGCAGGAGGAAGTCGGCGACGGTTACGTCGCGGAGTTCGAGGGCGGCATCATCGCGTGGAGCCCCGACACCGATTCCCACATCGTGTGGGGTGAGATCCGCACGGCCTGGGAGGCCGCGGGTGGTGCCGGTGGCGACCTGGGCTTCCCGATCACCGACGAGGAACAGACCCCCGACGGTGCGCGAAGCAACTTCCAGTTCGGTTACATCACGTGGGCGCCCGGCGCCGGGACCGAGGTGGTCCAGGAATGAGGTGACTCCCCGACTCGCTGAGCCCTCGCTATCCGCTCACGTTTTCGCCATCCGCTACAGCACATTCCGAGTTGCTGTAGCGGATGGTGAAATTCGTAGCGGCTGCAGGCGGGGGCCGGCCGGGACCCTGCGGGTCAGGACTCCTCGTCCACCCGCGTCATCGCCAGGACGTCGAGGCGGCGGTCCAGTTCCTCCTCGCTCAGGCGGTCGCCGACGAGGCCGCGGTCCACGACGGTCTGACGGATCGTCTTCTTCTCCTTCAGCGCCTCCTTGGCGACGGCGGCCGCCTCCTCGTATCCGATCGCGGAGTTGAGGGGAGTGACGATCGACGGCGACGACTCCGCCAGTGTGCGCAGATGTTCGACGTTCGCGACCAGCCCGGTGATGCAGCGATCGGCGAACAGTCGGGAGACGTTGGCGAGCAAACGAATCGACTCGAGGACGTTGCGGGCCATCACCGGGATGTAGACGTTGAGTTCGAACGCCCCGGCCGCGCCGCTCCACGCCACAGTGGTGTCGTTGCCCACCACCTGTGCGGCGACCTGCGTAACCGCTTCGGGAAGAACTGGATTGACCTTGCCCGGCATGATCGAACTACCGGGCTGCAGATCGGGGAGCTGGATCTCGGCCAGACCCGTGAGCGGACCGGACCCCATCCAGCGGATGTCGTTGGCGATCTTCGTCAGCGACACGGCGACGGTGCGCAGCGCCCCGGACACCTCGACCAGAGCGTCACGCGCGGCCTGAGCCTCGAAACTGTTGCGGGCCCCCTGCAACTCGTCGAGCCCCGTGGTCTCGACGAGCACGGCCACGACACGCGCCCCGAAATCCGCCGGTGCGTTGAGGCCCGTGCCCACCGCGGTACCGCCGATCGGCAGTTCGCCGAGGCGGGGGAGGGTCGCGCGGAGACGTTCGATCCCGGCCTCGATCTGGCGGGCGTAACCACCGAACTCCTGGCCCAGGGTCACCGGGACCGCATCCATCAGGTGCGTACGACCCGACTTGACGACCGTGCGCCACTCCTTCGCCTTCTCGTCGAGGGCACCGTGCAGGTGCTCGAGGGCGGGGATCAGATCCTTCACCGTCGCCTCGGTCGCGGCGACATGCGTCGCGGTGGGGAAAGTGTCGTTCGACGACTGCGACATGTTGACGTCGTCGTTGGGGTGGACCGTGACGCCGGCCTTCGCGGCGAGCGACGCGATCACCTCGTTGGTGTTCATGTTCGAGCTCGTGCCCGAACCGGTCTGGAAGACGTCGATCGGGAACTGGTCGTCGTACTCACCCGCGGCGATGGCATCGGCGGCCGCGACGATCGCGTCGGCCTTGTCGGGGTCGAGCAGACCCAGGTCCTTGTTCACCCGGGCGCAGGCGCTCTTGAGCAGACCCAGCGCGCGGATCTGTGCGCGTTCGAGTCCACGGCCCGAGATCGGGAAGTTCTCCACGGCGCGCTGCGTCTGGGCGCGCCACAAGGCGTCGACCGGAACCTGGACCTCGCCCATCGTGTCGCGTTCGATACGGAACTGCTGAGAAGACTGTTCGGTGTCGGTCATGTCCTCCACGTTATGCCGCCGGAACGAACGAGGAGGGGCACTGCACCAGAACTCGGTGCAGTGCCCCTCCTCGGAAGGATCGGTGACGATCAGGGCAGTGATGATCAGGGCAGTGATGATCAGGGCAGTGATGATCAGGGCATGGGCGGCGGGGAGCCGGCGACACCGTGGAAGTCGATGGACGAGAACTCGCTGAGCTTCTGCAGGCGGTGGTACGCCTCGATCATGCGGACCGTGCCCGACTTGCTGCGCATCACGATCGACTGCGTCTCCGCGCCCCCGGCGGAGTAGCGGACGCCGCGGAGCAGCTCACCGTCGGTGACGCCGGTCGCGCAGAAGAAGATGTTCTCGCCGGTGACGAGATCGGTGGTGGTGAGGACACGGTCGAGATCGTGTCCGGCGTCGATCGCCTTCTGGCGCTCGGCGTCGTCCTTCGGTGCCAGGCGACCCTGCAGCGCACCACCCATGCAGCGCATGGCGGCCGCGGCGATGATGCCCTCGGGGGTACCGCCGATGCCGAGCAGCATGTCGACACCCGAACCCGGACGTGCAGCGGCAATCGCGCCGGCGACGTCGCCGTCGGAGATCAGACGGATGCGGGCACCCGCCTCGCGCACCTCCCTGATGATCTGCGCGTGGCGCGGACGGTCGAGGATCGTCACGGTCAGGTCGGCGTGCGCGATGTTCTTCGCCTTCGCGACACGGCGGATGTTCTCCGCGATCGGGGCGGTGATGTCGATGACGTCGGCGGCCTCGGGACCGACGGCGATCTTCTCCATGTAGAACACGGCGGACGGATCGAACATCGCGCCCCGCTCGGCCACGGCGAGCACCGCGATCGCGCCGGGAGCGCCCTTCGACATGAGGGTCGTGCCGTCGATCGGGTCGACCGCGACGTCGCACAGCGGACCGTCGCCGTTGCCGACCTCCTCGCCGTTGTACAGCATGGGCGCTTCGTCCTTCTCGCCCTCACCGATCACGACGACACCCTGCATCGACACGGAGCTGACCATGTGCCGCATCGCGTCGACGGCGGCGCCGTCGCCACCTTCCTTGTCGCCGCGTCCGACCCACCGGCCGGCCGCCATCGCCGCGGCCTCGGTGACGCGGACCAGTTCGAGCGCGAGGTTGCGGTCCGGAGCTTCGCGGCGTGGGGTGCTGGCCGTCATGGGCTACTGCCTCCTGGAGACTTTTCGGTCGACGCGGGTTGCGCCGGCAGAGGGAGCGGGCGCCGAGGACGCCCGCACGATCCGTGTGTGTCGCGTGGCTATTGTCTCATCACGGCCGATGGTGTGGGCTGTCGGACCCGCCCGGCCTGAACCTGCCCGTTTCGTAGCTGTCAGACTGGACGGGTGGCATCCAAGAAACCTCGCATCCTGCAAGACGGTCGAGATATGGCGTGGTCGCTGATCCCGCTGCTCGTGCTGATCCTCTTCATCGCGGCGATCGCCAGCCAGTGCGAGTTCAAGCCCGGCGGACCCACGGCGGGTCCCGTGCCGAGCTTCGACATCGATGCCGGCCTGAAGTACGACGCGGCGGAACTCGGATTCCCGATCCGCCACCCCGAGGTGCCCGAGGACTGGCAGCCCAACTCCGGTAGCCGCAGCATCGTTTCCGGTAACCAGGGCGGCGATTCGAGCACCGTCGGTTTCATCACTCCCGCAGGTCGCTACGTGCGCTTCACCCAATCGGATGCCGGTGAGGACGAACTGGTGCGATTCGTCGCCGGAGGTGCCCGCACCGCCACCGACACCAGGTCCGTCGAGGGCCACGACTGGGTGGTCTACGGCGGCGAGGGCGTCGAAGCGCTCTGGGTGTCGGACTTCGGCGACGTGCGCATCCTGATCGGTGGCTCCGGCGACGAGGCCGAGTTCACGACCCTGGCCACCGCCGCGGGCAGGGCCGAGCCCCTCGAACCCTGATCCGGGTCGGAGCGACCGAGCCCTGATCGTGAGCTCGGTCGAGGTCAGTCCTCGTCCTCGTCCTCGTACTCGTCGTCTTCGTCCTCGTCGTCCGTGAGGGAGAGCGCCTGCTCGACACGTTCGCGGGCGCCGGCGAGATGTTCCTCGCAGCGCTGCGCGAGTGCCTCGCCGCGCTCCCACAGCTGCAACGAGTCGTCGAGGTCGAGTCCGCCCTGCTCGAGCATCTTCACGACGTTGACGAGTTCGTCCCGAGCTCGCTCGTAGCCGAACTCCCGCACATCGGCGTTGGCGTCGTCGGTTCCCGCGTTCGTCACTGTCCTGATCTTCCTTGTCGTTCGTGTCCCATGACGGCGGCGCGGGCCGCGCCGTCCGCCACGCGCACTCGCAGCTGGGTGCCGATGGGCATCTCGTCGAGTGTGCGTACCACTTCGGGGGCGCTGCCCGGCAAGATCCGCTGGACCACGGCGTAGCCACGCGCCAGGGTCGCCGCGGGCCCGAGGGTCGCCAACCGTGCCCGCAGGTGTTCGAGCGTCGACGATTGCGACGAGATCAATCGCGTGACGTCGCGTCGTGCCGCGTGCTGCAACCGCTCGATCTCCTCGTTCCGCCGGTCGAGATCGCGGAACGGATCGGCCAGGACGGGACGGTCGCGCAACTGTGCGATCACGTGTTCCTCGCGCCGGACCCAGTTGCGCAGCGCCGCCGCCGACCGTGCTCTCAGTTCGTCGACGAGATCGAGTTCGGCAACCGCATCGGGTACGACGCGCTTCGCGGCGTCGGTCGGGGTCGCGGCCCGCAGGTCGGCGACGTGATCACAGAGCGGACTGTCGGGCTCGTGGCCGATCGCGCTGACCACGGGCGTCGTACACGCGGCGATCGCGCGGCACAGCGCCTCGTCGGAGAAGGGCAGCAGATCCTCGACGCTGCCGCCGCCGCGGGCGAGGACGATCACGTCGATGTCCGGGTCCTTGTCGAGTGCTTCGATGGCGTCGATGAGTTGCGTGACCGCGGTCGGGCCCTGCACCGTCGCGTGGCGGACGTCGAACTGCACGGCCGGCCAGCGACGCTGCGCGACCGACAGCACGTCGCGTTCGGCCGCGCTGCCGCGGCTGGTGACCAGACCGACGCGGCGCGGCAGGAAGGGGAGGGGGCGCTTCAACCGCGGGTCGAACAGTCCCTCGGCCGCGAGCAACGCACGCAGTCGTTCGAGCCGCGCGAGCAGTTCACCGATACCGACGGCCCGGATCTCCGTGACTCGCAGCGCCAGGCTGCCGCGGCCGGGCCAGAAGGTCATCTTCCCGAACATGATCACGCGGCTGCCCTCGGTGAGCGGCACCCCCGATTGCTGCAACAACTGGGGTGAACAGGTCACCTGCAGGGACATGTCCACCGACGGGTCGCGCAGGGTCAAAAACGCCGTCCGCGTCCCGGGGCGGGCGTTGATCTGCGTGATCTGCCCTTCGACCCAGATGGTGCCGAGCTTGTCGATCCACCCGGCGACCTTCTGCGCCACGGTGCGGACGGGCCAGGGCTGCTCCGCGGAGTTCGGGCGTGCCGCGTTCTGTCCGGCCGTCACTTGTTACGCGCGCTCGTGATCCGGTTCGACAGCATCGTCACGAACGGAGTACGCGCGGCGTGAGCATTCTCGTATTCGAGCACCGCTGTGAGCTCGTCCACCGACAGTGCGCGCAGGCGGGCACGCAGTTGGGCGAGGGTCAGCGAGTCGTAGTCGAGGTATTCGACGATCTCGGAACGATCGTCGGAGGCGACCTTCGTGTCCGTGGTCTCGCCGATCTTCGTGACCTCGGCGTCTGCGGACTTCGCGGCGGCCTTCTTCGGAGCAGACTTCTCGGCTGCCGTCTTCTTCGCGGGCCCCTTCGTCGTCGCGGTGCCGGCCTTTACCGGTGCGGCCTGCTCGGCCACGGGTGCGTCGGCTTCGGTGGCCGGCGGGATCGAGTACAGGGCGAACCGGCCGGGAGCGCCGTTCGCGGCGCTGTTCGTCGAGGTCGCGGTCTCGTCCGAAGGGGTCGAGCCGTCGTCGTCGAAGGTCGCCCACTGCGCGGTCTCGGCGGGCTCCGCTCCGAAGATCTCGAAGAACTGGTCGCCCTTGATGGCGAACGAGGTCATGACCTGCTGCACTCGCATCGTCGTCTGCAGGATCTGGCTCACCGTCGTCATCGGCAACGAAACGGCTGTGCTCGGCAGCTTGAGGGTCTCTTCGTACGCGGTGACAGCAACGCCGGCAGCCACCCGTGCCAGGAACGGTGGACGGATCATGCCCCAAGACTGCCCGATGATCGGCGTGATTGGTAGCCGGGGAGCACGTCGGCTGCGAGCTGGAAAGCCACACTCCGACGCGCCCCGTACTCTGGAGGTATGTCTGCGCCTGTTCCTCTCGAAGTCGGGATCACACGGTCCGCCGGTCTCTCCACCTCCGGAAAGCGCGTCCTGCTCGCCGAGCCGCGCGGCTACTGCGCCGGCGTCGACCGCGCCGTCGAGACCGTCGAGAAGGCGCTCGACAAGTACGGTGCGCCGATCTACGTCCGCAAGGAGATCGTGCACAACCGCCACGTCGTCGACACGCTCGCCGACCGCGGCGTGGTGTTCGTCGACGAGACCGACGAGGTGCCCGAGGGTGCCGTGCTCGTGTTCTCGGCGCACGGTGTGTCGCCCGCGGTCCACGAATCGGCCGCTGCCCGGCAGCTGCGCACCATCGACGCGACCTGCCCGCTGGTGACGAAGGTCCACCAGGAGGCCAAGCGCTTCGCCCGCGACGACTTCGACATCCTGCTCATCGGTCACGAGGGCCACGAGGAGGTCGAGGGCACCGCAGGTGAGGCCCCCGACCATGTGCAGCTCGTCGACGGTCCCGACGCCGTCGATTCGGTGACCGTGCGCGATCCGTCGAAGGTCATCTGGCTGTCCCAGACCACCCTGAGCGTCGACGAGACGATGCAGACCGTGCAGCGTCTGCGCCAGAAGTTCCCACAGCTGCAGGATCCGCCGAGCGACGACATCTGCTACGCCACGCAGAACCGCCAGGTCGCGGTGAAGGCGATGGCGCCCGAGTGCGATCTGGTGATCGTCGTGGGGTCGCGGAACTCGTCGAACTCCGTGCGGCTCGTCGAGGTCGCCCTCGGTGCGGGTGCCCGGGCAGCGCACCTGGTCGACTACGCCAAGGAGATCGATCCGGCCTGGCTCGAGGGTGTCGAGACCGTCGGCATCACCTCCGGCGCGTCGGTCCCCGAGATCCTCGTTCAGGGCGTCGTCCAGTTCCTCGACGAGCGCGGTTTCCACGACGTGCAGTCGGTGACGACCGCCAACGAGACCCTGGTGTTCGCTCTGCCGCGCGAACTGCGCGCGTCGCGTCGCTGAACCGGGTAGTTCCGTAGAGCGAAGACGACCGGTCACCGCCGTGAATCGGCACGTGACCGGTCGTCTTCGTCGTGTGGGTCAGTCCTCGTAGCGGTCGCGGTACCGCACGCGCGGCGGCTCGTAGCCCTGCGTGGGTGCGGGGGAGGGCGCCGGTCGACCGGTGTCCGGCTCGGGTGCCGGACGGCGCCGCGGCTCGCGGACCTCCGGCTGCACCGGGTCCGCAGGTCGGGGAGCGCGGGCACGCCGGGGAGCGGGCTGCTCGGCGGCCGGGGATTCGGGACGGACGCGGCGACGGGATCGGGTGTCGGCGACCTCCCGGACCGACGCCTTCGCGGCCGGCGTCCCGCGGCCCGAAGCGGTGCGAGGTGCATCCGCAGGGGTGGCCGTCGCCGGTCGCCCCCGGCCCGCACGCCTGGTCGGCCGGTCGTTCGCAGCGCGGGTCGGCCGGTCGCCCGCGGCGCGAGCGGGGCGGTCCTTCGCGGTTCCGGTCTTCGCTGCCCGCGGCTTCGACCGCTCTCGCGGCGCACGGGCACGTACTCCCGTGTTCTGTCGGGTCACGAAGATCCGGAAACCGCCGATGGCCAGTGCCAGGAGTGTCGCCACCAGCATCGCCGGGAAGCGGTTCACCAGCGGATAGGCGACGTTGAGCGCGAGATCCTTCAATCCGCCGGTGCTGGCGGAGGAGACGATCTCCTGACCGATCGGCACCGCGAGGACCAGCAGCAGAGGCGGCTGGGCCATGGCCGTGAACAGTCCGCGATAGCGCACCGCCACCACGGCCGCGACGCAGCCGAGCACGTAGAAGACAGTGAACGCAGAGGTCAGCTCGTTCCCGCGTGCGCTGTCGAGCAGCACCCCGAGAAGCGTCGTTCCGGCTGCGATCGCCACGGCACCCCACCAGGGCACACCGGGCACCGTAGGCACCAACGACCGCATGTCGAGCGGCACCGCCGAACGTGCACGTTGGGTTGCAGACACAACGTAGACATTAGCGTGGCGATGTCAGCTCGCTTCGTCGACAGGACCGTCCGCCACTGCTCTTTCTGCCAGAGTGCTGCGTCGCGGCCAAGCGTCGACACGCTGCACCTCGGGCACCTCACCGTCGAATATTTCCAGGTCGTGGAGCTTGCGGGCCGTCACGCCCACCCGGGTGTCCATCGACGAGACCGTCATGTTGAACGAATCGACGGCCTTGCCGAGCTGGTTGCCGAGCCGATCGAGGTGGGAACCGACCACACCGAGCCGTTGGTACAGTTCACGGCCCAATCGGTGGATGGTCGCGGCGTCGCGGGAGAGCGCCTCCTGCCGCCAGGTGTGCGCGATCGTGCGCAGCAACGCGACGAGCGTGGTGGGTGTGGCGAGGATGACGTTCCGGGCGAAGGCGTGCTCGAGCAGATCGGGATCGGCGCCGAGCGCGGCATCGAGGAACGGATCGCCGGGGACGAACAACACGACGAACTCGGGCGTCGGGTCGAACGACTCCCAGTAGGCCTTCGCCGCCAGTTGGTCGATGTGGGTGCGCAGTTGGCGTGCGTGGCGCGTGAGGTGCCGGTCGCGCTCGTCGGGCTCCTCGGCCTCGGCGGCATCCAGATAGGCGGCGAAGGGCACCTTCGCGTCGACGACGATCTGTTTGCCACCGGCGAGGTAGACGAGCAGGTCGGGGCGCACCCCGTCCTTGCTCACCTGGGTGTCGAAGTCGCAGTGCCGGACCATCCCGGCGAGCTCGACGACGCGTTCGAGCTGGATCTCGCCCCATCGTCCGCGGATCTGCGGCGCACGCAGCGCGGTGACCAGCTGCTGGGTGCGCGTGGACAGCAGCTGCGACGCGCGGTGCATGCCCTCGACCTGCTCGCTCAGCCCGGCGTAGGCGTGCACGCGGTTGCGTTCGACGTGTTCGACCTGCCGGGCCAGCGCTCCGACGGCCTCGTTCAACGGGCCGACGAGCCGCGAGACCTGGTCGCCGATGGCACCGGACTGCCGGCGCGCGGCATCCTCGCTCACCGCTGCCAGCGACTGACGCAGCTGCTCCTCGTTGTCCCGCAGGGCTGCCAGCTGCGCCTCGGCACGGGCTGCGCGTTCGCCGTCGCGGGTGGCCCGCAACAGCCAGCCGAGCACCACCCCGAGACCGAGCGCGACGAGCAGGCCGAGTGCCGTGAGTGCTGTCATGTGGCGGATAATGCCTCATCGATGCGACATCCACCCGACATCCGGGGATGTCGGTCCTCTCCTCTACCGTCTGTCCCATGCGGATCCTGCACACCTCCGACTGGCACATCGGCCGCACCTTCCACGGTGTCGACCTGCTCGCCGACCAGGCGCGTGCGCTGCGGGCCATCGCCGATCTGGTGGCCGAACGCCGGATCGACGTGGTGGTCGTGCCGGGCGACGTGTACGACCGGTCGATCCCGAGTTCCGACGCGGTCGCCGTGTGCAACGCCGGCCTCGAGGCCATCCGTGAGGCAGGGGCGATCATCGTCGCCACCTCCGGCAACCACGACTCGCCGGTCCGGCTCGGTGCCGGCGCTGCCTTCGCCGCGCACGGGGGTCTGCACCTGATCACCCGCGTATCTCAGATCGACAGCCCTGTCGTCCTGCACGACGAGCACGGCCCGGTCCGCTTCTACGGCATCCCGTATCTCGAACCCGAGATCACCCGCGCCGAGCTCGGCGTGCCCGAGGCCCGTTCGCACCAGCAGATCCTCGACGCGGCGATGGAACGCGTGCGCGCCGATGTCGCGGATCGGCACGGCCGCACGGTCGTCCTGGCGCACGCCTTCGTCGTCGGTGGCGAGCCCAGCGACTCCGAGCGGTCCATCTCCGTCGGCGGGGTCGAGACGGTCGCCGCGTCGTCGTTCGACGGTGTCGACTACGTCGCGCTCGGTCACCTGCATTCCCCGCAGACGGTGAGCGAGACGGTCCGGTACTCGGGATCGCCGTTGCCGTACTCCTTCGGCGAGCGCTCGCACCGCAAGGCGGTCTTCGTCGTCGACCTCGACGCCTCGGGTGCGGCGTCCGTCGAGCGGGTCGATCTCCCGGTGATCCGCGAATTGACTCGTCTCGAAGGCGAACTGGACGATCTGCTCGCCGATCCGGCGCATGCCGCCGTCGAGGAGCACTACGTCTCCGCGGTGCTGACCGACGCGATCCGCCCGCTCGACGCCATGCGTCGCCTGCAGGAGCGGTTCCCGTACGCCGTGCACGTCGAATGGCAGCGGCCGGCCGGGTCCACGGTGGGCAGCTACCGCGACAAGGTGCGCGGGCGCAGTGATCGCGACATCGCCGCGTCGTTCCTCACCGATGTGCGTTCCGAGCCGTCCGAACGCGAGCGCGGCTGGATCGACGAAGCGTTGAGGGAGGTCGACCGTCGTCGTGGCATCGGCGACGAGACCGACACGCAATGGCGGACGGACGTGCCGGCATGAGACTGCACCACCTCGAGATCACGGCCTTCGGTCCGTTCGCCGACACCGTCGAGATCGACTTCGACGAGCTCGGCGCCGATGGGTTGTTCCTACTGCACGGGCAGACGGGCGCGGGCAAGACGTCGATCCTCGACGCGGTCGCGTTCGCGCTCTACGGCACCGTCCCCGGTGCTCGCTCCGAGGGGCGCCGGTTGCTGTCCGACCACGCACGGGTGGGTGCTGTGCCGACGGTCCGGCTCGAGGCGACCATCGCGGGTCGCCGTCTGGCCATCGAACGCAGCCCCGAGTTCGAACGCCCGAAGAAGCGCGGCACCGGCACGATCAAGCAGCAGGCCAAGGCGAATCTCACCTGGCTCGACGGGTCGGGGGAGAACCTGTCCCGCGCCCAGGAGATCGGCGACGTCGTCAAGTCGTTGCTCGGGATGAGCGCCGAACAGTTCTTCCAGGTGGTGCTCCTTCCGCAGGGCGACTTCGCCCGGTTCCTGCGTGCGAACAGCGAGGAGCGCGGCAGGCTGCTCGAGCGTCTGTTCGACACCACCCGTTTCGGCGACGTCGAGCAGTGGTTCCGCGATCGGCGCGGTGCCGGAACGAAACTGCTTGCCGAGCAACAGAAGAAGGTCGAAGTGCTCGCGGCGAAGGTGGCCGCGTCGGCCGGGATCGAGGCGGGAGCCGACGCCGATCCGGTGGAATGGGCGGGCCGCCTGCTCGCCGAGGCCGCCGAGAGCCGCGACGACGCCGCCGCAGCGCTTGCACGAGTCCGCGCCGTCGACGAGGTCAACCGGCGCAGGCTCGACGAGACCGTCGCTCTCGCCGACCGACTCCGCCGCCGCCGCGACGCCCTGAACATCCTTGCCGAACTCGAGCAGACGCAGACGCAGCGCGTCGCCGTGACAGCCGAACGCGACGCCGCGCATCGCGCGGTGAGCGTCGCGGTCGTCGATCGGGAGGCCGCCCGCCTCGCGCGCGAGGCCGATGCCGCCGTGGCGCGCGCCGAGACGGCCGCCGCGCCGCTCCGCAACGACGACGAAGGACGCGAACTCCTCCAGGCTGTCGGACCGATGTCGTCCGCCGCCGACCGCGACATCATCCGACCTCGATGCGAGGAATGGTCCTCGGAGGCAGCGCGACTCGACGTCCTACTCGATCGCCGTCGTCGTCTCACCGAGCTCGAGAACGAACGCGAGAAGTTCGCCGGACGTCGCCGTGCCCTCACCGACGAGCGTCGGCAGGTGATCGACGAGCGCGCCGCGCTGCCCGAACGATCGACCGCCGCTGCTGATGCGGTCGCCGAGGCCGAACGCGCAGCCGCGATGCTCCCCGGCCTGTCCACCGCACGCGACCGTGCCGCCGACGCGCTCGACGCCGCCACCGAACTCGCTTCGCGCCGAAACGAACTCGAACGGCTCGAAGCCCGGGTACTGCAACTGCACTCCGAATACAACGACGCACGCGACGCGCACCTCGACGTCCGGCAGCGCCGGATCGACGGAATGGCAGCCGAACTCGCCGCGCGTCTCACCGACGGCGAACCGTGCATGGTCTGCGGTTCCACCGAACATCCCGAGCCCGCGCGCCCGGCTCCCGACACTGCGACGAAGGCAGACGAGGAACGCGCCCACGCCGCCGAGCAACGCGCCGCCACCGCGCTGAGCGAAGCACGCGAGGCCGTCACCGAACTCTCCGGGATCGTCGCCGTCCTCCGACAGCGTTGCGGCGACGCCGAACTCGCCGAACTCACCACCGCCCACGCCGAGGCGGTCCGCGCCCACAACGAGGCCGCCACCGTCGCCCGTCGGCTCGACCATCTGCGCGCGACGGTCGAGGACCTGCGCAAACTCGACACGGTGCTGGCCGAACAGGAGAAGCGGCTCGACGCCGAACTGTCCGAACTCGCCCGCGAGGACGCGGTCCGCGCGGCCGAGATCACGGAGATCCGCGAGCGCATCGTCGAGGCCGTCGGCGACCTCGACCTGCTCGCCCCGCGACGGAGGACGGTCGCGGCACTGTCCGCCGCCGCCACCGCGCTGCTCGACGCCCGCACCGCCGCCCTGCAGGCGCGCACGGCCGCCGACGAACGCGCCGCCGACGCCCGCACCGCAGCCGCGGAGGCGGGCTTCACCGACCTCGACAGCGCCCGCGCAGCTGTCCGGACACCCGAGCGGCTCGCCGAGATCGACCGCGTCCTGCGCGCCGCCGACGACGAACGCGCGGTGGCTACCTCCACGCTGAACGACCCGGCGATCGCGGCCCTCACCGGCGACGAGGTCGCTGACGTGACGGCCGCGCGCGCAGCGGTGGACGACGGTGCCGCGGCGGTCGAGGCCGCCCTGAGCGCGGCCACCGAGGCCGAGCGCCGGCACCTCGACATCGAGAACTACTCCCGGCGACTCGAGCGTGCCTGCGCCGAACTCGTCCCGCTGCTCGACGAACACGCCGAACTCTCCGCGCTCGCCGACGTCGTCGCCGGAATGGGGTCGAACGACAAGAAGATGTCGTTGCGCTCGTACGTGCTCGCGGCGCGACTCGAGGAGGTCGCCGACGCCGCCTCCGAACGCCTGCGCAGGATGTCCGGCGGTCGCTACGAGTTCGTGCACTCCGACGCGGCCGAAAGCAGGGGGCGTCGCGGCGGTCTCGGTCTCGACATCCACGACGAGTACACCGGCGCCGTGCGATCGACGAAGACACTGTCGGGCGGCGAGTCCTTCCAGGCGTCCCTCGCCCTTGCCCTCGGCCTCGCCGACGTCGTCGCCGCCGAGGCCGGCGGGCTCGTGCTCGACACGATGTTCATCGACGAAGGGTTCGGTTCACTCGACGCCGACGCCCTCGAAGCGGTCATGGGGGTGCTCGACGAACTGCGCGCGGGAGGCCGCGTGGTGGGCGTGGTCAGTCACGTCGACGAGATGCGGCAGCGGATCCCGAGCAGGCTACACGTCATCCGTGGTCGCTCGGGATCGACCGTCCGCGTCGCGAGCTGACCGCCCCTCAGTCCTCGGAGGCGGCCGGTGCCGGAGAGGCCGGCTTCGGATCGGGCACCGAGGTGTCGCCCGGAGCCGGGAGTGCCTTCGTCTCGTCGTCCTCGCCTTCACTGGCGCGCTCGTCGATCTGTTCGCCGATGTAGCGGATGACCACCGCGGCCACCGCCGCGACCGGCACCGCCAGGAACGCACCGACGATCCCGAACAGCGACGAGCCGGCCGTCACCGCGAGCAGCACCACGGCCGCATGCAGGTTCATCGACCGCGACTGCAGCACCGGTTGCAGCACGTTCCCCTCGATCTGCTGCACCGCGATGATGAGGACCAGCACGATGATCGCGGTCGTGAAACCGTTGGCGACCAGCGCCACGAGGACTGCCAACGCACCCGCGACGAACGCACCGACGATGGGAATGAACCCGCCGATGAAGGTGAGGATCGCCAGGACGGGTGCGAGCGGGACTCCGAGGATCAGCAGGCCGATACCGATGAAGAGGGCGTCGATGAAGCTCACGAGGGCCTGCGTGCGGATGAACCCGCCCAGCGTGTCCCACATGCGGCCGAGTACCGCTTCGAGGTGACGTCCGGCGCGGCCACCGCTCACGCGGTGCAGCCACGGCACGAAGCGCGGGCCGTCCTTGATGAAGAAGAAGGTCAGCACGAGGACGAGAGCGAGTGTGACGAGCAACGAGCCCGCCGTGCTCACCCCGGAGAAGACACCGCCCGCGATGGTGGCAGCACTGCCCTGCACTCGTTCGACCACCGCGTGGACGGCGTTGTCGAG
>NZ_JAOCLZ010000242.1:0-234 GCF_025290685.1 Rhodococcus sp. PAE-6
TGCCGAGCACGACGTAGACACCGCTGCGGGCATCGAGACACTCGGCGTCTGCCTCGGTTCGAACAACGCGCTGCAGACCGTCACCGAAGTGCAGGTCGTGTGGAGCGGCGACGACTTCCGCGACCTCGACGCGAAACAGGCCTACACGATCTGGCGGCCCGACCATTTCGACAGCGAGGTCGCGGAGGTCGTCGCGAAGCTCCGCGATATCGACGCGCGGCACGTGGTGCTGTG
>NZ_JAOCLZ010000243.1:0-234 GCF_025290685.1 Rhodococcus sp. PAE-6
CGGGGACGTCGGCGCGGGTGGTATCGATCCGCGGCAGCACCGTGATGGTGCGGCCGAAGGGCGTCGACGACGAGTTGCCGGTCGAGACCGACGAACTGCGCGCCACCCGCGAGCCGGCCGGAACGACGCGCGCACCGGCGAAGACCGCACGCACGTCCGGTGGTGCGAAGCCCGCTCCGGCGCAGGCAGCTCCCGCGAAGGTGGCACCCGTGCAACCCGCGACCCCACGGGCTA
>NZ_JAOCLZ010000244.1:0-234 GCF_025290685.1 Rhodococcus sp. PAE-6
CAACCGACACACTCGGTTGCGGGGACGGATTCGAGCCACAGCGCGCTGCGCCGATCAACACGGCCGGAACTGCTGCGCGCGAGCGATGCCGTCGTCGTAGTCCTCGACGTACTCCCCCGCCCCGGGCGTGTACTAGCCATCGACACGATCGGGGTCGTAGGCCATGAACACCACATCGGGGCGGCCGTCGTGGAACGCGCGGACGGTCGCGTAGTCCCACCCATCGGGGGCGTA
>NZ_JAOCLZ010000245.1:0-234 GCF_025290685.1 Rhodococcus sp. PAE-6
GGGAACGGACGACATCGCCATCGGCACGCCGATCGCCGGGCGCGGTCGTCGCGAACTCGACGTCCTCGTCGGCATGTTCGTCAACACGCTGGTGTTCCGCTCGACCGTGGACGGAGACCTGCCCTTCACCGCCCTCGGCGATCAGGCGCGGGAGCGCGACCTGCAGGCGTTCGCGACCGCCGACGTCCCGTTCGACCGGCGCGTCGCTGTTCTCGAACCCGCGCGCTCCACGGC
>NZ_JAOCLZ010000246.1:0-234 GCF_025290685.1 Rhodococcus sp. PAE-6
TCTCAACGCCGTCGCAATCAAGGACTCAGGAGTTCCACCGATTGTTGAGCCGTACGCTGAAGCGTTTGCTGGACGCGCTTGTTACAGTGTCTTCGATTTGTTTGTCGGATTCGACCAAAGGGAGCTTCATCCGGACTCGCGGGACCTCACGACATTCCAGACACCACTGGGAACGTTCCGACTCACGCGCATACCGATGGGATACACCAATTCCCAGCAGGTGCAGCACGGGGA
>NZ_JAOCLZ010000247.1:0-234 GCF_025290685.1 Rhodococcus sp. PAE-6
CAGTAGCAACGCGCGAGGAGTGCGGTGTCGACCGCGGTCCGTAAGACGCCGACCCATTCGGGGCTCTCGAGCAGGGTGAGCATTCGCGAGTGCACCGCATCGAGTACGGTCTCGATGGCGTGTGTGCCCTTGATCGTCTCGAGGTCGAAGACGGTGAACGCGTCGCGCAGGATCGCGACGATCTGCGCGGCGAGTTCGGCCATCCCGCGAAGATCGTCGCGCAGGAGGTCGTAC
>NZ_JAOCLZ010000248.1:0-234 GCF_025290685.1 Rhodococcus sp. PAE-6
CGCGGGCGACATGACGTCGCGGACGCGGTTGAACTCGATCTCCATGCCGAGATGCGGTTCGGGTGCCGAGTGCACGTCGACGAAGACGTCCTCTCGAAGCATCCGCTCGCGCGCCTTCATGCAGTCGCGAACCTTGCTACGGAACATCCGCCGGTCTTCCCCGGTGAACGAACGGGCGGATATCTCAGCTCCCAATGGAACCCCCGGGTCGGCGCGCGGTCTGTCGTGCCAAGC
>NZ_JAOCLZ010000249.1:0-234 GCF_025290685.1 Rhodococcus sp. PAE-6
CGGTGGCAGCGTCTGGGGCATGGCGACCCCGCCTAGGACGATCATCACCAGCCCGAGGACGGCGAGGACGAGGAACTCACCGTGCCACGAGACCGCCGTCAGCAGCTCGCACCCGATCGAGGGAGCCAGGATCGGGGCGACGCACATCACGAGAATCAGGCGCGACATCTAGACGGCTGAGTCCCTGCCCTCGAACAGATCTCGGTCGACGGCCATCGCTATCACCCCGGTCGC
>NZ_JAOCLZ010000030.1:0-17763 GCF_025290685.1 Rhodococcus sp. PAE-6
ACTACGATCGCATGCGCACCCTCAATCCGGAGGAAGCGCTCACACCATGAGCTCTCCGGAAACGCCGGGAGGGATCAGTCAGTAAATAATCCCCGAGACGGGGCCGGTGGTCCCCACAGACGCGATCACCGGCCCCCAACGGCAATACTGCTGGCCCCCAAACGCAATATCCGATGGCCCCCAAGCCTCCAAATACTCACAAGCCCGGCGATACGACGCAGTGCGATCTGTGGTTCCCGAAGACGCTGATTCCGCTGGGCGCAGGTCAGAGTGCTCAGATGCCGGTGTTGGTGATGACGCTGGCGTTCTCGAGGTACATCTCGGCGACGATGATCCCCTCCCGGATGGCCGGGGACATCCTGGCCGGCATGTGGCTGCTGCTGGGCCAGCTCGGGGCTGTATCCCATCGCCTGTGGTGGGACCGGGAATCGGCGATCGCGACCTCGGCGGGCAAGCCGACGGTCGATGCCGCGGCGTTCGCCGGGACATTGTCGTCGAAGCTGGTCATTGCCCCGCCGCGGGACCCAGAGTTCAAGGGGATGGTCGAACGACACAACGGCTACCTCGGCCAGTCGTTCATGGCGGGCCGGACCTTCACCGGCCCCGAGGACTTCAATGGCCAGCTCACCGAGTGGCTGGAAACAGCCAACTCGCGCACCGTGCGAGTGTTGGGAGCTCGACCCGTCGACGCACTAGTCGAGGACCGGGCCCGGATGCTCGCCCTTCCGCCGGTCGCACCGACCACGGGCCTGCGCACGACGGTGAGACTGGCGCGGGACTACTACGTCCGTATCGACTCGGTGGACTACTCAGTCGACCCCCGCGTGATCGGTCGCCTGGTCGAGGTAGTCGCCAGCCTGCATACGGTGACGGTGAACTGCGCGGGCGCCCTGGTGGCTGAGCACCGCCGCAGCTGGTCCCGCCGCGGGACGGTCACCAACCCCGAGCATGTGGAGCTGGCAAAGCAACTGCGCGTGGACTACTGGCAGCGGACCCGCGAGCAACCACCGATGAGTTCGTTCACTGATCCGGTGGTGCGCCCGCTGCGCGACTACGACGACCTCTACGACGTCGACTTCGCCGGGAACGCAGCATTGGATTCGGAGGTGTCGGCATGAGCGAAGACGCCTCGTCCCAGGTCGCCTACGCAGCCCGGGTGCTCAAGACCCCGACCATCTCGGGCGTGTTCGCCGACCTCGCCGATACCGCCCGTAGGCAGGGCTGGACCTACGAGGAGTACCTGGCCGCAGTCTTGGGCCGCCAGGTCGCCGACCGAGAGGCCTCCGGCATCCAGGTCCGCACGCGAGCGGCACACTTCCCGCAGGTCAAGACGCTCGAGGACTTCAATGTCGACCATCAGCCCACCTTGCGCAAAGACGTGCTCGCGCACTTAGCGACGAGCACTTACATCGGCAAGGCCGACAACGTAGTCCTGCTCGGGCCGCCCGTTATCGATGGGTGTTCGTCGACTCTCAGTAACGTCTCCGACGACGTGTGTTGACCTTGCTTTGTGATCGTTGTTGCCGGGTTATCGCCGGGAGCGCAACAACGTCAGGAGCGATGCTGTGGCCTACTGTGTGGCGGTGCGACCGCCTGGCGGGCGTCGGACATGGACGGTGATCGACGGCTCGTATCGGACCGTCGGACCGGTCGAGCAGTGGTTGGAGGCGCATCGGCACCTGTGGTCGCCGAACACGGTGCGCGGGTATGCGACATCGCTGGCGCAGTGGTGGACGTTCCTCGAACGACGCGGAGAGACCGACCGGTGGCAGGACGTCGGCGTCCCCGCGGTCGGTGGGTTCCTGTCGTGGTTGCGCAACGGCCGCACCGTCGAGCACGCCGTGGTCGCGTCGCAGCCGGTGCCGGCGCCCTCGACGCTGGAGGCACGGCTGGCGGCAGTGGTGTCGTTCTATCGTTGGCAGGAATCAGTTTTCGGCGTTCCGGTCGCGGGGAGAGTGCTGCGCGGGCCGGCGCGGCGGATGCCGGCGCGGGCGCTGCTGGCGCATCTGGACGCCCGGGTGGCGCCGCGACCGTCGTCGTCGGTGCGGGTGCGCAGCCATCGCCGTGGTGGCCGGCCTCCAGTGCTGTTGCCGGGGCAGATCGAGCAGATCCTCGACGGATGCGCCGTGCTCGATCCCACCACCGGGGACTGGGTGGGGAACCTGCGGGACCGGTTCTTGTTCGCGTTGTTGGCCGAGACGGGGATGCGGCTGGGTGAGGCGTTGGGGTTACGGATCGGGGACTTCGTGATGGGGCGGGGTGGGACACCGTTCGTGGAGATCGTGCCCCGGGAGGACAACGCGAACGGGGCTCGGGTGAAGATGATGCGCCCGCGGCGGGTGTATGTCGGCGCCGATCTGGAGCGGTTGTTCGCCGACTATCTGACCCATCTCGCCGGCCGGGCCGCCGACCTGGGTCTGCCGCTGGGGCCCGAGTCGCCGTTGCTGGTGAATCTGCGTCGGCCGCCGTTCCTGTCACCGTTGCGGGAAGGCACGGTTCGGGACAAGGTTGCCGCGTTGCGGCGCAACGGTATCGGGTCCGATGACTGGACGCCGCACTGGTTCCGGCACACTCACGCCACCGCCCTGCTGCTGGCGGGGACGCCGGAGTGGGTGGTCACGCGTCGGCTCGGTCATGCCCATGTCCAGACGACGCTGGACCTCTACGGCTGGGTTCGGGAGGACGAGGCGTTGCAGGCGGCGGCGAACTGGCTGGTGCACGCGCCGGACTGGCAGGCGAGCGAATGAACGGCCGATGCCCGCCTTCTCCGGGCGGAATCGAGACCGCGGATCCGATCTGGCGGCTCTGGCAGGAGCTGCCGCCGCAGTGGCGCGGACCGATCATCGGACCCGCGGTCGAGGACTGGGACAAGATCACCGAGAATGCCTCGGCCCGGATCCGGCTGCACGATCTGCCGGAGACGATCGCTGCCGAGCTGGCCTGGATGGCGCACTGGCAGGCACGGGACGGCACCCGATCCTCGGTGTTGGCGACCAATCAGCTGGCCAACATCGTCCGACGAGCGATTCGTGACCGGCATCCGTTCCCGCCGTCGATCCGGGCGATGGACTGGGATCAGGCCGCGGCGCTGCAGCGCTGGTTCTATGCGACCCGGTGGGGACGGCTGCCGCCGCACGGCAGTATCGCCCGACTGCGCGTGCTGTTCCGGTTCGCTCGCCTGGCGCTGGTGGCGCGCTGTCACGACGGGCACTGGTGGCAACTCGACGACTGGCACCCGCGCTGCGATCCGCGGATTCCGCTGACCGGGCGGGAACCGCAGGGCAACTACGGCTGTTCGCCCGGACAGATCCGTCATCGTTGGCTGCGGGAGGCCGCGAAGTGGCAGTTGGGGACCGCCCTCGAGGCCGGGACCTTGCGATGGTCGACGGTCAGCCAGGAACGGATCAAATGCCTGACCCGCTTCGATCGTTGGCTGAGCACCCTCGACGATCCGTTGCGGGTTCTCGGCGACCCCGCCGACGCCGCCGCCCACGCAGCGACGTTCCGGCGGTGGGATGCCGACCCGGCCCACCGGCTGCTGCGCACCAACGACCGCCGCTTCGCCGACAAGCCGGTGCATCCCCGTCAGATCAACGACGATCTGCGCGCCGTCGGTGAGCTGTTCGCGTTCGTTGCCGGCCACCACGCCGACGCCCACCGACTGCTCGACACCGCACCGTGGTCACGGCTGACCGAGGCACACGCCGCCAGCTGGCTGCGGCAGGTCACCCGCATCAAACACACCCGCGAGATCAACGACGCCCACTACGTCGACGACCACGCCATGAGCCAGATCCTGGCGGCGTTGCCGCTGCTCGGTTTGCCCCGCGACCAGCAGATGCTCCTCACCGGGGACGGCGGCACCCCGGTGCCGGCCGCCGGTTTCGACGATCCGCAGGCCATGCGGATGATCCTGCTGCAGATCCTCACCGGCCGCCGCGCCAGCGAAATCCGCACCTGCAGGTTCGACTGCCTGACCGCGCCCCCGGCCTCCGCGGTCGCCGACGAGCAGATCGCCCGGTTCCACTACGCACAAACGAAGATCGACAGCGCACCGGACACCATCCTCGTCGATCGGCAGGTCACCGAGATCATCGGCGAGCAGCAACGCTGGGTGCGAGAGAAGTTCCCCGACCACGAACCGCGGTTCCTGTTCGTCCAGCGCAACGGCAACCGCACCGGCGGCAAACCCTATCCACCGGGCACCTACAACTGGATGCTGCGCGAGTTCAGTGACCGAGTGCAGATCACCGACAGTCGCGGCCAGCCGATCCGGCTCAGCCACACCCACCGGTTCCGCCACACCCGCTTCACCCGCCTGGCCGAGCTCGGCCTGCCGATCCACGTGCTGCAACGCTATGCAGGCCACGCCACCCCGACGATGACCATGCACTACATCGCCGCCCGGCAACAGCACGCCGAACAAGCATTCCTGGCGACGGTGAAGTTGAAGGCCGACGGCACCCGGATCCAGTTCTCCCGCGACGACCACGACAGCCTGCACCTGTTCGACCGCGCCGACCGACGCCTGCCCCACGGGTGGTGTCTGCTGCCGCCGCTGCAGACCTGCGACAAGGGCAACGCCTGCCTGACCTGTTCGGTCTTCGTCACCGACGCCACCCACCGAAGCGTCCTGCAACGCCAGCTCGACGACACCACCGAGCTGATCGACCGCGCCACAACCGAATTCGAGACCAAACACGGTCACCCGATGCCCGACGACAACATCTGGCTCACCCACCGCCGCACCGAACAGCAGGCGCTGGCCCGACTGCTGGACGCACTGCCGCCCGAGCCCGGTCACACCGCCGGCAGCGGCTGCTCGCAGCCCGCCACCACCGGGCCGATCCCGCTGCCCCTGCTCACCCGAAGGACACAGCCGTGACCACCCCACAGGCAGCCCGCACCGCCGCCCTGATCGCCGCCGCCAAATCCAAATCCGCCCGCAAGACCGCCGACGCCGAACAGGCCATCCGGCGCCTGCTCACACGCGGTGAGCGCATCACCTTCCAGGCCGTCCAACGCGAGGCCGGCGTCTCCCATGCCTTCCTCTACAACCACCCCGAACTACGACCCCGCATCGAACGGCTGCGCGCCGACAGCGCCCCGCCGGCCGGCACCGACACCACCAGGGCAGACTCGGAGAACACCCTCGTCCGAGTGCTCAGCCGGCAGATCACCGACCTGAAGACGCAACACCGCACCGAAGTGCTCGCCCTGCGGGACGCCCTCGAACAAGCCCACGGCGAGAACCTCGAACTGCGACGCCACCTCGACCGCACAGGCGCTGCCACCAGCCGCGTTCCATCAATCGATGAACCGTCATGACCAGCGTCAACACGCCACCTCCAGGCCCAAACCGGGGATAACGGGCGGAGTGGGCAAGACCCACCTGGCGATCGCCCTCGGATACAAGGCGATCGCCGCCGGCTACGCCGTGCAGTTCGACACCGCCGTCGGCTGGCTCGCCAGGCTTCAGGCCGCGCACGCCGAGAACCGCCTAGAGGCCGAGCTGCGCAAGTTGCGCCGCTACAAGCTGCTCATCATCGACGAGGTCGGCTACATCCCGTTCGACTCCGACGCCGCCAACCTGTTCTTCCAGCTCGTGGCTCACCGCTACGAGCAGGGCTCGATCCTGGTGACCTCGAACATGCCATTCGGCCGCTGGGGCGAGATCTTCGCCGACGACATCGTCGCCGCCGCGATGATCGACCGTCTCGTCCACCACGCCGAGGTCCTCACCCTCGGCGGCCAGTCCTACCGGACCAAAGCACGACGAGACCTCATGACCGCACAGACCAACAACCAGAGGGGTCAGAATTCGCCCGTCACATAGGGGTCAATTTTCACCCGCCGTTGACAACGTTCAACACATTGCACGGGCCATACGTGCCCGTTCGCCGCCGCTATGATCGGCGACCGCAACGGGGAGTTCAACGCACACAAGGGGACCCGCTCCCGTGCGGCCCCTCAGCGGGGGCACGTTCGATTTCCGAAGCGGGGCGTGCGTCCCCGCGCCTCACCGCTACAGCAAACCTCCGGCGTGTCAGCACTTTCTCTGATCCAGACAGCACTCATCGTCTGCGCCGTCGGGCTTTCACTCATGGCGATCCCCACCACCTGGAGCTACGTGGTAGGTGTCCTGCTAGCGGTGGGCCTGGGGTGGGGGTGGCCAGGTCTGGTGCACTTCCTCATCTCGCACATGGCGCCTGGGGCCACCGCAGCGGCCACCGACATTGTCCAGACCGGCACGTACATCGGCAATACCATCGGCCCCATGCTCACCGGGGTGGCCCTTAGCCTCGGTAACTCGACACTGACCTGGGCGATGCTCGTCACTATGGCAACCGTCGCCGTGGTCATTTCCTTCTTCTTCGGGCTCCGACTGCGGAGAATCGACTCTCTAGAATCGCCGCTGAGCTGAGGTGGTCCTGTCCACAGCACCACCGTCACTGGCCGTCGAGATCCTTAAACGAGCAAGTTCTGGATTTCTTTGGCGGCTGTCTGGAGCATAGCTCCGAGTTCTGTGCGGAGTTGTTCAGTCATGCGGTGAGCGGGCACGGATACATTGATCCCGTAGTATCCTCCGCTCGGGCTGGTGATGGGAACAGCGACTGACATGACGCCGTCTTCGCTTTCTTCCTGGCTCGTTGAGTATTCGGTTTGCCGAATCGTTTCGAGGGCACGCTCCAGATCGGAACGGGAAATGATAGATCCCTTGGTGAGACCCGGGAGCTCCTCATACGGGTACAGGGCATGCAGTTGTTCCGTGGTGAGTAGGCTCAGCATTGCTTTGCCCGTTGCAGTGCAGTTGGCAGGAAGCATCGCACCTTGACGTGAGGCAACGCGGACGGCACGTTGGCTTTCGATGGCCTCCAGAAAGTGTGCGTTCGAGCCTTTGAGCTCGGCAAAGTGCACCGTCTCTCCGGTTGCCTCGAATACCCTTTCCATTGCTGGACGAATTAGCGTTCCGATGTCGACGTGGCGCCGTATGGCGAAGGCGATGGAGCTGAGTGCTTGTCCGGGTTCGTACGCTTTGGTCTGAGGGTTCTGCCGTACGAAACCTCGGTAGAGGAGCATCCCCATGAGGCGATGGGCCGTAGATGACGCCACTCCGAGGTACTTGCTGGCATCGGTGAGCCGGATGCTCGGCCGAGTCTCGAAGAGCAGCAACAATCGGAGTGCGTTGTCGACGGATTCGATGGGGTACTGCGGAGGAGGGCCGTATCTGGAGTCGTCCTCCGCCCGTGATGCGGACATGAGCTTCATGTTACTGACCGGGGGTTCAGTCTCTGTCCGGCTAGGGCGCAGGCCGTCAACGAGGCTCACCAAGTCGTGCGAGTTCATGTCTCCAAGCAGTCTCTGTGTTGAATGCTCCTCCGAGGTCGGGCAGTTCGGCCATATCGGCGTCGGGCAGGTCGACGAGGTGCCCACCAGCCGAAGTCACTTGCAGTGCCAACCCGGACAGGCCGTCCACGCTGATGGCCTGGAGAACTGCTTGCTCGACGGTTTCGGCCGCGCTGGTGAGGCCGTGGCCCCGCAGCACAACAACGGGCCTTGTTCCCATGGCATCGGCCATTTCGGTGGCGAGCCGACGGTCGCGGATGAGTACTCCGCGGGGATAGACGGGCACCCCGTTGGCGGCGAGGCGGGCTCCGGGAATGTCGTACGCCCCTACGATGGGGCGTACTGCAAGCCCTGCCAGGTCGGCGGCAACCACTCGCGGGGGATGGGCGTGAACGACAGCCCGGATGTCTGGGCGGCGCCGGAAGAGCTCGGTGTGCAGCGGCAGTTCGTTGGGGACCGTGTATCCGCCCGCGAGCTCGCCGTCGGCGGCGGGATTGCCGTCGAGGTCCACCATGCGGATGTCTTCGGCTTGCGTATACGCCAGTCCGCGTTCGTACGGGCCGCGACAGCGCACCAGCAATGTGCTGTCGGTAATTTTCAGGCTGATGTGACCCAAGATTCCATCTGCAAGGCCCCGATGGGCCAAGACCCGGCAGGCGAGGGCGATATGTTCCCGGCTGACGCTCTCGGTCTGGGGCAGCAAGTTTCCGGGTGTCATGACGCCCTCCTCGGCGGTGGCTCCAACTGGGGTTCGAGCTTGGCGCGCAGATCCTGCACCGTGATGCCCCTGGCCATGCCCAGACGGCAGGCAATGAGGGCTTTGGGCCAGTTCACGATGGCTGCGCCCCGGACGGTGGTGCCGTCGGTGGTGTAGAGGGCGGCGAACTTGCCGTGGACCTGCGGGTGTCCGATGAGGACGTGGTCGACATTGCCTCCGACGCGTCCCACGACCTGAATTTTCCAGTCGTGCTGGTCGCTCCACACGTATTCAATGGGCGTGTAGGCGCGCGGCTGTTCCGGATGGATGATGTTGTAGGCCACGCAGGCGGCCTGTTCCACCGCGTTAGTCCAGTGCTCGGTCCTGACGTCCTCGCCGTGCTTCTGGTGGCGCCAGCGGGCTACGTCGCCGACGGCGTACACGTTCGCAGCGTCGAGGGCTTGACAGTACTCGTTGAGCACGACCCCGTTGTCCACCAGCAGGCCGGATGCGCTAAGCCAGGAGTCATTGGGGATGACGCCAATACCGATCAGCACGGTGGCCGCCTGAACGCTCTCACCGTTGGTCAGGTGGAGGGAGAAGTTGCCCTCCTCGCCTTCGATAGCTTCCACTCCGGTGCCGAACATGGTGTCGACCCCGTTGTCCTGGTGAAGGTCTGCGAACCACTGGCCGATCTCAGGGTTAAAGAGGCGGCTCATGGGCACGGGCACCGGGTCGATGACGGTGACCTCCAATCCCAGGCCGCGGGCGGTGGCTGCCGCTTCGGCGCCGATGAACCCTGCCCCGATAACGGCCAGCGCCCCACCCCGGAGAAGGTCCCCACGTAGTTCGCGGGCGTCCTCAAGGGTGCGCAGCACGTGAATCCCTGGAGACTGGCCCCAGGGAGAGGGCCGGGGTGATGCTCCGGTGGCAATGACGAGGTTGTCGTAGCGAAGGGGGTCATGCCCTTCAAGCTTCAGCAGGTTCTCGGCGACGTCCAGATCGACAGCGCGGTGCCCCAGCAAGAGTTGGATGTCCTCGGCATCGGCCTGCTCCTGTGTCAGCAGCCGGATAGAGTCCTCGTCGGCGGATCCCGCAAGAACGGATTTCGACAATGGCGGCTTATCGTAGGGAAGTTCGGTCTCTTCTCCCACGAGGATGATCTCCCCCTTATAGCCTTCCAGCCGGAGGGACTGCGCGGTGCGCACCCCGGCAATGGAGGACCCGACGACGACGACGGTGCCCGGGCTCATGCGTCCTCTACCACCAGTGCGGAGACCGGGCAGCTGCGCGCGGCTTCGGTGACGCGGGCGCGGTCGGCTTCGGGGACTTCGGTCTGGAGCAGCACGACGATCCCGTCGTCGTCCAGGTCGAAGTAGTCAGAGGCTCCGACGACGCAGTTCGCGTATCCCTGACAGGCCTGCAGATCGGCTTTTACAACGGGCATGGTCGAACTCCTTAGCTTGAGACGGTGGTGCTCTGGCGGTTGGGGTGTTTATTCGTCTTCGGCCACGAGCGGCCCGAAAGGGTGTCCGATCATGGCCGAGAACGTGGCCGGGGCCTGCCAGGTCAGGGACTCCAGTTCCAGCGGACAGAGCGTTACCCACTGGCCCGAACGAGGAGATTGAATCATCAGCCGCGAACCGTTGCGGGTCTCGATGCGGGTGACCTGGACCTCCGAGAACTCGTTAGCGATCACGATCGGCTTGCCGGTGACGTGCTCTTCGAGCCGGCGGCGTTCCTCGGTGGCCTGGATCGCCGCGAGGCGGTCTTCCTCCTCGCCTTCCCATTCCAGTTTCACAGGAAGATCGCCAGGTTCTGCATGCGGATGACCGACTCGTCGACCATGATGGTGCGACGGGCCAGCTCCCACCCGGACCCGGATGAGGTACGGCGGAGGAGATCCTCGCGTCCTGCCGAGACAGTGGAGGACTCCCCGACGTCACCACGGCTGCGGAAGAGAAGAACCGCCGAGTCCACGATGATCTCTTGCGGGTCGGGGGTGCGGAAGGTGCGCACGTTGGTGATGTAGTGGCGCAGCCGTGATGGGGGGTCTTCGGTCCACGCGTGCTCGGTGGCGAAGCGTGCCACGCGGCGACTGAGCGAGTACTTGTTCTCGTCCCAGTGCGCCATCCCCGGTGAGGTGGAGTATCCGGCGCCCAGGGCAGTGGTGACGCGGACGGGCATGAGATAGTGCACGTCATCGGCGATCCGGGAGAGCCACTCGTCGTAGTCCTGGGCGTCCAACAGGTACGCCTCATCGACCAGCCAACGATGCGCCTCCAGGTGAAGTTCATCGTTGAAAGGCAGGGTCTGCCCCGTCCGCTGAGTACGCGGGGCGTGGGCTCCCAGCGCCGATTGTTCGGACAGCGTCAAGTTCTCGTTCTCGTGTGCCGTTCCAACACTCATGATCAGACCTCCTCGTGAAGGGTTGCTGCGGGCGCGGTCTCTGCGCTGCCGCAGGCCGGGCGGGCGGGCCCCGATCCGGCGGCCGGTGGCGCTTGCACCGGGTCCGAGCCCACGTGCACCTGCGCTGCGGCTTCTACCGGACGTTCGAGGTGATCGGCCCACCGGCGCAACAACTCCCGCTGGTTGTACTCGCTGTAGCCGACACGGGTGGCGCCGGGTCCCGAGTATTCCTCGGGGGACAGGGCCTCGACGACGTTCTCGCCGTTCTCGAGCATGCCCATCCGGCTGTTGAGCAGCAGACGCCGTGCCATGGAGCCGGCGGCAGTATTGGTGAGGGACACCCAGTTCTCGACGTCGTCCTGCTCGAACATGCCGCCACTGCCGAAGCACATGAGATACGCCTTGTAGGAAAGCGCTTTGTACTCCTCCGGCGCGTTCTTGTCGACGGCGAACCACGAGAGGACTTCCGTCTCGTTCTCGCTGATCGGCTGCCACACGCGGATAGAGATGAAGGGGAGCACCTCGTCGGAGCCCTCTTCGACCCGCGGCCAGTTATGGACGAAGCTCATGTTCGGGAACAGTGAGGCCGCCGAGATCATGAACCCGTCCTTGCCGACCACGTCGAGCTGCTCCTGGGTCCACTGCTCCTTCATCCGGGCGATCATCTCGTCCGGGTAGCCCACGTAGCGCAGGCGCTCCTCCAGGCCACCTTCGGGCAGCTTGTAAGTGGTGCCGCCACCGTTGCCAGCCCAGTACGTGGTGCCGTCCTTGCGCTTCTCCGCCTTGGGCTCGCGGAAGAGGCCGATCTCCACCACCGAGGTGTGGGTCTGGGGCGTGTGGTACATGTCCCCGGCGAAGTTCTCGGCCCCGATCTTCCAGTTCGCCTTGACCCGCCAACGCTGAGGGCCACGCAGCTCGATGCCGTCCGCGCTCTGCTTCGTGTAGTAGTCCAGGTAGAACTTGAAGTCCCCCAGGAACTCCTCCAGGGGCTCGGCATCCGGGTCCATGCTGATGAAGATCAGACCGTTGTACGTGGCCAGCGAGGGAGCAGGCAACAAGGTCTGGCCCTTCTTCTTGAAGCCTTCCTCCCCGCCGTATGCCTCCTTGTGAAACGGCAGGCCAACGAGGCGCCCGTCATTGCGGTAAGACCAACCGTGGTACGGGCAACGGAAGTGGGAGGCATTGCCCATCTCCGCCCGGCACACCTGCATGCCCCGGTGGAGGCACATGTTGAACAGGGCCCGGACCTGGCCCTGTTCGTCCCGAGAGATAATGAACGAGTCCTCGAGGACCCTGCGGACCACGTAGTCACCAGCCTCGGGGACCTCCGACTCGTGGGCGACGAACAGCCAGCTGCGGCTGAAGAGACGTTCCTTCTCGAGTTCGAAGAGCTCTTTGTCGTTGTAGATATGTGCAGGGATCATGCCCCGCCGTACGTCCTCGAGGACGCCGTGATGGTCTGCCATGGGAGAGCTCCTTCTCGATCATCGATCAGTCAGTCTGTAGAGCAGAGGTCCACTCTGTCGTGAAGAGGTTTCCGCATTTTGTGATCTACGTCAACCCCTCCCACTCTTCGTGCCAGGTACGGGTGGGTGCGGCAAGGGTCAGTGGCCGTTTTCGGGGGAGTCGGAGTCGCGGGCGGCGTTCTCTCCGCGGTCCAGCCTCGCCAGGGCGGCCATTTCCTCGGCAGTCAGGGAGAAATCGAACACCGAGATGTTCTCGACCAGCCATGCGGGTTTGGCGGCCTGCGGGATCGGGACGATTCCTTGCTGGACGTGCCAGCGGAGCAGAACCTGCGCCGGACTCTTTGCTGTCCGTTGCGCGATCTGCACCACGATGGGGTGGTCACGCAGTCCCGATTCGCGACCAATAGGGCTCCAGGCCTCGGTAATGATGCCCAGGTCCTGGTGCACTGCCCGCGGGGGTAGCCGTGCGAGATCGGGGCTGAGCTGGATCTGGTTCACGTCAGGAACCACGCCGGTCGCGGCAATGACCTTCTCCAAATGGTCCGGCTTGAAATTGGAGACACCGATCGCTTTGACACGGCCTTCGTCCAAGAGCTTGACGAGGCCTCTCCATGCCTCGGTGTACTGGTCCAAGGCCGGCACGGGCCAGTGGCACATGAACATGTCCAGGTAGTCCAGGCCCAAGGCTTGGAGACTGCGGTCGTAGGCCCTCTGCACACCGTCGACGCTGTGGGACTCCTTGTTGAACTTGCTGGAGACGAACAGCTCTTCACGCGCAACGCCGGCAGTGCGGACACCGCGTCCCACCGCGTCTTCATTGCGGTACTGGAACGCGGTGTCGACGAGCCGGTAGCCGCTTTGAATGGCGTAGCGGACGGCCGTCTCGCACTCTTCCCCCACCAGTGGCCAGGTGCCCAGGCCCAGATGCGGAATGCTATGCCCGTGCCGCAGTCGGAGCCTCGGGACCGTTGCGGGGTCATCGCTCGGATGGGTTTTCGTCGTCATGGACAGCCTCTCGTCGAAACGTCTTGCTTTCTTGTCACCGGAGGCAAATAGCGCGAGCCTCGGGGTCTGTGTCGGTCAGTCGACATCTTTGTTGGATCTCCAGGTGGTTGCAGCTGGGGTGATGATGAGCAGGCCCGCGGCCAGCAGGGCCGCGGTCACCGGAACGAGGGTGACCAGCCCGGCCATGCCCAGCGGTGAGAGGAAGAGCGCCGTGGCGCGGAAAGTGCCCGTCAATGCGAGGGCGTCTCCGCGTTCTTCTGGGTGCACCTTCTCCGCTGCGATGGCCGGACCGACGGTCTGCAGGACCCCGGCACCGATGCCGGAGATGGCCAGGGCAATGGCCACCGGGGCGGTCAGACCGGCGAACGGTCCCACTGCGGCCAGTCCCAGCCCTGTAGCTATCATCCCGATGACCAGAGACGCCCTGACGCCCCGGCGCCGGACCCACCCGCTGGCGGTACTACCGACGAGAACGGTGGCGTTGGCGATGGAGAGCAGGATACCGATGACTGCAGCCGGTTGGCCTGCCAGGGACAGGGCCAAAGGGACGTAGGAGTCCAGAAGGCTTTTCCAAACCCCTGCGCCCGTGTTCATCCAGCAGGCAGCGTTGACACCGGGTCGTCGCCACAGACGGACATCCCTGCCAGTGGGTGAAGAAGGCCTGGCCGCGAACGGGGGAAACCTGATCAACAAGGCCGCGGGGACGACGGCGACGGAACCTGCGACGATCCCCATCATGAGTGGCAGTTGCACCGAGGCCTCCCAGAGGTATCCGGCCACCGTGGGGCCGAGAAGCGCACCGATCCCCGCCGCCAGATTGACGTCCCGGAGGCCACTGACCGGTGCGGCGGATGTACGAACGGCGTGGGTCTGGCTGCTGGTCCAGAAGAACGCCCGGGCTATTCCCTGGACCAACTGGGACGCGACAAAAAACACGACCGCGGGAGAAATCGCGAGCAGTGCGCACGAGATCGCGATCATCAGCCCGGATCCCACGAGGAAGGACCTGTCCGGAATCCGACGCATCAACGCGCCCATGTACAGGCGGGTGATCAGCTGTGCGATGGCAGCCACGGCGACCAGCAGCCCGATCTCACTGGGGGTGTAGCCCGCATGCACACCCAAAAGAGGGACGACAACGGACAAAGTGCCCAGCGCGAAGCTGAACAAGATGATGGCCAGCGCGCTCAAGGCCCTGTCATAGTTGACGGAGTCCATGTGCTTTCCCGTGGTGGTAACTCTTTCGCATCGACGTCCTCAAGGATCCGCTGATGCGCTGGCCGATGAGCTTTCGTCACCGGTGTCCGTATTCGGCGTCTCTACTGGTGGACATGCTGGAGGTAGGCGCTGGCGTCCTCCAGGCTCACGACGTCACCGTACTTGTTGTCGATGTCGAAGAGGCTTGCCAGGTGTGGCAGCTCTGCTCTGTCTCCCACGCCCTCTTCCACAACGACTGTGTGGAATCCGTAGGAGCACGCGTCCACAGCGGTGGCGCGGATGCATCCGCTGGTCGTGCATCCGAGGAGGATCACCGTGTCCACGCCCCGGGAGATCAGACGAGCTGCCAGATCGGTACCGAAGAAACAGGACGCGTACTTTTTGACCAGCAGCATCTCGTTCTCGCGACGACCCAGTCGCTCATCCAGCTCCACCCACTCGTTTCCCTCCATCAGCCAGCTGTTGGAAGGGATCTTGCGGATCCACTTGCCGGCCTCCTGAAGGTCCGCATCGTAGGCGACCGTCGAGAAGATCACGGGCACGTCGGCATCGCGTGCGTCTGCAAGCAGTTGTTGGGTGGCCTGCAACTGAGAGTCGAGTTCGCCGGCCAGGGGGGATCTGGTGTCGGTGAACCCCCGGATCAGGTCGATGACCAGCAGCGCTGGCCGCTGCCCGAAGCCGGTCCGGCCGCCCAAACCTTTGGCTCGGAAATCTGCTCGAAGACGTTCGTATTCTTCAACGGCATTGCTGATAGACATTGTTGTCTCTTCTCTTCTCTGCTTTGTTCCTCCGCCGAAGAAGTACGGGGTGACGCACTGGTCCTCACGCCTGCTGGCGGATCATCTGAAGATCGGTAACGCCACCGTGGCCAGGGCGTGGCGCAAGTTCGGCGTGCAGCCTTGGCGGGCCGGAACGTTCAAGTTCTCCACCGATCCCGAACTGGTCGCGAAGGTCACCGACGTGGTGGGGTTGTACTTGGCGCCACCGGACAACGCGATCGTGTTGTGTGTTGACGAGAAGAGTCAGATCCAGGCGCTGGATAGGACCGCGCCGATGCTGCCGATGCGCACCGGCAGCATCGAAAGGCACACCCACGATTACAAGCGGCACGGCACGACGACTCTGTTCGCCGCGTTGGACATTGCGACCGGGCACGTCACCGGCGCGGTCAAGCCGAAGCATCGCCATCAGGAGTTCCTGGCGTTCCTGCGTCAGCTCGACCGCGCCTACCCGGAGGTGGACCTGCACCTGGTGATGGACAACTACGCCACCCACAAAACCCCGGCGGTGAAGGTGTGGCTGGCACAGCATCCGCGGTTCCACGTGCACTTCACCCCGACGTCCGGGTCCTGGCTCAACCTCGTGGAAGTCTGGTTCGGCATCATCGACCGGCAGGCCATCCGCCGCGGTGTCTTTACATCCGTCAAGGACCTCAATGCCAAGATTCGCCAGTTCATCACGGGCTGGAACGACCGCAAACACCCATTCGTCTGGACCAAAACTCCCGAACAGATCCTCGCGAAAGCCAACCCTAAACCAACTTCAGAAACGCGACACTAGGCCGCAGGACGATCCGCAACATTATTCTTGAAGTGAGCCGCGATATCATCCGACGTAGTAATCCAAACATCGTCCTGTTCGGCGATGAAATCCAGGGCCAGGTCAAGGTACTTCTGACGGAACGGCTGGTTGATGATGAACGGGTGAAGGCCAATGCCCATTACTCGCACATGGTCATCCGCTTCCTTAGACAGCTGCTCATACTGGTCCTTAATCAGCTGGACAAAGCCCTCACCGCTGAGACCGTTTCCGCCGAACAGCATCACATCATTCAAAACGGTCGAGTACGGAACACTGAGCATCGGCTTCTCGCCATTGAGATAGAACGGCTGGTCGTCGGCGCACCAGTTCCAGCACATATTCCAGCCCCAGTTCGGCGAGAATCTGAGGTGTCTCAAATGTCTCGGTAAGCGCGGGACCGATCCAACCAGTCGGACGAGTCCCCGTGTGCCGCTCGATTTCGTCCACGACCTCTTCAAGATATTTTCTCTCTACGCTCTTCTCCATCCCGTTCTGGAAGGTCGAATTGTCGCGACCATGAGCCACCCACGACCAGTTGCGCTCGTTTCCGGCCGCGATGACCTGGGGATAAAGCGAACATGCGTCAGAGTTCACAAAGGCGGTCGCCCGCATTCCGTGACGATCGAGCGATTCGATCATCCGCTAGATCCCCACCCGCATTCCATAGTCTCGCCACCCATAGTTGAGGGGGTCCGGGGTCAGCCCAGCTGTTCCGGCAAAAATTGATGTCGACGGCTTGTCGACCGGATAGTGTTCCACCGCGACGCCCGCGTAGAAGGCGACCTTCTTCCCGCCCGGCCACTCGAATCGTGGACGCTCAGTAATCGGTGAATAGTCGTAAAGCGAGTTGTGCATTAGATTCCAGCTTCCTCTTCGAAGTTGTTTGTATCAGACATCTGGTCTTTCGAGCACGAAAGACCGACGAAGGGTTCTGCTAAAGCGAGATGAACGCACCAACCGCGGCGTTGAACTTTTCGCGCTGGTCACTGAACACGTGATGACCAGCGTTGTTGATGAGATAGAGCGAGCTATCCAGGGTGTTGGCAGCGATCAGATCGAAGAGCCCCTTACCCATCGACACCGGCGCCGATCGATCATTGACTCCCCACACAACCAGCGTCGGCACCGGGATTCCTGCGTCGGCAAGCCGTTCCTGAACCCAGCGCCTGCCCTCGCTGAGGCTAGGCAACCAGTGCTCCTCCGCATTGCGTGCATATCCGGCGACAGCGTCGAGCTGCTTTTCGCTCTCGAGCCACTTTGTGGCGATCCCGATGTAGTCCTCGGGCAGATCTCCCTCATTAACCGCCTGGGCAGCATGATAGTGACGGATCAACTCGGCCGAACCTCCGGGGGCAGTCCTTTCGACTCGCTCGTAGAAGTCCATGTCGGTTCCGACGGGCGGCGCCGGTGCCGCAGTCGCACTGCTGATGATGACCAGCTTCTTTACCATCTCAGGGTACTTCAACGCGAGAAGGACCGCCGTCATGCCGCCGCGCGAGTGACCCACCAGGGTCAGGTTCTTGAGCCCCAACTGAGTTGCAAAGTTCGCAACGTGTTCGGCGACCGCGTCGACAGTCCAGTCTTCGTCATTCAGCGGGAGACCAGTCTCGCCCTGACCGAGTTTGTCGACCGCGAGGACACGGCCGTACTCGCCGAAATCCTCTAGAACGTTGCCCCAGGATTCGATTCCGACCGGTATGAAGAACCCGAAATGCCCCCCATGGATGAGGAGGATCGGATCCTTGTCCTGGCCGTCGTCGAAATAACGCGTCTGAACCCCTTTCACATCGACGGTATGGAACTTCTGGGTGATTGAAGAGCTTGGCACGGATAACGCCTTTCTGTGCACGATAACGATTGAACAATTCATCGCAGTTCGACCCCTACCGACGTGGTAGTTCTGGCCAGTAGAAATCTCTTCTGCGTGTGCCTGAAAGCTACGCGCCTCCGCATCGACTGTCAATGAGGTTTTCTCACCAGAGAGTCACCGACGACAGCAAAGACATCCGAACGGTGTGGCGTGAAAAGAGGACGTGGGGT
>NZ_JAOCLZ010000250.1:0-233 GCF_025290685.1 Rhodococcus sp. PAE-6
TCTCGTCGAAGTTCGCGACGGTCGCGAAGACGAACCCGTTCATCGGCGATCCGATCGTCGTGGGTTCGGAGCCGGGCTCGGCTCCGGAGATCGTCGCCGCCGCGTCGGCCGACCTCATCGGCTGGGCGCACAACGAGACCTCCACGGGTGTCGCGGTTCCGGTGCAGCGGCCCGCCGGTTCCGACAACACCCTGATCGCGATCGACGCGACCTCGGGTGCCGGCGGCCTGCCG
>NZ_JAOCLZ010000251.1:0-233 GCF_025290685.1 Rhodococcus sp. PAE-6
CCGAGGAGTTCCCAGGAGCCAGACCAGCACCGACACCGTCACCGGCATGACCTGCCAGCACTGCGTCGCGTCGGTCACCGAAGAGGTCCAGGAGAGCCCGGGCGTCGAGAACGTCGCGGTCGATCTGGCCACCGGTGCCGTCACCGTCACGAGCGCCGAGTCCCTCGCCGATGCCGCCGTCGCGGCCGCCGTCGAGGAGGCCGGCTACAGCCTCGCATGAACACCCCGGCCAC
>NZ_JAOCLZ010000252.1:0-233 GCF_025290685.1 Rhodococcus sp. PAE-6
CCCGATCCGGGAGCGCCGAGGCTGATCCGTGCGCCCCGCAACTGGGCGATCGTCCGGATCGGTGAGTCCGCACGCACGGCCAACTGCATGTAGTTCTCGTAGACCCGCCCGATCGCCGTGACCCGCGCGCCCTCGTCGTGGGCACGCACCGCGACATCGGTGAGGGTCAACGCCAGCTCCGCATTCCCCGGCGTCTGCGCGGAGAGATTGGTGACCGACCCCGGGGTGCGTTC
>NZ_JAOCLZ010000253.1:0-233 GCF_025290685.1 Rhodococcus sp. PAE-6
CTATCTCGAGTTCGCCGACGAGCTGACGCTCGGACGAGCGTTGTCGGGGAGGCGGGCGATGTGCCCGTGCGCAGCACGGAGGCATCGCACCGGGGTGAGCCCGAGACGCGTCGCCGGACTTCCGACGAGACCCGGAAGCTGATCATCGAGGCTGCGGGGAAGGCGTTTGCGACGCGCCCCTCCCGCGACATCACGCTCAAGGACATCGCGGAGGAAGCGGGGGTCAGCGCCCC
>NZ_JAOCLZ010000254.1:0-233 GCF_025290685.1 Rhodococcus sp. PAE-6
TCAGAGAAGTGTGGGGTGACACATCGCTGTGTCTGAAGCCACAGTATCGAAGTTTCGTGGAACGTCAATAGAAAATACACGTAATTTACATTGATGACATGTGCGCAATCTTGATACCGTTGACCCGCGCGGCGCACCCCGCCGCGGTGCGATGAGCCCGGGCCTATCGCGGAAGACAGTGATGACCAGCGCAGACTCCTAGCCGACCAGCGACACCACGCCCCTGCCCACCG
>NZ_JAOCLZ010000255.1:0-233 GCF_025290685.1 Rhodococcus sp. PAE-6
GCGGTGCCGGTGCGGCCGCCTCCACGCCCGCACGCGATCTCCACCCGCTGTCTTCCCGCGCGGATCCACGCCTCGTACAGGAGGGCGAGAGCGTCCTCCGGGTCGCGTGGCGTGCGGAAGTCGGGCCCGTGGATCCACCGCGACTCCCACTCGAACGGTGCTGCCGGGGGGCGGCCGAGGAGATCCACCCCGAAGTCGGGACACGGCTCGTCGAACACCGGTCTGCGCATCCC
>NZ_JAOCLZ010000256.1:0-233 GCF_025290685.1 Rhodococcus sp. PAE-6
TCCCGTGCGACCGTACTTGGTCCGCAGAGTGATAGGGGCAAAATAGCGCACATCATCCGCATTGAAAAACATGAAACGAATCGTCGCCGTCTTCTTGTGCACCTTGTAAGGATGACCCGATAAGATGATGCGCTTCGCGATAATGCGCGTAGGCGCAATATCCAGGACGGAGCCGGCACCCACAAGATTCGGAGTCTGCTCGGCACTGACACCGTCGTCATCGTAACCAAACT
>NZ_JAOCLZ010000257.1:0-233 GCF_025290685.1 Rhodococcus sp. PAE-6
CCCACCAGCCCGTCCCGAGGTCGTCTATCAGGTAGAAGGCGATGTGGTAGTCGTGCACGGCCGCGACCGCGACGAACCGGTCGACATCGACGCCCGGCAGATCCACACGCGGTGCATCGGCCCCGCTTGTCGGTTCGTTCAGGAAGGGCCGAAACACGCGCCAATGTTAAGGTCCCGTTCAAGCAGCCGTTGCCGATGGTCCCGATATCCGACTGTTTGCGCTGGTGAGTGCT
>NZ_JAOCLZ010000031.1:0-17506 GCF_025290685.1 Rhodococcus sp. PAE-6
AAGCCGCTGCCTCCGCTACCCTCGCGGAAGCGGCATAACCGAAATGACACCGTGTCCAAGGTCAGGGGTTAAGGCCCCTCCGCCCGGCTTCCACCACACGCCAAGAACGCCATGCGCATCGCCGCCGGACTCGAAGCGTGCGTCGTCGACAACAACGTCATGACCATCGCCGCCCTCGACCCGCACGATCCCCGCACCCACAAGGTTCGCGTCGCCGGCACCGCCGCACTGCTGGTCGCCAAGACCCACAAAATCCACGAACGCCTCGACTCCCCAAACCGACTGCAGAACAAAGACGCCCACGACGTCTACCGCATGCTCGTCGCCTCCGACCCCGACAACCTCGCCGACACTTTCCACCAACTCCTGGACGATCCGATCAGTGCTGCCACGACCGAACAAGCACTGACCTGGCTTCCCGAAATATTCGGCAGCCCGTCCGCGATCGGTGCCGTGATGGCAGGCCAGGCCGAAGAAGGCATCGGCAACCCCGGGCAAGTATCGATCAACACCTCGCTGCTGGCAGTCGAGTTAATGGACGCACTCAACGGATAGCAGCGGCGCGACACCGCCATTCACCTGCGGACACAATGCGCCAGGCGCGCACATATTATAAGGAGCATAACTCGCGGGTACGCAAAGACCCCGATATGTACAAGCAGACGATTCTGGAATCACAGCTAAAATAAGTAGATAGAGGATTTCTGTGGAACAGATAAAAAAGCTAAGCAACTTGATGGTACAGAACCGTGCATTGGTGCTAACCTCCGTTAGCATTTCGGCAGCACTTCTTCTTTTGTCCTGGTGGGTCTCACCCGAAAGCAGATCGCCCTGGTTAAGCAATGTTCTCACCTGCATAGGTGTCACGTTGCTCCTTGCGATTCCTGTCACAGTTATCGCAAATGCAATGGATTCGCGCCTCGCTGACGTCGACACGAAGACCGACCGAGCACAGTCCACTGCGAACCACGCGTCCGAAGTCGCAGCCGAAGCGAATAGGTCACTGCAGCAGATCGAAGACATGCTGGTTGAAAAGCAACTGCGCGAACACGAGGACCACCTCGGTGTCTATCGCCGCCTGATCGATTCCCCTTCTCGAGAAACACTGTTGACAGCACTACATCGCGCAATTGACGAGGGATTTGCCAGCGACAAGTTTCTCCTCAGTGAGATCTGGGAGACCCCGCTCTATTGTCGCTTTTCCGCCGACTTCGAGCATGATGTCCTGGACGTAGATCTCGTGACACTGGACGGTACACTACATGCCACTCACCAATGGGAACCCGAAGAAGACACCGCAAGTTTTCTTGAGCGCCTCCTCATCTCGGTTCGTGCCACCGGACATGGACTCGGCGTAGGGCTGGACCTTCCGACCCTCCCGTTAAAGCACCTGGCCGACACCCTCATCACCGCTGCTCGCCTTACTGCCCAGAAGCTTAATCCTGTCGGAGAAAAACTAGACAAAATCATCATGATGAACCGCACATACACCGATATTGATGTGGAGACCCTTGAGGGTGTTTGGTTCTTTACTGAAACCGACTTGGTTCCAGCCGATCATGTATATCCGATCTCATACATGGAGCTCCTTGCAGGACCTAGCCTGGAGGAGCATATTCAGCGCACCCGTGGACATTGGCTAGGCATCGACCAAGCACTAAACGAAGCCCGCGTACTGGCTGGGCTACTTCTTAAGACCTAGCCACAATTCGGATCACAGCCCACCCACGAGGCAACGAAGGGCGGTGCCCGAAGTGCGGCACTGCGTCGAGGCGCATGCACTCGCGCTATCGGCGCCAGCCCGCCGACACGGCGATAGGCGCACATCCGGTCATCCTCGATCTGTTAGTTCGCAGATTCTTCTGCGACAGAGGACAGCTGTAATGCAACAACATTCGCCGAGCAGATACCAGGATTGACACAACGCTGGGCTCGACGAACCACGCTGCTCGACACGATGATCGAAGCGATCGAACTGGCCGTGGCCGGCCGCGCCGATGTCCGCCGCGCCGCCCGACTCGGAATACACGTCAGCAGGGACACGCTGCCCAGTGTCGTGCGGACGATTGAAGGATCAGCCGATCGAGACCACGCCGATCTTGGGGATCGACGACTTTGCGCTGCGCCGCGGCCACGTCTACTTCGGCCGTCATCGTCGGCCTCAGCACGAGCCGACCGATCGATCTGCTGCCCGACCGAACCAGCGATACCGTCTCCACCTGGCTGCAGGCGCATCCCGGGGCCGAGATCGTGTGCCGCGACCGAGCCGGCGCCTACGCCGAGGCCGTCCGGATCGGGGCACCGGATGCGGTGCAGGTCGCCGACCGATGGCACCTGTGGCGCAACTTGATCGGGCAGCGGAGATAATTGGCGATGCATGCTCGGTGCAACCATGGCTTCCTGGGCTGACACGGTTCGGATCGACGCGAGAGGGCCGGACGGGCTGTTCTGCCGGTCCGGCCTGGTGTCGGATGTCTCGCCTCAAGAGTGTTCCGCCGGCGACCAGCAGCTCGACGTCCCTACGGCCTGGGGCGACGCCGTACCCGCGGCGTCGAATAACCGAAGTGTCGAACCCGACCCTTCTTTCCCGACCGCGGGGTGCCGCACCACCTGCTGTGCGCCGGTGCGTGCTGTAAACCGCCCTCATACCTCTCCCGCACCACCAGGCGCTGGAACCCAGCGCCAAGGAAGCACACGCCGGACCACCGGACCATCAGTGGAAGCTCACATCGGACGCCTTCGCGATGCCCTTCGACGGTCGCGTCACGCCGAGTGGAATCGGGCTGATGCCAAGGCGGATCCACCGTAGCTACAGACACTCCCGTCCTGACCCCCAACAGGGATGTGGGCACTGTCCGAGACAGTTGATCGCCGAGGTCCGTGCCGCGCGCATCCCGGTCAGCGCGGTCCGGCGGTGGGTGTGTAGTCGGAAAACAACCGGCGGTGGATCGCGTCCGTCATATTCGGCCCGGGCGCGGTCTGCTCCGCCGTGGGGTCCGGTCGGCGCCGAGGCTCGCGCGGGTCACGGCGACGGTCGGATGCGTCGGTGCTGCGATAGTCCATGTGCCATCACGCTTTCTGCTCGGTGAACGACGCGGTGGGAATAGGGGTCAGCATCGATGATGCCATCCCCAGCGCCACACCGCCGTCGACCACGAGGCCGCATCCACCGATCCCCGGCACCAACCGCGCAGCGGAGAGCCGGCGCCGTGGGGATGCCGTGAGTTGGTAGTTGCGGCCCGACCGCGCAGAGGACACCAGTGGATGCGAGGCGGCACTCATCCTCCCCACCCATTGGCCCTACATATCGACCACTCTCACGTAGGTTTGTCGAAGTTCGCGTAATCGAGCATGGCTCGGGTCATCTCGGCGCGCGGGTGAGATGGGCACGATTACCGGTACTGCAGAGAACGCACACCATTGACGGGGAGAACAGCTGCATGGCGTTATATCGCTCGGGAAGAGCCCTGATCTGTACCGCCACCGCTGTCACGGCACTGGGTTTGAGTTTGCCAAGTGCCAGTGCACAGGACACACCAGCGGCTACGTACACCCAGTCCACGGTCCTGAATGTCACCCGGGGAGAGCAGGCTCGCGACGTCGCGGTCGATGACGCCGGCAACACCATGGTCCTGGTCGGACTCAACGGCGGCACCGGGGCTCGAATCACGTACATCGGTACCGACGGAACACAATGGGGTTTCACCGTCGACGCTCCCGGTGGTGGCAGCGGTATCGCCCGGGCCACCGATGGCACCATCGTCTACACGGTGGGAAGTTCGCTCTCACCTACGGGAGAGGTGGCGCCGGGCTGGGTGACTGGAATCCCCCCGGGTGGGGGTGCCGCCCAGATATCTCTCGCAGTCCACAACCCCTGCGATGTGGCCACGGACGGTACCGAACTCGTGGTCCTCGACTGCGGGACCGGCAACAACGACGCGCAGGTCATCCGAGCGGACATCACCAGTGGCGACACCACTCAAACCGTCACCGGATTCGTACAACCACGGGGTGTCGACCTGGACCGGGCCGGCAACATCCTGATCGCGGATGCGCAGCTCGGGGACGGAAATTCGGCGGTGGTGACCGTCGGGCGTGACGGAACCCGCACCGAGACCGTGGTACCCGGGTTCGATCTGCTCGATGTCGCCGCTGCAACTGACGGATCGCCGGTGCTCGCGGGTGCGGAAGGGAACGCTCCTCGAATCGTCCGCCTCGGGGCAGATGGCACCCGCACTGTGCTGCCCTTCACCGGTGTCGTCTACCCCACCGGTGTTGCAGTCGGACCCGAGGATGCGGTCACCGTCTCGTATCTCGAGGGCAGCAGCACCACCTCGGTCAGCCGTGTCGTGAAACTTGTTCCGGATCCTGCCCCCGAACCGGAACCAGAGCCGGAACCGGAACCCACTCCGGTATTACCACCGATTTTCGGCAGCAGTGGCAGCAGCGAATAGCTGACATCCGGCCCTTTCCCGTCGTCGATCAGCATCGGGTGCTGATCGGCGACGGGCCGACTGGTAGCGGCGTTCAACGCCGTCAGTGAGGTCAAGGACCGATCACCCGGCCGACGACGAAACGGGAATCCGCCGCGGTGATCACCAGCACCGGAAGCAATGGGAAGGCGCAATCTTCGCGGGATCCTTTGGGGCGGAATCCTTCCACTGCGATCATTCATCTCACGTCCACCAGCGGCAATGCATGCCCCGGAGTCTGTCCTCGCTTCGCGAGGGTCGACCGTCGAGAGTCCCGTCCTTCGCGGATCTTCGGCCCCCTCGGTCAGTTTGTGCGCACCAGTGCAGCACGGGTGAGATCGACGAGTGTGCCGACCGTATCGAGGCACGTGCTCGCGTGTCGACCGGACCTGAGGGTTACCGACGCCCCGTACCCCTATAGCCCATAGGGGATATAGGGGTGGCGGCTCGAGAACGGAGAACCCAGAGACGTGCTCCGACCGCATGGACGCTGCCCACCTTGAGACCGTGCCGCCAGCAGCGACAGCCCAGGACCACGCGGGCAGCGGCAAACGAACGCCAAAACCTGCCCGTGCGGTGCCGTGACACGGCGGAACGCCAACATGACACGGCGGAACTCCAACCGCGGCCGACCACGACAGTTCCACGCGCCGGTAGAGCACAGGAGCCCATCTGTGCAGTGAACCGCCTCGTCCTTCGATACCGTGCCGGCCATGGGCACGACCCTGCACGCATCCCACCCCTGACCGCACATCACCGCCGCCCTTCGCGGCCGAGGACCGCGCCGAATGGATCCGCGCCTTGTCGTCGAGCGTAGGAGGGTCACACTTGCGCGGTGGCCACGTCGACGAAACGGCGCACAAGGCCGCCCGCCGTGCGGGGGATCCACACAAGATCCAGGGGCACCAGAGGCGCGCCGGAAAGGGCGATGAAAACGACCCCGGCATGAGCATGCGTAGAAGTCGCCGACAGAGGTGTCGCTCCCACACCCCTGTCCGCGGCGATGAGTGCGATCCACTCGTCGTACGTGTCGCACTCGACGATCTGACTGGGGCGACGCTCGAGAGACCACAGGTCCGGCCGGGTGTTTCCGCTGGTGGTGTTGATGATGACAGGGTACTGACTGAGCTCGTTCCAGGAGATCTGCTTCCGCCCGGCGAGCGGTGACCGGCTGCTTACGGCTGCGACGCGGGGTTCTTCGAACAATGTCACAGAGGTTGTATTCGCGGCCGTAACAGGATGCCGGGCGAACGCGACGTTGACGTCGCGGCGTTCGAGGGCCGCGGCCAGGTCGTCGCGGCGCATAAGACGCGTGGCGGCGCCGGTGGTTTCCTCGAAGGCGGCGAGGACTTCGCCGGCCCATGGGTCCGGCAGTGCCCATGAGAACCCGATCCGTAGCTCGCGTTCACCCCGAGCCTCGGCGATGGTCAAGTCGAGGTCGCGCAGAAGCGTTTGGGCGCGGGCGTGGAAGGTTCGGCCGACGTCGGTCAGCTCGACCGAACGGGAGGTGCGCTCGAGGAGCTTGGTGTCCAGGATCTGTTCGAGTTGCTGGATGGTACGGGTGAGAGCGGGCTGGGTGATGAGCAGTCGTCGGCTTGCCCCCGTGAAAGATTTGCTCTCCGCTACGGCGGTAAAGGCACGCAGGTGCCTCAACTCCACGTCCATAACTGACAAGCATAGATGGTGCGCAATCAGTATTTCCCTACCGAACTCTCCGTGCATAACGTCGCCATGACAGCACGCACGGACCTGGACTGGAACGGCGGACGGGAGAGTTGGGAAATGACGGGCAGCACGAGCACGGAATGGCTGATTGCGATGAGGGCGGCCGCCACGCTTGCCGCCGCGGTCGGTGTGGGCCGGTTCGTGTTCACGCCCATCCTGCCGCTGATGCAGACGCAGGCGGGAGTAACCCCACAGCTGGGGGCGACGATGGCCACCGCCAACTACCTCGGCTACCTCGTCGGCGCCGTTGCGGCGATACTCGTGCCTGTACTGGGATGGACCGCGTTGGCGATGCGGCTCAGTGCGGTCTCGGTCGTCGCGTCATTGGCGGCGATGCCGCTGCTCACCTCTCCCGAAGCATGGATCGCGTTGCGGGGGATCGCCGGGGGCGGCGGCGCGATCATGTTCGTCGCGGCCGCCGGCGCCGTGCTGAACGGGATCTCCCCGCGCTCCCGCCACTTGGCCGGGTGGGCGTACGGCGGCGTGGGAGCTGGTATCACTCTGTCCGGCGCGGCCGTGCTGCTGGTCGCTCTGATCGGCGACTGGCGGATCGCGTGGTGGGCAGCCTCAGCACTCGCCGCCGCCCTGACGACGCTCGGCTGGAAGCTGATCAACCCGCAGCCCCCGGGCGTAACCGTCCCCCCGCCGAGGAAGATTCCTCGACCACACCGCTGGTTCGTGCCGCTCGTCATCGCGTACTTCCTCGAGGGTGTCGGCTACATCGTCGCAGGCACATTCCTCGTCGCCGCCGTCACCGCTGCGGTCCCGGGTCCTCTGGGAAAGGCGACGTGGATCGTCGTCGGGTTGGCAGCGATCCCGTCCTGCGTGCTGTGGGCCTGGCTGAGCGTGCGAGTGAGCCATCCGACGCTGCTGACAACCGCGCTCGGCTTGCAAGCCGCCGGCATGGTGCTCGCCGGTCTCGATCTGGGCGCCGTCGCGGCGATCGTGGCCGCATTGCTGTTCGGCGGCACCTTCATGGGGGTGACCACTCTCGCTCTGGACGCTGGCCGTCACCTGCAGGTCCCCGCCGCGGTCGCGATTCTCTCAGCCATGTACGCGATCGGTCAGACGATCGGCCCCGTCGCCGTCGCCCCGCTGCTCGCGAACGGTTTTCACACCGCGCTGTTCACCGCCGGTGGTGTCGTTGCTTTCTCTGCCGTCGGAACAATCCTGTTGCGCATCCGCTACCCACATCCGCGCATCTCCCTGCCCTCCGCAGCGGTACCGAATCCCGAACCCGCCCTACAACGATGAAAGAAACCCTCTATGATCACTCCACTTCTGAACTCCCGATGGCCGATTGTCGCCGCACCCATGGCCGGAGGACCCTCGACGGTCGCCCTCGCGCGCACTGTCGCCTCCGCCGGCGGCTTCCCGTTCATCGCCGGTGGCTACAAGACGCCGAACACCCTGGCCGCAGAGATCGACGAGACCCGCACGTTCACAGTGGAGTTCGGGGTGAACCTGTTCGTCCCTTCGAAGGATCCGGTGAACGAGGCCGCATTCGTGGCCTATGCGGGGGAGCTGAAAACGGAGGCCGAGCAGTACGGCCTGGAGCTCGACCTTTCCCCGGTCACCGACGACGACTGGTGGGACGAGAAACTCGCACTGCTCACTGAGAACCCGGTCCCCGTGGTGTCACTGACCTTCGGACTGCCTCACCCGGACGACATCGCCGCGCTGCAGAAGGCAGGGAGCCGAGTGCTCGCCAGCGTCACCACCCCCGACGAAGCACGCCTTGCCCGAGAAGCCGGAGTGGACGGGCTCGTCGTGCAGGGACCTGACGCGGGTGGGCACAGCGCCACCTTCGACCCCTCTCGGGCCCTCGCTGCTGTCGACACTGCCACCCTCGTCCGGCAGGTGCTCGAGACAGTGCATCTGCCGGTGATCGCCGCCGGCGGGATCGACGGGCCCGATGCGGTGCGCCGGATGCTCGATGCCGGCGCACAGGCTGCCGCGGTCGGAACACTGCTGTTGCGCACCGACGAGGCCGGTACCTCCCTCACCCACAAGCAAGCGCTCGCCGACCCGGCGTTCACCGAAACCGTCCTGACTCGCGTGTTCACCGGCCGTCCGGCGCGGGCGTTGCGGAACGGATTCATCGACCGCCACCACCGGACCGATCTGAGCGCCTACCCGGCCGTGCACCACCTCACCCGGGCGCTGCGGCAAGCTGCAGGTGAAGCCGGCGACACCGACCGACTCCACCTGTGGGCCGGAACGGGTTGGCGCAACGCCACTACCGGCTCCGCCGCCGCCGTCATCCGCCACCTCACCGACAGAATCTGAAAATCGTCCCGTTCAATGCTGTCGACGCGAGACAAGCACACGGACAGATCCTCCTCACCGCTCGCGAGCATGGTGACTTGGCGGAGACGATCCCGAGGTATCTTGCCTGACGAGAACTTTTTCGAGTGCGATCTGTGCCGTGCCGGTGGCGGAACGCCGCGCGCGATAGGTGGGTGCGACACAGTTGTCGGCGAGACTGCGAATAGAAATTCCCCTCATGCCTTTGGAGACGCCACGGACGGCGCGGTGCACCGGCGAACACCTGCCGAAATCCGGAAGACGTACCGTCCGAGATCGCCTCGCAGGCTGTCGAATGCGAGGACGAACCATATGGCGGGAGTCTGCGGCCGAGTGACGTGTTGCTCCGATTCCAGGCCGCCGGGCCCGCTCGACCGCTTCGACATCGACCTCCTTTCCGAAGTCGGGTCCAAGTGGTTCGCCGCACGCCCCGCGGGTCGGCAGTCCCGAGCGGACCGGATGTGCGAGGCAGTGCTCGACCGCATCGGGGCACGCACTCCTCACTGACGTGTGCCTTGACTGTGCCCGTCGCTGCGTGGTTGCAGACGGAGACCGACTGACACCGACATGCCACCGCGCTGGCTCACGGTCTCAGACCAGCAGCATGGCGATAAGGCTCATACTCAGCAACGTGACGTACGCATAGGCGTGGATTCGGTCGGGGACGTGTCGGACGAGTCTTCTGGTGACCACGATCGTGGGCAGTGAGGTGGACAGAAGCACACCGGCAGCAAGCATGTCGACATAGCCGATGGACCCCGACGCCACACGGTCACCGACGAGGGCGTAGACGAGTGTGCCGATCACCGCAACGGGCACGGTGAGCGGGTTGGCCAGCGCGGTCGCGGCCGCCATAGGTAGACCTCTCCGGCGCAGCAACGGAACGGTCATCACGCTCCCACCCACCCCCAGAAAGCTGGCGATCACCCCGATCCCGATTCCGATCCCCCCGGTCACGGCCACGCGTCCTCCCAGCGGACGGGGTGCACCGTCGGGGACAGCCAGAAATCCGGCACGCACGATGCTGTCGGTGATCGTCACAACGAGATAGACGATGAAAACGACGTGGATGAACGACTCGGTTGCATGGACCGCAGCCGGCGCACCGACGAGTGCCCCTGCTGCTACGAAACCGATGAGCGGCCATAGATATCGACGATGGACACGCACCACGGTCCGCGCGGCGACCGTAGCGATCGCGGCGTTGACGATCATCACTGCAGTGGACGTTGCGACCGCAACATGCATGGCATCGGCGCGGTCGCCCGCGATCATGTAGATCACGGGGACGACGACAAACCCACCACCGAAGCCGAACAGTGCGGTGGTGATTCCGGTGAGAAGACCGAAGGCGAGAAGAGTGAGAACAGGCGTCACTGCTGTCACGATAAGCAGCCACGGGGCGGCGGGCATTCGCCAGCCTGCCACTTTCGTTCGAGAACCGGACAGTATCGTTGCAGGTGTGCGGAACGCCCAACTGGACAAGTACGACGCGCTCGATCGTGCTGTCTTGGCGATCGGTACCGACTACCCGTACGGCCGGATGCTCGCCCCTCACCGCCACCGCCGAGCTCAAGTCCTCTACGGAGTCGGCGGCGTAATGGACGTGACAACCCGGCACGGCACCTGGATCGTGCCGCCGCAGCGTGCCGTGCTCATCCCACCCGACACCGAGCACGCAGTGACGATGTGGGGAGTCTCGACTCAAAGCCTGTATATCGAACCCGCTGCTGCGCCCTGGTTTCCGACATCGTGCACGGTGGTTGACGTCTCTCCCCTGTTGCGCGAGCTGCTCGCCGCCGCCACGGAGTTGCCCATCGATCACGCTGTTCGAGGCCGGGACGCCACACTCATGACGCTGATGCTGTACGAGATCGCGCGTTCGACCTCACTACCACTGGAACTTCCCGTACCAGCGGACCCGGCACTGCGGACACAGTGCGAGATGTTCCTGCGCAACCCGGACATTCGTACCGCCCCACGATGGTGGGCTCAAGCACTCGATGTCAGCGAACGGACGGTACACCGCATGTTCCGGCACGAGATGTCGATGAGCGTCAGCCAATGGCAACGTCGAGCCTGCGTGCTGTATGCCATCCGGAGGCTGGTCGCCGGCGACTCCGTATCGACCGTCGCCGTCGACCTCGGTTACGCCACCCCATCGGCGTTTTCGACGATGTTCCACCGGGTCACCGGCTCAGCCCCCGCGTCATTCAGGTCGGGACGCCACACCCCCGGCACCAGATGAGTAGCGCGCCGACCCGCCGACCGCTGTCAGACATGTGCCCGCACGCAGTAGCTCGAATGTGCAAGACGCACGCATACCGATCCCTGATCGAACCGGGCTGACGTAGAGAACACGATTCGGCCTGCGACCGCGATCGCAAGGCCGAACCAGATCACGGTTCCAGGAGGTGTACCCACCCGCCCGAAGGCCACTGACGTCTGCCCCACCTCGGTGAATGCCACGGCCCCATCGTCGATCGATGTCAGGTCGCCTGAGTCACACATGACGGCGAAGTATCGATTGCGCTAAAGCCACCTGGAATCGATCGTATTTCCTTCAACACCACTGGAGTTCGACAATACGTCTGTGAGTGCGCACGCGACGACCGACTGCATGAGGCCCGGGAATGTTCGAGGGTCCAGACCCGTGAGATCGTGCCAGCGGCTGAGCCGATAGACCACTGTGTTGGCGTGCAGATGATTGGTACGCGCGCATCCCGTGATCGACATATCCGACTCCGCGAATGCAACGACCGTGTCGCGTAGAGATGGATGCGCGCCGGCAATTTCGGCGATGCGAAGAATCTCCTGATCAAGGAGGTCGGCTCGACTCATCACACAGTTGGTAACCCAATCTTCGCGGAATCTACTGACCGGACTGTGATGAGATGTCGCAGACAGGGCGAGCTGCGCTTGCCGCAAGGACCGTGACGCCCCGAGAACCCCATTGTGGTTGGATCCGACGCCGACCCTGAAGGCGGCGGTCGTGAGTGCGTCCACGATTTGGCCGATGCTCTGGTCGTCGGTCTGCGCCAAAAGGACACGTACGGACCCAACTCCACCGTGAACGATGATCGGTCCGTTCAGGAAGTGCAGGTCGGGTTCGGCAGTGTTCTGTGAATCCGGCCGGACCGTGGTGTAAGCCAACCCCACAAACGTTTGATCTACATCGAATCCGAGATATGCCGCCAATCGATGCGCCTCGGCGTCGAGTGTGCGCGCGTTGAGCAGATCGATCAATCGCTGGGACACTGCCATCTGCACGCGGTCACGCGCCCGGGTCTCGGAGCCATGTGCCAGGGCAAGGGTGGATGTCACAGCTTGCAGCGACTCCAGCATGAGTGACGCCAGTTCCGGCAACAGGGCCTGCGCTTCCCCCGGCGCTCCACTCAAGTTTCTCCACAGTTCGCGGTCCCCGACGTGATACGCCCTGATGACGACATCGAGCGCGATGCCCTGACGAGCACGACGTCGGGCCAAAGCTCGAGCCTCGTCGAGGTCGTCGTGGTTCCAGGCTCGTCTTTCGCTGAACGCAACGAGTCTGCGCCTGAGTTGTTCGCGGACAGCTGCACGATGCTCGGGGTAAGGGACCAAGGCGAAGTCGGCGAGTTCGTTGCGAATCCGCGCGACAGCGTCATCAGTGATTGCCTCGAGTCGTTCGAGTGCAGAGTTGACGGCGTCGACGACCGGCCCCCAGGAAACGTGACTCAAGAAGGTCCCCTTTGTGAGAATGTCACAAGCATAGCCGCTCCGGTCCGGCTTTCTTGGCTGAGTATTCGGTGGTTCGCTACCGCGAGACACGGGAGAATGTCACAAGGTATTCGAACACCCAGCCGTTGGGTCAGGTAAAGCAGGAGGCGGTTGTGCCTGAGTTGCACACGCGAGATTTCACCTTGAGTGACCGATACAACATGACGGACGGCGAGTTGTTCCTGACAGGCCTTCAGGCTCTTGTTCGTGTTCCGCTGGAGCAGAGCCGCAGAGATGCCCGAACGGGCATGCGGTCAGCGATCTTGATCAGTGGGTACGAAGGCTCACCGCTTGCCGGATACGATCTCGAGCTCAACCGGCAGCGTGAACTCCTGGACGAGCAGACCATCGTATTTCGACCGGGCGTCAACGAAGAGTTGGCCGTCAATGCTGTACAGGGTTCTCAACTGGCTTCTGTTTCGCCGAATTGCGAGTACGACGGCGTCGTGGGTGTTTGGTACGGCAAGGCGCCGGGACTGGACCGTGCAAGCGACGCTCTGCGTCACGCCAATCTCGGCGGGGTTGCACCGAACGGAGGTGCACTGGTTCTCGTCGGAGACGATTCGATTGCGAAGTCCTCGACCGTGCCGAGTAGCTCCGAGACAGCAATGGCAGAACTCGGCCTCCCGATCCTCGTGCCTTCGGATCCCCAGGAGGTCCTCGACTTCGGACTGCACGCGATCGCCATGTCGCGATTCAGCGGCTTATGGGTCGGCATGAAGCTCGCCACCAATGTCGTCGACGGTGCGGCGACGGTGCGCGTCGACGACACCCGAGTCTCGGTGACCATGCCCAGCCGGGTGATCGACGAAATCGAGTATTCGCACCAGGTTTCATCGGACTTTCTCCAGCCGAATCTGGCCAGGCTGGAGAAGAGCTTGATGTACGAGCGGGTCGAACTTGCCACCAGGTACGTTCGGACGAACGAGATCAACCGGAGCATCGGCGACGCCCAGGCGAAGCTCGGCGTGATCACCGCCGGCGCGTCCTTCCGCGACACCCTTCAAGCACTCGAGCGCATCGGAATCTCCGAGTCCGATCTCGGACAGTCCGGTATTCGCATCCTCAAGCTCGGCGCGATCAACCCGCTCGACCAGGACATGGTGCGCGAGTTCTGCGACGGCCTCGACGAGGCTGTGGTCATCGAGGAGAAACGGGCATTCGTCGAACTGGCCGTCAAGGACGCGCTCTACGGCGTTCTCGGAGCACCTCGTGTAGTCGGGAAACGGGACGAGAAGGCTCGCCCTCTGCTCCGTGCCGACTCGGACTTGCCGCCGGAACTCCTGGCAGAAAAGCTTGATCAACGCATCCGCGCCGTGATCCCTCAGAAGGTGACCGAACTCGGACTGAAAGACGCCTCCCGACGTCCGACGCGGCTGACGCTGCCCCTCCTCACCCGCACGCCCTACTTCTGCTCGGGCTGCCCCCACAACCGCTCCACCGTCGTACCCGAAGGATCGCTGGTCGGCGCCGGGATCGGATGCCACGCGCTCGCCAAGATGATGCCCGAGGACCGCGTAGGCGAAATCGTTGCTCTCAGCCAGATGGGGGGCGAGGGCGCAAGTTGGGTTGGTATGGCACCATTCGTCAGCAATAACCACATGTTCCAGAACCTCGGCGACGGCACCTTCCACCATTCCGGCAGCCTCGCTATCCGAGCCGCGGTTGCCGCGGGAGTGAACATCACATACAAGCTTCTCTATAACGACGCCGTGGCGATGACCGGTGGCCAGAGTGCCATCGGAAAGATGTCCGTACCCCAGATCGTCCAGGAGCTGTTGGCCGAGGGCGTCAGTCGCGTCGTCATCACCACCGACGATGTCAAGAAGTACCGCAAGCTCAGACTGCCTCGTTCAGTGAACGTGCTCGACAGAGCGGAGCTGATCCCGATCCAGGAAGAGCTGGCCGCAACACCCGGAGTCACCGTGCTCATCCACGATCAGGAGTGCGCAACCGAATTGCGTCGCAAGCGAAAGCGGGGCCTCGTCGCAGATCCATCGACTCGGGCGTTCATCAACGAGCGTCTGTGCGAAGGCTGTGGTGATTGCGGACAGAAGTCGAACTGCATGTCCGTGCAACCCGTGGAGACCGCATTCGGTCGGAAAACCAGAATCGATCAGGCGTCATGCAACAAGGACTATTCTTGCCTCGATGGCGATTGCCCCTCGTTCGTCGCTGTCGAGCCGGGTGCATCCTCTCGTAAAGCGAAAGACGATCAGAGCCTGCCCGCACTTCCGGATCCTGTACTGAAGATCAACCCTGAAGCCTTCAACGTGCGGATCACCGGTGTCGGCGGCACCGGTGTGGTCACGGTGGCGCAGATCCTCTCCACCGCCGGCGCACTCGCTGGACTGCATGTTCGCAGTCTCGATCAGCTAGGAATGGCACAGAAGGGCGGCGCAGTCGTCTCCGACTTGAAGTTCTCGACCCGCCCGATCTCCGGAACGAACAAACTCGCCGAGGGCGATTGCGATCTCTATCTCGGATGTGACCTGCTGGTCGCAGCAGACAAGTCGAATCTGACAGTTGCCTCTTCCCAACGGACAGTCTCTGTGATCTCGACGGCGCAGGTGCCTACGGGATCGATGATCCTCCAGCCGGGTACGGCTTTTCCTTCGGTCGCATCGATCCGCGAATCGATCGACGCCACCAGCCGTGGGAATGAGTCGGTGTACGCAGACGCCCGGGAGATCGCCCACCGTGAGTTCGGGTCCGATCAGCTGGCCAACATGGTCCTGGTGGGCATGGCGGTACAGGCCGGTGCTCTGCCGATCCCGCTGGAATCTATCGAGAAGGCCATCGAACTCAACGGCGTCGCCATCGCCGCCAATCTCAGAGCCATCCGAGTCGGACGCATGCACGTCATCGAACCGACCGGCAGCGAGACCGCGATCCCATGGGCGGCCAACTCCCGAATGTTCGGCAACGCCACACAGTTGCGCGACGCACTGACCGGGCTCGCCGGCATCACCGAGGAACTCAAAGATCGTGTCGGGTTCCTGGCGGCCGACCTCGCCGACTACCATGACGTGAAGTACGCCCTGTCGTACGTCGGTTTCGTCAGCGACACCGCCGCGCGTGAGGCTCGGGCGCTGGGAACAACGGGTCCGCTGACCGCCACTGCAGCAGAATCCATGTTCAAGCTGATGGCCTACAAGGACGAATACGAAACGGCGCGTCACTACCTGGATCCCGACTTCGATCGGGCGGTGCGCGAGCAGTTCGGAGATGATGCGATCTACCGGTACAAGCTTCACCCCCCAGTGCTCCGAGCGATGGGGCTGAAGAAGAAGCTCTCCTTGGGGGCGTGGTTCAAGCCGATGCTCCACGTCCTACGTCGTAGCCGCAGGCTGCGTGGAACGCGACTTGATCCGTTCGGCTACGCGCTGGTACGCAAGATCGAACGCGCGCTGATCGAGGAGTTCGCTGAGTTGACTGCCGAAGTGCTGTCTCTCGTCTCACCGGAATCTGCCGACCAGGTCGCGGCCATTCTGGCGATGCCTCAGGAGATCCGCGGCTATGAACACATCAAGCTGGACAGTGTCGCCGAGTACCACCGGAAGGTGAACCAAGCGAGGGACCTCTTGCTCGCCCCGGGCGGGACCGAGGTCGCCTGACCTGCACGGAGTCCCGCCCAGCAACAAGCACACGAACGCCATCGCACGGCATCGGCCCTGGCATGGGGGCCGCTCCGGTGGCTTGTTCGAGAGAGCGCCATCGCGAACAAGCCACCTGACCTGCGGGTCGTGGGTGCGGCGCGGAGATGTCATCGCCTGAAAGGATGATTGCACTGCCGCGCCCGCCTGGTACCGCACCTGTACTTCAGAACACTTCATCAGTTTCACATGCACTCGTCATACAGACTGCCCAGTGGTCAAGACCAGCTTGATGACCACACTCCAGCCGACGCGCCTATCGTCGATCGACCCCATCGAAGGCGCCCTCGAATCCAGGAGAAAAATGACCCTGTACCTGGTCACGTATGTCCACCCCGACCCCGTCGGTTGGGAGCACTACTTGAAGCCCCACCTCGAATGGATCGCACAGCAGGTGGAGGCAGGAACCTTGCTCGCATCCGGCCCGACCACGGTTGCTGAGCTCGAGACCCGCAGCGCTGCACTACTTTTTCAGTGTGAAGACGAGGACACACTGCACCGAACCCTCGATTCCGATCCCTATCTGGTACACGGCCAGGTATCGAATATGACCTGTCAGGCCTGGGACCCGATCTTCGGAGTCTTGAACGAGAGGTCCAGCCGGGCAGGAAGGTCGACCGAGCGGACCGTTTCCGAGGTGCTCGCGATGTTCGGCCCGCACACGACCACGCGATGGAGTCCACCGCGGAAAACACGTTCAACACGCTCTCGAGTCGACTCTCGACAATAACCACGCGAGCGAAAACCTCTGCTGCGCCCAGTTCAATACCGAGACAGGTCACGAGATCGAACCTTCAATACCCGGCGCGGCATGTTGCTACGGGAACTCTACGAGGGGTTATTCCGATCTCGTGACCCGCATGGTTTCGCATGGGCACCGCAGACGGTGTGAACGTTCGCCTACGAAGCCGTTCACAGACGTCCAAGTCTCGGCCGGAGCGCTACTCCTGCACAGTGATGGTTGATGGCGCTCGCTGAAGTTCCCCAGTAACGCTCATCGAAATTCCCCACCCGTGTGGCACCGCCAATGAGGGCGGGTCTCCTCCGATGCTGATGGTCTCTGACCACACATCAGCCAGTCGAAGGAGACCCGCATTCTCATGCTGACATGGGAGGACGATGTGGAAGTACACGCCCTACGCAAACGAGGCTGGACGATCTCGGCGATCGCCCGTCACACCGGCCGCGACCGCAAGACCATCCGGGCCTATCTGAACAACGAACGCACCCCCGGGGTGCGCAAACGCACCGAACCCGACCCGTTCGAACCGTTCGTCGACTACATCACCTGCCGGCTGCGGGAAGATCCGCATCTGTGGGCGCGGACCCTGTGCGACGAACTCGAAGACCTCGGCTACCGGATGTCCTATCAGACGCTGACCCGGCAGATCCGCGACCGCGAACTCCGGCCGGTGTGTGAGCACTGCGCGAACGCGACCGACCGAGTGAACGCGGTCATCGAGCATCCACCCGGTGAGGAAACCCAGTGGGACTGGGTCGATCTGCCGAACCTACCGGCCTCTTGGGGGTGGGGGTCGATGGCGCATCTGCTGGTCGGCTCGCTCGCGCATTCCGGGCGCTGGCGCGGGG
>NZ_JAOCLZ010000258.1:0-233 GCF_025290685.1 Rhodococcus sp. PAE-6
CGTGGTCGATCCTTTTGGCTGGACGCTCGGTCATACGGCGATCAATGCCGAACGGGCGAAGATCGATTTGTACTCGAGGTAGATGGACAGAGCTTCCGGTCCGAGCTCCCGCCCGATTCCGCTGTCCTGCATCCCGCCGAACGGGGCGCCCAGATCGAGCTTGTAGTAGTTGCTTCCGATTGTCCCGGTGCGCCCACGTCGGGCGATACCCAGTCCGCGGCTTTCGTCCGCCG
>NZ_JAOCLZ010000259.1:0-233 GCF_025290685.1 Rhodococcus sp. PAE-6
AAAACGAAGAAGAAGTCCAAGTGGCGGGTAGTTCGGCGCACCATGTACGCGTTGATCGCCGTGGGCCTGATCGTGCCGAGTCAGGCGTTCATGGTGGCGTACACGCTGGAGGACGTTCCTCGACCCGGTGACCTCAGAACCAACCAGGTCGCGACGATTTTTGCTTCCGACGGTGCGAGCTTGCTCGGCAAGGTGGTGCCCCCCGAGGGCAACCGGACCGACGTGACGATCGA
>NZ_JAOCLZ010000260.1:0-233 GCF_025290685.1 Rhodococcus sp. PAE-6
TCGGACGCCTGAAGACGTGCGACGAAACGCAACACCTCATCATGTGTCAGCGGCAAATTTGTCACAGCTGTGACCACGAGTTCCTCCCCCGTCCTCGAATGCATGTTCGATAGTACGGGTGAATTCGTTGGTACGCAAGACCTGCTTCGGACGTCAGGTGAGCTCTTCTGCGATGGCGATGGAGCTGACAACTGCGTTGTTGAATGCGTGCAAAATCAGCGGAGCCCTTAGCG
>NZ_JAOCLZ010000261.1:0-233 GCF_025290685.1 Rhodococcus sp. PAE-6
TCTGGTAGTTCGCTCGGTAGATCTCCGCGTTTCCGGACTCGCCGGTGCCGAGCGCCGCGACGCAGAGGTATGTGTAGTACTCGTCCGGTGGGGTGGTGTAGATCAGCTTCACCAGCACGGTGTCTCCGCGGGTGCTGACTGTCCACAGTCCTCGGGTGGCGGTGTCCGCTGCTGCGCTCGCGGCGGGTGCGAAGCCGGCGAGCAGTGCGAGCGGTGCGAGCGACGCGACCGTC
>NZ_JAOCLZ010000262.1:0-233 GCF_025290685.1 Rhodococcus sp. PAE-6
GGACTCGCCCGCCACGACGACGGAGGTTTGCTGACATGCGGCGTTCGCGCGTAACCCTGGCGCTGATCGCGCTGCTGATCATCGTGGTCGTCGCTTGGCTCGTCTCAATGTGAGCACGCCGCTCGCGCATCCGGTTCGGTGCTCGACGTCCGGTGTCCTAATCGTCGATTTCGGTCGACCCTCGACCTATGCTAATCTCTGCCGCGTGTCCGCGACCACTCTGCCCCGCCTCC
>NZ_JAOCLZ010000263.1:0-233 GCF_025290685.1 Rhodococcus sp. PAE-6
CAGGAGAACACCGAACTCGAGCGCACCCTCTCTAGTCTCGAACAGGAAGGCTCGGAAGCGGCGCTCGACGAAGCCCGCACGCGCCTGTACACGCAGTCGACGCAACTCGGCACCGAACCCGCCACCGGGCCCGGAGAGGTTCTCACCGTCGACGATCCGCGCGAGGGTGTCGGATCGGAGGTGCTGCACGACAAGATCCAGGAGCTGCGCGCGGCGGGTGCCGACACGAGTCA
>NZ_JAOCLZ010000264.1:0-232 GCF_025290685.1 Rhodococcus sp. PAE-6
GATCGTCTCGCTCACGCTGTCGCCTCCTCGGACTGGGACTGCTCCGCCTTACGCGCGTGGAGCAGGATCGTGCCGACGCCACCGACTGTCATGCCGACCTCCTCGGCGATCTCGCGCAGCTTCATGCCCTGGGCGCGTAGTTCGAGCACCCGCTCCCGACGCTCGTCAGCGCGAGAGAGGTACTCCTCCCGCGGCTCGGCCATGATGCGACGCACGTTGCGAGACGACGCAC
>NZ_JAOCLZ010000265.1:0-232 GCF_025290685.1 Rhodococcus sp. PAE-6
CGGTGCATGACGACGTTGCCCTTGCAGTCGGCGGCGCCGCGGCCGTACCAGCGGCCGTCCCGTTCGGTGAGCGTGACGGGCTCGCTGCGCCAGAGTGATTCGTCGCCGGGCGGCTGAACGTCGTAGTGGCTGTAGAGCCGAACCGTCGGGGCGCCGTCGGGGGCGGGCGTGTGTCCGAGTACGGCGAGCGAGCCGTCGGCGGTGTCGATCGTCTCGACGCTCTCGATTCCCG
>NZ_JAOCLZ010000266.1:0-232 GCF_025290685.1 Rhodococcus sp. PAE-6
TGGAGTGAAGCTGTTCCACGGCAGCGGTGCTGCCGCGCGCGCCTATGTCGAGGCCGACCGCTCCCGCGCTGACGAGTACTACCTCGGCGCAGACCAGGCCGTGGCCGAGTACGCCGTGATCGACGCGACCGGCGAGGTCACCGCTGCTCGGTCGCTGTCGGCGGATGAGTACGAAGCCTGGGTCGATTGGGTGAACCCGGACACCGGGGAGTCGATGGGTACCCCGCGCAAG
>NZ_JAOCLZ010000032.1:0-16038 GCF_025290685.1 Rhodococcus sp. PAE-6
CGTGGAGGATCGGCTCGATCGCTGCTGCGGCTCTCGTTCTTCTTCACCTGCAAGCACCGGCCTGGTGAGAAAACCTCGTTATGTCGTCCACCCGGAGTGGTACGAAAACAAAGAACCTGTCTCGGTCGTCACGTCATGCGGAATCCTGAACACAGGTGATGAAGATCTTGCCGACAGTCTGATCATCGGCGGACTTTACAGTTTCGAGCTCAGGGACGTGACCGTAGGACAGAACGCGAGAAGGCACATCGTGAAGGCGACACTGGAATGATCTCTGCCTAGGCCATGGGTAGGTCGAGTTCGCTGTCACTACGTCTGTCGTGCGTGTAGCGTCCAAACGCCCGCGCTCCTGCCACGCCCGAACTCGACAACTGGCCGACCGGATCCGAAGAGCGATCGGTAGCCGAAGCTCACTCACCATCCTTGCCAAAGGCTCGCGTGGCCGACTCGGCGTCACCGCGCGGGTGTCGTCGGGTTAGTTCGTCGTCCGGGATGACCGACGCCGACTATCGGCCGAACCGCTCCAGTTTCGTGCTTTCGGCCTGTGCTGCGGTTTCAACCAGTTCCTGTTCGATTAGGGCGGGGATCTGGTCGAGGGGCGCGATCCAGCCGTCTGCACGGGTGAACCAGTTGCCTTCAACTTCCTCCCACAGTGCCCACATCCCTTCCGCGAGTGGAACACTCTCAAATTTGCGGTTCTCAGCGCGGTAGGTCACCCTCTCGGGGCTGGATGAGGTTTGCTCGACCATCGTTTCGGTCTCCTGTCGTCTTATCGACCTGCGGCGCAGGCCCGGGTGGGTAGCCAAAGCGGAGGCAATTGTTTGTCCGGCGCTGGCCCTTTCAAAGGGTGGCAGCGAGGGCCGGTGCGGGCGTTCTGCTTGGGCGATGAGGCCGGTGGTCCGTGTAGGTGCCGCTGTGCGACTGCTGGCGGTGAGCGTTGATCTGCGGGATCTGGGGTTCGCGAACCGACATCAGCGGCGGCGATCAGTGGCGGCGCTTCTCTGATCATGGCAAAGCCTCACCCGCGGGAGGTTGGTGAGGCTTTGCCAGCTTGTCCGACGCCAGCTTGTCCGACCTCAGGAAGCGTTGAGTCTCGCGTCCTTGTCCTTGCAGCGCTTGCAGGTTGGCACTTCCCCCAGAACTGGATGCTTCAACGTGGTTGTTGCTTCGTTCGTGCACATCGCAAACCATCGGCACGTCCCCATGATTTCTCTCCTATTCCTGAACTGTCTACGATCTTGAATTTCGGCTCGCCGCTCGATCCGTTTGCGAACGAGTTCGCCGACGCGGAGCTTGTCTACTAAGCGGTTCGAAGCCTACTAGGTCTCAACACTTTTCATTGATGTCCAGTGCCCGGGTGAATGGCAGGCCCTCTCAGAAATTCCACCGGATGTCACCCCTCATTCTGATCTACCGAGACGTGGCATGCGGGCCAGGATGGGGCGATGTGATGTAACCCTGCTGTTCATGCGGATTCGATTGTCGTCGTTGATCGGCCGTCACACGCTCGCCAACGAATCCTTTTCGATTACTACACCTCGGATAGCGAAGGAGGCGGGGGCGTGAACGAGCGAGTACGCGAACATTCGGGGGTTCCCCGGGTGCCAGAGCCTCGACCGGAGTCCCCGACCTGGTCGCGTAGTCCATTCGGGCTCGTTTCCGTTGCGGCGCATCCCCACAAGCGCGGAAGCCGCGGACACCACAGCATCGACGACGTCGTTTCCGGTCAGGTCCGGTTCGTCATCCACGTTGCCTGCCTCGGAAATCCAATGAGCGGTGAAGCGCACGTACTCGTTCTCTTCGACTGACCGGAGGGCATTGGCCAGCGCCGCCGGAGCTTTCGGGGAAGTCGCCGTACGTGGGTAGCCGCGTATCGCGACGTCGATATTGTTCTTGGCCCGAGGTACGAGGAAGTCTTCGAGGAACTTGATGTCGTCCGCGTTGTGGTCGACCCGTGAGGCATGGTTTTTCAGTGCGAGAACGTATTCCGGGGTTGGTACGCAAACACTGAGCCCTGGAACTTCCAGTACGACTTGCTGCGCGGGCTCCGTTTCGGGAAACAATCCCTTCACCACGTCGTTGACCCACGCGTCGGACAACCTCCCGCGTCGCCTGGACACCACACGGGCAGTTTCGGAGATTACATTTGTCGGCTCGAAAACGGCGGTGACGTCGGTTGTCAATCGACGGGTGTTGAATGCCACGGATAGGACTGCGCCGCCGTCGCCGAAGAACGCACCTCGCACTCCACGAGATGCGAGTTCGGCTCCCAGTTCGGTAAGCAGCTCGATCGACTGGTCCTGCGTCAGCATCTTCCCTCCATCCATTCGCGTTTCCTTCCGGCCTAGATGCTCTCCGCTGCTTGACCTTCGCAGATCGCACCGATCGCATCCAGCAGAGCACGCCTGGTCAGCGTTTGTGCGAAGTCGGTCGGAGCATTGACTCACCACTGTTGACAGCCCAATTCGGCGTCGATCTGCCACAACCATCCCAAATTGGTTACACTCCCAATATGGCTATCGAGACATCTGCGGATGGAACCGAAGAACGGTTCGCGCGTCGGGTCCGCATAGAACGCGAGGCCAGGAACCTTTCCCAGGCTGACCTCGCGAAACTGCTCAGCAGGAACGGCCTCCGCGCTCACTCGACGACGATCGCGAAGATCGAAACCCGCGACAGCGCACACCCCCGCACCATCCGACTCGACGAGGCCGCTGCGCTTGCGCGCATCTTCGACACCACACTGGACGACCTCATCGGCAATCCCCGTCCGTACGACCCCAACGCCGGTCTCGACCTTGTGTCAAAGACCGCGCACCATACCCAGCAATCGATCACGTTGGCCATCGACCAGCTCAACGAATCGCTCAACGCCCTCTCCGCCGCAGCGGCCCACGGCGACCACTCGGTCGATTCCCCCGCCGTCGATCTGCCGTTCCAACGTCGAGCGCTGATCGAGGCGGCACGGCCCAAGCTCCGCGACGCCGTGCACGCCCTCAAAGCCGTGCTGCACGACATCGGCGGCTACCCGCTGTATCCCGAAGACACCGTGCGGGAACGCTTCCGTGCGCTGGCTCTCCACATCCGGGACACAGTTACTCCTTTGACCAGCCCCGAGGGAACAGACAATCACCTGTTCTCCAACGACGAATGCACTTGTGGATGGATGGGCAGCAAACGCCATCATCTGGGGCATCGAGAATGGGTCGCAGAACAACGAGCGATCGCCGATTCGATCGAGCCTTCACTCCCACAAAGTAGTTCAGACGCTCAGCTCAGCAGCTAGCCGTGCAGACCAGCACGCAATCCACTGTCTACCAACACAAAACGGGAGAAGCGCCATGATGTCCGACAAGATGAAAATCACCCTCAGCGCATTGAACGGCTACGAGTCCATAATCGGCCGGGGAACCACAGCCGGAGAAGTTACGGAGTCCGGGGGATCCAGAAGCTCACTTGCAACAGCCGTCAAGAATGGATGGGTTAATACCTACCCCAAAGAAGTCCACGCTTCAGAACGGCGAGCGCCAGCCTATTACCTCACGAGCGAGGGTGAAACTGCGCTCAAAGCACAGCAGTAGCTTTCTGACTTCTCGAACAGTCGGCGGCGTGCGAACCCTATCTGCCGAACGAAACCCGAAGCCCTTGTTGACAATGGAATATCAACAAGGGCTTCGGGTTACTGAGGATAGAACCAGATCCGAGAGCAACTTTCGTCATACTCCCCGGCGTCTTTCTTTGTCATCACTGGTCTCCCCCGGCGTCGTCAGAGGACATCCTCCCACGCGCCGCCCGATTTCCGAGACTTCGGCATGAAGTATCCGTCAGGGTTGATGATCCACATCAATTCGCGGCCGTCAGTGATCTTCAGCAATTTCACTGCGCCGTCGCTGTTCGCCGGGCTGACGAAGCAGTCGCCAGCGGGAGACTGGTCCTGCCAGTGGTCGATTGCTTCTTTTTGCTCGTCGGTGAGTGCGGGTAGTTCAAAGGCCATGTGTATGTTCCCATTCCGTTGTATCGGCGTCGAAGCGGACTGTGAGACTTGCAAGCTGGTGATCAAACTATCGCAGATTGGGGATGCCCGGATTTCAGGACTACGTTCCACCGGCCGGTATTCGCTATTTCTCGTCATGCGGCGGTCGACAGCCGCGTAACGATTTTCCTCATCCATCCACGGCTGCGATGCGCTACCCTCCGCTGTCGGTCCACTGAATCTCCGCGTCGTGCGGAGCTGGCGCGTCAACTGTTGCGAGGTAGTCGAGGACCATCATTCGGGCGACGTCGAGATCTCGCGTTCCGTATGTCTGCGTGTATCCGTGCCCCTCGATGTGGAGTTCGAGTCCGTTCTGTCGGCGCCAGCCGCGCCACCATGGACCTCTGCAGGTCCATCGGCTGACTGCCACGTGTATCGCTGCCATGAATCCAGTCTGGCAGGTCCGGGTCATCGGAATGTGCGACCCGCACCTATCGGCACACCTCCGGGGCGTGCTGGTGCAGCGCCGAGTTGCTTGCCCACGCCGCGGTCGGTGGGATGCCGCTCTTGCGTGTGCCTGTGGGACTTGCATGTTCGTGTTCATCCCACAAGGCCAGTGCGCCCTGTCTGTCACAATCATGCGTGCCCATTCCTACAGCGTTCACTCCCCTGCGGAAGCCTCGCCGCCGACGCGCTCCGGCTGCCATGTTCGGAATAGTGTCGGTCGCGCTCCTCGCGGGCTGCAGCTCCGGAAGCAGCGATGCCGGGGCTTTGGACTGGGACTCTCTCCCGTCCTCCTTCGCCACTGAATGCAGCGTGTGGACGAACCCGGATCCGGATTCGTTCGCGACGAACACGCCTCCGCCTGCGGAAGTGCAGGTCCGGGCAGCGACCGTCGAACACACCACTGGTGATCGGGTCAAGATCAGCTTGTCGTTTCTGGCTCCGCCTCCCCCGCCGCCCCTTCAGGTGCCCGGGGTCGGAAGCCAGACGATCGCACAGCCAGGATCCGTCGATTTCTCGTTTGCCGTGTACCCGAGTGGGATGAACGGCCCGAACGACTACAGCCTGTTCTTCCAACGAGATACGCAAAACGTCTGGACGGTCAGCGGAAGCCGCACCCTGACCCCGGAACGCGCGAAATCGGGATTCGATCTGGAGAGTGTTGTCGGCACCGTGGATTCATCCCGTGTGATCGGAAACGATCTGATTGCCGAGGTCGATCTGGCTCAATTTCCGGCGGTCTTGCGCGAGCCGGTCTTCGCTCCGGACGTTCAGGTCTCGAGCAAGCAAGCGATCCCGCGCGATCCATACCGCCTGCCGATAGAAGGCCCCAACGGCGGTCCGCCCAAGACCGGCCCGAGCAATATGGGGCTGTTCATGTTCGCAACCCAAAACTGCTCCGCGACCGACTCTGACATCGCTATGGACGGCGGCGCATTCACGAGCACGTTCGAGACGGAACCACGCTCTGCCGCAGTGGATCCCGAGACGTTCGCGAACCCAACGAAAGCAGGGTCCTACCAGTTCACGACCAGCGACGGAAACTTCACCTGCGGAATCAACCTGTCCGGGATCGCAGAAGGCGCGGGATGTCACGGCGCAATCCCCACGGACGCCGCGTGCACCGTCGGCGGCACGTCCACCGGCGCTGACTGCACCCCGAACACGATCTTCATCTCCGCCACTTCCAAAGGCATCCAGCAAGCTGAACGGCAGCGGTACGCCAACGGCAGTACCGCAACTGTCCTGAACAACAACGAAACTCTCCGCGTCGGCGACTACGCCTGCGTCGTGCGTGATGACACGGTCCAATGCTCCGACAATGCGGGGAGTGAATTCTCGGTCTCACCGACCTCGGCTACCGTCACCTGAACCGGGAGAACGGGAGAACTGATGCTCAGTGCGGATATTTTGCTGGCGGGCCCGCGGGGGCGCCGGATGCTGCTCGCGTACGCGATCGACGCCGAACGCGCCCTGCGGCCCGAGCCAGGCGACGGCATGTTCCGCATCAGCGCTCACCGGGCGGCTTATCACCTCGACGTCGGGCAAGGCACCTCCCGAGTGTTGTTCGGCCCGGGCGCCGAAGAGGCCCGGCGGACAATAGTCACCGCCGAGGATGTGGCGCGTAGCCTCTCGGAAATCTCGCTCCCCGACGTCACCGCCGTCGATCTACGCTCCGCCCTCGCAGAAGCCGTCGATGCGGCACGCTACTGGCAGGAACCCGACGGAGAAGACGTCCTCGTCGCCACCGAGGTTATGCAAGATGAGCTTCGACGCGTCGCGGAGCACATTGCCGGATCCGAACAGGCGCAATGGTGGAGCAGCCCGCTTGCCGCGCCCGACCAATGGACGATCGGGTGCCGAGATGACGAATCTGCGAACACAGGCGAAGTGCCTGCTGCGCAACAACTCCTCAGCGAGTGGCGCACGAGCACCCTGGAATCGGAAGCGAGAGCCGAACGTGACCGCCCGGTGGATCCCGCAGCGAACTGGTCAGGTTATTGGTGGTCGGATCCACCCACTCAGTGTTCGACGAGGGCGCTGTTCGACGGGACAGCGGCGGGCTTGTGGTTCGTCGAAGACAGCATGGGATGGGAACGGGCCGTCGTGCGAGCGTTGCGGCCACCGAATGGCGCACGCATCTACGAGATCGACAGTGCACAAGCCTGGGCGGATCTGTGCAGACGGTTCCCACTCGAGGTCACCGCAGAAACGCGGCAGGTTTGGTACCGGACTACCGGCCGATCAGGCAGGTGGGTCATCCCGGACTGGGTGCAGGTCGCGGAAAGTTCTGAGGGAGTGCACCTTACCGTGACGGGATACCTCGCGGCGGCAGGAACCGCGATCGACGTCGATGCCGACACAGCGAGCGTCATCGCGGGCTGGGCACCCGACGAAACATACTGGTTCACCGACGCTGCCACCTACAGTTCCGAGCCGTGTGTTTGGGTTCTGCACAATGGCTCGGACGTGACCGACCAGCCCGCCTGGACGCTGGAATCGCAGCAATGACGACATACGTGAACGCAGTTCAGGCATGAGATTTCACGAGAAGTCGATCGCTCTCGCCATCCGCGTGGGGCAGGACTACTTCACCGGAAACACCTGCCCGCAAAACGGAGATGCCGACACGAACGTCGAATCCCTCGGCCACGGCGACAACGACATGTACGAATATCGGGTCAGCTGTCCCGTGTGCGGATGGCAGGAGTACCTACGTGCACGCGGAATCACGCAGAAGGACGGTCCCAGTCCCACCTGAGCGATCGCCCCTGTCGGTCGTCAAGGGCCGGTGAAGAAGTCGTCGTCGACATGAATGCCGGTTTCCACGTCCGAGAGTTCGAGCGTAAATGACTTGTCCACCCACCTCAGGGGGATACCTGTTTGTGCGTCGAACGCGGCTGTGGAATCGAGGCCGAGTCCGTCCGGTGGCATCGCGAATTCCCATGCCGGGCGCCCGTTCACCTCCACTGCATCGCCGATCGTGTCCGGTGGGAGTAGATCTGTGAACCGTGTGGACGGCCACGAGAGGTGGACGAGGAGGAGTTGTTCGAGGTAGATGTCGAGGCTGTATCCGCTGCTTCGTCGTTGGAGTGTTCCGTCGGTGCGGAACCATGTCTGTCGTTGCCGGTTCTGCAGATACAGCGTCCCCTGCTGGTCTGCCAGACGGATGCAGCTGCGCGGTTTGTACCAGAATTCGAGTTGAGCGCCGGGACGCCCACGAGATCGTGTTTTGGTGATGACAGCATGCAGCGGGGTTCGATCCGCGCCCCAGTAGCGGTGCGCGACTGCCCTCCACGACGACGGGTTGTCGCGCCCCGGGAGGGTGTGGGGGTCGGGGGAGGTAGTTTGTTGGTCCCTGGGGACGACGGCGACGCTGAAGACGCCCGCCTCGAACACGGCAGCGGGTACTGCTACGCCGGTGATTCGTTCGGCCAGGGCGAAGGCACCTTCCACTGCATGCTCGCCGGGCTCACTGCTCGCATCGTCATCGATGCCGATGCCGCCGACATCGAGAATCAGGTCCACGAGCCGCTCGTCCCCGATCACCGGGTTGGAACCGAAAAGTTCGACATGGGCGACCCGTTCGCCATTGGACCACCAGACGAATTCGCTGTCGGCGTTCACACTGAGGTAGTGCGAGACGACCTCACGATCGGGGAGCAGTGGCAGCATCAACTCATCCGTGACGGCGAATGTTCCGCCGTTGAGCTGCAGCAAGAAGGTGTTCTCCTCGTCCACCATGGCGACGGCGACCACATCGCTCGGGCCGGGGACGTCGGATTGTTCGGCGAGGTCCAGTGCCACCCCGCTGAGTTCAGCAATACCGATCGCTTCGGTCACATGGGCAGCGCCGAGCGTGTCCAACACCTGTGCGGGGGTGCGGCCGGGGATGGCGGCGACGCAGTATCCGAGAGCGAGACTGCCGTCCCGATACGGTTGGAGCCAGGAGTAATCGCGGTAGGTAGCCACAGCTCCACAGTTTCACGGAAGACCGCCAACAGGCAGCGAATGCCGAAGTGCCCCCGGCTCATATTGAAGCCGCTCCCCCCGTGCGGGCGGATTCGCGGCGGGATACTAACCGGCGGCACCGCCAATCCCGGTGAAGGGACGTGATACGAAATACCCATGAAAAGACCCTTTGTTGTGGCCATTGCAGCGCTCGCGCCGCTCGCATTCCCCGCTGTGGCGAGCGCCCAACCGACTGATTCGACACTGCCTCCAGTGGTGACACTCACCAGCGGCGACTCGTCAATCACCGCGACCATCACAAACCCGAATGGACCTCGTGTCGTCAAGGGGTACACGCGCACCTGCACCCTCTCGATTGACGGCAGCCCCGAAGGCTTCAGCGACTCTGTCCTCCCCTTCGAAAACCCCGACTGGCAAAACCACCCGTCAGACCCCACTGACGCCACCATTTATCCTCAGGCCGGACAGACGGTCACGGTGACACGAACTGGCCTCCCCCAGGGTCGATACAGCCTGTTCGGACTATGCGGCCAAATGAGCCACGGGGGCGGATGGATGTGGGGCTCCGGACAACTTTCCGAACGAGTCCAGTACGAAATTCTGGTCGGGCCTGAACCGAGGCCTGAACCTACCGGCTCCCTCGCGTTCGGTTCGTAAGGCACACCAACCAACTCGGGGGCTTCCCAACGCCGGAAGTCGATCATGGTGGGTCCCACAACGATGAACCAAACGTCGGCTCAGACGCATTGGATGCACATACGCCAGCCTTGAGTGCGTACGACCCAAGCGTATCGAATAGAAACGAGCCGGACGAAAGCAGCTTTCGCGGAACGGATTGCGACCGTTCTTGCTGCTTTCGCCCGACTCGCCTGTCTACCTCACCACTATGACTGGTCGAAACTGTCGTTCGCCTGCCTGCGACGCAACTGCCCCTGACCGCTTCCGATCGAAGTCGGAAGCTCGTACCACTCACTCGTCCGAATATACAGAAGCGGCGCCAGTTCTCGCGCCGCCGTGAGCTGACGGTCCCCACTTGTCCGGCCAATCCGTCCCGCAGCTACCCTCCTGCGACAATGCCGTCGCTGTCAGCAATTACAGAAAGGTGCACCGGCCCAAGGGAACACAGGCCTGTACACTGTTCCGGCCGTCAGCGGATCCGGGTCAAGCCTCGCCCGCTCTACGCTTCGCGGCTTCCTCTCGCAGTCTGCGCGCAGTCCAGTTCGTGAGACTTCCGTCTCCTATTTCCTCGTCCATCTCGGCAAGGGTTTGCGCTGCCTACGCGACGCGGTCCGCACTGACCTTCATGGCCATGTTTCATCTCCTGCGCAATAGGTTTCACCGCCGAATGGCAAGTTGCCAGAGTCGACGCCGTCGCCCTGCCCTGTGTCGACCGACGACGGAGCACCTATTCGGACGCCTGAGCGGTCCTTGAGTCCTCGCCCGCGACGATCAGGCGGGTCTCGACGACCTCGAATGATCCATCTCCGGTCAGATCGACCTTGTTTACCTCCGCAATAACAACTTTCGACATCTCGTACCTCTCTCGTTTCATGCAAGATTCCGGCTGGGCGAAACACTATCTGCCGCTCGGCGCGAGCGCTCACCCAATCCGGCGCGATCCAAATCTGCGATCATCGTGTCCCTTTTCCGGTCGCGGGATGCGAGGCTCACGTCTTGCCTTGCGGCGGGCTTGGCGCACCGCATCGGCTGCGCCCACGGGGCGCACAGTCTGGATACGCTCACGGAATGCGTTACCTACGCGCAGATTACGCATCGAGAGGATTGGACTCCATGGCAGCGGAAGACTTCTTTGTTCGGGACGGACTCCCCCCGGGCATGACCAATGACGAACCCGTTCCGTACGGCTATCGCCGGTGGAACGGCGTCGTCTGGGCCGACTCGTGGACAGACACGTACAACGCCATATCGCGGCAAGCCGTCATCGCATGGAGACAGGGTTTCGACAGCAAAGCCGAGCAGGAAGTCGAGGCGATGTACCGGATGGCCGCACAATTCGACCAACTCGGAAAAGAACTCGCCGAAAAGGACTAGACCGCAGACGAACAGACAGCGATATCGAATCTCGGCTGCAACGGCGCGCTTGCTGTCGCTCTCACATGAACGTATGGGCACTCGACTTCATATTCGAAGTCGAGTGCCAGTTTCGTATGTCCGCGTCCGAACAACCAGCTCGTCGGCACCATTGCCAGCGAAAGCCTCGACGCAGCAAGGGAAATACCGTGCAGTCGCGCCGAAAGGCATCCGTCCAATGAACGCAACCGAGTACCAGACGACCATTGTCGAGCCGCTCAACGCCGCAACTGGTCTCCTCTTCGGCATCGTCTTCACCGGCGGCAGGCACCGCGCATTGTCCGCACCGCTTGCTCAGCCCAACGCGCGCGCTGAACGCGCCGCCACACACGGTGCGCCCCCTTAGCCGCCCATCTGGCCCGCCCATTAACGCCCTCACGAGTTCTATTGCGTCCCCTGACATCAGAAGGTGGGCGGTCACTTCCGCGCCGCACGCGCCCGTTCAGGACCTGCGCGTCGCGTAACGCAGCGACAGCACACAGCGATTCAGCAGCGAGTAAATATCCCCCACACGCAAGGAACACAGTGCCGCCGACCACCCGCTTTGCCACGTTCGCCGCAGCTGCTCTCACCGCCGCACTCGCTCTCTCAGGATGTGGCAGTAGTGACGGATCACCGACGTCAGCCGTCACCAGCGAAGCACCCGCCGTCGACGCGGTAGAGGACACGTTACCTGCCCGAATGGAAGGCAGAATCGACAACCCGGACCGCACCGAAATGCACGGCTTCCTCACAGCCAGTCCGTACGAGCTGACGGCCGACCTCGAGGTGTACTCCACGCAGCAGCTGACGGCGGACAGTGCACCCGCACCGGATGGAAAGAAGTACGTCGTGATCAGCTCGGCACCAGCCACCACGAGTTGGATCATCGAAAAACGAGGATGCACAGGCGAACTCGGCGCATGCGGGCGCGCGGACCTCACCGAGACTTTCGAGCTGAACTTCGCACCATACGACTTCTCGGTCACCAGCCCCGATCCGGTGGAGCCGGTGAAGAAACGGGCACGGTTCGGCTCTCCACAGGGCGCCGAGTTGATCTTCGTGGTGCCTCAGGATGCTTCGGTGATGCAGTTGCGCGTGTCGGCGTATCGGCCGGGACGCCTCGACGCTGTGGAAGCATGGACGGACATCGACGTCGAGTTTTCCACTCTGCGATAGCGCGCATTAGGGAGGTCGCGGGGAGGCACCGGTGTTGTGACCGCCCTCGACGGATCCTCTCCCCCGCTCGCTCGACAACACCGACATCCTCGACTGCACCCTCGTCGAATACTGTTCGATTCTTCACGGCGGACCGATCCGGCTCGCTGACGATCGAAGGAGTGCAGAAGTGGCGACAGACGCGAACTTAGGCCCATGCGTCATCTGCGGAGATCTCGACAATCCCACTCTCGAACACATCATCCCGCAGGCACTGCTGCTGCGAATGGGAGTCGAACCCGCAACCACTGCCGATCATCCGTTCACGACATCGCTGTGTAACGACTGCAACACCGCAACCAGCAAGTTGCACAACAACACGGACCTGCTCGACTTGATCGAGACAGGGGCACCGGTCTCGCAGAACACCCTCCGCGCCCTCGCCTTCTGGATCGTCTGGATCACCTTGCTGCTGGGCGTGAAACGGGGCGGAGACGTCTGGCCGATAGAAGACGCACGTCAGCGATTGCAGTCACGCTTCAGCGACCGCTCGGGTGGGGGCGTCCCCAAAGGCACCAGGGTGTACGCAGCCCTGGTTAACGAAGACGAAACCAGCACCCTGAGCGCCCAGTACTCGATACTTCTGCGCAACGACCCGCGAGTGATCCTCGACCACGCAAACTTCCCCACCGGCTACCGCCCTTCAGGAGCAAAAACAGCCGCCGCCGTCCTGCGGGTCGGCAACCTCGTCGTGATGGTTCTGGGACCAACATGGTCGTCGGGACCGGACCACATTTCCCTCATCGACAAGGCCGCAGCCGATATCGGACTGACCCCGATCTGGCCGTCCACCAATCCCGAAATCACGCTGACGCCGCACACCGTGGCCCTCAAAGAGGTCTGGAATCTGTTCGTCTGCACACCTTTCACGACCCGGAACAACGAACTGCTTCCCGCCGCCCTTCGCGCCCTCGAGTCCGCTGTGAGCTACCTGGACCCGAGCACAGAGACCTAACGCGAGCGCGGATCCGGAGACCTGCCGTTCCGGCGCACGGGTCCACGCTGAACTCGTCGCCGTGTCCGCCGCTGCCATTCGCATCCGACTACGCATCCGACATCCGCTTTAGACTTCCTCTATCACCCTTCCCCGAGAGAGGCCTTTTGTGATGCCGGAGAACACAATCAACAGTGATGACACGGTCGAGGACGGCACCGACGCCAACGGCCCCTTCCGCAAGATGACGCCTGCAAAGGACATCGCGCACTGTTCGGCCTGCGGCCGACAAACCGAGGTCGTGATCATCCGGGACCCCGACACCGACGACGAGACGTGGTACGGGCTGTGCTGTGACGCCTACGGCGATGATTTGCCCGACTCTGTCCGCTTTCCCTTCGGCCGGTAGTCCCTTCCCCGCTCGCTACGAAACGAAAGGCAGGTTCATGAGCACCTACAAAGCATTCATCGCGAAGGACGGCAAGAGGTTTCAGGTCTCCGTCTGCTGGGATGACAACGACCCCAACAGGTTCATCACCGCACCGTTTCCTCTCGAACCATCCGACGACCTCGACAACCAACTCGGGCGAGCTGGGTACCGGCTGGTGTCGAACGACTCCGACAATATCGGCCGAGGTTGGGCCGTTGTGTCGCGGATGGCAACGGATCGGCCCTTCTACGATCCGGTGGAACAGACCTGGCGCTCATCTCTGTCCGACGATGCGAAGCAGAAAATCCGCGCCAAGTACCCGGACGCGTCGGTGCCTGGCGTAGCGTGAGCCCTCCCTCCGCCGTGCCCGATGTGACGCGCTAGCGCCATCCGCGAACAGATGTGACCCCTCCGAGCTTCTCGGAGGGGTCATTTTTTGTGCCCAGATCCGCCGCTACTTGCGGTGGACCGCAGCATGATTGACGGACGAAGCGCACCGGTTGCGACGTCATAGCGTTTACCCGGTAAACACTTGCGATACCACGTTCGAATTCAACGGCGTTGTCGCGGTTGAAATGTCAGGCACCGGACACCGTGACGATCGCCCCATTCTTTGGCCTTTTTCGTGTAGCCGGTACGGGAAAAGAAGATCGCATCCTTGCCCTCCGCGTGCGCGATTCCACTCAGCCGCTGAATTTCGTGGAGCGCGATCTTGGAGGAGAAGAACTTGACCTGGGCGACCGCCCGAGCGGATGTGACGTCGATTCCGCCGTCCGGCCCCGCCTTCGTCTTCCTGGCGTCGGGGTAGCCGTTCTTGCGCATCCAGTCCTCGGCGAAGTCCTCTGCGTCCTCCCACGTGAGCAGCGGACGACCACGGAGCCGCACACGTGGCGGCGGGGCGTCCGCGTCCACTGTGGGAGATGGTTGGTCTGTCTCGTCCGACTGCGACGAGGGCAGGTCGAACGGGAACGGAAATGGATGCTCCGCGTCATCGGGACTGAGAACTGGCCGATACTTCGGATCGCCAAAAGCCGTTGGCTTCGTCCGGGCCTGGGCTTTGATACGGGCCTTGTTCGCGAGGTACCACTGGCCGAGGCCTGGCCCTCGCGAGTCCAGGTAGCGCGCGGCCGACTCGTCACGCCATCGCACTTCACCTTTGAGACCTTTCACCTCACGTAGGCACAGTCGACAACGAGCGGATAGCCCGAGGACGAGCGGTCCACCGCAGTAGCCACACAGCCAGAGTTCCTCCACGGCTTGCATTCTACGAACCCGGGGATCCATGCCTGCTGGCATCCTCGCCTACCAATGAAAGTGGCGCGCATCGCCGACGAAATCTCGTCCGTCGGTGACGCGCGCCGTTCTACAGACCTGCTGCCGGGTCAGCTCCCGAAGTTCACGCCTGGGGCTGCTGCGGGCGCACCAGCGGCGGGCAGCGTGACCACCCAGGACGCTTGCTGCACGGCGTAGGTGGTGAACGGGAACATCGCCAGGTATGTCTCGAGTCCTGGGTAGTCCGAGGCCCACATGCTCATCGGTTCGTCGAGGCTGCCGCAGGACGCCAAGACGACGTAAGCGCCGTCCGGGATGCCGGTGACTGTCTGAACTGTTGTGCCCGTCGGGATCACGCCGGTCTCGTAGATCGTTTGTCCTGGTCCGATCGTGTCTTCGATCGGCGGCAACACGCCACCAGGGGCGTCCCGAGGCCCGTGGTGCACTGCAGAGGACCGCCCGAGTTGTTGGTGATGGTATTGCTCACCGTGGACCCGGACGCGCTGTATGCGAAGGTGACGTCGGCAGCCGTCGAGGCCGAGGCCAGCGAGGGAGCTGCCATAGCCAAGGGAAGAGCTGCAGCACCGACCAGGGCCGCGCGTGTGATCGAACGCATCGAATCTCCTTCTCGTTCAGCATCAAATGTCGTCGACTGATCTTGACATGAAACGAGACCAACTGGACCGGTTTTCTTGGATCCCATGCCTCCGCCAACGACCGCACCCTGGGTGCCGCCTTGGCCAGCGCGCGACGGCATAACCCAAATATGCACCGAGAAAAGGGGACTCGAACCAATAGGTTCGAATCCCCTTATTGCGTGAGCGCGGCCCGTTTAGGGGACCGGTGTGTGCGGTGCATCTTCGGGTTCGATCCAGGAGCAACCCTCGATCTCCTGCGCCTTGTCTTGCGCCGAATACCTGTCGTCGGCGGTCACCGTACCAATGTGATTGTTCTCGTCGTCGTACACAATCCAGTTGCGCATTGGCGTCGATCTCCCAGCAGTCGAAGTTGATGAATCGGAACGGTTCTCGATCCGTTCATACATTCTCCCCCAACTGCTTTGAGCCCGTCGACTCCAAACTGCAACACGAGCAATCCGTCGCCGCATTGAACGGAACCTAGAACGACACTGCGCGCGATGTATCCGCGGTTTCCTGGTTACCGGCTAGCGGGGGCGGCTACATCCCGGCGACGATGATGTCCGGATGTGCGCGGACAGCAGCACCCTGTTGACTGGCTGGCACCAGGTGGGGAAGTTCCGGTTCGTCGTCCAGGGACACCGGGCCATCCCAGGGAGCGACGAGTGTTGGGTTGTATTCCCAACCGTCACACGACATGTCGTCAACCCAAATGGGAGTGAGGGAAGTGCCGAAATGCTTCTCCGCGAATGCCGTCACAGCAGGGAGGACGTTCTGATCGAAGTATCCTCCACTACCGACTTTGACGTCGCATCCGAATGCGCTCGGCCTCACTCTGGCGACGTATTCGCCAGCCGCCGAACGCAAAACCACATGATGGTAGGTCCCCATGTGCGGATCCTTTCTCGTTCTACGGGTGGGTCTTTCGTGACTATTTCTACACGCGATTCACTGACGGTTTCAGAATGATCTCCGCAGTCGCCTCAAACAGATGATGCTGCACGCGAGTTCGAGCAGCCCCTGATGC
>NZ_JAOCLZ010000267.1:0-232 GCF_025290685.1 Rhodococcus sp. PAE-6
GCTGTCCGCGCGCCACTCTCGAGTTCCGGTCCCGAGGTGTGGACGGACCTGTGACGGATACCCCCGGTGTCTGACGTGTGCGGCTGTGCTGCGAACCGGGCGACGAACGCCCCGGCCGATTGCCGTGAGCGTCGTTCACGGCAACTCGGGCAGACTACGCGGCGGCGGGCGGCGACCTCCAACCGCCTACAGTTTGGGCGTGGGCACCTCTCCTCTCCCGGTCGAGCGGATC
>NZ_JAOCLZ010000268.1:0-232 GCF_025290685.1 Rhodococcus sp. PAE-6
GTCGCCCGCACCGCTGCCGGGCAGGGCACCAGCGCGCGCGAGGTCCTCGATCAGCTCGACGGCGATCTCGCCGTCGGGCTCGTCCCCGTGGGCGGGGGCGGCCTCATCGCCGGTGTCGCCGCCGATCTGCGCGAGCGGTCCCCACGCACGTCGATCGTCGGCGGCGAGCCGGCGGGTGCAGCGTCGATGACCGCCGCGCGGGGCGCGGGCGGTCCCGTCACGCTGCCGGAGG
>NZ_JAOCLZ010000269.1:0-232 GCF_025290685.1 Rhodococcus sp. PAE-6
GAATACCGCGAGCGCGGACTGTTCGTCGTGGGCGTGCCGTGCAATCAGTTCATGGGTCAGGATCCCGGAACGCCGGAGGAGATCCAGGAGTTCTGCTCCGCCACCTACTGCGTGACCTTCCCGCTGCTCGAGAAGATCGAGGTCAAAGGCGAGAACCGGAATCCGCTCTACTCATAGCTCACCAAGCACCCGGATGCATCCGGCGAGTCCGGCTAAATCCATTGTATCTTTG
>NZ_JAOCLZ010000270.1:0-231 GCF_025290685.1 Rhodococcus sp. PAE-6
GCGAAGTATGTGGCCGAGGAATGGAAAGCTATCTACAATCATGAACGGCCCCACGGAGCCCTGGACGGCATGACGCCGCAGCGCTACTGGGAAACCTGGACGCAAGAAAACCACTTAGCTATCGCATAGACGCTGGACTGCTATCGGGGGCCCAACCAGGACGATGACGGAGAAACCATCAGTTTCGCTGTCGATGGGGTGGAGTACACCATCGACCTGAACAAGAAGAAC
>NZ_JAOCLZ010000271.1:0-231 GCF_025290685.1 Rhodococcus sp. PAE-6
ATCGGTACCAACGCGCTGAGCATCGACCACGGCCTGTCCAACCCCGACGCCGATCAGGCCGCGGTCAATCGCGCGATGGTGCGCACCGCCGACCGGGTCGTCGTGGTCGCCGATGCGTCGAAGGTCGGTCGGCGCAATCTGCTGAGCTTCGCGTCGCTCGAACCGATCGACGTTCTGGTCACCGACACCGCTCTCGACGACACCGACCGTCGGCAACTCATCGAACACGGA
>NZ_JAOCLZ010000272.1:0-231 GCF_025290685.1 Rhodococcus sp. PAE-6
CAGGTCCATCTTGTTGATGCACAGCACCACGTGCCGCACCCCGAGCAGCGACGCGAGAAAGGCGTGCCGGGGGGTCTGCTCGACGATGCCGTTGCGGGCGTCGACGAGGACGAGTGCCAGGTCTGCGGTGGACGCCCCGGTGACCCTGTTGCGCGTGTACTGCTCGTGACCGGGAGTGTCGGCGCTGACGACTGTTCTGTGCGCCGTGGCGAACTAGCGATAGGCGACGTC
>NZ_JAOCLZ010000273.1:0-231 GCF_025290685.1 Rhodococcus sp. PAE-6
GCCGAGGTCGACGCAGGGGTCGTCGACGCCGAGTCGGTCGCGGCCGAGCACGTCGGCGACTTCGTCGGCGACGAGCGACTCGAGCGGGTCGGTGGGGGCCGGACGGTCGCCGGTGCCGGCGGTCAGGTTCGGTGCGGGCAGGGCGGCGCGGTCGAGTGTACCGACGGGGGGCAGCGGGATCTCGTCGAGCACGCTGATGACGGTAGGCACCATGTGCGCCGGGAGATGCTC
>NZ_JAOCLZ010000274.1:0-231 GCF_025290685.1 Rhodococcus sp. PAE-6
CAGCGGCCAGGGGCGCTGGGCGTACGAGGTGCTCTGACGGCCGGCGTCCGGGGACGACTCGATGTCGCGCAACTGCAAGGGGCACAACCAGATCGGCTCGATGGGAATTTCTTCGAGGAACCACTCGACGAACTCCTGCGTGCGTTCGAGCGGGACCACGATGTCCTGCACGACGCGCTCGCGGGGAGGATTGCCCTTGCGTGCCTCGATCCGGGCGGCCACCGAATACTT
>NZ_JAOCLZ010000033.1:0-15067 GCF_025290685.1 Rhodococcus sp. PAE-6
TGACCGACCACTTGCAGCGTCTCGATCGCTGATTCGATGTGAGATCAGGGTTGATCTCATCCCTGAGGGCCGGATAAAGGAGCGGCTGAACAAGGAGATCCGGCGTCGCACCGATGTGGTCGGGATCTTCCCCGACCGGACTGCATTGATCCGACTGGTCGGAGCGGTGCTCGCCGAACAGCACGACGAGTGGATCGAAGGGCGTCGCTATCTCGGACTCGACGTCCTTGCCCGTTCCCGCAGCAACACACCCGCTCAGACCGTCACCGAACCGACGGAGGAGGTGACACCGGCGTTGACTGCATAACCCGACGACGAGGAATCACGCGAGGACCTCGCACACCACCTCACGGGACTTGACCCGGACATGATGCGTCTCTGCTTCTCGATGTCGTGGTGCGCAAAAAGTATTACCCCACTCGTGGGCAAGCTACTCGTCCCACGACAGGAAAGGGGCTGATGGGCGTCGGCTTCGCGTCTGTATCGCCCGACCAGAAACCGATCGGCGGGCCTTCGACCGGGGACGACGCGACGGCTTTCCCTAGTTGTACTGGTCGAGGAGCTTAGCGAGAACGTGGGATGGAACCGGGTCGGCGGGCATGGTCGGCCAGCCCATGAAGCTGCGATCGGTCTTGGCGTTGGCCATCGGGCCGGTGTCGCCGTCGAGGATCACGCGCAGGTGGGGCTCGAGGTGCTGGATCCACCACGAGGACATTGCTGACATCGAGTCCGAGGCGCGTGCTTCCTCCCATGCCTGGTGCAGCGCGGTCAGGCGGGCGACGACCTCCGGGTAGGCCCACCATCTCGCGTCCCAAGACAGGCCCCCGTCGTTGTCACTGATCCGGCGTCGGATCACCGGCAGGAAGAAGCCGTGGACGAACTCCACGACGTTCTGGTACTTCGGTTCCTTCTTCTGCTGCTGCTCAGGCTCCGAGGATTCGGGTGTCTCCGGGATGTGCGGTTGGTCCGAGGACTCGGCAGCTTCCCACAGCTCGGTCGCGTCGTCGTCGGCTCCGTCTCCGGCTTCGGTTGCGGTGTCCCAGCGGTCGTCGGTTGTTCGGGGCAGATTCACCATGCTCATTCCTTCGACATGAACTCGGACGTAAACAGGGAGGCGGTGCGGGAGGACTCCGCGACAGGCTTATCAGCTTGGGGTGACTGTTCTAGCGGGTCGTGCTCGTAGTCGTCGTCTCCTGCACGTCGCATAGGACGACGGGTGGCATCGAGCTGGTGGGAGGTGCCGTCGTCGAGTGCGTCTGCGTTGTGCAGCGGCGGAGCGCCGATCCCGATCTGATCGGAGTAGCCGACGGGCAGAGCCTTTTGCTGGGCCGGTGCAAGTTGCTTGCTCTCTTGCTTGGATTGGCGGATCGCGTCGGCGAACGGAGAGTCACCCCAGAACGCTTTGCGGACCAGGATCGGGGTGGTGCCACCGATGGTCACGAGGGCCCGGGTTTTCGGCAGGGCTCGCAGGTCGCGCTTTTCGAAGATGTTCTCCTTCTGCCAACTGCTCGACACACTGGCCTGACTGTTGGAGAAGAATCCAGTGCCGCGACTGTGGGATTCGGTATCGACGTAGTGGGTGCCGATCGCATCGACCAGGCTCGACAGGTAGCCGTCTTCCTTGACGTTGCCGCCGTACCAGGTCACCGCGCAGGAGTCGACCATGCTCTCGAATGCTTCCCGTCCCCAAACCTTCTCACCCTGGGAGGGAGATTGGAAAAACATGATCAGGATCAAGCCGCGGCCACCGAAGTGGCTGGCCCACTTCGGTAGCTGTTCGAGTGGGGCGATGTTCGAGCACTCATCGAGCACGGTGGTGAACGGGATCGGCATCCGTTCCGCTTGCTGCTGCTCGGAGTATTCCTCGGCGCAGGTGAGGATCTGCCCGATCAGGGCGCTGGTGATGGCCGAGGAGGATCCCGGCCCGTCCTTCGACAGCGCGTACATCGTGTCGGTGCGCTTGACGAACTCCTCGGCGATGAATTCCGGCAGGTCGTGGACGTGCTCACCATCGCTGATGGTGATCCGGCCGGACTGATCGGTGCCGATGACCGCCCGCCGGTTCGGCAGGACCGCTTCGGCGTAGCGGGGCTCGTCGAGCGGGGAGAGGAAGCGTCGGGCCATGTCGTAGAAGCCGTCGCGTTGTTTGGCGTTGACGGACTGCTTGCCACGCATTGTGCGTGCCAACTCCGGGTAGCCGTACTGCTCGAGCACGGCCGGGGGGATCTGTGACTGGGTGTTGGTCAGCCACTCGACCACATGCCGGATGTCCCCGCCGGCCAGGACGGCGGCGAGCATGTAGGAGGCGAACAGGTCGCGGGCGTTGCCGTCGAAGTAGGCATCGACGCGGGCGTTCGCGTCGGTGGCCACGGAGATGAAGTAGCCGCACACCGCCGCAGCGGAGGGCAGGTCGGTGACGGTGCGCAGCGGGTTGAACCAGAACGTCGCACGCTGCTGTCGGTTGCCCGAGGCCACGCCTTGCAGGTCGAACAGCCAGACCCGGCCGGTCTGTCGGCGGATGCCGACGGTGTGCGAGTAGACATCGCCGCGGTTCGAGGACGCGATCACCCCACCGGGGGCGTAGCAGATTGCCGGGATGGCGAAGGACGCCGACTTGCCCATGCGGGTGCCGGCGAAGGCGACCGCACTCGATTCCCAGTTCATGTACAGCGGACGGTTCCCAACGACGGTGTGCCCGAGCAGGATGCCCTTGTGACCGGGATGATCTGCCGAGATCGCCGGGGCAAGCCGTTCGGTGGTCGCGGCCAGATGCTTCGGGTCGGCCTCTTCGACCTCCCGCGGATCGACCATCGTGCGGGCGAGGCGGTCGATGCGCTTTTCGAACTGCTTGCCCTGTACTGTCTCGATGACCCCGAACCGGCGCAGCGCCCACCAGCCGGCCCCGACGATCGCCGCGACCAGGACCAGCTCGACACCGAGGATGATGGTTGCCCCGGTCGGCCAGCTCGTCGATCCGAACCCCAGGGCGAAGATCAAGCCGATCGGGTTCCAGGTGGGGTCTGCTCCCCCACCGACGTTGTAGGCGATCGTCGGCAGATAGGCCGCCACCAACAGGGCCGGAAACGCCTTGAGGAACATCTCGTCCGCACTGGAGGAGGTGCGGGGCCGGTCGCGTCTCGTTTGTGCCATCGTTTGCGTGCCCCTCTACTGCTGGAATCGGTAGTTGGTCAGTCGCCAGCCGTCGTCGGTGCGGACGATGGTGGTGCGCCACAGCTGCGGGGTCAGGCGGGTGCTGCGCCCGCTGGCGTGCAGCACCGTCTGGGTGCAGATCACGTCGATGACCACGGTGCGCATCCCGGCCGGGGCTGTCGGGGTGGTATCCGAGTGAGCGCAGACCGCCGTCACGGCGTCTTTCGCCGCCGCCCACTGCTGCCAATCGGCATCGGGCCGGACGTCGGCACGGCTGCCGGATTCGGCGACGGCGAGCAGGTCCCCGCCGAGATACGGTGTGGCTCGGATCAGGGCGTCGGCCTTGCTCTCGTCGATCGCCGGCTGCCAGGACAGGACCATCTGCATCGCGGTGATCGCGGTCTGGTCGGCGTCGATCTGCTGGGGTGAGAGCGGCTCGATCATCTGATGGTCGTCGCTGCCCTCATGGACGTGCTGCTCACCTGCGGGGTCGCTGCTGCCGCAGCCCGCCACTGCGACGGCGGCCGCGGTGCACACCGCCGCAATAGTTCCTCGCGCAATCCTCACCGCAGGTCCTTTCATGAGTTGCTCATCGCCCGGTACTGCGGTTCGGCGGCGATGATCTTGTCGGCATAGGGGCGGGTCTGCACCACGTAATCGGTGTGCCCGGTGGGGAACCCGCCGGAGTTCAGGACGGCGCCTTCGCCGGCGTTGTAGCCGGCCAGATACAGCTCGGTACGCCCATTCGGTGCGCTGACCGTGCCATCGTCGATCCAGCCGTCGATGGTGTCGGCGATAGTGCACATGTAGTGGCCCTGGGCCATGACGGCATCGCCGATGCTGTTCACATCGACCCGGCCGTCACCGTCGTAGTCGCGGCCATAGGACGCCCAGGTGCCCGGCATGAACTGCGCCGGTCCCATCGCCCCGGTCACCGACACCGGAGCAGAGTCTCCGTGGCGGAAACCGTTCTCGGCGGCGAGCTGAGCAGCGAGCAGCGACGGTCTGATCTGCGGGCAGATCGACCCGGCCCGCTCGATCCACGGCACGAACTCGTCCGGCACTGTGCCATCGGCGAGCCGGTCGCCGATACCCTCACCGGAGATGAGGCAGTCCGCCGCCATCGTGGTGGCGTTGCCGCTGCCACCGGGCAGCGATCCCCACGACACCAACGTCTCGTCGGTGCCCTGGCCCCGGACAGACACGTGCACGTGGTCGTAGTGGTTTTCGGTTTCGCTGCCGCGGTCGTCCATCAGGCTGGGGGTACCGCCGACCGGGTAGTAGGTCTGCCGCCAGATCACGTACTCGACGTTGAAGAACTCTGCGTTGGCCAGGATGTAGTCGGTGATCTCGTCCCCGAGAGCCACCCCGTCACCGGAGCGGTAGTTCGCGATCATCAGATCCACAGCCCGACCTTCGGTGTGATCGCTGGCGTAGCCGCCGTCGGCGCGCCACCCCCCGATGCTCGCGATCCGGTCCCCGAACTTCAGGTGGGCAGCGCGAGCGAGTTTCTTCGCATCGACCTGCAGGCCCTGCTCGGAACCGGCCGACGGCGGCAACGGTTGCACCAAGTTCCCCTCCGGCGGGGCGGACGGCACCGCGGTGGGTGGCCCGGCCGGGGTCTGTCCCGGTGCGGGAGCGGAGTCGTAGTAGGGCAACGGGTCCACCGCTGCGGTGCCCCAGCCGCCGGGCCAGACTTCCCAGTGCAGATGCGGGCCTGTCGATTCCCCGCGATTGCCCACGGTGGCGATCTGCTGACCGGCGCGGACCTGCTCGCCGACGGCGACGGTGTAGGTGTCGATGTGCCCGTACACGGTGGACACGAGCTGACCGTCGATCACATGGTCGAGCACCACCCACTGCCCGAACCCGCTGGCGGGGCCGGCCTGGCGCACCACCCCGTCGGCCGAGGCGTAGATCGGGGTGCCGATGGCCCCGGCCAGGTCGATGCCCTGATGCTCGGTGCCCCAACGCGGGCCGAATCCGGAGGCGAAGGTGACGGTGGAGGGCTCGACCGGCTTGATGAACGAACCCGTCGGTGCGAGCCGATCCCCCGATCCGAGACCGGTGCCGGGTCCGAGGCAGCTCGTGCCGTTCTCGCGATCTTCCTCGTCCGCAATTCCCATCACCAGGACGAGGAGCAGGAAGAACGGAATCAGTGTGAGCGCCAGGATCAGCGCGATCAGGCCGGTACCCCCCTTGCCGTTCACCGCAGGCTCAGATCCTCAGCTGCGATGCCGTGCTTGCGTGCCAGCGCCCGGTTCAACTCCTGTGCCAGTGCCAGTTCCGCTTCCAACGCGGCGACTTCCTGCGGGGTGCGGCGAGGGCGCCGGCCGGAGCGGTTGACCCAGCCCCGCACCGTCGTCTCCGCGACGTCGAGCTGCGTAGCGGCGGCTCGCGTAGCTGCGGTGAAGCTGACCCCGGCCTTCATGCGCCCCAGGACCGTCTCGATCGCGGCCTCACGGGTGAGGTCATCGACCAGGGTGTACCGGCGACGGCCGCGACGCTCCCGCCGGCTCATGCTGCACGCCCCGTGGCTCGGTCCTCGTCGGCCGCTCGCAGACGGGCATCGGTGTCGTGAATCCCGGAATCCTTTTCTGCCTGGGGCACCCACACCTTGAACGGGGTGCCCGGTGTTGCGCCTTCGCCGAGCTTGAGCAGGAAATGTCCGACACCGGCGGCGGTGCGCTTACTGCCCGCCGAGACGGTGCCATCGCCGTCTCCGGTGACCTTGCGGCGTGCTTGGCGCAGTGCCTTCTTCTCCTCCACCGAGGAGGTGCTGTCGTTGGCCCAGCCGGTCACCATCGCACGCTCAGCGCGGGAGAACTTCATGAACCGGCCGAGCCGGTCGAGTTCGGCCTCGGGGACCGGGCCGACGATCCGGGCGCGGGAGCGCTCGATCATGCCCAGCGCCCCGACCTTCTCGAAGTCCGCGAGCGAGTGCGTGACCATCGTCATCGCCACACCCATCGACCGCTGCAACCGCTGCACCGCATCCAACCGGGCCACCGCCGAGCTGCCGGTCTGGATCACCTGCCAGACCTCGTCCAAGATGATGTGCGCCGCCAGAGCCTTGGCACCGGGCACCTTGTTGTCGGCCAGGATGTGCGCCGCCTCCACCGCCGCGAACGCTTCGTTCCATCCGGCGAGAAGCACCGCAGCGCGCATCAACTCATCGCCGGGCGGCACCGAGGACATGTCCAGGTCCACCATCGGCTTGGTGATATCGATCCGAACCGTGCTGTGTCGGTTGAAGGTCTCCCCGAACCGGCCTTTGACCAGTGCGCGTAGCGAGCGCAGCAGCGGCTTGATCTGACCGCGGTATTCGTCGTCGGTGTCGGCCACCGCGTCGTCCATCAGTTCCTCGGGACCGGTCGAGATCAGCGTCAGCAGGTCCTCGAGGCGGGCTGCGTGGTCGTTGTCGAACCGTGAGCCCGGGGCGTAGAGCAACCGGATCGCCGAGGCGAGCAGGGTTTCCTCGAAGTCCTTCAGGGGGCCGCGGCGGACGATCTCGAGCAGCGCGCAGATCATGTTGAGCTGGCGAGCGTGCAGCGCGAATTCGGCCTTGTCCCGTTCGAGCGAACCTGCGGGCAGTTGCTCGATCGCATCGCCGATCGGGCCGCGATCGAGAGGGTTGATCGCGCCGGTGCCGTAGCCGACCTCGCTGACCTGCCCGCCGACCTGCTCGGTGAGCACCCGCAGGTCCGGCTTGACGTCACCGGGCACGAGCACCAATGTGCCTCGCGCAATGTCGCCGAGGGCGATCCGGCGCAGCAGCGTCGACTTGCCGAAGCCGTTGAGGGCGCAGATGAAGCAGGACGGGGCGGTGATCGCCTTCATCTTCCAGGCGTAGAGCGGATCGAAGCCGACGGCCGCGCCGGTGGTCAGATGCCGACCCAGCGGGGTGCCCAGCAGCGGGGCCTTCGCGCCGACGATCCACGGGTAGATTCCAGCGACCTGGACCGAGGTGCCCCGGTATTCGACCGGCGGCATCACCGTGGACATCCGGCCCCCACCGGCACCGTCGAATCCGCGGGCGTCGAGATCGGCGACCTGACGGTCGAACGGATCGGAGCTGGTCTTGGTCAGCTGGGCGACCTTGGCGCGCCGGTTGTGCTGGCGCTGCACCAGCGCGGTTTTCCATACCTTCTTGATGCCGGTGGCCGAGGCCGCCTGGTCCTCGAGGGCCGACAGGTCCTCGTCCGACAGCAGGGTCTTGGCGATCTTCTCGGCTTGTGCGATCCGGGTCGAGGTCGTGGCTTTACCCATGACAGCGTCCCCCTCCTAGTTGCTCAGGAACGACGGGATGGTGGTGTGATCGGGCGCGATGACCCCGACACCAAGAGAAGTGGCGAACGCTGCGGCCTGCCAGCACCACGAGCGGCGGATCGTCAACCTGCTCTGCCGCGAGAGGTCCTCGACCAGAGCGTCGATCTTCGGCACATCGGAGCTTCCGGCCGGTTCGGTCACGGTCACCAGCACCCCGAAGCGCACCATCCCGGCACCGCGGGCCTGTTCCATGCGGGCCTGGGCCGTAGCTGCCAGCTCGATCTGCGACTTCGCCGAACCGATCGATCCGTTCTTGAGCGACCCACCGTGCGCTTCGGCCATCGCGTTGCGGTAGTCGCTGTCGGCGATGTCGGTGGCTTCCCCGGCCGAATGCGGGCGGTAGATCACCGAGACCCGCTTGAGCGGCACCGCCTCGTTCGGGGCCAACAGGCGCTGGAGCACCCGTTCGGTCACCGCGCCCTTGGGGGCTTCACGCATCTCCCAGGTCACCGACACCGCACCGTCGTGGACGTATTTGCCGCCATCGGCGCTCTCCAGGGCGGTACGGGGACCGCAGTCCTCCCAGGTCAACCCCGTGCCCTCCCCGGAGTACACGCCGGCTTCGACATCGACGAGCGAGGCCGGGTCATAGGAGCGGCGCACGAACGCCATGATGTCGTCGGCATCCATCGGCGAGCAGGGCACACCGGAGCGTGCTGCCGACGCCGTCAGACCGGGCAGACGCCGGCCGAGTTCGACAGCCTGCTCGGAAGGGTCCTGTTTGCGTTCGGTGGTCTTGGCTTCGAAGGTGATCGCGATCCTTGCTGCGAGGCGGATACCGCCGGAGGTCAAGCCGGTGGCGAGCTGGTAGGCCGCATCGCGGGCCAGCTGCGGGGCATCGGCGCGGGTGTTCTGGTGCACCGTCTCGTACAGTTCGATGCCGGTCTCGGGCAGCGTCTCGACGGTGGTGACCACCGCGAGGATGTCCGAGGTCTCACCGGCCCCGGACAGGAACTGTGCCCAGTTGCCGACATAGTGGTCGATCACGTCCTGATCGACGGCTTCGGCGCCTTGGGGGTAGGCGTCGAAGACGACGGTGTAGGCGCCCCGGCTGGGCATGTGGATCATGCCGAAGGTGCGCCCGTCGGAGTCGATGCCTTCGTAGAGCTCGGTGTCGCCGAGCACGCCGGGAAGACGGTAGGCCCGCCCCGGAACGCGGGAGAACGTGCCCGAGGCGTAGGCGTGTTCACCGCGGCGGCGGCCGCGCCAGAACTGGAATCGCATCAGTGCCCTTTCGTAGCCGGAGCGGCCGTCACGGGAGATGACCAAGGGGATAAAGCAGACGATCACCGGGATGGCCAGCAGCAATGCGACCGTCATGCCGAGGAACAGGCCCGCAATGATGACGACGGCTGCGGCGGCGATCCCTGCGATCGAGGTGCCGAAGGTGGCTCCGAGCAGGCCGGTGCTGCGGGGTCGGCGCCAGTTGCCGTAGGTGTTGAATGTCGGCTCGTTGCTCACTGTTCGAAGCCCCCTCGGTTGAACTGGTGGCCGGCCCCCGTCGCCACAGGCGCATCGGAGCCGGTGTTAGCGGACCCGCCCGCGCCGGAACCGCCGGAACCACTCGAAGCAGTGCTGCCGGGAGTGCCCGCGCCGTTGCCTTGGGGAGCCATGCCGCTGCCCTGCGGAGTTCCTTGCTGATTGCCTTCGGGGTTGCCACCTGCCGTACCCCACCCAGCGGGTGCGCCGGTGGGCTGTGCGCCCGCACCGCCGCCGGGTGGCTCGTCGTCACCCTTCGTCTTCGACGCAGCGAATCCCGCTCCGGATGCCGCGCCGCTGGCACCTCCGGTGGCGACCATCCCGGCGGCTTTCGCGCCCCCACCGAGCAGACCGACCAAACCTGCGGCAGCAGCGAGGCCGCTGCCGCCGCCTCCGAGTGCGCCGATGTTCGGGACGATCAGGCGCATCAGGGCGGGCAGCACCAGCGCCGCGGCACACAAGGTGATGACCCCGGACAGGGCCATGAACCCGTCCTCGCCCGTGGGGTCGGTGAGCGTGGGTGCGGACTCGAGGAACAGGATCGCCGAGACCCCGATCACGAACGCCCCGACCGGTTTGACCAGCAGGAACGCGATCGTCCAGGCCAGCATCTTCTCGTACGCCTGGCTGCCGACCTTCGTTCCTCCGGCCGCACCGGCGATCGGCAGCGCCGCTGCCATGAGCACGAGGATGCCGGTGCGCAGCAACATCAAAAACGCCATCATCAACCCGCCGAGCATGCCGATGATGCCGATCAGGAACAGCAGGCCCACACCGGCCGGACCCGCATACAACTGAATCGAAACCATCGCTTCGGCCAGGCGCGATGGATCGGAGCCGACCGCACTGTCCATGAACCACGCCGAAATCCGGTCCGACAGTTCGGTGCCGAGCACGATCAGCGTCGATGCTCCCCCGGCCAGCACCGCCGCACGAGCCATCTGCTTGAGACCCTCTTCCGAGGTGTCGCGGATCGCGCCCGAGCGGGCCAGCGCCAACCTGCCACCGAGCAGGATCAACGACAGCGACAGGGCCGCGACCTGGAGATAGAAGGTGTAGTCGTTGACCGTGGCCACCGTCGACGTGAAGACGTCCCCGTCAATCTCGGTTCCGGTGATCCACCAGCCGAGAGCGAACTTCAACACCGCGACACCGGCGTTGCCGATCGACAGTGCGGTCTTTTCGACCGTTCCCGCCGCGACATCGCTGATGCCGTCCTTGACCACTCCGGCCCCGGCATCGATGACATTGCCGGCTGCATCCGCGCAACTCGGGATGTCCGCGTCTGTGAACACACTGAGTGTCCCGCTGGTGGCAGCCGCGAGAGGATTGGCGCAGGCCAGGCCCCCGAGGCCGGTTTCGAGCAGATCGAGTCCCGCACTTTCCTGTTCTTCGACGGTGGACTCGGTGCTGTCGATGTTGCCGCCGGACGGATCGCTTTCCTGTGCGACGGCCACGGCCGCCGCACCGATGCCGACGACCACGACGGTGCAGACGATGGCGACCAGTCGCAGGAGGACGGCAGACAGGCTGCGGTTCACCACCATTGCTGCCATCCTTCGGCGGACACCGGCTCGAACCCGCTGCTCATGACCGTCGGGTCCAGCTGAACGACCCATCCGGTGCCCTCACGCCACACCAGCGGAAACTTCGTCAGCTGGATTTCGGTGGACCCGTTCGATCGCTCGACAGTGGCACCGAGTTTGACCAGGGTCAGGTCGGGGTGGAAGGTCACATTGACCAGCGGCGCTGCCGAGACCCCTGTGTTGTCGGGCACCCTCAGCCCTTCGAGCAGCAGGGTCGGGTCCGTCGAGTGGCCCGCTTCCGCGACCATCTCGACGCGATTCACTCCGCTGAGAAGGTAGGAGAGGTAGTGGGCGGCGGCCAGTGCTGCGCCCTGCGGGGTGCGGGCGAAGCCGGTGGCGACACCGTTGTCGGTGAACCCGGTCGGTCCGTCGGAGGTCGAGAACGGCAGGTCCATGTTGCCGTGGATGCGCTGGAGCATCACCCCGCTCGGTGCCTGAGTGTCGGGCCGGTTCGCACTTGCGATGGTCTCGGACAGGATCACCCCTTTGGGGTCGAGTGGAACGTAGACAACGCGCTCGAACCGGTCGAACACCGGGTCCGGCTCGAACAGGCTGTCCTTGTCCTCGACTACGGTGGCGTTGCCGGTGGTCGGATCGAGAGAGACCAACGGTTCGGCGTCGTCGCCTCGGAAGACCATCACCAGGCTGACCACGACACCGACGACGACGATGATGGCCACCGCCGCCAAGCCGATGGTGAGTTTGGTTGCCGACGATGCGCGTTCGTTCTCGGCGTCGAATGAAGGGGTGTTCTTCTCGTGGGTCGAGTCGGTGGTGTTCTGCTCGGTCACTTGCGCGTCTCCTCGAGATCGACCAGCTCCGACGGCAATCCGTCGAGAGCGGTGATGGCGGCGGCGGTCTCGTCGCTGGGCAGGTTCAGTCGCCAGTCGTCGTCGACCCACACCACCTGGGTGGTCGAAGAGGCGAGCGAATCATCGGAGAATCGTTGCACGACACCGACGGTGGCGGCGGTGTCGCTGTAGTCGTCGATGGTGTAGCCGACGATGGTCGGCACCATCTCGGGGTCGGTGCCCGAAATCTCCACCAGCCCCCGGTGGGCGGCGTACAGGTCGCGGCCGTCGCCGGGTGCGGCGACACCGGCCAGGATCTGGGGCCAGGTGCGATCGGAAGCGGTGGCCAGCTGCACCGACTGGGTGATCGCCGCCAGCGCCGCTCCCTGTGGGGTGTGGCTGAATCCGGCGAAGGGTTCCCATTCACCGTTGCTGGGGCCGTCGGTGGTGCCGATCGGCACCTCGATCCCGCCGACGGTGATCCACCGGTTGATCTGCGGTGGATCGGTGATCGACAGCTCGGACTCGGGGGTGTTCGATCCTCCGCAGCTGGTGGCAACCAGCGCCACCGCGACCACCGCTGCTCGCGCCCACCGACGCTTCATCGTTCGTTCTCCTCGTTGCCGGATTGCTGTTGCTGGGGCTGGTGCATCTGTTCGAGCTGGTCGATGACCGTCGGGGAATGGCCGCTTCCGATCTGCTGGGCTTGGGGCCCTTGGGCGGTGGCCAGCAGGATCGTGGCGATGGTCGCGGCCACGCCGCCGGCGAGGATCGCCCCGATGTTCGCTGCGACGAACTCTGCGGCGGTGGGGGATTCGATGCCGGCACCGTGCTTGTGGTCCCAGGCCAGGCGTCCGCCGACGAAGATCACTTTGGCCACGCACAGGATGAAGACGATCCCGGCCGCATAGCCCAGCAGCGTTTGGAAGCCGTCGACGACCTCGCCGGGAAGGGGCACGACCCCTTGAGCGGATACCTGCATCGCTTGACCCCCGCCCTTACGCCGCAGAGGTGACGGCGGAAAGGATCTGGTTCGCCGAGATCGCCACGATCGCACCGACAAGCGAGCCGACGAGCATCTTCGGTGAGTCCCCCGAGCCGTGCTGCCACTTCTCCCACGCGAATTTGCCGCCCGAGAAGATCAGGGCCGCCACGCAGGCGAGCGTGACGCCCCACAGCAGCCAGTTCAGCAGCTTGAGCAGGCCGTTCGCGCCCGGAGGCACTTCCGGGTTGATGTCGAAATTGACGGCACCCTGCGCGAGATACGCGGTATCTACAACCGTCTGGATCATGAACTGTCCTCCGTGTGATTACTACACCGACCACAAGGTCGGCAGACTCGATTGGATTGCCGTGACGATGCCGACCCCGGCAGCGATCACGTCCTCGGGAACGTCGATGACCGCTCCCTTGGTCTGGATGGGCACGCCGTCGAGGGCGCGCCAGGTCGGAAGGCTCGATCGGGCGGCCGAGGCCAGGAAGCGGTGCCAGCCGATCGACCAGTGCGCCTGCACTGCGCCGGTGACGATCGAACGCAGTTGGCGCACATCCTTCGGCAGCGGACCGGCCGCGTTGGCCACGGTGACCAGCCCGAGCAACTCGCAGGCCAGATCGCGGGTGCGGTGTTCGAGGATCAGATCGTGGGCACTGGACAGGCCCTGGATGGTTTCGCGGCAGACGACCACGACATAGGGCGATTCGATCTCTCGGGCATTCCCGCACGGCCATTGACGCTTCGCGTCGTCGGCGAAGTCCCAGTACTGGGCCAGGGTGGAGACCCCGGACCCGCCGTGTGCGCCGAGCAGCCACACCGCCGGTCCGGGAGCCGGAACCGGGTACGGCTCGATACGAGCGTCGACACTGGTGCGTTCTCTGGCGGTCATGCCAGCTCCCCCGTCCCGACCCGATCAGCGGTGTCGTTGTCCTGGTGGCCGGCCTCGATGCGGCCGAAAGCGTCGAGCACATCGGTCCAGGCATCGATCGACTCGACCGACAGGCGGCGATGGTCGACGGTGCCGGGGCGAGCCAGGCTCGCATCGAAGGGCACTTCGACGAACCCGGCGACCAGCGGGGACAGTGCATCGCGGATCGGGGTCAGATCGACCACGCTCTGCGGGAGCTGGTGTGAGATCGCCACCACCGTGTGGGAGAGCACGTCGCGTCCGTAGGTGCGCACCAGCCAGTCGAGGGCGCCGCGCATCCGGGCCAGCGGTTCGGCACGGGGCGGCACCGCGACGACGATCGCAGCCCCGGCCTCGATCAACGGAGCCACACGGCGTGCGCGCAACGCCGTTCCGACATCGTGGATGCGGGCGAGGCTGCGGTCGGCGAGCAGGCTGTCCACCAGGGCCGAGTCGGTGGCTTCGCCGTGACCGACGACCACCGCCCCGGCACTACTGACAGCCATCCGCGAGCCGAGCTGGCGGACCGCCCGCGCAGAATCGATCGGTTCGACCCCGACACGGGCGAGCAGGTTCCCGCCGTCGGTGGTGCCGTCGATCGCCGCGACCTGCACATCGGCACCGAGGCGCAGGGCAGTGGCCAGGCCGAAGCAGGTCGTGGTCGCGGCCGCTCCCCCGGATCCGGCCACCACGATGGCCGAGAGGTGTTCGGGCTGATCGATTTTCGGGCTGCGACGCAATGCAACAACGTTGTTCATCGGTTCTCCACGTTCGCGATCTTCACGCCGCCGTCGGCGGGCATGGTGGTGATCCACTGCTTGTGGATGCCTTCGTCTCCCACGGGCGGGAACTTCAGCAGCACATCGACCGACCAGCGGTTGGGGTCCTCGGTCGGCAGCACGGTCACGCAGTGCTCGGTCCCGGCCGGAACAGCGTCGATGAAGCTCTGAATATCGTTGCCGGGCAGGACCATCAGCTCTGCGACTGCCTTGCCGTCGCGCTGGACGTAGTAGGCGTGCTCGAACGCCTGGATCACCGCCGGACCGGATTCGCGTCCGCCGGGGCCGTTGCCGACGATCCGATCCGGCTCGGTGACCGGGGCGCACCACGCCGGGGCTGCCACCGCCTCGGTCGTGGTGGGGGTGGTCGAGGGCGAGGCCACCACCGAAGAGGACGGCAGCGGCGGCGCCTGTGGTTCGTCGGTGCTGCCGGTCATCGTGGTCACCACCGCAGCGGAGACCACTGCCAGCACAGCGACACCGCCGCCGACGAGCATCCAGGTGCGGGACCGATCGCCGTCCCGCTTCGCCGGAGCAGCGGCAGCGGTGTCGGTGACCGGCACGGCGGGGGCCTCGGCCGACTCGGGGGCCGGAGTCGGCCGGGGAGGACGGGCACGGCCGATCGCGGACTTGAGTCCCCCACGGCTGCGCTGCGAGATCACCAGCGGTCCTCGCGGAATGTGGGCGCGCACCCAGTCCGGGGCGGTGGCATACGGGTCGTCGCCGGTGTCGTGGTCAGGGTGCGGGGCCGGTGCAGTGTCGGCGACGGGGGTCTCAGCAGTGCCGATCGGCTCCAGGTCGGTCTGGATGACCGCATCGTCGTCGGATTCCCAGGTGGTCTCGGCAGCGACCGGTTCGAGGTCCGAGGAGGCGAGCGCCGCGTCGGCGATCGTCTCGTCCGGGATCGGGAAGTGCACCGATCCGGTGTCGGTGTCTTCGGTGGGAGTCGGTTGCGGCCCGTAGTGCTCGGTTACATCCGGGAAGAGTGTTCCTCGATTGTCGGTCGACAAAGTGTCCTCCGTCGTCGGGTGGTGGGGGCGGGGCGTGCCCGC
>NZ_JAOCLZ010000275.1:0-231 GCF_025290685.1 Rhodococcus sp. PAE-6
CATTAACTGCGCGAACAAGGTGTGAAGACGGGCTACAAGGTCGGCATCTCCTCGCGCAACCCCTTCGAGTCCGTAGAGTCGATGATCGCGGTCTTCAAGATCCGCGCGATCATGATCAAAGTCAACTACCGCTATGTCGAGAACGATTTGCAGTACATCTTCGACAACTCCGACATGGTCGCGGTCGTCCACGAACGTCGCTACTCCGACAAGGTCGCGAACGTCCTGCCG
>NZ_JAOCLZ010000276.1:0-231 GCF_025290685.1 Rhodococcus sp. PAE-6
CGACGATCTCGACCGGTTCGCGGTCACCGAGGCGTTCGCGTCGGTGCTGCGGTCCTGGGCCCAGGTGCACGGACCCGACATGGACAAGGTCAACGTCACCGGTGGCGCGATCGCGCTCGGCCACCCCGTCGGATCCACCGGTGCCCGCCTCATCACCACCGCGCTGCACGAGCTCGAGCGGCGTGACGCGTCGACCGATCTGATCTCGATGTGCGCCGGTGGAGCGCGGGC
>NZ_JAOCLZ010000277.1:0-230 GCF_025290685.1 Rhodococcus sp. PAE-6
GCACGAACCGCTGTACGTCGCCGACGGCGATGTTCAACTCGGACACGGAGGCACCGAGCTGGTCGGAGCTCTGCGCGAGCACGTCCGAGACCGACGCGAGACGACCGCCGACCTGCACGATCTGTTCGTTGCTCGACGAGAGGACCGACACGAAGGTCTGCAGCTTGCGGATCGTCGAGAACAGATCGGTGCGCCCCTCCGAGAGCGTGCGCATCGTGTCCGACAACTCC
>NZ_JAOCLZ010000278.1:0-230 GCF_025290685.1 Rhodococcus sp. PAE-6
AGAATGGTCGTGGGTCATCGCGTGGTTGCTTTCTGGGCGTCTCTTTGGTCGGTAACTCGTTGATCACTACGCGAGGGCCCACTCTCGGCGAGGGAGCGACACGCCACGGACCTGGCCCGATGCCCTCAACCGATGCCCACCACTCCCTGGGACTTACCCTGGTCGAGCCTTCGAAAGACGCAGCACTATGGCAGATTACAATCGTGACGCACGCCTTGGCAGAGCTACTG
>NZ_JAOCLZ010000279.1:0-230 GCF_025290685.1 Rhodococcus sp. PAE-6
GCGATCGAGCGTCTCGGCGGCCAGAACTACCACCTGACCGGCACCGACGACGCCTCGCGTCAGGCGCTGGCGGAAGCCTCCGAGCGCTTCACCGCCGCCGGCTCCCAGATCGAGCAGGCGAAATCGCCGATGCAGGCGCGTCTCGCGAAACAGACCGCGCTCGAAGGTCTGTACTACATCCGAGCTGCGCGCCAGGCGATGGGCATGGACCCGGGGCCGGAGATCCCAAC
>NZ_JAOCLZ010000280.1:0-230 GCF_025290685.1 Rhodococcus sp. PAE-6
CAGGCACTGAGCAATAGCCAAGATGGCACTGGCAGCCACAATCAGTTGCTGTTCGACGATACGGCTGGCCAGAGTCGCACTCAGCTTGCTACGACGCAAGCGGCGAGCGCGCTCACGCTCGGCCACCACAAGGACCAGAAGGACAACTCCCGCGAAGGTGACCTCGGCCACGGCGCAGCGCTTGCAACGGATGACAGCGGCAGCGTGCGTGCCGGCTCCGGATTGCTGTT
>NZ_JAOCLZ010000281.1:0-229 GCF_025290685.1 Rhodococcus sp. PAE-6
GAACTCGTGCGATTCGATCGGCGTGGTCGCGGGATCGACGTCCTTGTCCGCGACGCGCACGTCGATGTCGTTGCGGTAGGTGCTCTGCATTCCGTCGCCGATGGTCCGGACGCCGACGGGTCCGTAGAGCTGGAAGGCGCCCTCGCGCCCACCGAGTGCCGGGACGTCGCTACTCATCCAGAGGTCGGACAGACCGTTGATGTGGTCGGAATGGAAGTGGGTGAGGAAG
>NZ_JAOCLZ010000034.1:0-14753 GCF_025290685.1 Rhodococcus sp. PAE-6
TCGAGCGGCTCGTGGAGATCATCGACCCCGAACGGTCGACGGCACGCCACCCGCTGTTCCAGGTGGTCCTGTCGTTCGAGAACCTGCCCGAGACCGCCCTGGAACTGCCCGAGCTCACCGTCTCCGGCGTCCCGTTCGAGGTCGACACCGCGAAGTTCGACCTGGGCCTGACCCTGCGCGAACACATCGACGGATCCGGCGCGCCCGCCGGCCTGTCCGCCGAGTTCTCGTATGCCAGTGCGCTCTTCGACGAGAGCACGATCCAGCGTTTCGCCGAACGGTTCACGCGACTGGTCGGCGGCATCCTCACGGACGACCGCGCACCGGTCGGCGACCTGCCGCTGCTCGCCGATGACGAGTTCGCCCAGCTCACGGCGATGCGCGGACACGACGTCATCACCGAACCGAGCACCCTCGCCGAGTTCCTCACGCGCGGCGTCGCGATGGATCCCGACGCCGTCGCGGTGCGGTACGAAGGACGGTCGATCACCTACCGCGAACTCGATGAGACCTCGTCGAAGCTCGCGCGGGTGCTGATCGATCGCGGCATCGGCCCGGAGAACTTCGTGGCCGTGTCGTTCCCGCGCTCGTACGACATGACGGTCACCGTCATGGCCGTGGCCAAGTCCGGTGCGGCGCACGTCCCCGTCGACCCGACCTATCCGGCCGACCGCGTGCGCTACATGCTCGACGACTCCGGGGCCACCCTGGGTATCACGTCGTCCGAGTTCGTCGGCGGACTGCCCGACGACGCGGAATGGCTGCTGCTCGACGACCCGGCGTTCGCCGCGGACGTCGAATCCCGCTCCGCCGCACCGATCACCGACGCCGACCGGGTGCGCCCGATCCGGGTCCACCAACCGGCCTACCTGATCTACACCTCGGGGTCGACCGGCAAGCCCAAGGGCGTCGTCGTCACCCACACGGGCCTGGCGGGCCTGAAGGACATGGTCACCGATCTGTACGGGGTGACCTCCGAATCGCGGTTCCTGCAGATCTGCTCGCCGAGCTTCGACCCGTCGGTGCTCGAGTGGATGGCGGCCTTCGCATTCGGCGCGACGCTCGTGATCGTGCCCGCCGGAATCATCGGCGGTCCGGATCTCGCCGAGCTGCTGAAGACCGAACGCGTGACCCACACGATCATCACGCCGGCGGTGCTCGGCACGATGGACTCCACGGGCATCGACAGCTTCGAGGTGCTCTCCGTCGGTGGCGACGTGACGACGCCGGAACTGCTGGCCGAGTGGTCGCAGCGCACCACCTACGTCAACGCGTACGGCCCGACCGAGGCGACCATCGTGTCGACCTTCGGCGAGATGGAACCCGGACGTCCGATCACCATCGGCGAACCCATCGTGGGCATGACCGCTCTCGTGCTCGACTCGCGTCTGCGGCCCGTCGCCGCCGGCATGGCGGGCGAGCTCTACGTGGCCGGCCGGGCACTCGCCCGCGGCTACCACCGCCGGAACGCGCTGACCGCCGAGCGGTTCGTCCCCAACCCCTACGGCGAACGCGGCGACCGCATGTACCGCACCGGCGACGTCGTCCGGTGGCGGCCCGTCGAGGACCGGCTCGAGATCGAGTTCGTCGGCCGCAGCGACTTCCAGGTCAAGGTGCGTGGTTTCCGCATCGAACTCGGTGAGATCGACGCGGTCCTCAGTGCACACGAGTCGGTGAACTGGGCGACGACGGTGGGGCGGTCCACCCCGTCCGGTGCGACCGTCCTCGTGTCCTACGTGCTGCCCGTCCGCGGCCGCACGATCGACACCGCGGAGTTGACGGAATTCGTGGCGCGGTCGTTGCCGCCGCACATGGTGCCGTCGGCGATCGTGGTGCTCGACGAGGTGCCGCTGACGCCGGTGGGCAAGCTCGATCGTGATGCTCTGCCGGAGCCGGTGATCGAGGAGCGCGAGTACCGGGCTGCCGAGAGTGAGGTCGAGCAGATCATCGCGGAGGTCTTCGCGGAGGTTCTGCATCTGGACAAGGTGAGTGTCGACGAGTCGTTCTTCGCGCTCGGTGGCGACAGCATCGTGTCGATCCAGCTGGTCTCGCGGGCGAAGGCCCGGGGTGTGGTGTTCACGCCGCGCGACGTCTTCGAGCGTCGTTCGGTGGCGGGCCTCGCCGAGGTCGCCACCCGCGCCGACGAGACGCAGGCGGTGCGACTCGAGGAACTCCCCGGCGGCGGTGTCGGCGACGTGCCGCTCACCCCGATCATGCGCGAGGTCCTCGGCTGGCCCGGCGGCTTCGACCGCTTCTCGCAGACCGTCGCCGTGACCCTCCCGGCCGACATCGACCGGGACGTGCTGACCCGCACCATCGGCGCGGTCGTCGACCACCACGACGCGCTGCGCGCGATCCTCGAACGCGATGCCGACGGAGAGGTGACCCTGCGGGTCCGCTCCGCGAGCACCGTGGACCCGGATGCCCTGCTGACGCGAGTCGAGGTCGCGGCCGACGTCGACGACGCCGAGCTCACCGAGATCGCCTCCCGCGAACTCGATTCCGCGCTCGGAGCACTCGACCCGTTCGCCGGCTCGGTGCTGCGATTCGTGTGGTTCGACTTCGGCTCGGCCGAACGTCGCGGCGTGCTCCTCGTCGTCGCCCACCACCTGGTGATGGACGGCGTGTCGTGGCGCATCCTGCTGCCGGACCTCGGTCTGGCCTGGGGACAGATCGTCTCAGGTGAGCAACCGCGGCTCGAGGCCGTCGGAACGTCGCTGCGCCGCTGGGCCCACGGCCTCGTGGATGCCGCGGCACAGCGCCGGTCGGAACTGCCGCTGTGGGAACGGATCCTCGAGGGACCGGACCCGCTGCTCGGCGAGCGTCCCTTCGACCCCGCCGTCGACGTCACCTCCACCGTCGAACGCATCGAGATGAATCTCGACGCCGCGCAGACCGATGCACTGCTCACCACGGTGCCGGCCCTGTTCCGCGGCGGTGTCGCCGACGGTCTGGTGGCCGCGCTCGGACTGGCACTCGTGAGCTGGCGCCGCGACCGCGGCATCGAATCCTCCTCCGCCCTCGTGAAGTTCGAGGGCCACGGCCGCGAGGAATCCGTGGTGCCGGGCGCCGACCTGTCCCGGACGGTCGGCTGGTTCACCAGCGCCTACCCGGTGCGGGTCGACCTGACCGGAATCGACGTCGACGACGCCTTCGCCGGTGGTGCCGCGATGGGTTCGGCGGTCAAGGCCGTCAAGGAACAGCTGCTGGCCATTCCGGACAAGGGCATGGGCTTCGGTCTCCTGCGCTACCTCGATCCGGAATCGTCGGCACGACTCGCCGCCATCGCACGCTCACCGCAGATCAGCTTCAACTACCTCGGTCGCGTGTCCTCCGCGGACGTGCCGGAGGAACTCGCCGAGATCGGCTGGGCTCCGACCGACGCGCTGGGACGCGTCGACGCCGCCCTCGACGCCGACATGCCCGCGAGCGCGGCGATCGACATCAACGCGATCGTCAACGACGGCGCGGACGGCCCGCAGCTCGGCGCGAACATCGCCTTCCCCACGGGTCTGCTCGACCGCGAGGACGTCGACGAGTTCGTGCAGCACTGGCGGGCCGCCCTCGCGGCACTCGTCACGCACGCCGCCGACCCCGCCGCCGGTGGGCTCACGCCCTCCGACGTGCCGCTCGTGTCGGTCACCCAGGCCGATCTCGACCGTTGGCACGTGCGCTACCCGTCGCTGGCGGACGTGTGGCCGCTGTCGCCGCTGCAGTCCGGTCTGCTCTTCCACGCGTTGATGACCGGCGAGGACGACGTCGACGTCTACACGATGCAGGCGGTCCTCGATCTTGAGGGAGAGGTGGATCCCGAGCGGCTCCACCGCGCCGCGCAGGCACTGCTCGACCGGCACGCCAACCTGCGGACGGTCTTCGTGACCGACGCCGACGGCGACTCGGTGCAGCTCGTCCTCGACGACGTACAGGTGCCGTGGCGCACCGTCGACATGTCCGCCGAGGTCGCCGCGGACGGTGTCACCGCCACGGTGCCGTTCTGGAAGGACGAGGAGGCACGCCGCTTCGTCATGGACACCGGACCGCTCATGCGGTTCGTCCTCGTGCACCTCGGCGACGGCCGCTGCCAGCTCGGCGTGACCACCCACCACGTCCTGGTCGACGGCTGGTCGATGCCGCTGCTCATGCAGGACCTCATGGCCCTGTACGCGACCAGGGGAGAGGTGTCCCTGCTGCCGCGGGTGCGCTCGTACCGCTCCTTCCTCGAATGGGTCACCGCCCGCGACCGCGAGTCCTCCCGCGAGGCGTGGGCGCAGACCTTCGCCGGCTTCGAGGAGCCGACGCTGCTCGCCCCGCAGACCCCACGCCATCCCGGACTGCAGGGCGACGACCGGGTGAAGGTCGAACTCGACGCCGAGCGACTGACCGCCGTCAGCGGCGCCGCCGCGCGCCTCGGTGTCACGGTGAACACGCTCGTGCAGGCCGCCTGGGGCGTGCTGCTCGGCCGCCTCACCGGTGCCGAGGACGTCGTCTTCGGCGCTACGGTCTCGGGTCGCCCCGCCGACCTGCCCGGTGTGGAGTCGATGGTCGGCCTGTTCATCAACACGCTGCCCGTGCGGGTCGCCTTCGATCCGGACGAGCCCGTCTCGGCGTTCCTCGAACGCCTGCAGGGCGAGCAGGCCGCACTGCTCGGTCACCACCATCTCGGACTCACCGAGATCCAGTCCGCGACGGGTCCGACCGTCGGCTTCGACACCCTCACAGTGTTCGAGTCGTACCCGCTCGACGAGGCAGCACTCGCGGAGCAGTCGGCGTCGATCGACGGCATGGCCGTGACCGGCGTGGGCACCCACGATGCGACGCACTACCCGCTGAGCCTGTTCGTGCACCTGCGCGCCGGTCTCGACGTCGAACTGCGTTACCAGCGGGCACTGTTCGATCGCGAACAGGCCGAGACGCTGGTGCAGCGTTTCGTGCGTGCCCTCGAATCGATGGCTGCCCGGCCGGAACTGCCGGTCGGTGAGATCGCACTCCTCGGTGAGGACGAACTCGACCGGATCCTGCGCGTGTGGAACGACTCGGATCACCGGTTGGACGAGAACGCACTGCTCACTTCGCGTTTCGACGGCCAGGTCGAACGCACACCGGACGCGGTCGCGCTCGTCTACGAGGGAGAGCAGCTCACCTACGCCGAGTTCGACGCCCAGGTCAATCGCCTCGCCCGGCACCTCATCGACCGGGGTGTCGGACCGGAATCGCTGGTCGGTCTCGCGGTCAGGCGCTCGACCGAACTGCTCGTCGGTATGTACGCCATCGTGCGCGCGGGTGGTGCCTGGGTTCCGATCGACCCGGATCATCCGGCCGATCGCACCCGCCACATCCTCGACACTGCCGACCCGGTGTGCATCGTGACCACCGCTCGCGACGAGTTCGAGGTGCCCTCGGGAATCGACGTTCAGGCGATCGAGATCGATCGCCTCGACCTCGCGGACGTCTCCGCCGCGCCGATCCGCGACGACGAGCGTCGCGGAATCCTGCGGCCCGACAACACCGCCTACGCGATCTTCACCTCCGGCTCCACCGGCCGGCCGAAGGGCGTCGCGGTGACGCATCGGGCGATCGTCAACCAGACCGAGTGGATGCTGCACGAATTCGAGATGACCTCGGAGGACGTGTACTTCCAGAAGACCGCGACGACCTTCGACGTGTCGTTGTGGGGCTTCTTCATGCCGCTGAGTGTCGGTGCGAAGCTCGTGATCGCCACCCCCGACGGGCACCGTGATCCCGCCTACCTGTCGGAGGTCATCGCCCGCGAGAAGGTCACCATCACGGACTTCGTTCCGTCGATGCTCACCGTCTTCGCGGCACACGCCGACGCGGACGAGTGCCGCACACTGCGCGACATCTTCGTCATCGGTGAGGCCCTACCGCCGGAGACGATCGACGGGGTGCGCCGGATCAGCTCCGCGGACATCGACAACCTGTACGGGCCGACCGAGGCCGCGGTCTCCGCGACCTACTGGCAGGCGCCGGCGACCGGAGCGGTCGACGTGGTGCCGATCGGTGTGCCCGAGTGGAACGTGCGTGCCTACGTGCTCGACGGGCGTCTGCGGCCGGTTCCGGTGGGTGTCCCGGGTGAGCTGTATCTCGCGGGCGTCCAGCTCGCACGCGGCTACGTCCGTCGCCCCGATCTCACCTCCGACCGGTTCGTCGCGAACCCGTTCGGCGAGGCCGGCGACCGCATGTACCGCACCGGAGACCTGGTCACCTGGAACTCCTCCGGAGAACTCGAATACATCGGACGCACCGACTTCCAGGTCAAGTTCCGTGGCCAGCGCATCGAACTCGGTGAGATCGAAACGGCGCTGCTGGCACACGAATCCGTGAACCAGGCCGCCGTTCTCGTTGCGCAGACCCCGACCGGCGATCAGCTCGCCGGGTATGTGGTCCCGGTGCCGGGACGAGATGTCGACACCGGCGAACTCGTCGAATTCGTCTCGGGGGCGCTGCCGTCGTACATGGTGCCCGCTGCCGTGGTCGTCCTCGACGAGTTCCCTCTCAACACCTCGGGCAAGCTCGACCGCAGGGCACTGCCCACTCCCACCTTCGAGGTACGTGAGTTCCGGGCGCCGAGAACTCCGATCGAGGAGATCGTGGCGTCGACGTTCGCCGACGTCCTCGGCGTCGAGCGGGTGGGTCTCGACGACGACTTCTTCGCACTCGGCGGCAATTCGCTGATCGCGACGCAGCTCGTCTCGCGGCTGGGTTCCGCGCTCGATACCCAGATTCCGGTGCGAGCGCTCTTCGAGGATTCCGGTGTCGAGGCACTGGCCGCGCACGTGGAGCAGCACGCCGGTTCCGGTGGGGCCGTCCCGTTGGTGAAGGTGGAGCGTCCCGGCCGGGTGCCGTTGTCGCTGGCGCAGCAGCGCATGTGGTTCCTGAACCGTTTCGATCCTGAATCGGCCGCCTACAACCTGCCGATGGCGCTGCGGTTGTCGGGCACCCTCGACATCCCGGCATTGCAGGCCGCGATTCGCGACGTCCTCGAACGGCACGAGGTGCTGCGCACCGCGTACCCGGAGACGGAGGACGGTGCCGTTCAGATCGTGCTCCCCACCGCCACTGTGGTGCCCGATCTCGATCCGGTCGTTACTACCTGGGATCGCGTCCCGGACCTCGTGCGCGAACTCGCGTACACGTCGTTCGACGTCACCTCCGAGGCTCCCGTCCGCGTCAGGTTGCTGAGCGTGGGAGACGACGAACTGATCCTCGCGTTCGTGGTGCACCACATCTCGGCGGACGGATCGTCGATGGGGCCGCTCACCCGCGACCTCGTCACCGCCTATGCCGCCCGATCCACGGGACGAGCGCCGGACTGGGCTCCGCTCCCCGTGCAGTACGCCGACTACGCGATCTGGCAGCGCAGGTACCTCGGCGACGAGAACGACCCGGAATCGCTCGCCGCCAAGCAGATCGAGTTCTGGAAGCACACCCTCAGCGGCCTGCCGGACCAGCTCGACCTGCCGAGCGACCGGCCGCGGCCGGCCGTGCAGTCCTACGCGGGCGGCAAGGTCGACTTCAGGATCGACGCAGAGCTGCACCGCGAGCTGGTCGCACTCGCGCGAGGCAGAGGCGCGACGTTGTTCATGGCTGTGCACGCAGCGTTCGCCGTCCTCCTCGCCAGGTTGTCGGGAACGGACGACATCGCCATCGGCACGCCGATCGCCGGGCGCGGTCGTCGCGAACTCGACGACCTCGTCGGCATGTTCGTCAACACGCTGGTGTTCCGCTCGACCGTGGACGGAGACCTGCCCTTCACCGCCCTCGTCGATCAGGCGCGGGAGCGCGACCTGCAGGCGTTCGCGAACGCCGACGTCCCGTTCGAACGGCTCGTCGATGTTCTCGAACCCGAGCGCTCCACGGCGCGGCATCCGCTGTTCCAGGTCGGCCTGTCGTTCCAGAACCTCGCGGCGACCAGCCTGGAACTGCCGGGTCTGACCGTCGCGGGAGTCGATGCAGACCTGCAGACCTCGCAGTTCGATCTGCATCTCGTCGCCACCGACCGGTACGACGAGAGCGGCGCCCCGGCCGGCATCGACAACGTGCTGACCTACGCCACCGATCTGTTCGACGAGGCCACCGTGCAGGGCATCGCACGACGCTTCGTCGGTCTGCTCGAGGCGATCGTCGCCGAGCCTTCACTGCCGGTCGGTGATCTCGAGATCCTGGACGACGCCGAACGGCTCCGGATCGTCGAGGAGTGGAACGACACCCTGCATCCGACGGATACGGCACTCACCCTCGTCGATCTGTTCGACGAACAGGTTCGCCGGGACCCGGCGGCGCCGGCGCTCGTGTCCGAATCCTCGTCGTTGTCCTACGGAGAATTCGACGGACGCGTCAATCGCCTTGCGCGGCACCTCGTTTCGCTGGGCGTCGGCCCCGAGACCACGGTTGCGCTGGCAATGCGCCGATCGGTCGAGTTGCTCATCGGTATGTACGCGGTGGCGAAGGCCGGTGGTGCCTACGTCCCGCTGGACCCGGACCAGCCGGCAGAACGCACCGGGTACATCCTGTCGGTGGCGAAACCGGTCGCGGTACTCGCCACCTCCCGCGACGACGTCGGCTCGGCGTTCGCCCCGTCCTCGACGATCGTCGAGATCGATACCGTCGATCTCGACGGACATGCCGACGCCCCGGTCACGGATGCGGATCGGCTCGCCCCGCTGCGTCCGGAGCACACCGCCTACGTCATCTTCACGTCCGGCTCGACGGGCCGTCCGAAGGGCGTTGCGGTCCCGCACCGGGCGATCGTGAACCAGATGCTCTGGAAGCGGACGGAATACGACCTCGGGCCGGACGACGCGCTGTTGCTGAAGACCGCTGCGACGTTCGACCTGTCGGTGTGGGAATTCTGGTCCGCGCTCGTCTCCGGCGGCCGCGTGGTGATCGCGTCTGCCGACGGTCACCGCGACCCCGAGTACCTGCATCGCCTGATGGTGTCCGAGTCGGTCACCACACTGCATGTGGTGCCGTCGATGCTGGACGCGCTCATGGCCTCGGTCGGAGGTCCTCTGACGGGATCGCTGCGCCGGGTGCTCGCCATCGGTGAAGCGCTGCCGGCCACGACCGCCGCGCGGTTCGCGACGGAGAATCCGGCGCGCCTCGACAACCTGTACGGCCCGACCGAGGCGGCGGTGTCGGTGACCAACCACACCGTCGACGGGGACGACGTCGTGAGCGTGCCCATCGGGTCCCCGCAATGGAACACGCGCGTGTACGTCCTCGACGACCGGTTGCGTGTGGTGCCGGTCGGTGTGCCGGGTGAGCTGTACCTCGCGGGTGAGCAGCTCGCACGGGGCTACCACGAGCGTCCCGATCTGAGCGCCGAGCGGTTCGTCGCCTCCCCGTGGGGCCGGGGCGAACGCCTGTACCGGACCGGTGACCTCGTGAAGTGGTCGGCGGACGGTGAATTGGAGTACCTGGGTCGCACCGACTTCCAGGTGAAGGTGCGCGGGTTCCGCATCGAACTCGGCGAGATCGAAGCGGCCGTGCGACGCCTGAGCGCGGTGCGCGACGCGGCGGTCCTCGTCCGCGAGGATGCGCTCGTCGGTCCGCGCGTGGTCGCGTACGTCGTCGGGCACAAGGATGCCGACGTCGACACCGACGCGATGATCGTCGAACTCGGCCGGACACTTCCGTCGTACATGGTGCCGTCCGCGTTCGTGGTGCTCGACGCGTTGCCGCTCAACGCCAACGGCAAGCTCGATCGCAGGGCTCTGCCCGAACCGGTCTTCGAGGCGACGGAGTTCCGGGCCCCCACCGGTGAGATCGAGCAGATCGTCGCCGACGTGTTCGCGGATGTCCTCGGAGCCGACAAGATCGGTGCCGACGACGACTTCTTCGCGCTCGGTGGTGACAGCATCGTCTCGATCCAGTTGGTGTCGCGGGCGAAGGCCCGGGGCGTCGCGTTCACTCCGCGTGACGTGTTCGAACGCCGCACGGTGGCCGGACTCGCCGAGGTGGCGACGAGGGTCGAGAGCGGTGTGCTGCGGCCTACCGAACTTCCGGGCGGTGGTGTCGGCGAACTCCCGCCGACACCGGTCGTACGGGACGTTCTCGAGCGGTCCGAACCTGCCGAACGTCTCGTGCAGGCCGTCGCCGTGACATTGCCGCGCGACGTCGAACGCGCGGGGCTCGAGCGAGCCGTCGGTGCTGTGATCGACCATCACGACGCGCTACGCATGGTCCTCGACCTCGGTATGGCCGGAGAACCCGTCCTGCGGGTCCGGGCAGCGGGCACCGTCGACCCGGCCGCGATCCTGGAGCGGGTGGAGGTCGCCGGTGAGCTCGCCGAGCCGGAGCAGGCGCGCGTCGTGAAGGACGCCGTCGATGCCGCCCTCGACCGGGTGGACGTGTCGAAGGGCTGCGCGGTCCGGTTCGTCTGGCTCGACTTCGGTACGGCCCGACCGGGTGTGCTCGCGATCCTGGCCCATCGTTTCGCGGTCGACGAGGAATCGTGGCGCATCCTGCTCACCGACCTCGCGCGGGCCTGGAAGCAGATTTCCGCCGGGGAGGCGCCGAGCCTCGAGCCGGTCGGCACGTCGTTGCGGCGGTGGACGCACGGACTCGTCGAGGCCGCTTCCGCGCGGCGCGACGAGCTGCCGATGTGGGAGCGGATGCTCGACGACGCGCTCGCCGAGCCGGCCGTTCTCCCGGCGGAGTCCGTCGTGGGCCCGGCGAGCGCGCGTGACCACGTCCGCATCTCCCTGTCCGCGAATCACACCGACGCGGTACTGAATTCGGTGCCGGCGCTGTTCCGCGGTGAGGTCGAGGACGGTTTGGTCGCCACCCTCGGTCTGGCGCTGGTGCGGTGGCGGCGGGACCGCGGTGTGCAGTCGTCGTCGGCGCTGGTGAGGATCGAGGATCACGGTCGTGAGGAGTCCGTGCTCCCGGGCGCGGATCTGTCACGCACCGTCGGTTGCTTCACCAGTGCCTATCCGGTGCGGCTGGATCTTGCCGGGATCGACGTCGACGAGGCGTTCGCCGGCGGTACTGCGATGGCACGTGCCGTCAAGGCCGTGAAGGAGCAGTTGCTGGCGCTGCCGGACAGCGGCGTGGGCTTCGGTCTGTTGCGTCATCTGGATCCGGAGTCGTCGGTGCGCCTGGGCTCGACGGGGCGAGCGCCGCAGGTCGGCTTCGGCTACCTGGGCCGGACGCCGTCGGATGTTCTCGAAGGTGAAACCGGCTGGACGCCGACCGACGAACTCGGTGACCTCCTTCCGGTAACGGGCTCGCTCACCGGGGCCGATCTCGACCTCCGCGCGTCCGTGTCCGGAGGCGACGATGCAAGGCTGGAGGTGCGCATCGAATTCGCGGCGGACCTGATCGAGCGTGCGGACGCCGACGAATTCGGCCGGCACTGGACCGAGGCTCTCGAGGCGCTCGCGCAGCATGCGGGGTCGTCGGATGCCGGGGGTCTCACCCCGTCCGATCTGCCGCTCGTCGATCTCACCCAGAACGAGATCGAGTCGTGGGAGCAGCGCTATCCGTCGTTGACGGACGTGTGGTCCCTGTCGCCGCTGCAGTCGGGGCTGTTGTTCCACGCGTCGCTGACGATCGACGAGCGGATGGATGTCTACACCATGCAGGCCGTGCTCGACCTCAAAGGCGAGGTCGACCCCGAGCGGTTGCAGGTGGCGGGGCAGGCACTGCTCGACCGGTATCCGAACCTGCGCGCCGCCTTCGTCACCGACGAGGACGGAGATTCGCTCCAGCTCGTCGTCGGCCGGATCGAGCTTCCGTGGCGGACGCTGGATCTGAGCGACGTCGCGGAAGAGCGCAGGGAACGCGAACTCGCCTCGGCGTTCGCCGACGAGCAGTCCCGGCGGTTCGACATGGCCACGGCACCGTTGATGCGGTTCCTGCTGGTGAAGTCGGCGCCGAGCCGGTACCACCTCGCGGTCACCGCGCACCACATCCTGCTGGACGGCTGGTCGATGCCACTGCTCATGCAGGACCTCATGGCCCTGTACGTGCTCCGGGGAGACTTCGCTGCGCTGCCGCCGGTGCGTTCCTACCGGGACTTCCTCGGATGGCTCGCCGAGCAGGACCAGGAACGGTCGCTCGACGTCTGGGCCGGGGCCCTCGAAGGAGTGGGAGATCCGACCGTCGTCGCGCCGACGGTCCGGGATCCGGAGAACGACACGATCTCCAAGGTCTCGGTCCTCGTCGACGCCGATCTCACCGCTCGCCTGAGTGCGCTCGCGGCGCAACTCGGGATCACGGTGAACACCCTCGTCCAGGCGGCGTGGGGCGTTCTCCTCGGGCGGACCGTCGGCAACGACGACGTGGTGTTCGGTGCGACCGTGTCGGGACGTCCGGCCGACCTGGCCGAAGTCGAGTCGATGGTCGGTCTGTTCATCAACACGCTGCCCGTTCGCGTGAAGGTCGATCCGGACGAGCAGGTTTCGGCGCTGCTGCGACGACTGCAGAGCGAGCAGGCAGAACTGCTCGATCACCACTACGTCGGGCTGTCCGACATCGAACGGCGGCTCGGGACCTCGGTCGCATTCGACTCGTTGGTGGTCTTCGAGTCGTACCCCGTCGACCGGGAATCCCTGGCCGAGGCGGCCGGATCGATCGACGGGATGACGATCACCGGAGTGGCAGTGAAGGACGCCACTCACTACCCGATCACCCTCATGACGGTCGCCGACACGCAGATCGACCTGACCTTCAAGTACCTGGAGCGGTTCTTCGCCGAGCCGGAGGTCAGGAACATCTCGGAGCGGCTGGTGCGCGTGCTCGACGCGTTCGCCGCCGATCCGGAGTCGGCGGTCGGCGACATCGACCTCGTCGATGCAGAGGAACTCGCCCGTATCGTCGCCGAGTCCGGACCGTCCACCGCGGCGGTGGACACCGGCGCGCGGACGCTGGCCACTGTCTTCGCCGAGGTGGTCGAGGAGGATCCGGCGGCGCCGGCGCTCTCGCTCCCGGCCGATCCGGAGATCGGCGGTGAGGGGACGGAGATCGCCTACCGGGAACTCGACGCACGGTCGTCCCGCCTGGCTCGGCTGCTCATCGGCCGCGGCCTCGGCACCGGCGATGTGGTCGCGGTCGCGATCCCACGCTCGGTGGAAGCCGTGGTCGCCCAGTGGGCGGTGGTCAAGACCGGTGCCGCGATCGCACCGGTCGATCCCACCCGCGTCGACGGGCAGCTGCCCGCCGGAGCCGCTCTGGGACTGACGGTCGCCGGTACCGCGGCGAACGGTACGGACGGCTGGCTGGTCGTCGACGAGCCCGGTGTGCGGGACGAGCTGGCTGCGCAGACGGCGGATCCGGTGACCTACGCCGACCGGTTGCGTCCGGTCGGCTCGGCGGACCCGGCGCTCGTGCTGCCCTCGCGTACGTTCACGAACGTCGAACTGGTCGAGAGGATCGGCACGCTGCGGGATCGGTACGAACTGACCTACGAGTCGCGCAGCCTCGCGGTGGGCGGTGTCGAGATCGAGGCGGTGGCGCTCGAACCGCTGGTCGTCACGGCGACCGGTGCCGTCGTGGTGGTCGTGCCCGAGGGCGCGTCGTCGGGTACGGCACTGGACAGCGTGCTCTACAACGAGTGGGTCACCCACGTGCACCTGCCCGAGGCGTCGCTGAGCACGCTCGAACCCGGGTCGCTCGAGGACCTCGCGGCCGTCGTCGTGGTGGACGACGCCCCCGACGGGTTGCTCGAGGAGTGGGGCGCGGCACACCGCCTGTACCGGCTCGCTGACCTGGACTGACGACGTGGTGGGGCCGCTTCGGGTGGCCCCACCACCTCGGCGGACGAGTCCCCGCGGGATGCGCCGGTAACGTCGGGAGTGGTCGGAGAGATGAACCCCATGGGGTTACTACCGAGTAAGTTCGCCCGTCTCCGGCGGGTGACTATGCTTGCTCGGTTCGCAGACGCGGCCGTTGGGATCGAAAGCGAAGGGTATGGGCTTTTTCATGCGTTCACGACACGATGGCAGCTCGAACGGGGCCTCTCCGGTGAACGCATCCTCTTCGTCCGATTTCCCTTCGGAGACGCAGCCTCGCGAGACGCAGGACGGTGCCCGCAGCCGGGCACCGCGCCCCGAACGTGCACCCCGTCCCGAACGCGCGCCCCGGCCCGAGCGCGCACCCCGCCCCGAACGTGGCTCACGCCCCGAGCGCGCTGCGCGCCCGGCGCGCGGCGAGCGCGCCCGTGGTCGTCGGGGTGTGTTGTTGCCGCAGTTGTTGGTGTCGGCGGTGGAGTCGGCCGGTGATGCGGTGGCGGTGGTGGAGGGTTCTCGGTCGTTGTCGTATCGGGAGCTCGATGCGGTGTCGTCGCGGTGGGCGCGGTGGTTGATCGGTCGTGGGGTGGGGCCGGGGGATGCGGTGGTGGTGGCGGTGCCGCGGTCGCTCGAGTCGGTGGTGGTGTTGTGGGCGGTGGCGAAGTCGGGGGCGACTTTCGTGCCGGTGGATCCGGGTTATCCGGCCGAGCGGGTGCAGTTCATGGTGGCCGATTCGGGTGCGGTGTTGGCGTTGACGGTGTCGTCGGTGGCGCAGGTGGTGGCCGAGGCGGCGGGGTCGGTGCCGGTGGTGGCGGTCGACGAGGTGTCGGTGGCTGCGCGGGTGGGGCAGTTGTCGTCGCGGCCGGTTTCGTATGCGGATCGGGTGCGTTCGCTCGAGCTGTCGGATGCGGCGTGGATGATCTATACCTCGGGGTCGACGGGGCGGCCGAAGGGTGTGGTGGTCTCGCATGCCGGTATCGGTGGGGTGATGTCGGCCGAGCG
>NZ_JAOCLZ010000282.1:0-229 GCF_025290685.1 Rhodococcus sp. PAE-6
CAGCGGTCCTCGAGGTTTCTCCAAGCAGAGGACGTCAGGGATACGTCCTCCAGTCGACGAAGGCCGTCCACGGCTCCGGACGCCGGTCCCCGAGCGACCTGCGGTTCACCGCAGGCTGCTGGGCACCAGGGGTTCGTCGAGCAGGCGCCGGACACGGTCGGCGCGCTCGGCTCCGGCCGGAACCTGCCCGAGCCAGCTGCCGAGGAGCCGGTAGCCCTCCACATAGGTG
>NZ_JAOCLZ010000283.1:0-229 GCF_025290685.1 Rhodococcus sp. PAE-6
GGCCGGTCCAGAAACCGGCGGACTTGGTCTCGAGCGAGCGCAGCACCTTGCCGAAGGCCTCGGTGAAGGTGCGGCCGATCGACATGGCCTCACCGACCGACTTCATGGTGGTGGTGAGAGTGCCGTCGGCACCGGGGAACGTCTCGAACGCGAACCGCGGGGCCTTGACCTCGACGTAGTCGAGGCTCGGTTCGAAGCAGGCCGGCGTTTCCTTGGTGATGTCGTTGAC
>NZ_JAOCLZ010000284.1:0-229 GCF_025290685.1 Rhodococcus sp. PAE-6
CTCGTGCACCTGCGCGACGTCTTCTTCGCCGCAGGACACGATCCGGCGGTGTGGCTCGACGGTTGGTGGCCCGACGCGATCGTGTCGCAGCGGGCAGCGATGGCCGCGACCGACACGGAATCGTGGTGGACGGTGGCGCCGTCACCTCTGCTCGACGTACAAGCAGGTGGGGACGTTTTCCGGCCCGCGGAGACCCGAGGTGAGCTCGTCGACGAGTTCGGGAGCGAAC
>NZ_JAOCLZ010000285.1:0-229 GCF_025290685.1 Rhodococcus sp. PAE-6
CGGATCATGCCCGATGCCCCGATGGGGTTGGAGCAGAGCACGCCGCCGGACATGATGACCGGAAGCCGACCGCCGATCGCCGTCTCGCCGGCCTCGGTGAGTTTCCACCCCGACCCCTCGGACGCGACACCGAGGTTCTCGAGCCACATCGGCTCGAACCACGAGACCGGCACGTAGATCTCGGCGCAGTCGATCTCGCCGAGCGGATCGGTGATACCGGCCTGCTTCC
>NZ_JAOCLZ010000286.1:0-229 GCF_025290685.1 Rhodococcus sp. PAE-6
CGCGCAGCCCGCACGTCACCCGCAGCCGGCGCGGTGCGAGCTGGATGACCTTGGCGCGGTGCCGCTCGCTCCTCGTGATGATCATGTCGGAGTCCTCCGCGATCGGCGGGGTGATCCGACGCGCCGCGAATCCGTCCGGATCGCCTCCGAGCTGCTGCAACACGAGTGCCGCGGTGGGTTCCATGCCGTACCCGACCATCGCCCGGGTGCCGGCGCTGTGCGCCGAAAG
>NZ_JAOCLZ010000287.1:0-229 GCF_025290685.1 Rhodococcus sp. PAE-6
CGGAGCCCCGCGCGGCAATCGCTTCTGGTGTACCTTCCGCCCTTCGAGCCCGTCGAGGACCCGGTGCAGCCTGCAGGGCCGTTCGCGGAGTGCCCGGACGATCCCCTCCCCCACGCTCAGGGAGTAGTTCGCGAGGTCGAGCTTGGTCGCCCCGATCTCGGGGAAGTCCACGCGCTCGGGGTGCGAGATGCGCACCGTGCGACCGTCCACGTCGAGTTCGACTGCCTCG
>NZ_JAOCLZ010000288.1:0-229 GCF_025290685.1 Rhodococcus sp. PAE-6
GATCGCTCCCGCGACCGCCGTCGTCGCATCCGCGACCGCCTGTTGTGCTCCCTGCTGCATCGGTTCAGGCAAGGACGCGACGAGATTCGCCACATCCGTGTCGGCGTTCTCGGCAGTTTCCTCGAACGACTCGATCGCCCCGTTGATCTGATCCTTGTTCTCTGCTGGTAGGTCCACGCCCTGAACGAGCGCACTTGCTGCCGTAGCCACAGCCACGATGACCGCAGAC
>NZ_JAOCLZ010000289.1:0-229 GCF_025290685.1 Rhodococcus sp. PAE-6
TCTCCGGTCATCACGTCCGGATCAGCAGCCAAGGATCAGCTCCGTGTCGGTTCCCACTCTCTCGCCGTCCGGTAGCCTTCCCTCGCGGTCGTCCGCGCCCCGTCGCGCCGCCGGTTCCGCCGTCCGTGGCTCCACGCGTGCGACGGTCGTCCGTCCCCGCACCTCCCGTGTGTCGTGCCCCGGCAGGATCGTTCCGCCGGACCTGCGTATCGCCGACGGCACCGGGGCG
>NZ_JAOCLZ010000290.1:0-229 GCF_025290685.1 Rhodococcus sp. PAE-6
GGCGGTGCTCAGCCACCAGGGCGCCCGCGCAGTTCACCGTCACCTTATGCAGGCTGGCGACTACCTCGACCAGGCGACCTATCACGCGGGGGTCGACTGAGTAGTCCAACGAGTCGATACGGACGTAGTAGTCCCGCGCCAGTCTCTCCGTCGTGCGCAGGCCCGTGGTCGGTGCGACCGGCGGTAGGTCGAGCATCCGGGCCCGGTCCTCTACTAGTGCGTCGACGGG
>NZ_JAOCLZ010000035.1:0-14692 GCF_025290685.1 Rhodococcus sp. PAE-6
TGACCGACCACTTGCAGCGTCTCGATCGCTGATTCGATGTGAGATCAGGGTTGATCTCATCCCTGAGGGCCGGATAATCGAGCGGTTGAACAAGGAAATCAAGCGTCGAGCCGATGTCGTGGAGATCTTCCCGAACCCGGCGGCGTTCCTGCGTCTGGCGACCGCGGTGGTCATCGAGCAGCACGACGAATGGCAGGTCACCCGCCGCTATGTCTCGGATGTGAGCATGGACGAGCTCCGTGCGGTGATCGCCGCGAAGGAACACGCTACCGAACCGGCGTTGTCGTTGACCGGCTCAAGCGAAACAGCATAGTATTCAGCACGACTCGTTGATCGCTACGTGTGCTGCAGAGCCAATCCGAAGTCCACCACTCCACGGGGCGCTATCGTTCGATCTGGATCGGGTAGTGGACGAGCGTCGACTGGAGTTGGAGATGTGTGGGCGAGCTCGATGAAGACGCCGACGCCGAATCGCTCACCGGTAATGCCACGGGTGAGGCGACGGGGACGTTTGTGCCCGAGTTCGTGCCGTTCGCCGGTCGGGACGGCAATCTGTTGTTGTCAACTCCCGCCCCGGTGCGCTGTGAGAAATAGTCAAATCCTGTGGATCGAGGGTCGTCAGGCGACCTCGGACACCGGCGAATCAGGTGACGGTTCGGGGGTGATATCGACGGGCCGTTCGAGGAGCTTGCCCTTGTGGAACAGAGCGCCGGCCCGTACGAGCGCGACCAGGTGTGGCGCGTTGATCGCCCGCCACCGGGACTGCGCGGCCTCGATCAGCTTGTAGGCCATCGCCATCCCCGCCGCCCTCGAACCCGGGCCCTTGGTCACTTTGGTCCTCAATCGCACTGTGGCGAAGGTGGATTCGATCGGGTTGGTGGTGCGTAGGTGCACCCAATGCTCGGCTGGATACCGGAAGTACTCGAGCAGCACGTCGGCATCGTCGGTGATCTTCTTCACCGCCTTCGGGTACTTCGCGCCGTAGTCGCGTTCGAACGCCGCGATCGCCAACTGGGCCTTGTCGATGTCCTCCGCGTTGTAGATCTCCTTCATCTGATGAGGCTCAGCGAAGGTGCTCGCTTGTGCTCGTCGAAAGTGCCCACTCGTGGGCGGGTTCACTGTAGCGGTTGCCGGGTGCCGGTGGTGGCTTGACGGAGCTTTTCCGACCGGGCGTGGTGATCACGCAGCCGGTAGGAATCCCCGTCGAGGTTGAGTACCACCGATCGGTGCAGAAGCCGGTCGAGCATCGCGGCGGCGACGGTCGTATCGCCGAGGACCTCACCCCACTCTCCGACACCCCGGTTGGTGGTGATGATGATCGAGGTCTTCAGATAGCGTTGCGCGACAACCTGAAACAGTGCGGAGGCGGCCTCGCCGGGCAGGGGTAGGTAGCCGAGTTCGTCGATCACCAGCAGCGTCGGGCCGGCGTAGAACCGCATCGTCGTCGCCCACCGGCCTTCGATCGCAGCGCGATGGCAGCGGGCGGCCAGATCGGCGGCGGTGGTGAAGTAGGTGCGATAACCGGCATGCGCGGCCGCCCGCGCCAAGCCCACCGACAGGTGGGTCTTTCCGACCCCCGGCGGCCCGATGAGCAGGACGTTCGTCGCGGTTTCGAGGAACCGGCAGGTGCCCAACTCGGCGATCAATGCCCGATCGAGGCCGGGGGCGGCGTCGAAGTCGAAGTCCTCGAGACAGGCCGGGGTGGGCAGGCACGCGAACCGCAACCGCCCGGCGAGGCGGCGGGCTTCGGTGGCGTCGACCTCGATCGACAGCAGCTGTTCGAGCGCTGCGGTCATCGACAGACCGTCCTTCTGGGCTCGGTCGAGCACCGACGGCAGCGCTTCGGCAGCGTCGTGCAACTTGAGCGTCGCCAAGTGTCCTCGCAGACGCTGATAAAGACTTGCCGAGGTCGCGGTGGTGTCGGGGGTGGTGGTCATACGAGGGTGTTCCTTCCGCGGGCTGCGCGCTCGTAGGCGGCCAGGTCGACCACCGTCGATCGCGGTGTCGTCGACGGTGGGTGGCGGTCCGTGGTGTTGGTGCGCAATGCTGCTGCCGCAGTGAGCGCCTCGGGTCCGGGTGGGATGCGTTCTTTGCGGCGGTGCGGTCGGCCTCCGGCCGCGGCACCGGCCATCGCGGCCTGTTCAAGGGCGTGAACGTGGCCGTGATCGCGCACCACGGCGCCGGCCCCGTCCGGCGCCAACCGGTGGCGGGCGACGGTGATCTGCGAGGCGGTGACGATGTCGATCACCTCGTCGCCGAGCTGCCGGGTGACGGTGACCTGCGCTGCGGCCAGTTCCGGGGGCACCGAGTAGCGGTTGCCGCGGTAGGCCACCAACGCCTGCCTCGAGACGGTGCGCGGTTCGCTGAGCACCACCGGATACGGACTGCTCGGCATCGACGTCAACGGTTCCCGGTCGGCGACGGTGCGCACCGGGGCCTTGCCGTCGGCGGTGGCCCGCATCCGGGCATCGGCGCGTCGACTACAGAATTTGTCCACGCTCGCCTGGGCCTGCTCGACGGTGAGCTCGTCCGCCACGGTGCGCCACCATCGCTGGGCCGCAGTGTGATTGGACTTCTCGACGACACCCTTGCGATTGCCGGACCGCGGTGGGCAGATCGCCACCAACACGCCGTAATACTTGGCGACCCCGGCGAAGGAGGCAGTGACTTTTCCGCTGTCGGGGTAACAGACCGTCGACATTCGATCGAATCGCCAGGTGTGGGTCAGGCCGCCGAGTTTTCGGCAGATCCGGTCGAGGCCGTCGATCAGATGCGGCTGGGTCATGGCCGGGGCGAGCACCCCGCGCCACCGACCCGAATGCGCGAGCGATCCGACCAGCAGATATGCGGTCTTACCCCAGCCCCACGAGGCGGGTGGGTTCGGCAGCTCGACCCAGTCCCACTGGGTTTCCGCCCCCGCCGGATGGTCGATGACCGCGTTGGGGCGGTCGGTCGCGCACGCGCAGGCTTGGCAGACGGGCCGGAGCTTGCGTTGCCGGATCTGGCGGGTCAGCGTCTGATACGAGGCGGTGTAGCCGAGGTCTTCGAGTTCGTCGCACAAGGTCCGTGCCCACAGATGCGGATCCTCGGTCAGACGAGCGGTGACGTAGTCGACGAACGGTTCGAACGGATCCTCACCAGCGGGTTTACGGATGCCGGGGGTGGTGGTGCCGTTCAGATAGTTGCGGATCGTGCGCCGGTTTCGGCCGGTGTGCCGGGCGATCGCCGAGATCGTCCAGCCTCGTTTGTGCAGTGCGTGGATCTCCACGTCTTCCTCCCATGTCAACATGAGAAAGCGGTCTCCTTCGGGGTGCTGGTGCGTGGTCAGAGACCACCAGCATCGAAGGAGACCCGCCCTCATCGGCGGAGCCACACGGGTGAGCACTTTCGGTGAGCAGGTCTGAGCAGGATCAAAGAGCGCCATCACATCGCCGCCAACGCGCCCGGATGCGCCGACTTCGGGAGCGCAGCAAGAACATTGGCTTGCTTGTGGAACCAGCAGCGTTGCTCGCGGGTGTCGGGGAACACCTCCCGCAGCGCCTTCCAGAACCCGAGCGCACCGTCGCCGACCGCCAACGCCGGGGCGCGCATCCCGCGGCGGCGGCAGCCGCGCAGCAGATCGGCCCACGACTCGGTCGATTCGCGGTAGCCGTCGGTGAGTGCGACGAGTTCCTTGCGGCCGTCGGCGCGGACCCCGAGCATTACCAGCAGGCAGAGTTTTTCCTGCTCGAGGCGGACTTTCAGGTGGATTCCGTCGACCCACAGGTACACGTAGTCGACCTGCGAGAGGTCCCTGGTGCCGAAGGCCTTCGCCTCGTCCTGCCACTGGGCCGTGAGCCGGGTGATCGAGGATGCGGACAGTCCGGCGCCGGTGCCGAGGAACTGTTCGAGCGCCGGCCCGAAGTCACTGGTTGACAGGCCGTGCAGGTACAGCAGCGGCAGCACCTCCGATACCTGCTCGGACTTGCGAGCCCAGGCGGGCAGGATCGCCGAGGAGAACCGCTTGCGCTCGCCGGTATCGGGGTCGATCCGCTTGTCGTTCACGCGGGGCGCCTTCACCGCCACCGCACCCGCCGAGGTCACGACCTCACGTTCGGCGTGGTATCCGTTGCGGACCACCAGTCGGTGGCCGTGTTCGTCGACCTCACCGGCATACCGGGCTACATAGTCGGCGACCTCGGCCTGCAACGCCGCGGCCAGCATCTGCCGGGCACCGTCGCGGACGATCTGGTCGAGCAACGACCGGCCCGCACCGGCCGCATTGCGGGTCTCGTTGGAGTCGTCGTTGTTGTCTACTACCGTGAGCACGGGCGTGCCTTCCCGCCAGCGCGCCAACGCTGGTCTTGATCAGAATTCGGATTCCTTGCAGATCATCTTCCGGGAAGGCACGCCCGCCCGGGATCCACAGGTTCTGATCATTGCTCGTGCGCTGTACGGATGTGTCACAAAGTTCGACAAGGTCGGCGCCGATGACGTCAGCCCGCGGTGGATGTCGATCAGTGCCCTGCTCTCCGCCTTACCTGCCGCCGCCGAGAGTTCTTTGTGGTGGAAATACGGGGTTGGAAGTCAGCTTCGATGCATTACGTCCTTGTAGGAACAATGTGTTAGTTCTGAAGCCATGTGACGATGTCTTCGAGCTGAGTGCTGAGTTCGTTCCATGGACGGTTGAGGTCGAGTGTTCGAGCGCCGATGCGGTTGCCTTGGACGACGACGTCCAGTCCGGGCTGCGCAGGTGCTTCGGTACGCGCATAGAGCAATAGCCCGCTGACCGAGCCGTCGCGGTTCACGTCGGCGTTCTTCACGTACGTCAATACTTGGTACAGATTGGTCGAGTGGACAGTCGGCTTGCCCCACATCCCGGCCTGCATCGATCGGCCGTAATATTTCGCATCAATGATGAGTGCCCGGTGTCCACGCCGCAGTGTGACATCGGTGCGCATTGCCGGGAGCTGTTCGGCTCCGAGTGCGCCTGCATCGTCGTAGTCCCACTTGACGGTGGAGCCGGTGGGGGAGAGTTCGGGGTGGTGGACGATGTAGTACTCGCGCAGGAATCGTTCATACAAGCTGCTCATCGCGTCGTCCGAGACCCATGAGGTGAGCTTGGTGCTTCCGGCATCCTGTGTGGGGAGGAGCCCGCGGACGATCAGTTCACAGACACCGAGCAACAGCCGGTATGTGGCGTTGGCGCGGTGGTAGGTCAGCGTGCGCCAGCGGATCGATGTCGGCGCGATCAGCGTCACCGCGTCCAGGTATGGCAGAAGCCGACGCAGCGCAGCCCGGCGGGGCGCGGCGACATCACCGTGGCGGAGGAGTAGGACGATGACCGACTTCAGCGCCCTGTTGTGGGGCGTGTCGAGCTCGTACTCGTCGAACTCGCACACCAGCCTTCCTCGGAACGTAGAGCGAGTGGCTGCGGTGCGAGTGATATCGATACGTCCGCGAATGGTGGCGAGCGCTTCGCTGCGGTGCAGGTAGTCGCGATGAAGACCGCGCTTGACCTGTGTGCCGACGCCACGCACGAGAATTTCCGCGAACAGATCGTGAAGATGGTCGAAGGCCTCGGCCGCGATTCGGTCGTTGCCTTCGCTGCGGATCGCTCGAAAGGCATAGGCCATCATCACGTACACGTTACGGATAGCGATGGACCTCTCGGTCATGCGACGGCGGCCCTGAGCCTGCTGGCCCACTCCTCGGCCGTGGTCGGCTCGTCGAACCAGTACTCGTCGAGAAGGGGGATGAGTTCGTCCTCGACCACCGAGTACAGCCATTCATCGTCGGTGGCGCCTTCTGGAGGGCTGGAGAGGAAGCTGTGTCCGATGGCGAAGCCCTGGCCGAGTGCGGGGTCGTCGGCGATGGTCTTGTTGAGGTCGATGACCACTTCGACGAGGCGGTCGAGGGTGGGACTTCCAGCGTCTTGCTGCCAACGGGTGAATCCGGCAGAGTGGAAGCCCGGGGTCATCTCGAAAAATCCGAAGCGACGACGCAGTGCGTAATCCAGGACGGCAAGGCTGCGGTCGGCGGTGTTCATCATGCCGATGATGTGGACGTTGGTGGGGACGGAGAACGTCTCGTTCTTGTACAACAGTCGGAGGTCTTGTCCGCGTTTGTCGGCTTCGATGAGCATGAGCAGCTCGCCGAAGATCTTGGAGATGTTGCCGCGGTTGATCTCGTCGATGATGAAGAAGTACGGCCGGTCGGTGTCGTCGGCGCGGGCCTTCTCGCAGAAGCGATAAAACGGCCCTTCAGTGAGCGTGAAACCACCGGTCTCGGTGGGCCGGTATCCCATCATGAAGTCCTCGTACGAGTAGCTCTGATGGAACTGGACCATCTGGACCCGACTCGGATCCTTCACCCCCATGATCGAGTATGCCAGGCGCTTTGCGGCGAAGGTCTTCCCGACACCGGGCGGGCCAGCGAGGATGACGCTCTTCTTCCGCGCCAGCAGAGAGCGCAAACGTTCGTATCGCTCCTCCGGCAGATAGACCTCCTTGAGGAATGCCGTCTTGTCGTAAGCCGGAAGTGGCGTCGGAGTCCCGAGCAACTCCGGCTCTTCCTCGCCGGCGATGAGCTCTTCAAGGTTCTCGACGTAGTCGTGATAGCTCGTAATATCGGTCAGTGTTTTGATTGCGGCATCCCCGGGGTGCTCCCAGGACCCCATATGGGTCCACTTCACTGAGCGCACATGGCGATACGAGGTGCGACCCGGCTCGAACCGGGCGCTGGAGGTGACCTCGCCGCGCCCGACGATCTCGCGCCGCCCGCGCTTGGCATAGACGATGTCGCCCACGGCGATCTCGTTCTGGAACTCCCACACTGCAAGAACGTCGTTTCTCAACGACCCGCCGGTCCCCTCGACGTCGAGTGCCTGTCGAATCGACTCTCGACTCGGGTACGTAGCGAGGTCGTCGAGCTCGTCCCAACCGATCGCCATGATGCCGCTGGACGAGAACTCCTCCCACTCCGAAGCTTGCGGCCCAGGGGAGTAAAGCCAGTAGTGGCGTGGACGAGGCTCAACCAGCTCACCGACTTCAACGTCTGTGAGAGTCGATTCAGCGCGGGAGGCGTCCCAGAGCTCCGCTACCCCAGGTGTCCAGAAGTGGAACGGTCCCTCGACCTCGTGAGCGAGGGCGGCGCGGATCGCGAGTAGATCGCGGTCGATCGAGCCAGGGGTGCCGCCTGACGCCCCGCCGATTCGATCGGCCAGACCATCACGGATTTTCACCTTCATCGAGGCCGAAGAGATCGGCTCGAACACATCGGGTCGCGCAAGGAACTGCAGGGCGTTGCGGATGTCGGAGCGGTCGTCACCGGAGGCGAGCATGACGCGCTGCAGCTCCCACGGATCGCTCCGCGCTGACTCGCGCTCGGCCTCCGACAGGCCAGTCCAGTGGCGCACGAAGGTCGAAGCCCAAATGACGTGTCGCCACAGTACCCCGTTGTACCAGGAACCGGGGTCGAACCCTGCGGTCCCGGCCGGGCGGTCAAGCCAGGTGGACATTGGCTCCGGGATTGCCAAAGGGGAGTCGAGATGCGTCAGCACCCGGTCGACATGGGCCCTGCGTGTCTCGGGGCGGGCCGACCGAAGCGCGTGCTCTCGTAGGAAGACGAGTTCGGCCGCAAGGAGCACGACCTCACGAGATGCTCCTTGAAGTTGCCGGTCGAGCTTTTCCCATTGGCCCTGGTCCTTTCCGACGATGGGGTTGTCCCCAATTCTGGCCCGAAGTTCTTCTGCCGCCTCAGCTGTCCAGATCGTGGTCGCCGGGTCGATCACGGACCGACCGTCTCCGAGCATATGAGTGAACACCTCGCCGATCTCGCGCGCGATCTTCATGTCAGGGACCGGCCGTGAAGATTCGAGGGCAAACTCTGAGTCGACATCAAAATGATCATTGGCCATGTCTGCAGTCTGCCCGATCGTTACCCGCGCAAGGTATAGGCGTCCCCCCGCGATTAGCGATGAAAACCTCAAGTCGCGGCGGCAAAGACGCAGGGCTCTGGTCGACGACGGGGTCGAACGAGCCGATACGCAAGGGCTCTCCACTGAACTCCGGCCCAAACTTTGCGTAAAGCTGCATCGTGCTACCAGCTGGCCCGTCGTCGATCAAGGACACGATGCTGATCGACGACGGGAAAGGGCGGGATGTCAGCTATTCGCTGCTGCCACTGCTGCCGAGAATCGGCGGTAATACCGGGGTGGGTTCCGGTTCCGGCTCTGGTTCCGGTTCGGGGGCGGGATCCGGAACGAGTTTCACGACACGGCTGGTGGAGGTGGTGCTGCTGCCCTCGAGATACGAGACGGTGACCGCATCCTGGGGTCCGACTGCAACACCGGTAGGATAGACGACACCGGTGAAGGGCAGCGCAGTGCGGGTGCCATCTGCTCCGAGGCGGACGATTCGGGGAGCGTCGCCTTCTGCACCCGCGAGCACGGGCGATCCGTCAGTTGCAGCGGCGACATCGAGCAGGTCGAACCCGGGTACCGCGGTCTCGGTGCGGGTTCCATCACGCCTGACTGTCACAACCGCCGAATCTCCGTCCCGAAACTGCGCATCCCCGATCAGGATGTTGCCGGCCCGGTCCAGATCGACACCGCGTGGTTGTACGAATCCGGTGACCGTTTGAGTGATGTCGCCACTGGTGATGTCCGCTCGGATGACCTGCGCGTCGTCATTGCCGGTCCCGCAGTCGAGGACCACGAGTTCGGTGCTGTCAGTGGCCACATCGCAGGGGTTGTGGACTGCGAGAGGGATCTGGGCGGCACCACCACCTGGAGGGATTCGAGTCACCCAGCCGGGCGCCACCTCTCCCGTACGTGAGAGCGAACTTCCCACCGTGTAGACGATGGAGCCATCGTTCGCCCGGGCGATACCGCTACCACCGCCGGGAGCGTCGACGGTGAAACCCCATTGTGTTCCGTCGGTACCGACGTACGTGATTCGAGCGCCGGTGACGGCTCTCCGCTGCGCGGTTCGGTGCCGGGGTCGATGGATGCGGCCTCGTGGTCGACGACGGTGTGGTGCTGGGGATGGCATCATCGATGCTGACCCCGATTCCCTCCGCGTCGTTCATCGAGCAGAAAGCGTGATGGCACATGGACTATCGCAGCACCGACGCATCCGACCGTCGCCGTGACCCGCGCGAGCCTCGGCGCCGGCCGGACCCCACGGCGGAGCAGACCGCGCCCGGACCGAACATGACGGACGCGATCCACCGCCGGCTGTTTTCCGACTACACACCCACCGCTGGACCGCGCTGACCGGTATGCGTGCGGCACGGACCTCGGCGATCAACTCGTCGGGCAGTGCCCGCACCCCGTTTCGGCCCAGGACCGACCGCACGAGCTCGCTGAGGGAGAGCCCGAGCACCTGTCCCAGCTCGGCGAGCGTGGTGGCTCGGAGTGCTGGCCAGGGACGGGATCGAGGGGTTCGGTGCGGCACCGCTGCCGCAGGCCGTGAGTGCGCCGAAAGCGGCGAGCCCGAGGGCAGCAAGTCGAAACGCGGTCTTCATATCCGGTGGATCGTCGGACGGTCCGGAACGGTTACCGGATTTGTCCGGTCTTGTCTGTGGGGCACGGCGAAATGCCACGCAGATGGCATATCCCCGATGACACGAGCGCGGTGGGATCTGATATCTGTTGGCGATGACTGCACCACCTGGATGGCATCCCGATCCCGAAGGCGCCGCGCAGCTGCGCTGGTGGGACGGAACCCAGTGGACCTCTGCGACCCAACCGCTCGTTCCGGAATCTGTACAGCCGTCCGAGTCCCTACCGCCGTCGAGCTCGCCGGAGTCCTCGCAGCAGCGCATCACGCTGTTCAATGCGAAGAAGCGTGCCCAGGAGCTGCAGTCCGAGGTGGATCGCTTGCGCCGTCTGGTCGATCAGATGGGGCTCGGTGGGGTAGCAGCGCTCGATGCCGAAACCGCGCGCCTGAACGACCAGGTTGCCGCGTTGCGCGCCGAACACACCAACCTGGCCGCGCAGATCACCGCAGCACGAGCGGAACTCGTCGAAGCCCACAGTCAGCAAGAACTCCAGACCGTGGCGTTGTACCGGTATCACCACCCGGCAGAAACGTCCGTACAGCTCAAGGATGAACTCGCCCGCGTGCAGGCAGCGATCAAACAGGCGGTGCGCGACAAGACCGCGATCACCGCCACCTCGAACTTCACGTTCAACAACTCCGCAACGCAGGGGCGAAAGTTCGTCTCGGAGATGTCGAAGATCATGCTGCGCGCCTACAACGCCGAGGCGGAGAACTGCGTCAAGACCGTCAAGGCCGGAAATCTCGCGGCGGCGTCCGCACGACTGTTCAAGGCTTCCGAACAGATTGCCCGTCAGGGGCAGATGATCGCTCTACGCGTAACAGATCACTATCACCGCCTTCGATTGCGGGAACTCGAACTGGCCGCCGATGTCCACCAGAAGGTCCAGGAGGAAAAGGAAGCCGAACGCGCGCGGCGCGAGGAGTTGCGCGAGCAACGCAAAGCCGAGCAGGAACTGGCCGCCGAACGCGCCAAGCTGGACAAGGAATTGGCGCACTACCAATCGGCCTTGGCCACGTTGGAGGCGAACGGCGACAGCGCTGCTGCCGAACGCCTGAGATCCAAGCTCGTTGATGTCCAGCGCGCCATCGATGACGTCGACTATCGGGCAGCGAACATCCGCGCCGGGTACGTCTACGTCATCTCGAATATGGGCGCTTTCGGAATCAACATGGTCAAGATCGGGATGACCCGCAGGCTCGACCCGATGGACAGGGTGCGTGAACTCGGTGACGCATCGGTGCCGTTCCGCTTCGACGTGCACGCCTTGTTCTTCTCCGAGGACGCGGTGACCGTCGAAGCCAGACTGCACGAAGCATTCGCCGAACGGCGGGTCAACAAGGTGAACCCGAGACGCGAGTTCTTCTACGCCACTCCCGAGGATGTCCTCGAAGTGCTAGGTCGGCACGTCGGCGAGGTGCTTTCGTTCACCGCCGAACCCGAGGCGGAGGAATACCTTCTCAGCATCGGGAAGAAGGACGCCGCATTCTGACCGGTGGACTGTGGGGCGGCCCCGGCGGATAGTTGGGGCCGGCTCGGATACATCTGCGTGCGTGGAATATTGACGACGCACACCCATCGACAAGAGCTCCCGATCCCGTGAGGCTCATGGTGACTCACGACAAGCGCTGCCCCTTGTTCGTCTACAGTTTGCGGGCGCCGACGGATCTGCGCGACGGTGCCGGGATGACTGCGGTGACATCGTCACTGGCAGGTTGGACAGAGGGGTTCGTTCGCCTTGTGTGCACCCGGTGCGATGTCGGCCCGTCTTGCTGGTGGTGTGTTGATCTGGGGCCGAGGTCGCGGCTGACACATCACTTTGTATGGCCTTGACGACATATGGTTTTGATGCCATATTGGGGGTGTGGACGTAGATGCCCCGGAAGGGTTCTGGGACTGGCTCGACCGTATCGAAGTCAAAGCCAGAGGAGGTGACGAGCATTCTCGGCGCATCCTTGCTCGGGCTGTCGACGCACTGAAACTGCTGCGGGATCTGCCCGGGCCTCCGGACGAGGACAAGCCTGACCTCAAGCGGGTACGTCAGTTGGGTCGGTATCCGGTGTGGCGCACAGCCCGTCCTTTCGACCCTGGCATTGCGTTCCGCTTGATCTGTTGGTTCCCGCCGAACAGCAACACCGTGGTGGTGGCGCTGTTTGCGGGCGACAAGTCGAGGATCGGTGACGTGTTTTACAACAGTGTCGGCCCCCGAGCCGATACCGCGATCCGAGCATGGAAGTTCCAGGCAGAAGAAGGAGATCAGTGATGGCCGAACCGTTGGACCGGACCCGATTCACCCGCGGAAACGACCGTATCGACCGACTGGCCGCGGACCCGCTAATCGCCGACGACGTCGCCCGTTACGCGGCCGAACGTGCGGAGGTCAACCGGATCTATGCTCAAGGTCTCGCGGACATCCGCAAGGCTGGCAACCTGACGCAAACCGAAGTTGCGAAGATCCTCGACACCGACCAGGGCACAGTGTCGAGGATTGAGAACCGGGATGATCTGCTGCTCTCGACCCTGCGGCAGTACCTGGCCGCAACCGGTGCGGTGCACGCGAAGATCGTCGTGGAGAAGGACGGTGTCGAGATCGCTCTCGACCTCGACACTTTCGCGTCATCGACACCCGCATGATGCGGTAGCGGCGTCCCGGACGGCATCGTCCGGGACGCCGTCTCGTTCTGGTTGTCAGCTGCTCGCATGGGCCGGTCATTGTCAGTCGTCAGTGCACTGCGAGGGCCCGAATCGTGCCGCGGCCCTCCTGGTCGGTCTTGGATTTGCGCAGCCGGATGTGCAACCCGTCGAGCCGATGCACCGCGATGTCCCTGCAGGTGAGGGCGACGAGTTCGCTGCGCCGGACCGCCCCCGCGAAACCGAGCAGCAGGATCGCGGCATCGCGGCGTTCCAGAACCTCATCGGCCCGACTCCGGCAGCTCGAGCGGGCTTTGTCGACGATGGTGAGGACGTCGGCGGTGAGTAGCGGTGCCCGCGGATTGCGGGGTCGGTCTCCGGCGGTGGGCGTAGTCGCGGCGGATCCTGGACATCGTTGCCGCACCAGGTCATCGCCGGTGGGGCTGGAGTGTCCGGCTTCGCGGTGATGATGCGCGATCGCCGTGAGATGGTGCGCCAAAGTGGCCGGGGGCGTAGGCGCGGGTGCCGTCCGGAGTGAGGGTGTCGGCGGCGGAGACCAGATATGCGGCGAGGGTCACCGGATGCGCCGGCAACGCGGCGTGTCCCTCGCTTCGTCACCAGGTGGTGAATGTCCGCCGTACCGGGGCGTAGGTGCGGCGGGTACCGGCGGAGCGGGCCGAGGCCACCGAGGCACCGATCCGCTCGAGGGTGTGCGGAAGTGTCTGTATGGAACATGAGAGTCGGCGCCACCAGGATCTGTCGCACTGATGAAGAACGCCGAGCCCAGGAGGCAGCTGAGCGCCTTAGGGAGCTTGAGGAGCAGTACGGCCTGGACCGTCTGCCCAACACCGAGGATGACCCGAATCACGACATCTACATTGACGTGCCGATATCGACGCCCCGGATGTCGACCTGCCGAACGTTGGCGGTTTTCTGTGTAGGTTGGCGGTTTTCTGTGTAGGCGGGCGCGTTGGTGTTGAGCGCTGGATAGCTGAGGTACGCACTGATGCCCCCGTCGTTGCCGCGGAAGGGGTGCGCCGTGCAGCTTGAATGCGGGTGTTCGTTAGTCCCACGGCGTCGAGGTGAACCCTGCTGCACGCATGTGTTGCCGTGCTTCTTCCTGAAACGTCTCGACCTGTTCCTTTAAGGTCTCGACATACCCTGCCTGCGCCCGTGCCGCGTCGGAAGTCTCGTACTTGGGTAGCCCGCGTTCCTGGCGGAAGACATTGACGAACTTGTCCAGCTCGATCGCTGCGGCTTGCATCGCCGCGTTCTTCGCCATCGGCTCGGTGGTCTGGCTGACTACCGTCCGGAGTGCCTCGAAGACGCGTACTGCTGCATCCTGCAGTTCAGTGGAGGCGAACAGCTTCAGGTTGCTCAGCGACAAACCGAGACGTTTCAACTCGGTCACCTGGGTCTCCACGAACGCCATCTTCTCCATGGCATTTGGGTCGATCTCTCCGGCATCGGACAGCACTTGGTCGCGAAGAAAGTTGAAGAGTTTATTTTCATCGATGACAGCGAGAAGCATGTCTGATGCCGTGGTGGCGTAGCTGCTGGCGGCTTCGAAGACGATCGCCTGATTGCGTTGCTCCTGCTCGCGTTCCGCTTTTCGGGCGTCGAGATCGTTCTCCTGATCGATCTTGCGAAGGTCGCTCTTCTTGGTCGAGACCAGGTTGAATCCTCCAGTTACCACCGCACCGAGGAGGGTGCCCGCGGGAACGCCCCACCAGAAGCCGGGCTGCGTGAAGAAGTCGGAGAGTGCGCTCATGGCGGGCAACCTAGCAACTACCCCTGACAGAAAGATCGCCGGTAAGGGCTTCCACACCGTTTGACGCTGGTTGGGCCGTGCGTGGATCCTTGTTGCGGATTGCACTGCGCCACCGCTCCGGGGAACCCGGGCCGCCTCCGGTGGGTTGGTTGCAGTGTGGTGTCGGTGCTGGTGGGTGTTTTTTGGTTGTGACCTGGGGTGATGCCATGTCCCGTTGTGGTGGGGTGCCGGAGACTGGGGCCGGCGGATGCGTGCGGGGGTCGGAGCGTCGGGGTGCGCGCGGGGCCTGGTGATGCTGGTTTTGGGCGTTTTTGAATTATGTTGTGCTGCAATATATCTATATAAATATATTGTCGTACAGTGATTTTGAGTGACTTTGCGCATAGGAACATTGGTGTTGTGTCGTATTTGGTTGGTAGCATGAGTATTTCAATGCTATCTGGTTCGTATAGTGTCCGGGTGTGTCTGGTGTGGTGGGGTATGATGGGTGCGTGACATCGGGACGGGTTGAGAGAGACGGGGGCAGTGCGTCCCCGTCTCTCATTCGGGTGGGGGGAGTCAATAGCGTGTCGATGAATTGTGTTGGTGAGACTGTTATTTTGATTTTGAGCGGAGCGCAGCGACGCGTTCGGCGGCAACGTGACGGGAGTACCGTCGAGCCGCGCAGCGGCTCCCTGGTGGGGAGCGTAGCGACCCGCCCCGTTCCCCGGCGCGGAGCGCCGGGGAAGCGCCGCGGAGATCGGAAGA
>NZ_JAOCLZ010000291.1:0-229 GCF_025290685.1 Rhodococcus sp. PAE-6
TACGGACTTTTAATCCGCAGGTCGTAGGTTCGAGCCCTACTGGGGGCCACGGCAACGCCGGCGTCGTACACGCCGCCGGCGTGCGGCGTTCCGGAACGTCCCACGGTCATTCGTCGGAGTCCGGGTCCTTCGTCAGAGACGGTGGGAGCCGCGCGGGACGTCGGCGGTGATCCGCCCGAGATCCTTCTCCGCCTCACGGCGCCCCACGAGGCGCTCCTGCTCGATCCGG
>NZ_JAOCLZ010000292.1:0-229 GCF_025290685.1 Rhodococcus sp. PAE-6
GAGGTCGTATTCGGCTTTCACCGTCATGCCGGGAGAGCCGCAGTGCGCGGCACGACCTTGTACACCGAGCCGAGGTGCTCGAGCTGCTGCGCGGTGACGTTCTGCGCCGTGTAGGAGAGGGTGCGCATCATGTGCGGGGGGACGAGGCGCGCGAGATGCGTTGCGGCGCCCAGTGCACCGCGGACGACCTCGGGCAGGCCGAAGACGGCGTCGTCGGAGGCGACGATGA
>NZ_JAOCLZ010000293.1:0-227 GCF_025290685.1 Rhodococcus sp. PAE-6
TTCCCCCTAGTCACGGCGGTGACCTCGGCGAACACCCATGACAGTGTCATGTTGCAGCCGATGGTTGCTGCGATTCCTGCGGTGCGTTCGCGTCGTGGTCCGTGTCGTCGCCGGCCCGGCCGGTTGCGGGCGGACAAGGGTTACGACTATCCCGTGCACCGCCGGTGGCTGCGGGCCCGGGGCATCGTTCCGCGGATCGCCCGCCGCGGCGTCGACAGCAGCGAACG
>NZ_JAOCLZ010000294.1:0-212 GCF_025290685.1 Rhodococcus sp. PAE-6
GCAGCACCTGCTGGTAGCCCACACCGTCGACGTCCGGGTAGATCGTCCGCAACGACTCGTGCCGGCCGAGCACGTCGGTGACCGCGGCCTGCAGGGCCGCCGCGTCGAGTGCCCCCGACAGGCCGATCGCCACGGGGATGTTGTTGACCGCCGATTCCGGTTCGAAGCGGTTGAGGAACCACATCCGCTGCTGCGCGAGCGACAACGGCACC
>NZ_JAOCLZ010000295.1:0-206 GCF_025290685.1 Rhodococcus sp. PAE-6
CCAACTCACTAGAGGCTTTTCTCGGCAGCATAGGATCACTGAATTCCCCTCAACGGGTACGCATCACCTCTCAGGCTTGATGAATGGCGGATTTGCCTACCATTCGCCCTACCGGCTTACACCAGGTATTCCATCACCTGGCCCAGCTACCTTCCTGCGTCACCCCATCGCTTGACTACTACAATCAGGGTCCCGTGCAGCCATCC